>NZ_CAJYMB010000095.1 GCF_913775985.1 uncultured Pluralibacter sp. | reverse complement strand
GGAATCTATCGAAGCAGGCAACTTCCCGGAATACGAGCTGGGCCTGCAGCTTATCCCTGAAGAAGACGAATTCAAATTCGACTTCGATCTGCTCGATCCCACCAAGCTCATTCCGGAAGCGCTGGTGCCGGTGCAGCTGGTGGGCAAAATGGTGCTTAACCGTAACCCGGATAACTTCTTTGCTGAAAACGAGCAGGCGGCGTTTCACCCAGGCCATATCGTCCCGGGAATTGACTTCAGCAACGATCCGCTGCTGCAGGGGCGCCTGTTCTCCTACACCGATACACAAATTAGCCGCCTCGGTGGGCCTAACTTCCACGAAATTCCCATCAACCGCCCGGTCTGCCCTTACCACAATCTACAGCGCGACGGTATGCACCGGATGGATATCGACACTAATCCGGCTAACTACGAGCCGAACTCCATCAACGACAACTGGCCGCGTGAAACGCCGCCGGGGCCGAAAGGCGGCGGCTTTGAGTCGCGCCACGAGCGCATCGATGCGGAAACCATCCGCCAGCGCAGCCCGTCATTTGGCGAGTACTACGCCCATCCGCGCCTGTTCTGGCTGAGCCAGACGCCGGTTGAGCAGCAGCATATTATCGGCGCCTTCAGCTTTGAGCTGGGTAAAGTGGCCCGGGCCTACATTCGCGAGCGCGTGGTGGACCAGCTGACCCGCATCGATCAGCAACTGGCGCAGGGCGTAGCGGAGAATCTCGGCATTACGCTCAGCGATGAACAGCGTAACGTGGCGCCGCCGGCGCCGGTTAACGGCCTGAAAAAGGACCCTACTCTTAGCCTGTATGCGATCCCCGGCGGTTCGCTGAAAGGCCGCGTGGTGGGCGTTCTGCTCAACGATAAGCCCGCCGCGACTGAAATTCTGACGCTGCTGAAAGCGCTGAAGGATAAAGGGGTTCACGCCAAGCTGCTTTACAGCCGCATGGGCACCGTGGAAGCCGATGACGGCACCGCACTTCCGGTGAGCGCTACCTTCGCCGGCGCACCGTCCCTGACGGTGGACGCGGTGATTGTTCCCGGCCACGGTGCGGCATCGCTGAAAGACAGCGGCGACGCGCGCTACTATCTGCTGGAGGCGTACAAGCACCTGAAACCGATCCTGCTGGCGGGCGACGCCCGGGCGTTTAAAGCAGATCTCGGCGTCGGCGACGCCGGTGAAGAGGGGCTGGTGGAAGATAAGCTCGTCACCGCCGATGCGATGGATGCCCTGCTGGACCTGCTGGCGGCGCACCGCGTCTGGTCGCGCGAGCCGAAAGTGGCCGCTATTCCGGCGTAAAAAAACCGGGCGCGCCCGGTTTCACTCTGATAACAGGCCCGGCGGCTTCCCCGCCGGGCCTGTTTTTTACTACAGGTCCCGGTAAGTCCCCAGCCGGTAGCCCTTCTGGGCAATAGCCTGTTCCAGCGCCGCCGACGTCAGCACCTCCAGCTCGGCAAGGCGCGGATAGCAGTAGGCGCTCCCCATGATGGTGTTATCCACAAAGGCCGGATGGCACATCACTTCCAGCGACTTCTCGCCCGCGGCGGCCGAATCGTCCAGCACCTGCATAAACAGTGACTCGCTAATGCTCTCGCCATAAAAAGCGCTGCTGAATCCGTCGCTGCTGCGCAGGCCGCCGGCGTCGAGCCCGTCGCGCCGGGCGAGTGCACGGTCAACCCGCATTGCAACGCCCTTCTCCTTCGCAAACTCGGCCACCAGCGGGAAAATCTGCGGGATCATATGCACGTGGTGATGACTGTCGATGTGGGTCGGTTCACATCCGAACAGCGCCACAAAGCGCACATACTGCGCGGCCAGCTCACGGCGGATCTCCTCCAGCGGCAGGGTGTCTTCTTCGGCCATTTGCCACAGCCACTTGCCGAGTTTTCCCTCGCGGGTAAGGCCCGGCATGGCGGTCAGCGGCTCGCCCAGCGTCAGCACGAAATGCATGCCTGTGGCCAGTGAGGGCAGCGTCCGGCTAAGTTCGGCAGCGTGTTCAGCAGCGTCAGCATTAACCATCGCCGTCGTTGAGGTCACGAGCCCGTGCCGGCAGGCCTCCGCAATGCCGTAGTTCTGCCCCTTGCTGAGGCCGAAATCATCGGCGTTAACGATCATAATGCGGTCCATTTCGGC
>NZ_CAJYMB010000094.1 GCF_913775985.1 uncultured Pluralibacter sp. | reverse complement strand
CAGGTTCGGGTCGAACGTAGTGAGACAACGGAGCCGCGCGCGGCGACGGCCCGAAGGGCGAGCGAAGCGAGTCATCCTGCACGACCCACCAATTCAGAAAAAAGCGCCTTTTGGCGCTTTTCTCGTTTTATGCGCGGCGCGAAAAGTGCAGGATGAGAACCTGCGCAGGTTCGGGGCAAACGTAGTGAGACAACGGAGCCGCGCTCGGCGACGGCCCGAAGGGCGAGCGAAGCGAGTCATCCTGCACGACCCACCAATGTAAAAAGGCGCCTTTTTGCTATGCGCCGTTTCTGAACCCATCCCCTCTTCCCTACCGCACAGCGATTGCACTCAAAAACTGATTCCCGTATAACAGCTGCTACCGAGGGGTGTCCTGTCCGGACTGAGATGGCGCAAGCCGAACCCTTTGAACCTGATCTGGGTTATGCCAGCGAAGGGACGGAGCGGCCTGTAGGCCGCGACAGCCTGTTCACGCCTCTGCGCACCCGGATCTCCGCTTCTCATACTGGAGGTTCCGTGACTGTTCCCGCCTTTACCGACGGCTTTTATGGCCGACTACGCCAGCGCTCACGCGACTGGCAAGCCTACGTTGAGCATGATTTTCTCCACCAGCTGGCTGACGGCAGCCTGCCGCAGCAGGCCTTTCGTCGCTACCTGACGCAGGACTATCTCTTTCTGATCCACTTCGCCCGCGCCTATGCTCTGCTGGTCAGCAAGCTGCGCACGCTGCCGGAGATGCGCGCCGCCGCCGCGTCGCTCGGGGGCATTCTCGACGAGCTGCCGCTGCACGTCGGCTACTGCAAAACGTGGGGCCTTAGCGAGGCGCAGATGGCGCAAGAGCCGGAAGCAGCAGAAACTATCAATTATACCCGCTACGTGCTGGATATTGGTCACTCCGGCGATGCGCTGGATCTGGCGGTCGCCCTGATGCCCTGCGTGGCAGGCTACGCGGAGATTGGCCTGCGCCTGCTGCACGATCCACAGACCCGCTTTGAGGGAAATCCCTACGCCAGCTGGATCCGCAATTACGGCAACGAAGAATATCTCAGCGGCGTCAGCGCCTCTCTTCATCTGCTGGAAAGCCTGTGGCAGCAGCGCGGAGGCGACGCCAGAGTCGATGAGCTGTGCGAAACCTTTAATACCGCTACTCGCCTGGAGGCCGACTTCTGGCAAATGGGTCTCAACGCCGTCGCCGGTAGCGAGGCATGAGCGCGCCCGGTATTGAGATTAAGGACCTCACGCTGCGCTTCGGCAGCCGGGAGATTTTCAGCCGTCTGAATGTCGAAATTCGCGGCGGCGAGTGGGTCTCCCTGCTGGGCGCCAGCGGGTGCGGAAAAACCAGCCTGCTGCGCATTATCGCCGGACTGGTGGCGCCTACCGCCGGCACGGTCACTGCCAGCGACGGCAGGCCGCTGGCGGATCGGCTGGCGTGGATGGGCCAGCGCGATTTGCTCTATCCGTGGCTGACCGTGCGCGAAAACGTGGCGCTGGGCGCGCGGCTGCGCGGCGAAAAAGTCGACGGTGAAAAAGTTATGGGGCTGCTGGCAAAGGTCGGGCTGGCAGACTACGCCGACGCCCGGCCCGACGCGCTATCCGGCGGCATGCGCCAGCGTGCGGCGCTGGCAAGAACGCTGTACGAAGACCGGGATCTGGTGCTGATGGATGAGCCCTTTTCGGCGCTGGACGCCATTACCCGCACCCGCGTTCAGACGCTGGCGGCGGAACTGCTGGCAGAGCGCACCGTACTGCTGGTGACTCACGATCCGCTGGAGGCCTGCCGCTTAAGCCACCGCCTGCTGGTACTCGCGCCGCCATCGGGCATAGACGATACGCACGCCCTGACAGGAAAACCGCCGCGCAGGCCCGAGGATCCAACGCTGTTGGCAAGTCAGGCCCGGCTGCTACATCAGTTGACGGGAGCGAATCCATGAGGTCTCCGCTCCTGCGTGCCATCACGCTGTTTGCCGGCCTGCTGCTGCTGTGGCAACTTGTGGCCCTCACCGGCATCCCCGCCTTCCTGCTGCCCTCGCCCGCCGCCACCGCCGATGCACTCTGGCAAAACCGCGCCTACCTCGGCTGGCACAGTCTGATAACCGGCAGCGAGATCCTCTGCGGCCTGCTGCTGGGCACCGCGCTGGGCGTTGTTCTGGCGCTGGGGATGATTCTGTCCCCGATGCTCCAGCGCTGGCTGATGCCGCTGGTGCTCACCAGCCAAGCTATCCCGGTGTTTGCCCTCGCCCCGCTGCTGGTGCTGTGGCTGGGTTTCGGCATGCCGGCCAAAGTGGCCATGGCGGTACTGGTGATCTTTTTCCCGGTCACGTCGGCCTTCTTTGACGGACTGCGGCGGGTCAATAGCGACTATCTCGACCTGGCCCGCACGATGGGTGCCTCGCGGCGGGCGCAGCTGCGTCACGTCCTCGTGATGTCGGCGCTGCCGGCGCTGGGATCCGGCCTGCGGATGGCGGCAGCGGTCGCGCCTATCGGCGCCATTATTGGTGAATGGGTCGGCTCTTCCGAAGGGCTCGGCTACGTGATGATTAACGCTAACGCCCGGATGCAGACCGACCTCTGCTTTGCCGCGCTGTTTATTTTAGTGCTGATGACCGTCCTGCTCTGGCGGGTAACGGACACCCTGATCCGCCGACTGATTAGCTGGTCGCCGGAATAACCTGTTGAAGGAACTGTAAATGCGTAAATACGTTTTAACCGCCCTGCTGCTCTGCGCCGCAGGCAGCGGGCAGGCTGCTGAAAAACTGACTCTGGTGCTGGACTGGTATATCAACCCGGATCACGCGCCCATCATGGTCGCCGAACAAATCGGCGCGTTTAAAGCTCAGGGACTGGACGTCACCCTGATCCCACCGTCGGATCCGGCGCTGCCGCCGCGGCTGGTGGCGGCCGGCAAGGCCGATCTGGCCGTCAGCTATCAGCAGCAGGTGCACTTTTTTGCCGACCAGAACCTGCCTCTGGTGCGGGTCGGCACGCTGATCGACTCACCGCTCGACACGATTATTACGCTGGATAAGAACATCAAAACGCCCGCCGATCTGAAAGGAAAAACCCTGGGCTACTCCATCAGCGGCACCGAGGGCGCCACCATTGCTACCATGGCGAAGTTTTCGCATATCGATCCGGCAAGCATTAAGCTGGTCAACGTCAATTTCCAGCTGACCAGCGCCCTGCTGGCCGGGAAGGTGGATGCGGTGATCGGCGGCTATCGCAATATCGAAGCGCTGGAGCTGACGCTGCAGGGGAAAACGCCGGTGGTAATGAACGTAGAGGATTACGGCGTGCCCGCCTACGACGAGCTGGTGATTGTCGCTAACCGCAACGAGGTGAACGCGCCGAAGATTAAGAAATTCCTCACCGCGCTGCAGCAGGTCGTTGACTATCTGCGCGCCCATCCTCAGGAGAGCTGGGAGGCCTTCGCCCACGCCCATTCCGAACTGAATACGCCGTTCAACAAACTGGCGTGGGCAAAGAGCGTCCCGCTGTTCGCGGCGCATCCGGCGGCGCTGAACCGCGAGCGCTATGCGACCTACGAGCGCTTTTTGTTCGATCACGGCCTGATTAAATCCATCAAGCCGGTGGAGAGCTACGCGGTGGAAATAAAGTAGCGCCGATCAGCGCTGGTACAGCGGATCGCTGGTGCGGACGCAGGTCAGCGCCTGTGCCTGGCTGGCGACCACGTCCCACAGGGCCTGCGCCGCGGTAGAGAGAGAGCGGTTCTTGCGCCGGGCCAGCATCAGCTGGCGCTCTACTACCGGCGTCAGTCGCTTAACCACCAGGTGGCTGCCCTGGGGCAGCGGCAGCGCCAGCGCGGGCAAAATACTGATGCCGATACCGGCCTCAACCATCGGAAATAGCGTCGCCGGATGGCCTATCTCCTGCACGATGCTGGCGCTGATGCCATGCTGGACAAGCGCCGCGTCGATAAGCGGCCGGCTGCCGGAGGCATAGTCCTGCAGTACCAGCCGGGTGCCCTGCAGCGCCTGCCAGCTCACTCCGGGCCCGGCGGCGAGTGGACTGTCTTCGCGACACAACAAAAAGAAGGGTTCCGAAAGCACGGCGCGGCACTCCAAATCCCCTACCGCCCCCGGATCGATAACGATGCCGAAATCCACTTCCCCCTGGCGAATACTCTCCATCACCCACTGCTGCGGCCTGTCGTGCAGGACAAAATCGATATCCGGATACTGCCGGGTGCTGGCGGCAATGCACTGGGGGATAAGATGCGCCGAGATTGTCTGGCTGGCGGCTACCCGCACGGTGCCGGTAAGCTGCTGGCCGACGCGCCCGGCATCGCGCAGGGTGCTGTTCAGTTCGTCCAGCAGCCGCTCAAGCCTGCCCGCCAGCTGCTGGCCCGCCTCGGTCAGCACCACTTCCCGGGTGGTGCGGTCCAGCAGGCGCACGCCGGTCTGGTGCTCCAGCTCTTTGACGCTGTGGCTGACCGCAGACTGGCTGAGGCCAATCATCTCCCCGGCGCGGCTGAAGCTGCGCGCCCGGGCGACGGTGACAAAGACTTTTAGCTGTCGCAGCGAGTAATTCATCTATTCAGTTCATCAATGGATGCAATAAATCAATTTTATTTCTCAAAACGGAAAAAGCACAATAGCCAAATTACAATCAGGAGCGTCTATGAAACTTTTCCGCATTATCGATCCGTTTACTCTGACCCTTATCACCGTGGTTCTGCTGGCTTCCTTCTTTCCCGCGCACGGCAGCTTCGTGCCGTTTGTGGAAGGCTTAACCACCGCCGCCATCGCCCTGCTGTTCTTTATGCACGGCGCCAAGCTCTCCCGTGAGGCGATTATTGCCGGCGGCAGTCACTGGCGTCTGCACCTGTGGGTGATGTGCAGCACCTTCGTGATATTTCCCATACTCGGCGTGCTTTTCGCCCGCTGGGCGCCGATAGACGTCGATCCGGCCATTTACAGCGGCTTTTTGTATCTGTGCATTTTACCGGCTACCGTTCAGTCAGCTATCGCCTTCACCTCAATGGCGGGAGGCAACGTGGCGGCAGCGGTGTGCTCGGCATCGGCATCCAGCCTGCTGGGGATTTTCGTTTCGCCGCTGCTGGTGGGCCTGCTGATGCACCTCCACGGGGCGGAAGCCAGCCTGGAACAGGTGGGTAAAATTATGCTCCAGCTGCTGCTGCCGTTCGTCCTCGGCCACCTGTCGCGGCCGTGGATTGGCAACTGGGTGGCGCGCAATAAGAAATGGATCGGCAAAACCGATCAGACGTCAATTCTGCTGGTGGTTTACTCGGCCTTTAGCGAGGCGGTGGTGAACGGCATCTGGCACAAGGTGGGCGTCGGCTCGCTACTGTTTATCGTGGTGGTGAGCTGCGTCCTGCTGGCCATCGTGATCGCCATAAACATATTTGTCGCGCGGAAATGCGGCTTCAATAAAGCCGATGAGATAACCATTGTGTTCTGCGGCTCGAAAAAGAGTCTGGCCAACGGTATTCCGATGGCCAATATTCTCTTCCCGACGGCGATGATCGGCATGATGGTGCTGCCGCTGATGATCTTCCACCAAATCCAGCTGATGGTCTGCGCGGTGCTGGCCCGCCGCTACAAGCAGCAGACCG
The DNA here is from genome assembly GCF_913775985.1 of uncultured Pluralibacter sp. Lineage (GTDB taxonomy): Bacteria > Pseudomonadota > Gammaproteobacteria > Enterobacterales > Enterobacteriaceae > Pluralibacter. Next base: position 109,733 of record NZ_CAJYMB010000094.1, on the reverse strand, counting down.
ATGCGCTACAGGCGAAGAATGCACCTGCGGGGGAAGCGAAAGCCTAGCGGCGGCGCAGGGGCTCAACCAGGTGGCTGAGTCCCTCCGTCTTGATGAGCAGCGTAATCGCCATCAGCTCACCGAGCCGGCCGGCGGGAAACTGCTCCTTGCGGGCAAACCACAGCAGATACTCCTCCGGCAAATCAATCAGCATCCGGCCCTGGTATTTGCCGAACGGCATCACCGTGTTGGCGATTTCAATCAGCTGCTCTTTTTCCATTTCAGGCTCCCAGCAGGCGCAGCATTTCCGCTTCGTCAATCACCTCGATGCCCAGCTCCTGCGCTTTCGCAAGTTTGGAACCCGCGGCTTCGCCGGCTACAACCAGATCGGTTTTCTTCGACACGCTGCCGGCCACTTTCGCCCCCAGCGCCACCAGCTGCGCCTTGGCGTCATCGCGGGACATCTGGCTCAGGCTGCCGGTAAGCACCACGGTTTTACCGGCAAACGGGCTGTCTATCTCCTCGACGTTAATCACCACCGGCGCGGGCCAGTGAACGCCTTCCGCCTGTAGCTGCGCAATCACGTCGCGGTTGCTCTCTTCGGCAAAGAAGTTGAAAACGTGGGTGGCCACCACGATGCCGACGTCCGGCACCTTCTGCAGATCGTCAATGGAAGCCGCAGCCAGCGCATCCAGCGTGCCGTAGTGCGAGGCCAGGCCCGCCGCAGTGGCTTCGCCCACTTCGCGAATGCCCAGCGCGTACAGGAATCGGGCAAACGTCGTCTCTTTCGATTTCTCCAGCGCGCTCACTACATTCTGCGCCGATTTTGGCCCCATTCTGTCCAGCCCGGTCAGCTTGCCGGCGGTGAGGCGGAACAGATCCGCAGGCGTGTGGACGTACTCTTTCTCCACCAGCTGATCGATAATTTTGTCGCCCATTCCGTCCACGTCCAGCGCCCGGCGGGACACGAAATGCTTGAGCGCCTCTTTACGCTGCGCGCCGCAAATCAGGCCACCGGTGCAGCGGGTGACCACTTCCCCTTCCACCCGTTCGACGTCGGAACCGCACACCGGACAGTGCGCAGGAAATTCAATTGCCCGGGTATCGTCCGGACGCTCGGAGAGCACCACGTTGACGACCTGTGGGATAACGTCCCCGGCGCGGCGGATAACCACTTTATCGCCGATGCGCAGGCCCAGGCGCTCAATTTCATCTGCGTTGTGCAGCGTCGCGTTGCTCACCAGTACGCCGGCGACCTGCACCGGCTCCAGGCGGGCAACCGGCGTAATGGCGCCGGTGCGGCCAACCTGAAACTCCACGTCGCGCACGAAGGTCATCTGCTCCTGCGCCGGGAATTTGAAGGCGGTGGCCCAGCGCGGCGCGCGGGCTACGAAGCCGAGCTGCTCCTGTAAATCCAGGGAGTCCACCTTGATCACCACGCCGTCGATATCAAAGCCGAGGGTTGGGCGGTCGTCCTCCACTTTATGATAGTAAGCGAGCACTTCCTCCGGCGTATCGCAGAGCTTTACCCGGTTACTGACCGGCAGCCCCCACGCTTTAAACTGCTGCAGGCGCTCGTAATGGCTGCCCGGCAGCTCGCCGCCTTCAAGAATGCCGATACCGTAGCAGAAGAAAGTGAGCGGCCGCTTCGCGGTCACCCGCGGGTCCAGCTGGCGCAGGGAGCCTGCTGCGGCGTTGCGCGGGTTGGCGAACACTTTACCGCCGGTGCGGCGCGCGTCGTCATTGATTTTCTCGAAGCCCTTCTGCGGCAGGAAAACTTCGCCGCGCACTTCCAGCCGGGCCGGAATATTCTCGCCGCGCAGCTTCAGCGGGATCGCACGAATGGTACGCACGTTGGCGGTAATGTCCTCGCCGGTGGTGCCGTCACCGCGGGTTGCCGCCTGTACCAGCACGCCGTTTTCATACAGCAGGCTCACCGCCAGGCCGTCGAGCTTCAGCTCGCAGCAGTACACCAGCGCATCGGTGCTTTTGAGCCGATCATGTACTCGCTTGTTAAACGCCAGAAAGCTCTCTTCGTCGAAAACGTTGTCCAGCGACAGCATCGGCACTTCATGGCGTACCTGGCTGAAGGCGGTCAGCGGCGCGGCGCCCACGCGCTGGGTGGGCGAGTCCGGCGTGATCAGCTCGGGATGCGCCTCTTCCAGCTCGCGCAGCTCGCGCATCAGCCGATCGTACTCGGCATCCGGCACTTCCGGGGTATCCATAACGTGATACAGATATTCGTGATGGCGAAGCGTAGTTCGCAGGTGGGTTAGTTGGTCTTCAATTGAGTGCATAGTCATTCACCATCAATGATAAAAAACCCCCGACAGGCGGGGGTTCAGAAAAAAGCTGATTGGGCGCCGCGTCGTCAGGCGTTAGCTTCTTTAACTTCGCGGATGCGGTCCTGATACTCGCGCACCTTTTGCGGCGTAATCATCCGCCGCTGGTCGTCAAGCACCACGCCGCCGACTTCATCGGCAATGTACTGGGCAGACTGGAGCATCAGCTTAAAGTTCTGCAGCTCGTCGCCAAATGACGGGACCTGCATAAAGATAGTCACGCCCGGCGTCTGCATATCGGCCATGTTTTCCGGATCGAAGGTACCCGGCTTCACCATATTGGCGAGGCTGAACAGCGCCGGGCCGCCGCCGCCGGGATTGAGATGGCGGTGGTAAATGTTCATGTCGCCGAAAACAAAGCCGGTCTGCTCGATGCTGTTGCGCAGCAGCTCGCCGTTAATGAAAGAACCCTGATGCGCGGCAACGCTGAGCACCACCACGGTTTCTTTGCGCTCTTTCGGCGCCGGCTTAGGTTGTTCAACGCGCGCAGGCGGTTCAGGCGCTTTAGCCACCGGCTCTGGCTGAACGATCTCTGGCTCGTGCGGCTGGAAAGGAGAAGGCTGCGGCGCAGCGGGCTGCTGCACGGGAGCATGCTGGCTCGGCTGCGGCGCGGCAGGCTGCTGGGGAACCGGCTGCTGGCGCGGCGGCTCTTCATAATGCCGGGGAGCCGACTGCGGCTCCTGATGGCGTACCGGCTGCTCGTGACGCGCGGGCGTCACCTGCCGTTCATACGGCGGCTGGTACTGGTGTTGAGGCTGACGAGACGCTTCAGGCTCTGCGCTACCCGTATGCTGGGCAGGCGGATTGCGGTGAACGCGAACTTCACCGACGCCGTCGGCATCTTCATCTTCGTCGAACTCGTCTTCATCCGGCGCGTCTTCATCACGGGATCGCATACGCTTCATAGGGCGATCGCGGAACATCGACGAACGTTCTTTGCGGCTGGTCCAGAAACCGTGTACCAGCAGTGCAATAATGGCTATCGCGCCAACGATGATTAATATCAGACGCAAATCCTGCATCATTATATTCTCTGTTGTTCTAACACCTTGCCACCACGGCAAACATTTACTCACTAAGAGTATTTGTCCCTAAGGTCAAGTGCAAGTGCGGACCAGAAATTCAAAGCATAAAGATGAACTAAAACGTGCCTTTTGCTGTTTTTTCGAACATTTCTGAACTGGTCATTGCCTGACAAATGGATATTATAGGCCCGCAACACGCAGAGCATGAAAAAAGGAGTGCCGCCTGACTATGGCTTCATCAACCTCAACCGCTTCACAAAGCGGTGTTTATTACTTTTCTCAAGGCTGGCAGCTCATCCGCCTCCCCGGCATCCGCCGCTACGTTTTTCTACCGCTGCTGGTCAACATCTTATTAATGGGCGGCGCGTTCTGGTGGCTGTTCAGCCGTCTTGGCGAGTGGATCCCCGCCGTGATGAGTCATGTTCCGGGCTGGCTGCAGTGGCTGAATTATCTGCTATGGCCGGTGGCGGTGCTTTCCATCCTGCTGGTGTTTGGCTACTTTTTCTCAACCATTGCCAACTGGATAGCGGCGCCTTTTAGCGGCCTGCTGGCCGAGCAACTGGAGGCGCGGCTTACCGGAGCAACACCGCCGGATACCGGCATATTCGGCATCATGAAAGACGTGCCGCGCATCATGAAGCGCGAATGGCAGAAGTTTGCCTGGTATCTGCCGCGAGCAGTGGTCCTGCTGCTGCTGTACTTCATTCCCGGCGTCGGCCAGACGCTGGCTCCGGTGCTGTGGTTCCTGTTCAGCGCGTGGATGATGGCAATTCAGTACTGCGATTATCCGTTCGATAACCACAAAGTCCCTTTCAAAACCATGCGCGAGTCGCTGCGCGAGCGCAAAGTCATGAATATGCAGTTCGGGGCGCTGACCAGCCTTTTCACGATGATCCCGGTGCTGAATCTGGTGATTTTGCCGGTAGCTATCTGCGGCGCGACGGCAATGTGGGTAGACTGCTATCGCGACAGGCTGGCCGCCTGGAAATAGCAAATTTTCGTATATGAATGTAAAGATGGCGCGGCTTATTCCGCGCCTTATTCCATCATGACTCGCTTTATTTCTCATCTGCATAACGATATGCGAAAACTTTCCTTCCGCGTGGAGATCATCTGCGTATGCTGGAGACAATTACAGATATCAGACAGTTACAGTTAAGGACGGGCTATGAGTAAGATTTTTGAAGATAATTCGCTAACAATCGGTCATACGCCGCTGGTTCGACTGAACCGTATCGGTAATGGACGCATTCTGGCCAAGGTTGAATCACGCAACCCGAGCTTTAGCGTTAAGTGCCGCATCGGTGCCAATATGATTTGGGACGCCGAGAAGCGCGGCGTGCTGAAACCGGGCGTTGAGCTGGTTGAACCCACCAGCGGCAATACCGGTATCGCACTGGCCTATGTTGCAGCCGCCCGCGGCTACAAGCTGACGCTGACAATGCCAGAAACCATGAGCGTCGAGCGCCGCAAGCTGCTGAAAGCGCTGGGTGCCAATCTGGTGCTGACCGAAGGCGCGAAAGGGATGAAGGGCGCAATTCAGAAAGCCGAAGAAATTGTCTCCGGCGATCCGCAGAAATATCTGCTGCTTCAGCAGTTCAGCAATCCGGCAAACCCGGAAATCCACGAAAAAACCACCGGTCCGGAGATCTGGGAAGATACGGACGGTCAGGTTGACGTGTTTATCGCAGGCGTAGGCACCGGCGGAACCCTGACCGGCGTCACCCGCTACATCAAAAACACCAAGGGCAAACAGGATCTGATAAGTGTTGCGGTTGAGCCGACCGACTCACCGGTGATTGCTCAGGCGCTGGCGGGGGAAGAGATCAAACCCGGCCCGCACAAAATTCAGGGTATCGGCGCCGGCTTCATTCCGGGCAACCTCGATCTGAAACTGGTCGACCGCGTCATTGCTATCAGCAATGAAGAAGCCATCTCTACTGCACGCAGGCTGATGGAAGAAGAAGGCATCCTGGCCGGTATCTCCTCAGGCGCCGCCGTTGCCGCCGCGCTCAAGCTGCAGGAAGATGAGTCCTTTACCAACAAGAATATAGTGGTTATCCTTCCCTCTTCGGGTGAGCGCTATCTGAGTACCGCACTGTTTGCCGATCTCTTCACCGAGAAAGAATTGCAACAGTAGTGCCAGAGTGTAAATTTTGTTTAAAAAAGCACCCGGGCGGGTGCTTTTTTGTGGAGTCCATCATACTTTACCCCCACTTAGCATTGCCTCAACCCGCTGCCTCTGGTATTTAACCTGTCATTATTTCGATGCGCGAAATTAATCGAATAACGAATTGCTATTGCTGAATCGATTATATGATTTGGTTCAAATCTTGCTTTCGCTGCATAATGTTTAATGACGTATCAAACGTCTACGGTCAGAACGGCCACTCAGGATTGCTTTGACCCTCTGCGTCTCGGTTACCTGCATCGACGCTGACTATACTGACCCGAATGCCGCCTGCGGCTGCGTTCAGGTCCCACAACACTAAACCTATAAGTTGGGGAAATATAATGTTCCAGCAAGAAGTTACCATTACCGCGCCGAACGGCCTGCACACCCGCCCTGCTGCTCAGTTTGTGAAAGAAGCTAAAGGCTTCACCTCCGAGATCACCGTGACCTCCAATGGCAAAAGCGCGAGCGCTAAAAGCCTGTTCAAGCTGCAGACTCTGGGCCTGACTCAGGGCACCGTAGTGACGCTCTCTGCTGAAGGCGAAGACGAGCAGAAAGCTGTTGAACATCTGGTAAAACTGATGGCAGAGCTCGAGTAAGTTCAGAGTATCTTTAAGAATCAGTCACAAGTAAGGTAGGGTTATGATTTCAGGCATTTTAGCATCCCCGGGTATCGCTTTCGGCAAAGCACTGCTGCTGAAAGAAGATGAAATTGTCATCGACCGGAAGAAAATTTCTGCCGACAGCGTCGACGAGGAAGTAGCGCGCTTTATTGATGGTCGCGCAAAAGCCTCCGCGCAGCTCGAAGCTATCAAAATGAAAGCAGGCGAGACGTTTGGTGAAGAAAAAGAAGCCATCTTCGAAGGGCATATTATGCTGCTGGAAGATGAGGAGCTGGAGCAGGAAATCATAGCCCTGATTAAAGATAAGCACATGACTGCTGATGCAGCAGCCCATGAAGTTATCGAAGGCCAGGCCACTGCCCTGGAAGAGCTGGACGATGAATACCTGAAAGAGCGCGCTGCTGACGTGCGCGACATTGGTAAGCGCCTGCTGCGCAACATCCTCGGCCTTAATATTATCGATTTAGGCGCTATTCAGGATGAAGTTATCCTGGTGGCCAAAGATCTGACGCCGTCTGAAACCGCACAGCTGAACCTGAAAAAGGTATTGGGTTTCATCACTGATATCGGCGGTCGCACCTCCCACACCTCCATCATGGCCCGCTCTCTGGAGCTGCCGGCAATTGTGGGCACCGGTAGCGTCACTTCCGAAGTGAAAAACGGCGATTACTTAATTCTCGACGCGGTTAATAACAAAGTCTACGTTAACCCGACTAACGACGAAATCGAATCCCTGCGCGCGATTCAGGCCCAGGTTGCCGAAGAGAAAACCGAGCTGGCTAAACTGAAAGACCTGCCGGCGATCACCCTCGACGGTCATCAGGTTGAAGTCTGCGCCAACATCGGTACCGTGCGCGATATCGACGGCGCCGAGCGCAACGGCGCGGAAGGTGTTGGCCTGTACCGCACCGAATTCCTGTTTATGGATCGCGACGCGCTGCCGACGGAAGAAGAGCAGTTTGCTGCTTATAAAGCCGTGGCGGAAGCCTGCGGCTCCCAAGCCGTTATCGTGCGTACCATGGACATCGGCGGCGACAAAGAGCTGCCGTACATGAACTTCCCGAAAGAAGAGAACCCGTTCCTCGGCTGGCGCGCGATTCGTATCGCGATGGATCGTAAAGAGATCCTGCGCGATCAGGTTCGCGCCATCCTGCGGGCATCCGCTTTCGGCAAGCTGCGCATCATGTTCCCGATGATCATCTCCGTTGAAGAAGTTCGCGCGCTGCGCAAAGAGATTGAGATTTACAAGCAGGAACTGCGCGATGAAGGCAAAGCCTTTGATGAAGCCATCGAAATTGGCGTGATGGTTGAAACCCCTGCAGCCGCAACCATTGCGCGTCATTTAGCCAAAGAAGTGGATTTCTTTAGTATCGGAACCAATGATTTAACGCAATATACGCTGGCGGTTGATCGTGGTAATGATATGATCTCGCATCTTTACCAGCCGATGTCACCGTCTGTTCTCAACCTGATCAAGCAAGTTATTGATGCTTCTCATGCTGAAGGCAAGTGGACTGGCATGTGCGGTGAGCTTGCTGGCGATGAACGTGCTACACTTCTGTTGCTGGGTATGGGTCTGGACGAATTCTCAATGAGTGCCATTTCCATCCCGCGTATCAAGAAGATTATCCGTAACACGAACTTCGAAGATGCGAAGGTTTTAGCAGAGCAGGCTCTTGCTCAACCGACAACGGACGAGTTAATGACGCTGGTTAACAAGTTCATTGAAGAAAAAACAATCTGCTAATCCACGAGATGCGGCCCAAATTACTGCTTAGGAGAGAAGGCTAATGGGGTTCTTAAGTAAACTTTTCGGTGACAAAGGTAATAGTGATACCGGAACCATTGAGATCATTGCTCCACTGTCTGGCGAAATCGTCAACATTGAAGACGTACCCGATGTCGTATTTGCTGAAAAAATCGTTGGCGATGGTATTGCTATCAAACCGACCGGCAACAAGATGGTAGCGCCGGTTGACGGCACTATCGGTAAAATTTTTGAAACCAACCACGCGTTCTCTATCGAGTCCGACAGCGGCATTGAGCTGTTCGTCCACTTTGGTATTGATACCGTTGAGCTGAAAGGCGAAGGTTTCAAACGTATCGCGGAAGAAGGCCAGCGCGTTAAAGTTGGCGATCCGGTTATCGAATTCGACCTGCCGCTGCTGGAAGAGAAAGCCAAGTCTACCCTGACGCCGGTTGTTATCTCCAACATGGACGAAATCAAAGAGCTGACCAAACTGTCTGGTAGCGTAACCGTTGGCGAAACGCCGGTTATCCGCATCAAGAAGTAAGTTAGCTACTCTGTAAAGCGGGCCCGCCCTGCTTTAGAAAGCCGTAACGGTGAACGTTACGGCTTTTTTATTATTAACAGAAGCGCTATGATTTTGCTTTAAAAGACAATTACTTCCGCAGCAGGACCCGGGGCATGAAAAAGGATAAGGCAAAACAGCCTAACATCACCGAAGTGGCCAAAGCGGCTAACGTTTCGCGAACCACCGTTTCCCGGGCATTCAACAATCCTGAGCTGCTGGCCAAAGAGACCGTACAACGCGTGCTGCAGGCCGCCGAAAACCTGGGCTATGCTTCCAACCACGCAGCCAGAGCGCTGAGAACCGGACGCTTTGGCAATATCGCCATTATCGTTCCCGATATCGAAAATCCCTTCTTCCCGCCGGTGATCCGCGCCGCCCAGAGCCGCGCCGATGCCGCCGGAGTATGCGTTTTTCTCGGAGATGCCGATGAAAATGCAGCCCGGGAAGAGCTGTTGTTCAGTAAGTTCGCCAGCCAGGTGGATGGTATTGTGCTGGTCTCATCCCGCATGTCGCAGGCACAAATCCTGCGCTGCGCCAGCCTCTGCCCGCTGGTATTAATTAACCGCGATATCAAAGGCCTGCCGCGCGTATTAATTGACTCGGGTACCGGCATCGCTGCCGCCGTCAGGCATCTTGCAGCAGAAGGCCATCGCCACATTGTTTACGTTAACGGGCCAATTAACTCCTGGTCAAATCAGCAACGCAGCGAGTCGGCCCGCGAAGAAGCTCACCGATGCGGAATCACTATCGATACTCTTTCCGTTCCTCGTCCCACCTACGCCGCCGGTAAACATGCAGCAACACTGTTTCCTCAAGGTCCGACTGCCGCTATCGCTTTTGACGACTTGGTTGCTCAGGGCCTGATGGCAATGCTAGCTGAACAGAAAATTAAAGTGCCGGCCGCATTTAGTATTGTGGGCTGCGATGATGTTCTGGGTGAATACCTTTTCCCCACGCTGACTACCGTTTCCTCGCGAACTGCCGATGCAGGTAAAAGCGCTGTAGATCTGCTACTAAATTTGCTGCAGGAAGGTGAAATGCGCGATGTGCGCTATCTGCTGGATACGGAACTTATCCTGCGAAACAGCACGGCACCGCGCGCGGGCTCATAGCTGAGGATGGCCGCCAAGCCACGTCTGCTCTATCTCCAGCGCCCCGTGTCCCGGCATCCATCGAAAGCGAATCAGATCGGCTACCGAGCCGGGTGCGGTACCGTACGTTTTATTCAGCAGGCGGGCCGGATTAGCAACTGCCATTTTCAGCGTGCTTGCCAGACTCATACCAGGCAATCCCGTGCAGCGACCAACGCCGAAACGCAGCGGCAGCGCGGCTCCCGCAAGGTACGGCGATCCGGTCAGCCCCAGCCGTCCGTCTGGCTCCAGCGTCACTTTTCCACCCACCGGCGTATCATAATCGCCCGGCGGCAGCCCACCGGCCATCGCCGTATCTGAGACCAGAATCACGTTTTCAACTCCCTTTGCCCGCACCATTACAGTCAATACTTCATTTGAGAGATGATGCCCATCGGCAATTAACATTGCCATAAGTCGCTCCTCGGCAAGCTGTGACCATATATAGTTGGGATGTCGGGGCAGCATACCGTGGGCGCCGTTGCCAAGATGCGTTGACAAGCTGGCACCGGCTTCAACCGCATCAACGATCTGCTGATGGCTACTGTGGGTGTGTCCGAGGGAAACCCGCACACCTTGCTGCACCAGCGCACGGATATAACGTCCGCACTCCGGGAAGTGCGGCGAAAGCGTTACCAACTTGACCAGGTTACCGCTGGCCTGCTGCCAGCGAGCAAACTCTGCCAGATCAGGTGGACGAATGTGCTCCGCCGGATGCGCGCCCCGGGGGCCGTCCTGTGGTGAAATGGATGGCCCTTCCAGATGCACGCCGAAAATCATTGCCTTAGCAATCCCATCCTGCTGTCGGGCAGCAGAAATAGCACGCAGTGCGCAGAGAATTTTTTCTGGCGAGCTGGTAATAATCGTCGGTAAAAAGGCGGTAACGCCCTCTTTCAGCAGCGCCCGGCACAGGGCGCTGACCTCTTCCACTTGCAACGTGCCGGCATTGATATCGTGACCGAAGTAACCGTTCACCTGCAAATCCACAAGTCCGCCGGAGATGTAGCGAGTTTCCTCTGCCGGCCCTGGTCTCATTGCAACAATACGCCCGGCCTCCAGCTCCAGCTCTACACTCTCGCCAGACTCGGGCAAGCGTCCAGTGATAGTCTGCTTGCTCATCGGATTATCCCTCCGGCAGAGAATCTGCATCCAGATAAAGGGAGCAGGCCGCGTGCGTTCTGAGCACACTGGACGGCCAGCGTGTAGAAATTGGCCCGTGTAGCGTCTGATAAACTGCCTCGCGCTTTGCTGCTCCCGGCACCACGCAGAAAATTTCAGCAGCCGAAAGCAGGCAGGGGATCGTCAGCGTAAGCGCACTGGTTGGTACTTCATTCAATGCTGAAAAACATTGATCGTCTACCTGCTGCTGACGGCAGGTATTGTCCAGCTCCACGACCTTCACCACACAGGTATCGCCAAAATCTGCCACCGGCGGATCGTTAAAGGCCAGATGACCGTTTACCCCGATGCCCATTACCGCAATATCAATAGGCGCTTCGTTGAGCAGCTGCGTATAGCGTTCAATGCATGCCTGGCTGCCCTCTTCGGGGGTTAACAAATTCACCGCCTTGAAGTGCAAATGGCCAAAAATATGTTGGGTAAGCCACTGGCCAAAGCGTTGGGAGGCCGAAGGTGTGAGCCCGAGATATTCGTCCATATGGAACGCGGTAACCCGGCTCCAGTCAATGTCTGACATTTGCCGCAGGGTGGCGAGTGTTTCCGCCTGGCTTGGGGCTGCTGCAAAAATCATACGAACTTCCGGCTGCTGGCTCAGGCGAGCGCGGATAGTATCCGCAATATCCCGTGCCGCGCGTTCTCCCATGGTCTGACGATCGGCATAGCGGTGAATATTCAGTGGGTATTCTTTCATGGTAAAAAAGTGTCCTTTTTCAATAGTAGAGTGTCTTGATCAGTGTGCGCGCTTGAGGCGACGAGCGAGCTGCACGGCTGTAAGGGTCAGAATGCAGCAGGCAACGAGATAAAGCGCGACCAGCGTAGGCTTACCATCACCCACGGTCACCAGCGCGGTGGCGATCATTGGCGTCGCACCGGCGAAAATAACGCTGTTGAGTTCCCGCGACAGGGCCATACCTGAATAGCGATAACGTGCGGGAAAAAGGCTGGTGAGAAACGCACCCTGCGCCCCTGATGTGGCTGCATGACCAATCCCGTAGGCCATGCTCATACCAAGGATCGCCAGCAGCAAGCGGCCCGACTCCAGCATCAGAAAAAACGGGAACGCGAACAGCCCGAGGAAAATAGCGCCAAAAGAGAAGATAGCCGTGAAACCGAATCGGTCAGCAAGCCTGCCCATCACCGGAGTCATCAACGTGTTAACCGTAACGGCCACCATCAGCGCCGCCAACCCGTGGGATTTATCCATTCCTAAAGTGTTCGCCATGTAGCTCAGGCTGAACACACTCAGCACGTAGCCGTAAGCAAGATGTCCGGCCAGGCTACAGAAGCCGAGCAGCACTTCGCGCCAGCTATTTTTAAGTAAGATAACCAGCGGTACCTGCTCCTTCTTCCGTTTGCTAGCGCTCTTTTCCTGAGCAGCGGCATATTCCGGCGTTTCGTCGAGATTCTTACGGATATAAATCGCCACGACAAAAAGCAGTGCAGACAGCAAGAAAGGCACCCGCCACCCCCAACTCATAAAGGCCTCTTCAGGCAGCTGGGTGACTATCCAGAAAGCCCCGGTTGAGCAGAGGATCCCGACGCCTGTAGAGGACATAATGATGGAGGTATAAAACCCGCGTTTTTCTGGCGGCACAAACTCAGCCACGAATGTTTGCGCTCCCGCCAGTTCTGCCCCGGCGCCAAAGCCCTGCATCAGGCGCAGAAGCACCAGTAAAATGGAGGCCCACACGCCGATGTCGTACCAGGTCGGTAGCAGCCCCAGCGCTACCGTTGCCGTTCCCATCAGTAAAATCGAGAATAAAAGCGCCGGTTTGCGCCCGTACTTATCACCAATATGGGCAATCACGATCCCGCCAATTGGACGAGAAAGAAAACCAACGGCAAAGGTGGCGAAAGCCGCAAGCATCGCAAGCCCTGGCGAGAGCGCTGGGAAAAAAAGCTTGTTAATGACTAAACCGGCAATCGCGCCGTAAAGGGAGTAATCAAACCATTCGATTACAGTGCCGACAACGCTCGCGGTAACTACCTTACGCACGGTTTTTTGATCGGCTACATAAATTTGCTCGCGGCAGGCTGCCGCTGTTAGTACGCCCTGACTATCTGTCATAACGACCTCTCATGAAATCAATTTCATTGATATATTTAAATTAAATACTTAATTATCATTAAATTAAAAAATATATAATTCACTTAAAACAAAAATGATGAAATCGATTTCATTAAAAGAAAACCGAGGTTTAAAGTCAACCGGCGTGCAAAAAGGATCCTGGAAACGTGACTCTATTCACGCTCAGCGGAGGGATGAAAGCAGGCGATTAAGGGAGTGGGGAACTCTCCTTCCGCCTGCATCGAGGCAGAAGGAGACGCGGTACGGCACGTATATCAGAATTTTGCGAGGGGTGAGTGTTAAGAACGCGGCGGCAGCAGCAGTTCGTCATACTCTTTATCGAGGGTATAGCGCATCACTTCTACTACCCTGTCGCCCGCCGCCTGCACCGCGTCGGGCAGCGTTTTGCCCTGCACGATAGCGCAGATAAGCTCGGAGCAGAACAGATCGCCGGTGCCTTTCAGATCCGTGCCCACCCGCGGCCAGCCGCAGATACTGATGCAGTCGGCAGTGATCAGCACCACGTGAATATCGTCATCGCCGGGAACCGGCGCGCTAGTAATGGCAACCCACTCGAGGGTGGCGGACAGCAGGCTTTTCGCCGCCGCAATGGCCTCTTCCAGCGTCGTGCACGGTTTACCGCTCAGCACGCCGAGCTCGAACACGTTGGGGGTGATCCCCTGCGCCAGCGGCAGCAGATGATTGCTGTAGGCGGCCGGAATTTCTGGCTTCACGTAGATACCGCTGTCGGTATCACCGATTACCGGATCCACAAGTATCACCAGCTCGGGATGCTTTTCACGCAGCGCCTTCAGCCACGTCGCCAGCAGCTCAATCTGGCTGGCGCTGCCCATATAGCCGGTCGTGACGGCTTTTAGCGTCCGCAGCGCGTCGCGGTCTTCCAGCCCCTGCAGGTAGCCCTTAAACCACGCATCGGGAATGATGCCGCCGTAAATGGTGTCGTAATGCGGGGTGTTGCTGAATAACACGGTTGGGACCGCCAGCACGTTCAAATCGTGCAGCTTAATATTCGGTACCGCTACGCTGTTGCCGACGCTGCCATATACCACCTGCGATTGCACCGCGACGATATCCGCCTGCTGCGCCCGGGTCTTGTCCCGGAATAAAATCATTTCCACGGCTGTTAGATCCCCGCCCCTTGACTGTAACTCTCTTCATCAAACACACCGGTAGACAGATAGCGGTCGCCGCGATCGCACACGATCGCTACCACCACCGCACCCGGATTGGCTTTCGCCACCCGCAGCGCGCCTGCTACCGCACCTCCGGAACTGACCCCGCAGAAGATGCCTTCGCGCACCGCCAGTTCGCGCAGAGTATTCTCCGCTTCGCGCTGGTGAATATCCATGACCTCATCCACTAAAGCGGCATCGAATATGCCCGGCATATAGGCAGCCGGCCAGCGGCGGATGCCGGGGATGCTGCTGCCCTCTTCCGGCTGGAGGCCAATAATGCGCACGTCGCCCGCCTGCTCGCGCAGAAAGCGCGACACACCGGTAATGGTACCGGTGGTACCCATGCTGGAGACAAAGTGGGTCAGCCGCCCGCCGGTTTGCTGCCAGATCTCGGGGCCGGTAGTCGTGTAGTGCGCGTAGGGATTATCGGGATTGTTAAACTGATCGAGGAGCCTGCCTTCGCCGCGCGCCGCCATCGCCTTTGCCAGATCCCGCGCGCCCTCCATGCCCTGCTCCTGAGTGACCAGAATCAGCTCCGCGCCGTAGGCCAGCATCGCCGCCCGCCGCTCGTGGCTCATGTTGTCGGGCATCAGCAGCTTCATGCGGTAGCCTTTTAGCGCGGCGATCATCGCCAGCGCAATCCCGGTATTGCCGCTGGTAGCTTCAATCAGCGCGTCGTCGGGGCGGATCTCACCGCGCTTTTCTGCCTGCACAATCATCGACAGCGCCGCGCGGTCCTTCACCGAACCGGCGGGATTGTTGCCCTCGAGTTTTACCCAGACTTCGCTGCCGTTGTCCGGGCCAATGCGCTGCAGTTTCACCAGCGGCGTATTGCCAATGGTATGTTCCAGAGTTGTCACGGCCATCATCCAATAAAAAGCCCGGCTGCGCTGAGCGAACCGGGCCGGAAAATTAATTGCGTTCGGATAATCTAAACGTATCAGGCGCTCTGCGCCAGGGCAAGCTCCTCGCGGTTTTCGATACGCTCCTGCTCGTGATACAGCCTGGCGTGCTGCAGACCAACGAACAGCCGATCGCCGCGGTGCGGCACCTCGTCGCGCATCACCACCGTCAGCGGCTCGCTGTACCAGCCGAGCGGCTGCACCACCAGCTGGGTATAGTGGCCTTTCGGGCTGGCTTCCAGCACTTCCACCGGCAGCGGCGAATCGAGACTGGTGCGGCGGCTGATATCCACTTCCCACGGGCGCAGAAACAGATCCACCGGTCCCTGATACGCGGGCGTATAGCCCAGCGGCCAGCGGTGGGCCCCGACGTGAAACTGTCCGCCGCGCACCTCGCCCTTCAGGCGGTTCACTTCTCCCATAAACTCCACCACGAAGCGCGTTGCCGGCTCACGCCAGACCTGCTCGGGAATATCCACCTGCTCGATGTTGCCCTGGCTCATCACCACCACTCTGTCGGCAACTTCCATCGCCTCTTCCTGGTCGTGGGTGACGAACACGCTGGTGAACTTCAGCTCCTCGTGCAGCTGGCGCAGCCAGCGGCGCAGCTCTTTACGCACCTGGGCATCCAGCGCGCCAAAAGGTTCGTCGAGCAGCAGGATCTGCGGCTCCACCGCCAGGGCGCGCGCCAGGGCCACGCGCTGCTTCTGGCCGCCGGAAAGCTGGGCCGGATAGCGATCCGCCAGATGCGCCAGCTGAACCATCTCCAGCAGGCGGGTCACTTTGGCTTTAATTTCTGCCGCAGCCGGGCGCTCGCGTCTGGGCAGCACCGTCAGGCCAAAAGCGATGTTGTCGAACACCGTCATGTGGCGAAACAGGGCGTAGTGCTGAAAAACGAAGCCGACTTTGCGGTCCCTGGCATGCAGGCGGCTGACGTCCGTTCCCTGAAAGCGGATCTGCCCGCTGGTCTGGTGCTCCAGGCCAGCGATAATGCGCAACAGCGTGGTTTTACCGGAGCCGGACGGCCCGAGCAGCGCCACCATCTGGCCCGACGGAATATCCAGCGAGATGTCATTCAGCACCTGGGTGCGGCCAAAGGATTTTTTAATATTGACGATCTCAATGCTCATGTTGCTTCTCCTGCCGCGCGCGTTTTTCCTGATTCTCCAGGCGCCACTGCAGCATACTCTTTAAAAACAGGGTCAAAATAGCCAGCAGGGTCAGCAGGGCCGCTGCGGTAAAGGAGCCGACGGTATTGTAATCCTGCTCCAGCAGTTCAATTTGCAGCGGCAGGGACAGCGTCTCACCGCGAATCGAGCCCGACACCACCGACACCGCGCCGAACTCGCCGATGGCACGGGCGTTGGTCAGCACCACGCCGTACAGCAGCGCCCAGCGAATATTCGGTAGCGTGACCCGTCGGAACATCTGCCAGCCGGAGGCGCCCAGCAGGATCGCCGCTTCGTCTTCATTGCTGCCCTGGCTCAGCATCACCGGCACCAGCTCGCGGACCACGAACGGGCAGGTAACGAAAATGGTCGCCAGCACCATCCCCGGCCAGGCAAACATAATCTGGATGTTGTGGGCGTCCAGCCACGGGCCGATGGGGCCGTTGGCGCCGTAAAACAGCAGATACACCAGCCCCGCCACCACCGGCGAGACGGCAAAAGGAATATCCAGCAGGGTCAGCAGCAGCTGGCGGCCCGGAAAATTAAAGCGCGTCACCAGCCACGCCAGCAGCGTGCCGAACAGCAGGTTAACCGGGACGGTTATCAGGGCGATCATCACCGTCAGCCAGATGGCGTGCAGCATGTCCGGATCGGCCAGATTGTGCAGCACCGGCATCAGCCCCTTGCTGAACGCCTGCACGAAGATATAAATCATCGGCACCAGCAGAATAAATGCCGATATCAGCATCCCGGTGCCGATCAGCAGCCATTTGCCCCAGTTAATGCGGGGCGCGTCATAGTGTTTCAATTGCGTAACGTCCGTCATCAGTGACCCACAACCCGTCGTCCGAAACGGCTTTGCAGCGTATTAATTGAGAACAGCAGCAGCAGCGAAGCCGCAAGGATCACCGAGGCAATCGCGCTCGCCGCCGGGTAGTCGAACTGCTGCAGGTTGACGAAGATCATCAGCGAGGTCACTTCCGTCTTCCAGGCAATGTTGCCGGCAATAAAAATAACCGCGCCAAACTCGCCGAGGCTGCGGGTAAACGACAGCGCGATACCCGCGATCAGCGCGGGAGACAGCTCCGGAAGCACGACTTTGCGAAAGCTTTGCAGCCGCGTGGCGCCCAGGGTCTCGGCAGCCTCCTCGTATTCCGGGCCCAGCTCCTCCAGCACCGGCTGAACCGTGCGCACCACGAAGGGAATGCTGGTAAACGCCATCGCCACCGCGATGCCAAGCCAGGTGTAGGTCACTTTGATATCGAATTTCGCCAGAAACTCGCCGTAAAAACCGTTTACCGAGAACAGCGAGGCCAGCGTAAGGCCCGCTACCGCGGTGGGCAGGGCGAACGGTAAATCCATCAACGCATCGAGCAGCGTGCGCCCGGGAAAGCGGTAGCGGGTCAGGATCCAGGCCATCAGCAGGCCGAAGACGCCGTTAAAAATCGACGCAACAAAGGCCGACAGCAGCGTGACCTTATAGGCCGCCACCACCTGCGGGTTGCTGATAACCTCCCAGTACTGCGCCCAGCTCATCTGCGAAAGCTGGATAACCAGCGCGCTGAGCGGCAGAAGCAGGATCAGGCATACGAACAGCAGGCTGGTGCCGAGGCTGAGGGTGAAACCGGGCAGAACGCGCTTCGACGATGCTGCAAACATTACTTATGCCCCGCCGCCAGCAGCTTATCCAGCTCGCCGCCGTTGGCGAAGTGGGTCTTCATCGCTTCAGGCCAGGAACCGAAACGGTCTTCCACCCGGAACAGATCGGTCTGCGGGAACTTGTCTTTCAGCTTGTCCATTACCGCCGGATTGTTCACCCGGTAGTAAAAGTCGGTAATGATTGCCTGCGCCTGCGGCGTATAGAGCCAGTTCAGGTAGGCTTTCGCCGCTTTTTCAGTGCCGTTGGCCTTAACGTTTTTATCCACCCAGGCCACCGGGAACTCCGCCAGAATATTGGTTTTCGGCACCACCACCTCAAACCCTTTATCCTCGTACTGCTTGCGGATATTGTTCACTTCAGATTCAAAGGTAATCAGCACGTCACCCAGCCCGCGCTCGACGAATGAGGTGGTCGCGCCGCGCCCGCCGGTATCGAACACTTCGACGTTTTTCAGAAACTGCGTCATGAACTGTTCAGTTTTGGCTTTGTCATTACCGTCTGCTTTATCCGCCGCGCCCCACGCTGCCAGATAGGTATAGCGCGCGTTGCCGGAGGTTTTCGGATTCGGGAAAATCAGCTTCACGTCCGGGCGCACTAAATCGCTCCAGTCGTGTACGTTCTTCGGATTGCCCTTACGCACCAGGAACGCCATGGTCGAATAGAACGGCGAGCTGTTATTCGGCAGGCGGCTCTGCCAGTTGGCCGGGATCAGGTTACCCCTGTCGTGCAGGATCTGCACGTCGGTCACCTGGTTATAGGTAACCACATCCGCTTTCAGCCCCTGCAGAATAGCCAGCGCCTGGCGGGAAGAACCGGCGTGAGACTGCTTGATAACCAGCTTGTCGCCACCGTTGTCTTTCGCCCACTGCTGCTCGAAGGGCGGGTTCAGCGCGGCGAAAAGCTCACGGGAAACATCGTAAGAGCTGTTGAGCAGCTCGGTCGCCTGGGCCTGAGCCATCAGCAGCAACGCGCCCGCTGCCAGCGCGGCTTTTTTCAGTGAGTTAGCGGCCATGGAGCCCTCTTATAAATGTGATAACTATCTTATGGTCATAATATTTATAACGAGGATGAAAGCTGTAACGGTTTTATATACCGTTTAGTGATTTGGAAGTTTAAAAGAGAATAAGACGCCGTGCAGAGTTCAGCTGCCGTCGTTTTGCTACAGTAGATGGGATGAAATTAAAGGAGATAGCCATGCGACAAAGGACGATCGTCTGCCCGATTATTCAGAACAACGGCGCCTACCTGCTGTGTAAAATGGCCGATAACTGCGGAGTGTTTCCGGGCCAGTGGGCCCTGCCCGGCGGCGGCATGGAGCCAGGTGAAACTCTGCATCAGGCGCTGGCGCGGGAAATCGCCGAAGAGCTGGGGGACAACCTCAAAATTACCCACATCGCACCGTGGAAATTCCGCGACGATACCCGCGTTAAAACTTACCCCGACGGCACCACGGAAGAGATTTACATGATTTATCTGCTGTTCGACTGCATCTGCGCCAACCGGGAGGTAACGTTCAACGAGGAGTTTCAGGCGGTGGCCTGGGTCAGCCCGGAAGAGTTAATGAATTACGATTTGAATGTGGCGACGCGCCAGACGTTTCGCGAGAAGGGGCTGTTATAGACAGCATTGCGCCGGGCGGTACTGCCCGGCGCAATGAACGGCTTACAGCGACAGCAGCCTGTCGAGGGACGGCGCGAAGTAGTAGCCGCCGGTAACCGGACGGGTAAAGCGCAGCATCGCATCACGCTTGCCGTCAGTGTCGCCGAACATGCTCAGCAGCTGCTGCTCGATGTTGTGCAGCCGCGCGCAGTAGGCGCAAAAGTACAGGCCGTGAACGCCGCTGGCGGTGCCGTAAGGCAGGCTCTGGCGGACAATTTTCAGCCCCTTGCCGTCTTCTTTCAGATCGACGCGGCTCAGGTGTGACGTAACCGGGCGCGCGTCGCCGTCCAGCTCTTCATTGGCCACTTTGGTACGGCCAATCATCATCTCCTGATCGTGAATACTCATGCGGTTCAGCTGCTTGAGGTTGTGTTCCCAGCGCTGGACGAACACGTAGCTGCCGCCGGCATCAACGCCGTCCGCAATCACCGCCACTTCGCGGCGGGTCTCTTCCCCGGCCGGGTTTTCGGTGCCGTCCACGAAGCCGCTCAGATCGCGATCCTCAACCCAGCGGAAGCCGTGAATCTCTTCTTTTACCTCAATGGCGTCGCCGAAGGCTTCCAGCGCCGCCTGAGCGATTGAGAAGTTAACGTCGTGGCGCAGGGAAAGAACGTGGATCAGCACGTCGTACTGGGTGGCGGGGGCCAGGCCTTTACCGTAGGCGACAAAATCTTTCAGCTCGCCGGCACCGACGCCGCCGCTCAGGGCGCGCCAGGTATCGTGACCAAAAGCCACCACGGCGCCGGGATTGGCATCGGGGAACTGGCTTTCGAAGGTGGCTAATTTGTCGGCAAAAATGCGGCTGCCTTCGCGCAGGGCGTTAACGTCGCCTTTAACATTCGCTTCAATCCAGATTGCCGCCCGGCAATGCTCCGGCAAGATACCGCTCTGAACCTGTGACATAGTGACTCCTGAAAAAAAAGATGCCACGACTGCGTGGCATTATTATGGCGCGTATTGTATGCGTTTTTTCAGGCGTCGGGCTTGTCCTGACGCAAATTAACGACGCCAGATAATCTTGCTGACTTTCCAGTTATGCAGAATGTCGTCCGGAGGCATCAGCGCCTGCGGTCCGCTCCAGCTGCCGCTGAACACGTAGCTAATGTGCTGGCTGCCTTTCGCTTTGCACTCTACGCTTTCAGCATCGTCACCGCGCGCTTTCTGACAGTTGTCGAAGGCCTTGCTGTAGATATCGCTAAACGGCGTACCGATTTTCGTTCCGTCCTCAGCCTTGATATCACCGTCCATCACCTCAATCCGGCTAACGGTTCCCGCATCGCCGTTAATCACCAGCGCCACCTTGTTGTCTTTCATCGCTTCAAAAAACTTCACGATGCTGCCGCTGGCGGTCTTCATTCCGCTGCGCAGGCGGTAGTCGCTGCCGAGCGCGTCGCCGATAGCCGAATCGGTAAGCGGAGTCGCCGCGGTAATTTTACCCACGCCCTGCTCCGTGACTTCCGTCGACGAACCAAACCAGTTCCACGGATAGGCCGATGACCAGTTCACTGAACTGAGGGTTGAACAGCCCGTCAGCACCAGGGGCAGCGCGCAGAGCAGTACACGTATCGATTTCATTGCAGATCCTTTCTCCGTAAAGCAACGCCTGTTGGAGTACCAAATGCCAAAAAAGTGCCGCTAATCTTGCGACGGGGAAAAACAGACCCGCAGGCGGGCGTCGGTGAGCAGCCACCACAGCGCGAAAGCATCGATCGCGACCAGCAGCAGGCCGATGCCGGAGAGCGGTTCACCCATTAGCCACAGCGCCGGCTGCCAGCACAGCAACAGCAGCTGAGCGGCGACAAGCGCCGGGCGCAGGGCGGCCCACAGGCGTGGATACTGCTGGCGCCGTCCGCTCAGCAGAAACGCCGCCACCGCCGGAATACCCGGCAGCAGATCCAGCCAGAAGGCGTCCCGGTCGGGATAGAACAGGGAAAGCAGCACGTCGCCCTGCTGGCGTGAGGCGGCGGCAATCACAAACAGCACCCAGGTGCGCGCCTGCAGCAGCAGAGTCAGCCAAAAAAGAAGCGGCAGCCGAAGCCGCCCGCGGTGGTCATAATCGGAAGGGAGAAACTCAATACTCTTCATCTTCAATCAGGCGCTTGCCCATCAGCACGGTATCCGAATGCTCGTAGCCCAGCCGCTCGTACATGCCCTGCACCATGTCGTTCTCTTCCCGCACCATGATATTTATTTTCGGGCAGCCGCGGGCGATGAGCTTTTTCTCCAGCCGGCTCAGCAGCGCATTGGCAATGCCGCGCCCGCGGTATTCCGGATGCACGCCGAGATAGTAGGCCGAGCCGCGGTGGCCATCGTAGCCGCCCATCACCGAACCGACCACTTCGCCGTTAACCTCGGCCACCAGAAACAGGCTCGCGTCGTGATTGATTTTACGCTCGATATCCATCTCCGGGTCGTTCCAGGCCCGCAGCAAATCGCAGCGCTCCCAGAGGGTAATCACCTCTTCAAAATCAGACTGGCGAAAAACGCGTATCTCCATGGTATTGCCCATCTTCTGGTGGTTGATAATCGGTGATTATGGCTTGAACGTGCGCAATATCCAATATTTGACGAACCGTGAGGCAAAAAATGGCATAATGCCGCTCAGTCATGTATTGAAATGAAAAGTAAAACAATTCTCATCTTCGAGGGTCGTAACGGAAAACGCGATACGATATAACACGTTGAACCACTCCCTTAACAACTCAATTCAGGCCGCATGAGCACTTTTAAACCCTTAAAAAAACTCGCATCTCGCCGTCAGGTGCTAAAAGCCGGGCTGGCCGCACTGACGTTGTCAGGCATGTCTTCCGCCGTCGCCCGGGAAACGTCGACGCTAAAAACCAGCAACAGCCACAGCAAGCCGGCCAAAAAAACCGGCTCCAGGCGGATTGTGATGCTCGATCCCGGACACGGCGGCATTGATAGCGGCGCGATTGGTCACCAGGGCTCAATGGAGAAGCACGTGGTGCTGTCCATCGCCAAAAATGTGCGCGCCCTGCTGCGCAGCCACGGGATTGACGCCCGCCTGACCCGCGACGATGACACCTTTATTCCGCTCTACGATCGGGTCGAAATCGCCCATAAACACGGTGCGGATCTGTTTATGTCCATTCACGCCGACGGTTTTACCAATCCTAGTGCGGCGGGCGCCTCCGTTTTCGCCCTCTCCAACCGCGGCGCCAGTAGCGCCATGGCGAAATACCTGTCGGACAAAGAAAACGCCGTGGACGAGCTGGCCGGTAAAAAAGCGGTGGATAAAGACCACCTCCTGCAGCAGGTGCTGTTCGACCTGGTGCAAACGGACACCATCAAAAACAGCCTGACGCTGGGATCGCACATCCTCAAGCAGATTAAGCCGGTGCACAGGCTGCACAGCCGCAGCACCGAGCAGGCGGCGTTTGTGGTGCTGAAATCACCGTCGATTCCGTCGGTGCTGGTGGAAACCTCATTTATCACCAACCCCGGCGAAGAGAAGCTGCTCGGCACCACGGCGTTTCGCCAGAAAATTGCCCGCGCTATCGCCTCGGGGATCGTGAGCTACTTTAACTGGTTCGATAATCAGAAAGCCCATGCCAGGAAACGTTAATGAAGCCTGATGTCTACGCCGTGAAGACTTTTCTGCTGGCGCTGCAGGAGGATATCTGCCGCCAGCTTTCCGCCGCTGACGGCAGCGTATTTACCGAAGACAGCTGGCAGCGCGAGGGCGGCGGCGGCGGACGCAGCCGGGTGCTGCGCGACGGCGGCGTGTTCGAGCAGGCGGGCGTTAACTTCTCCCACGTTCACGGCGACGCTATGCCCGCCTCCGCCACCGCGCATCGCCCGGAGCTGGCGGGACGCAGCTTTGAAGCGATGGGCGTCTCGCTGGTGGTCCATCCCCGCAATCCTTACGTGCCCACCAGCCACGCCAACGTGCGCTTTTTCATCGCCGAAAAACCCGGTGCCGATCCGGTCTGGTGGTTCGGCGGCGGCTTCGACATGACGCCCTACTACGGCTTTGATGAGGACGCGGTGCACTGGCACAGCGTCGCCCGGGATCTGTGTCAGCCCTTCGGCGACGACGTTTATCCGCGCTACAAAAAGTGGTGCGACGACTACTTCTTCCTCAAGCACCGCAACGAGCAGCGCGGCATCGGCGGCCTGTTCTTTGACGATTTGAACACGCCGGATTTTGACCGCTGCTTCGCCTTTATGCAGGCGGTCGGCAACGGCTATGCCCGGGCCTACCTGCCGATTGTCGAGCGCAGAAAAGAGACGCCCTGGGGCGAGCGCGAGCGTAATTTTCAGCTTTATCGCCGCGGGCGCTACGTGGAGTTCAATCTGGTGTGGGATCGCGGGACGCTGTTTGGCCTGCAGACCGGCGGCAGAACGGAGTCGATTTTGATGTCGATGCCGCCGCTGGTGCGCTGGGAGTACGGCTATGAGCCAGAAGAAGGCAGCCCGGAGGCTGCCTTGAGTACGTTTATTCAGGTACGAGACTGGGTGTAGGCCGCGCCGCTTATAGCGGCTCGGTCTGCGCTTCCACCACCGCCAGCGCCACCATGTTAACGATGCGGCGCACCGAGGCAATCGGCGTCAGAATGTGCACCGGCTTGGCAGCGCCCATCAGTACCGGCCCCACCGTCACCCCTTCCGAACTGGAGACCCGCAGCAGGTTGTAGCTGATGCGGGCCGCTTCCATGTTCGGCATCACCAGAATATTGGCCGAGCCCTTCAGCGGGCTGTCCGGCATGCGCTCGTGGCGGATGCTCTCCACCAGCGCGGCGTCGCCGTGCATCTCCCCGTCAATCATCAGATCCGGATCGCGCTGGCGCACCAGCTCGAGCGTGTCGCGCATTTTGGTGGCCGCCGGGCAGTTCGAAGAGCCGAAGTTAGAGTGCGACAGCAGCGCCACCCGGGGTTCGATGCCGAAGCGGCGCACCGTCTCTGCCGCCATTACGGTGATTTCCGCCAGCTGCTCGGGCGTCGGGTCGTCATTGACGTAAGTATCAGCAATAAAGGTGTTGCCGCTCGGCAGCAGCAGCGCGTTCATTGCCCCGGCGGTGTGAACGCCGTCGCGGTAGCCAAACAGCTGCTGCACCACGCTAAAGTGTTCGTGGTAGTCGCCGATAGTGCCGCAGATCAGCGCGTCGGCCTCGCCGCGCTGAACCATGATCGCGCCGATCACCGTCGGGTTGGCAATCACGTGGCGCTGGGCCTGCTCCGGGGTGATCCCCTTGCGCTTCATGATGTTGTAGTACTCCATCCAGTACTCTTTGAAGCGCGGATCGGATTCGTTGTTGACGATTTCAAAGTCAACGCCCGGCTTGATTTGCAGCCCGAGCTTCTGCAGGCGCATTTCGATAACGTTCGGGCGGCCAATCAGAATCGGCTTCGCCAGACCCAGCGTAATCAGCTCCTGGGTAGCGTGCAGAACGCGGTTCTCTTCCCCTTCCGCCAGCACCACGCGCTTCGGCTCTTTGCGCGCCTGGGAGAAGATAGGCTTCATGAACAGGTTGGTTTTGTAGACAAACTCGCTGAGCTTCTCTTCGTAGGCGCTGAAATCCTCAATCGGACGCATTGCCACGCCGGAATCCATTGCCGCTTTCGCCACCGCCGGCGCAATCTTGACAATAAGGCGCGGATCGAACGGTTTCGGAATGA
Source organism: uncultured Pluralibacter sp. (assembly GCF_913775985.1). Lineage (GTDB taxonomy): Bacteria > Pseudomonadota > Gammaproteobacteria > Enterobacterales > Enterobacteriaceae > Pluralibacter. Next base: position 84,673 of record NZ_CAJYMB010000094.1, on the reverse strand, counting down.
TGTACTCCGGCCCGAAGCTGAGGTCCTGATCGCCGTAGGCCGACGCCACCACTTCGCTCTGCTCGGCGTGCGCCAGCTCGGCAATTGCGTGCACGGCCGCAAGCTTCATCTCTTCGTTAATGGCGGTGGCACCCACGTCCAGCGCCCCGCGGAAGATAAACGGGAAGCAGAGCACGTTGTTAACCTGGTTGGGATAATCCGAGCGGCCGGTGCAGATGATGGCGTCCGGGCGCACCTCTTTGGCCAGCGGCGGCAGAATTTCCGGCTCGGGGTTTGCCAGGGCCAGGATCAGCGGCGCCCGCGCCATGCCCTTGACCATCTCCGGGGTCAGCACTTTCGGGCCGGAGCAGCCGAGGAAAATGTCCGCGCCGTCCATCACGTCCGCCAGCGTGCGCCTGCCGTCGTCTGCCACCGCGTAGGCGGCTTTGGTTTCGGCCATATTCGGCTCGCGATCTTTATAGATAACGCCCTTCGAGTCGCAGACCACGATGTTGTGCTTCTGCATCCCGAGCGCCACCAGCAGGTTCATACAGGCGATAGCCGCCGCGCCCGCGCCGGACACCACCATCCGCACGTCGGAAATGTTTTTTTCTACTACCCGCAGGCCGTTGATGATGGCAGCGGTGCTGATGATCGCCGTGCCGTGCTGGTCGTCGTGGAAAACCGGAATGTTCATGCGCTCGCGCAGCTGCTGCTCGATATAGAAGCACTCCGGCGCTTTAATGTCTTCGAGGTTAATACCGCCGAAAGTGGGCTCCAGGGCCGCCACCACGTTAATGAACTTCTCCGGATCGGTTTCATCCACTTCAATGTCAAATACGTCGATACCGGCAAACTTCTTAAACAGGACGCCTTTACCTTCCATCACCGGCTTGCCCGCCAGCGCGCCAATATTGCCGAGGCCGAGCACCGCCGTGCCGTTTGAGATAACGGCCACCAGATTGCCGCGCGCCGTGTATTTGTAAGCCGCCAGCGGATCCTTTTCGATTTCAAGACACGGTGCCGCTACCCCGGGGGAATAGGCAAGCGCCAGATCGCGCTGGGTCGCGAGCGGCTTGGTGGGCGATACCTGGATTTTTCCCGGAACAGGGAACTCGTGGAAATCAAGGGCACTCTGTTTTAACTGGTCGTCCATCTTATTGTCCTTTTGCTTCACGTATCATTTTGACAGGAAAAATAACGTCTCTGGCGAACCGGGAAGTATCGCCGTTTAGCGCCGCATAAACTTTGAAGGCTGCCATACTCTTACCATCGTCGCGGCATTTGTTATTAAATTTTAACAATCATGTTATCGACTCTTACGCTTAATGCTATCGCCGTCTGCTATGCTTTTTTGTTAAGCATGTCTCATTTCCCCCAGAAGCCGAAACGCCAGAAATTAGCTAATACATTGCTTTACAGGAGATTTTTAATGAACCAGCTCGATGGAATTAAACAGTTCACTACCGTTGTGGCCGACAGCGGTGATATTGAGTCAATTCGCCACTACCAGCCGGAAGACGCCACCACCAATCCTTCGCTGCTGCTGAAGGCCGCCGGGCTGGAGCACTACGCGCACCTGATTGACGACGCTATCGCCTTTGCGAAGCGCCACGAGGGCAGCCGCGAGGAGCAGGTTGTTAACGCCTGCGACAAGCTGGCAGTGAATTTCGGCGCGGAAATTCTGAAAAGCATTCCCGGCCGCGTCTCTACCGAAGTGGACGCCCGGCTGTCGTTTGACACTGAAAAAAGCATTGAGAAGGCGCACCGCCTGGTGGCGCTGTATGAAGAACTGGGCATTGATAAATCCCGCATCCTCATCAAGCTGGCCTCTACCTGGGAAGGAATACGCGCCGCCGAGGCGCTGGAAAAAGAGGGCATCCACTGCAACCTGACCCTGCTGTTCTCCTTTGCCCAGGCCCGGGCCTGCGCCGAAGCGGGCGCATACCTGATTTCACCGTTCGTCGGGCGCATTTACGACTGGTATCAGCAGCGCGAGCCGCAGGATCCGTACGTGGTGGATGAAGATCCGGGCGTGAAGTCCGTGCGCAATATTTACGATTACTTCAAAGAGCACCGCTACGACACCATCGTGATGGGTGCCAGCTTCCGCCGCACCGAGCAGATCCTCGCGCTTGCGGGCTGCGATCGCCTGACCATTTCCCCGGCCCTGCTGAAAGAGCTGCAGGAGAGCGACGTCACCGTCGAGCGCAAGCTGATCCCGCCGGCGCGCCACTTCAATCGCCCTGACCCGCTGACCGAAGCGCAGTTCCGCTGGGAGCACAATCAGGACCCGATGGCCGTCGACAAGCTGGCGGAAGGTATCCGCCTGTTTGCCGTCGATCAGCGCAAGCTCGAAGACCAGCTTGCCGCCAAATTTTAATCTTTGTTATGGAGAATGTTATGTCTCATAAAGAGCTTGCCAACGCCATTCGCGCCCTGAGTATGGACGCGGTTCAGAAAGCCAATTCCGGACACCCCGGCGCGCCAATGGGCATGGCCGATATTGCCGAGGTGCTGTGGAACGGCTTCCTGCACCACAATCCCGCCGATCCGCTCTGGTACAACCGCGACCGCTTTGTGCTCTCCAACGGTCACGCCTCAATGCTGCTGTACAGCCTGCTGCACCTGACCGGCTACGATCTGCCGATGGAAGAGCTGAAAAACTTCCGCCAGCTGCACTCAAAAACTCCGGGCCACCCGGAGCACGGCCTGACGCCGGGTGTCGAAACCACCACCGGCCCGCTGGGTCAGGGGCTGGCCAACGCCGTCGGCTTCGCTATCGCCGAGCGCACCCTGGCGGCGCAGTTCAACCAGCCGCAGCACGACATTGTCGATCATTACACTTACGTGTTTATGGGCGACGGCTGTCTGATGGAAGGCATCTCCCATGAGGCCTCCTCGCTGGCGGGCACCCTGGGCCTGGGCAAGCTGATCGGCTTTTACGATCACAACGGCATCTCCATTGACGGCGATACCGATGGCTGGTTTACCGACGACACCGCGAAGCGCTTTGAGGCGTACCACTGGCACGTGATCCACGATATTGACGGTCACGATCCGCAGGCCATTAAAAAAGCGATTGAAGAGGCGCGCAGCGTGACGGATAAACCGTCGCTGATTATCTGCCGCACCACAATCGGCTTTGGCTCGCCGAATAAAGCCGGCAAAGAGGAGTCTCACGGCGCGGCGCTGGGGGAAGAGGAAGTGGCGCTGACCCGCAAACAGCTCGGCTGGAAGTATCCGCCGTTTGAGATCCCGAAAGAGGTTTATCAGGGCTGGGACGCGCGGGAAAAAGGCGAGAAAGCCCAGCACGCCTGGAACGATAAGTTTGCCGCCTACAAGCAGGCCTATCCCGAGCTGGCCGCCGAGTTTACCCGCCGCATGTCTGGCGAGCTGCCGCAGGACTGGCCGCAAACGTCTCAGGCCTATATCGAAAAGCTGCAGTCCGAGCCGGCAAAAATTGCCAGCCGCAAAGCCTCGCAGAATGCGCTCAACGCCTTCGGTCCGGAGCTGCCTGAGTTTCTCGGCGGCTCGGCGGATCTGGCACCCAGCAACCTGACGCTGTGGAAAGGCTCGGTATCGCTGAAAGAGGATCTGGCCGGCAACTATATCCACTACGGCGTGCGCGAATTCGGCATGACGGCCATCGCTAACGGTATCGCGATGCACGGCGGCTTTATCCCCTACACCGCCACCTTCCTGATGTTCGTGGAATATGCCCGCAACGCGGCGCGCATGGCGGCGCTGATGAAGGCGCGGCAGATCATGGTCTATACCCATGACTCTATCGGGCTGGGCGAAGACGGGCCGACGCACCAGGCGGTAGAGCAGCTGGCAAGCCTGCGCCTGACGCCGAACTTCAGCACCTGGCGCCCGTGCGATCAGGTTGAAACTGCGGTGGCCTGGAAAGCGGCCATCGAGCGGCACAGCGGGCCTACCGCGCTGATCCTCTCCCGCCAGAATCTGGCCCAGATGGAGCGTACCCCGGAGCAGGTGCAGCAGATAGCTCGCGGCGGCTACGTGCTGAAGGACGCCGGCGGTAAGCCGGATCTTATCCTGATTGCCACCGGTTCCGAGATTGAGATCACGGTGCTGGCGGCTGAGAAACTGCGCGCGGAAGGGGTTAACGTACGGGTGGTTTCCCTGCCGTCCACTGACGTGTTCGACGCGCAGGACGACGCGTACCGCGAATCGGTGCTGCCGTCCGACGTTAGCGCCCGGGTGGCGGTCGAGGCCGGCATTGCCGATTACTGGTACAAATATGTCGGGCTGAAAGGCGCGGTGGTCGGCATGACGACCTTCGGCGAGTCGGCCCCGGCTGACAAGCTGTTCCCGTTCTTCGGATTTACCGTGGAGAACATCGTGGAAAAAGCGAAAAAAGTACTTAAGAAGTAGCGTGATAGCGGGCCGCTCGCGGCCCGCCTTTTACCTTTACTGCATCAGGCCCGCGTGCTGCAGATAGTGCAGCAGCAGCACGGTTTTACCGTCGCGAATTTCGCCGGTTTGAATCATCTCCAGCGCCCGCGCCAGCGGCAGCTCCAGTACCTCAATGTCCTCATCCTCAACCCCGCCGCCGGCATTCGCCCGATGGCTGTCGTCATATTCGGCGATGAAAAAGTGGATAAGCTCGGTGACGCCTCCCGGTGACATATACAGCTCAAACAGCTTGCGCACGTTGCTGACTTCAAAGCCAGTCTCTTCTACCGCCTCTTTGCGCATGCACTCTTCGGGCTGATCGTCGTCCAGCAACCCGGCGCAGGTTTCAATCAGCTGGCCGTCGGCGTTGCCGTTAACCCAGGTAGCAACACGGAACTGGCGCACCAGCACCACCGTGGCCTTACGCGGATTATAGAGCAGCACCGTCGCGCCGTTGCCGCGGTCGTACACTTCGCGCCGGTGGCGCACCACATCGCCGCCTTTACGCGTCAGGTCGTAGGTAATATTGCGCAAAATAAAGTAGTTATCCGACAGGACCTTGTCTTTAATAATCTTCACGGGAAAGGACATAATTGCTCCACGGCGTCAGAAATAAGCCTCCAGTCTATACCCAAAATAGCGCCTGTTGCAGGCGGGAATATCCGCGGGCTCCATTCAGAAATATTGCCTAAAAGCTGCGCTTACCGTGCTATACCTTGATTTGCACAGGCTGACGGGACGATCATTTACACTATCTTCTTATTTTCTCCATGTTTGGCCCCTGGCCTGCCGCTACAGTGTCCCGGCCGGTTTTTTGTCCCGAAATAAGTATAAAAAGAGGTTCCAACGCCGATGGCGAACTTTTTTATCGATCGCCCTATTTTTGCCTGGGTTTTGGCCATCCTGCTGTGCCTGACGGGAACCCTGGCTATTTTCACGCTTCCCGTCGAACAATATCCCAAGCTGGTTCCGCCTAACGTCCGCATTATCGCTAACTATCCCGGCGCCTCGGCGCAGACCCTGGAAAACACCGTCACCCAGGTTATCGAGCAGAACCTCACCGGGATAGACAACATGATGTACATGACCTCCCAGAGCAGCTCCGCCGGGCAGGCCACCATCACCCTGACCTTTACCGCCGGCACCAATCCCGACGAGGCAATGCAGCAGGTGCAAAACCAGCTGCGTACTGCTATCAACAAGCTGCCGCAGGCGGTGCAAAATCAGGGCGTTAACGTCCGCAAGTCCGGAGATACCAACATTCTGACGATTGCTTTCGTCTCCACCGACGGCAGCATGGATAAGCAGGATATTTCCGACTACGTGGCGAGCAACATTCAGGACCCGCTCAGCCGCGTCAACGGCGTCGGCGAAATCAGCGCCTACGGCTCGCAGTACTCGATGCGCATCTGGCTCGATCCGGCAAAGCTCAACAGCTACCAGCTGACGACCCTCGACGTGACCAACGCCATTCGATCCCAGAATGCCCAGGTGGCGGTAGGACAGCTTGGCGGCACGCCCGCAATCGACACCCAGGCGATAAACGCCACGGTTAACGCCCAGTCTCTGCTGCAAACCCCGGAGCAGTTCCGCGACATTACCCTGCGGGTCAACCAGGATGGCTCGGTGGTCACTCTCGGCCAGGTGGCTAAAGTCGAGCTGGGGGCCGAGAAATACGATTTCCTCACCCGCTTTAATCGCCACCAGGCATCCGGGCTGGGGGTGCAGCTGGCCTCCGGCGCCAACGAAATGGAGACCGCCGAGGCGGTGCTGGCGCGCCTCGACGAGCTGTCGCACTACTTCCCCCACGGGCTGGAGTACAAGGTCGCCTATGAGACTACCTCGTTTGTTAAGGCCTCCATTCACGACGTAGTGAAAACCCTGCTGGAAGCCATCGCGCTGGTGTTCCTGGTGATGTTCCTGTTCCTGCAAAACTTCCGCGCCACGCTTATCCCCACCATCGCCGTACCGGTGGTGCTGATGGGGACGTTCTCCGTACTGTTCGCCTTCGGCTACAGCATCAATACTCTGACCATGTTCGCGATGGTGCTGGCTATCGGCCTGCTGGTGGATGACGCCATCGTGGTGGTGGAAAACGTCGAGCGCATTATGAGCGAGGAGGGACTCTCTCCCCGCGAAGCGACACGCAAATCCATGGGCCAGATTCAGAGCGCGCTGGTAGGCATCGCGATGGTGCTGTCGGCGGTGTTTATCCCGATGGCCTTTTTTGGCGGCACCACCGGCGCGATCTACCGCCAGTTCTCGGTCACTATCGTCGCCTCGATGGTACTGTCGGTGCTGGTGGCAATGATCCTCACCCCGGCGCTGTGCGCTACGCTGCTTAAGCCGCTGAAAAAGGGCGAACAGCACGGGCAGAAAGGCTTCTTCGGCTGGTTTAACCGCAACTTCAACCGCGAGGCCGACCGCTATCAGCGCGGCGTGGGCAAGATGTTGAACCGCAGCCTGCGCTGGCTGCTGATTTACGCCCTGCTGATTGGCGGCATGGTGCTGCTGTTTATCAAGCTCCCGACTTCCTTTTTGCCGCAGGAAGATCGCGGCATGTTCCTGACCTCCATTCAGCTGCCGAGCGGCGCCACCCAGCAGCAAACCCTGCGGGTAGTGCGGAAAGTGGAGGATTACTTCCTCAACAATGAGAAGGCTAACGTAGCGTCGGTGTTTGCCGCCGTCGGCTCCGGGCCGGGCGGCAACGGCCAGAACGTGGCGCGGATGTTTGTGCGCCTCAAGGACTGGAGCGCGCGCGATCCGCAAACCGGCTCCTCGTTCGCCATCATTGAGCGCGCGACCACAGAGCTGGACAAGATCAAAGAAGCCCGGGTTTACGCCAGCAATCCGCCGGCGATAAGCGGCCTCGGCAGCTCAGCCGGATTTGATATGCAGCTGCAGGACCACGCGGGACTCGGCCACGACGCGCTAATGGCCGCCCGGGATAGCCTGCTGCAGATGGCAAGCCGGGAGCCGCAGCTGATCCGCGTGCGCCACAACGGGCTGGACGACAGCCCGCAGCTGCAGATTGATATCGACCAGCGCAAAGCGCAGGCGCTCGGCGTGGCGGTAAGCGACATCAACGACACGCTGCAAACCGCCTGGGGCTCTGACTACGTGAACGACTTTATGGACCGCGGCAGGACCAAAAAAGTGTACGTCCAGTCCGCCGCGCCGTACCGGATGCTGCCGAACGACATTAATCTGTGGTACGTGCGCAATAAGAGCGGCGAGATGGTGCCCTTCTCCGCGTTTGCGACTTCGCACTGGGAGACCGGCTCTCCGCGCCTGGAGCGCTACAACGGCTACTCCTCGGTGGAGATTGTCGGTGAAGCGGCGTCAGGGGTCAGTACCGGCACGGCCATGCACGTGATGGAGACGCTGGTCAGCCAGCTGCCCGCCGGCTTTGGCCTGCAGTGGACGGCGATGTCCTATCAGGAGCGGCTCTCCGGCGCGCAGGCCCCGGCGCTGTATGCTATTTCGCTGTTGGTGGTATTTCTGTGCCTGGCGGCGCTGTACGAGAGCTGGTCCGTACCGTTCTCGGTAATGCTGGTGGTGCCGCTCGGGGTGGCCGGCGCGCTGCTGGCAACCTGGGTGCGGGGGCTGGAAAACGACGTCTATTTCCAGGTGGGCCTGCTGACGGTGATAGGGCTTGCGGCGAAAAACGCGATTCTTATCGTCGAGTTCGCCAATGAGATGAACGCCAAAGGACAGGATCTGCTGGAGGCGACGCTGCACGCCTGCCGCCAGCGCCTGCGGCCAATCCTGATGACCTCGCTGGCTTTTATCTTCGGCGTGCTGCCGATGGCGACCAGCACCGGCGCGGGCTCCGGCAGCCAGCACGCGGTAGGCACCGGGGTGATCGGCGGAATGATCTCCGCCACGCTGCTGGCAATTTTCTTCGTGCCGCTGTTCTTCGTGCTGGTCAGGCGGCGCTTCCCGCTGAAAGAGCGCGCCGAATAGCGCGCAAAAGCAAGGGGCGACGTTTCAGTCGCCCCCTTTTAGTTATTTCATCAGCGCCTTAGCAGCCGTTGGAATTATTTACGAAGCATATCTTCGATAAAGTCTTTCCAGTTCCCCAGTTCATGCTCAATCATAACTGCCTCTCTTTTATTATTGTGGGCAGTATACAAAAGGAGCATGACGAGATGAAGACGGTTTAATCAATTACTGTGATGCGCATCATTGCCATGGCAAGGGCTTAATAAGCAACGGTGGTCATTAAATGTCATGCCAGGCAACCTTCAGAAACACAATTTTCTGAGGAATTTCCGCAGCATGTGCACGTTAAAAAACCGGCGCAATCGCGCCTCAGCCTTGATGTTTTGACCCGGGATCACTATGTTGTAAGGCTTATTTCGGCGCGCGCAGATATAGCCAGAATAATTCGACCTGCCTGCAACGTGCATCAAAACGGTATAACGGGAGTAATTATGATTATCATGTACGGTATCAAAAACTGCGATACCATCAAAAAAGCCCGCCGCTGGCTGGAAGCGCAGCAGATTGAATATCGTTTTCACGATTATCGCGCCGACGGCCTCGACGCGGAGATGCTGCACGGCTTTATAAATGAACTCGGCTGGGAAGCTCTGCTCAACACCCGCGGCACCACCTGGCGCAAGCTGGACGAGTCCGTCCGCGCCGGCGTTGATAACGCCGAAGCTGCCGCCGCGCTGATGCTGGAAATGCCGGCAATCATTAAACGACCATTGCTCTGCGCGCCCGGTAAGCCTATGCTGCTGGGTTTCAGTGAATCCAGTTATCAGCGCTATTTTAAAGAGGTTTAGTCTATGTCATGCCCGGTCATTGAGCTGGCTCAACAGCTAATTCGCCGCCCTTCCCTTAGCCCCGATGACGCGGGTTGCCAGGCGCTGATGATTGAGCGGCTGCGCGCGATAGGTTTCACCATTGAACATATGGACTTCGGCGACACGCAAAACATCTGGGCGTGGCGCGGCGAAGGCGAAACCCTGGCTTTTGCCGGCCACACCGACGTGGTGCCCGCCGGAGATGCTAATCGCTGGATTAACCCGCCGTTTGAGCCCACTATTCGCGACGGCATGCTGTTCGGCCGCGGCGCGGCGGACATGAAAGGTTCTCTCGCCGCGATGGTGGTTGCCGCCGAGCGCTTCGTCGCCCAGCATCCAAACCACCGCGGCCGGCTGGCGTTCCTGATCACCTCCGATGAAGAAGCCAGCGCGGTGAACGGCACGGTCAAAGTCGTTGAGGCCCTGATGGCCCGCAACGAGCGCCTCGATTACTGCCTGGTGGGCGAACCATCCAGCACTGAAATCGTCGGTGACGTGGTGAAAAACGGCCGCCGCGGCTCGCTGACCTGCAACCTGACCATCCACGGCGTGCAGGGGCACGTTGCCTATCCGCACCTGGCGGATAACCCGGTCCACCGCGCGGCACCGATGCTTAACGAGCTGGTCTCCATCGTCTGGGACGAAGGTAACGAATACTTCCCGCCTACCAGCATGCAGATTGCCAATATCAACGCCGGCACCGGCAGCAATAACGTCATTCCGGGCGACCTGACCGTGCAGTTCAACTTCCGCTTCAGCACCGAGCTGACCGACGAGATGATCAAAGCGCGGGTATTGGCGCTGCTGGAAAAACACCAGCTGCGCTACAGCGTGGAGTGGTGGCTCTCCGGCCAGCCGTTCCTCACCGGGCGCGGAAAGCTGGTAGACGCCGTCATTAACGCCGTTGAGCACTATAATGAAATCAAACCGCAGCTGCTGACCACCGGCGGCACGTCAGACGGGCGCTTTATCGCCAGGATGGGTGCCCAGGTAGTGGAGCTGGGCCCGGTTAACGCCACCATTCATAAAATCAATGAGTGCGTGAACGCCGCCGACCTGCAGCTGCTGGCGCGCATGTATCAGCGCATTATGGAACAACTTGTCGCATAGGCGCATAACCCAGAGAGGTATCTGACATGGAATGGCTGTCTAAATACTGGTGGATTATCATTCTCGTGTTTCTGGCGGGCGTGCTGATCAACGTGATTAAAGATCTGAAGCGCGTTGACCCGAAAAAGTATATGGCGAATAAGCCGGATCTCCCCCCGCACCGCGATTTTAACGACAAGTGGGATGACGAGGACGACTGGCCGAAGAAGAAGTAACTGAGGCGGTCACATACGTAAAACGCCCGGCAGAGTCATCTGCCGGGCGTTTTTTTATTACATCATTTCAATAATATCGTCATCGTGCGGTTTGCCGCCGCTGAGCGCTTCATCGAAATAGTGTTTCGGCACTGTATAGCGCAGGTGATCCAGCGCGTGCGCCATGCTGCGATCGTCAATGGCGTGTCCCAGATCGTCCACGATATCCAGCGTCACATCGCCACCGGCTTCGATTAACGCTTCCTGCGCCGCCACCGCGTGGGCAAGATCGATAACCCGGTCTTCGCCGCCGTGGATCAGGTGCACCGTGGTGGCCGTTGTCGCGGTCACCGGCAGGGTGGCGTAGCGGCCGTTGAAAGCAATAACCCGCGAAGCCAGATCCGCCGTTGCCTTCACGCTTTCCAGCGACATGATTGCCCCCTGAGAAAAACCAATCAGCGCCGTGGCGTGCGGGCCAACGCCGCTCTCTTTTTGCCAGTGGCGTACAATCTCTACGAAGGCCGGTACGGCAGCATTCACCCGCGCCTGACGATTTTCCTCAGTAACGCCCTGCACGGAAAACCACTGGCGCCCCGGCGCCGGGCCCGAAGGTTCAACTCCGCCGATGCTGACGATCAGCGCGTCGGGAAAATGCGGCGCGAACCAGCTGCCGATTTGCCCCATGGATACCGGATTGTCGCCCAAACCATGAAACAACAGCAGCAGCTGTTTTGCCGGGGCTGAAGGACTTTGTACAACAAAATGGTCGTGTTTCATGGTGCTCTCCTTATTGCGTTACAGGAAAGTCTACGCCGCCAGTGGAAAATGACCACCGCATAGCGCTGAATGAGTTAGTTAAAAAAATTGTAACTCCGCACCTGCTCCAGCTGCTCGCGCGCCCGGCCGGCGTCCAGCGAGGCGAGCGCGCTACCCACTTCATCCCGAATAGCGGCAAGCAGCGCCTTGCGCCCGCTTAATCCGTGGCTTGCTGCCAGTTCGGCCTCCGGCTGCCGGGCAAGCGTCGCGCGCAGCAGCGGCAGGGAAAGCGTATCGTTAAGCGCCAGGCGGCTCAGGCTGCCGATCGCCGCCTGCAGGGGCCGGTGGGCGGCGGCAAATCCCGCCAGCTCCAGCCAGTCTTCATCCGTCAGGATAGCCGCATCTGGCTCCTCCTCAGGCAGCAGGGTCAGATCGCGCCAGAGGTTCAGCCAGCGGCTGTCGCGCCGCAGGCGCCGCTGCTCGCGCTGCACCAGCTGCCGGCCCGCCTCGCTCAGGGGATACAGCGCAATCGCGGTGTAGCAGCCGCTGCTGGCTTCTTTGTGGGTGCCGACGCGCGCCAGGGTAAAGCCGCAGCGCTGCCAGAAGCGGGCCAGCGCCTCGGTATAGCCAAAACTGACGGAGAGATAGTCCAGCCCGGCGGCGCCGTTTACCAGACAGCTCACCAGCTGCTGGCCGATACCCTCCCCCTGGCGCCGGGGATGCACGGCAATGCGGCTGATGCGCTGCCCCGCCAGCGTCGCCGCCAGCGGGCTGCCGCCGTGGGCAGCCAGGGATTGCGCCACCAGATTACCCCGCGGACGGCGGTATCCGGCCCACACCGCCCGGCTAAGTTCCGGGCTCAGATCCCCTTCGTCAACCATCCACAGCGCCCCCAGCGGATGTCCATCTTCCACCGCGCAAGTAAAGTGCTGGCCGCCCGCGTCCATCATCCGCCGCAGATCCAGCGGCGAAGTGCGGTAGTGCGCCGCCGACAGCAGGCGGTACATTGCCGCGGGCAGCGCAGGCGTGTCGCGCCACGCGCGCTGTGCAACCGGCACAATATCCCGCCGCGCGCCGGGAGGCGCGTCGGGGATCGCGTCGTCAAACAGCAGCGCCCGCGCCACCAGCGCCTCCAGCGGGCAGCCGCTGGCCCAGCGCACCGGCGCCTCAAGGGTATAGGTGTTCAGCTGCGGGAAAGCGACGCAGAATTTCAGTAAAAAGCCGCGCCCGGTGCCTTCATAGCCCTGCACGGTGGTGGTGAGCAGCGTTCGGGGAAAACGTGCCGCCAGCGCCGCCAGCAGCGGTCCGGGGATCGCCGCCGCCTCGTCAACAATCAGCCAGTCTGCCTGGCGATCGGACGCCAGCAGCGCGTCAGGAGCCATAAAGTCGAAGCTGTCTGCGGCAAAGTCTGCCAGCACCGCCGCGGCAGCTCTGGACGGCGCGGTGACCACCGCACTGCCGCGCAGGCGGCGCAGGTGCATGCCCGCCAGGGCTGACTTGCCGCGTCCGCGTTCGGCGGTGACCACCGCCACGCCGGGAGGCTGCTGTTGAAGGGCGCTGAGGATCGCGGCCTGCTCCGCCAGCGGCTCTCCGCCGGCGGCGTGCCAGCGCGGTCGGGCCGGCCAGTCGGGCAGCACCAGCGGCCTGTTCTGCTGCCAGATCGGCGCACCGGCGTCGGCCTGCACCACGCGGCAAAAATGGTGGATAAAGTGTGGCGTCGGGATCGGTTCAGGCGCGTCGTTCCAGCGCAGGGAATCTGTATCGGGGCGCCGGGGCCAGTCGGCGAGCGGCGGCGCCAGTAGCACCAGCCAGCTTCCGGGCATCAGCGTGCCGGCAAGCGCGGCAAACGCCGCTACGTCAAAGCCCTGCCGGGCGTCGAAAAAGGCGTGATGATACTCGCGCCCCAGCAGCTGCCTGAGCGCAGAGGGTGCGCTGCTGGGGGACGGCTGCCCGGGCTCGCCAATCCACAGTGCGTCGCCCCCAAGGCGCTGGCGCAGGGCCCGGGCCTGCTGCAGGCACCAGGCATCTTCGCCGCTCAGCACCAGCAGCCGGCGGATGCCGGCGGCCGCCATCTCAGCGGCCCGCGCGGCAAGCGCGTCCAAGGGGTTCATGGCTTAGATCAGATCGATTTGCCGAAGGTATTGCACTGGGCCGGATCGCCGCTGTCGAAGCCGCGCTTGAACCAGCTGTAGCGCTGCTCGGACGTGCCGTGGGTAAAGCTATCTGGCACCACGCGGCCCTGGCTCTGCTGCTGCAGGCGATCGTCGCCGATCGCCTCGGCGGCATTCAGCGCCTCCTGCACATCGCCCGCTTCCAGCACGCCCTGCTGCTGCATGCTGTGGCCCCAGACGCCGGCGAAGCAATCCGCCTGCAGCTCCAGCTTCACCGACAGGCGGTTAACTTCAGCCCGGGAGGCATTCTGCTGCATCTGGCGCACCTTAGGTTCAATGCCCAGCAGCTTCTGCACGTGGTGGCCAACTTCATGGGCAATCACGTAGCCCTGAGCAAAGTCGCCGCCCGCGCCGAGCTTGTCTTTCATATCATCGTAGAAGGAGAGATCGATATAGACCTTGCTGTCCGCCGGACAGTAGAACGGCCCCATGACCGATTGGCCCGCGCCGCAGCCGGTCTGAACATAGCCGCGGTACATTACCAGCTTTGGCCGCTGGTACTGCTGGCCCATTTTCTGGAAAATTTCGCCCCAGGTATCTTCGGTGGTGGCAAAGATTACCGAGGTGAACTTGGCGGCCTCATCATCGTTGGGGCTGACGGAGCGCTGGGACACCTGCTGCTGGGAAACCGGCTGGCCGGTCAGAAGACCGGTAAGATCGACACCGTAATAGCCCGCAACCACCACCACGATAAGCAGCACAATCCCGCCTTTGCCCGCGGGAAGGCGAAAGCCTCGCCCGCCTGACATTGGCGGCATTCCGCCGCCCTCATTTCGTCTGTCTTCAACGTTGTCGCTTTCGCGACGGCCTTGCCAGCGCATAACTGCCCCTGTTTTACCTTGCTAATAATCCTTAGATCGTAGGCGGTTATGCGGAGAATTACCACAGGTAAACGGCAGATAGCAAAAGAGGATGCCGGGCATCCTCTTTTTACAGCTCAATTGTTCTGCCAGCGTCGCCGGACGGTGGCTGAAAGTTTAATCCAGCTCAACGCCCAGGCGGCGGGCGACTTCTTCGTAGGCCTCAATCAGGCCGCCGAGACTCTGGCGGAAGCGGTCTTTGTCCATTTTGTCCATTGTCTGCTTGTCCCACAGGCGGCTGCCGTCCGGAGAGAACTCATCCCCCAGCACCACTTCGCCTTTGTACAGGCCAAACTCCAGCTTGAAGTCCACCAGAATCAGACCGGCATCGTCGAACAGCTTTTTCAGCACGTCGTTGGCTTTGTAGGTCAGCTCTTTCATACGCGCCAGATTTTGCTGGCTGACCCAGCCGAAAGTCTCGCAGTAGGACTCGTTAACCATCGGATCGTGCATTTCGTCGTTCTTGAGGAACATGTCAAACAGCGGCGGAGTCAGCTCGATGCCCTCTTCAATACCGAGGCGCTTAACCAGCGAGCCCGCAGCGCGGTTGCGCACCACGCACTCTACCGGCACCATCTCCAGCTTTTTCACCAGGCATTCGGTATCCGAGAGCAGCGCTTCCATCTGGGTCGGGATGCCGGCGGCTTCGAGCTTGCTCATAATGAAGTGGTTAAACTTGTTGTTGACCATTCCCTTACGATCGAACTGCTCAATGCGCGCACCGTCTCCGGCTGACGTATCGTTGCGGAATTCCAGCACCAGCAGGTCAGGATTTTCCGTGCTGTAAACGGTTTTCGCTTTACCACGATACAACTCAGCTTGCTTTTGCATCTTTCACTACTCCAGATTGAAAAGTATTCGATAAATCGGTTTTTCAGCCGACGCACACGTTTGCGTCACTATACAGAAAAAAGGGCCGGATTGCGCCAGCCCTTTTCGGTTTACTTGCTTAAGGCTGCCTGGAAGGCCGCCACCAGCGCATCGTTCTGCGACTGGGTCAGGGTGTGGCCTTTCGGATCGATAAACTGCAGGCTGCTGCGGTTATCGAGATCGCCCACCTGCAGCTTGTAGTCGCCGGAGCTCAGGCCCGGATCGTGCGCGCCAAGAGCCGCCCAGTCGCTGTCAGACAGCGGCTTGTAGCTGACCGCCATGCTGCCCTGAGAACGGGTGCTGTCGGTCACTTTCATGCCGACTTTCTCAAGGGCGCCCGGCAGGCGCTGCCAGACCAGGTTAAACGGCGCGCGCACCACCAGCATCGGCAGGCCGGTATCATCAGCACCGCTCTGCACATCGTAGGTGGCACCGGCGCGGCTCTGCGCGCTATTCGCCGCGCTGGTCGCGTACTGGTCCAGACCGTTAGAGATAACGTTCAGCAGCTCGGTACTGTAGCGCTGCATTGACGCCGCATCGGCTACCGGCTTGCCGCCCTGCTCCAGGTTCAGCAGCTTGACGATAACCGCCTGCTGATAACCCTGCTGCTGAACGGAAACCTGATAGCGGCTGCGATACTGCTCATCTTCATCCAGACGGTTCCACTGGATCCAGTCCGTGGTCAGGCTCTGAGAAGCATCGTCGCGCTTGTCGATGGTGTAGTGTTTATCCTGCACGATGCTGACCACCTGCGACCACAGGTTGCCGCTGCGGCCGTTTTCCACCAGCAGCGTGGCGGTGTCGCCGGTAAACTGGGTGCGGGCACCGGACACCAGCGCCAGCGGCTGTGCCGGCGGGCGGATGTCCAGCGCTTTACCCTGCGCACCGTTGCCGCGCACCACTGGAATGTCGTAGTCGCCATTCTCAAGAGGCAGAATCATGCCGGCAGGCGTATGAAGCTGGGCAAGCGGAGTTGCTTCCAGATAGGATTCATCACCGCTGACCTGGCGCTTGTAACGCGAATCGGAATTGCAGGCCGCGAGGAGCAGAACAAGCGAAACGCCCGCAACCTTTGCCAGCTGCGACTTCTGTACTGAGTAAGCCATCAAATCTCCCTAAACTTTACAGCAGGCCGGCATGCTTGAGCGCAGAAGCCACCGCGTCACGCCCGTGGGCAGTGATAGGTGTCATCGGCAGACGCAGCGTGTCGGTTGCTACAAGTCCCAACTCCTTGCATGCCCATTTGACCGGGATCGGATTGGGTTCGACAAATAATTTTGTGTGCAGCGGCATCAGACGCTGATTAACGATCCGAGCCTGCGCAAAATCGCCTTTGGCGGCCAGTTCGCACATCTCGGCCATTTCCCGCGCCGCCACGTTAGTGGTGACAGAGATAACGCCGTGACCGCCGAGCTGCATGAAATCCAGCGCCGTCGCATCATCGCCGCTCAGCAGGATAAAGTCGTCTGAAACCAGCTCTTTGATCTGGTGAACCCGGCTTAAGTTCCCGGTCGCTTCTTTAATCCCGATAATATTTTTAATCTCTGCCAGGCGGCCCACGGTCTCCGGCAGCATGTCGCAGCCGGTGCGGGACGGTACATTATACAGGATTTGCGGCAGATCGGTGCTTTGTGCAATCGCATTGAAGTGCTGGAACAGCCCTTCCTGCGTGGGGCGGTTGTAGTAAGGCACCACGGTCAGGCAGCCGACTATACCACTGTTGTTGAAGCGCTGGGTCAGGCCGATCGCCTCTGCAGTGGCGTTGGCGCCAGTTCCGGCGATAACCGGAATGCGGCCAGCGGCCAGCTCAACGGTCATTAACACCACGTCGGCGTGCTCGTCGTGACTCAGGGTGGCGGACTCGCCGGTGGTGCCCACCGACACAATGGCCGAGGTTCCGCTGGCGACATGGTAATCAATTATTTTTTTCAGGCTGGCGCGATCGACCTGCCCTTTTTCATCCATCGGCGTGACAAGCGCTACAATACTTCCCGTGAACATGGGCCATCCTCAGTGCAGATGTGCAAACAATGGCCTCAATGGTACGTTTGGTGCCGTGATAAAAGCAAGAGACTGAGGCGACTCAGGCTGTTGTATGCCGGTTTTTTTTATGCTTTCCTAATGATTAACCCATACTGATAACAGGAAGAACAGGTTTGACTGCCTCCTCTCATCACCACTACCTCGTTATTACCGCTCTGGGGGCCGATCGCCCTGGCATTGTGAATACTATTACTCGTCACGTCAGCAGCTGCGATTGCAATATCGAAGATAGCCGGCTGGCGATGCTCGGCGATGAGTTCACCTTTATTATGCTGCTCTCCGGCAGCTGGAATGCCATTACCCTGATTGAGTCGACGCTGCCGCTCAAAGGCGCCGAGCTGGATCTGCTTATCGTGATGAAGCGCACCTCCGCGTGGCCGCGCCAGCCGCTGCCGGTTACCGTGTGGGTACAGGTTGACGTGCCGGATTCTCCGCATATTATTGAGCGCTTTACCGGGCTGTTCGACGCGCACGAGATGAACATTGCCGAACTGGTTTCGCGTACCCAGCCCCAGGAACGCGGCGAGAGCGCGCAGCTGTTCATTCAAATATCGGCACACTGTCCGGGGCTGCAAAATGCGCCAAAGTTCGAACAGGACTTCAAAGAGCTGTGTACAGAACTGAATGCGCAAGGCAGTATAAACATCGTTAATTATTCACAGCATGATGAACAAGATGGAGTGAAGTGATGACCCCACTGAAAGCCGGTGACGTCGCACCGAAATTTAGCCTGCCGGACCAGGACGGCGAGCAGGTCAATCTGACGGATTTCGAGGGACAGCGCGTTCTGGTTTATTTCTACCCGAAAGCCATGACGCCGGGCTGCACCGTTCAGGCCTGCGGCCTGCGCGATAACATGGACGATCTTAAAAAAGCAGGCGTCGACGTGCTGGGCATCAGCACCGACAAACCGGAAAAGCTCTCCCGCTTTGCGGAAAAAGAGCTGCTGAACTTTACGCTGCTGTCCGATGAAGACCATCAGGTTTGCGAACAGTTTGGCGTCTGGGGCGAGAAGTCTTTTATGGGCAAAACTTACGACGGCATCCACCGCATCAGCTTCCTGATTGGCACCGACGGCAAGGTCGAGCACGTATTCGACGACTTCAAAACCAGCAATCACCACGACGTGGTGCTGAACTGGGTGAAAGAGAACGCCTGATACTCCGCGCTGGCCATCGCGGCCAGCGATTATTCCCCTCTCCTGCTTTCCCCCGCCGCATCCATTATTTTTTAACCGGTGCAGAATATTGTGCAGCGCCTCACCCTGGTATTACCAGCGCTTGATTATACTGCAGCGACACTTGCCCTTTACCTACCCTAAATAATGGATAACACAATGAATAAGAATATATTTTCCTGCCTGTTCGGCGCCGCTGCCGCGCTCGCCATTTCCGCCTCTGTAATGACGCCGGCTTTTGCTGCCGCTGCGCCGGCGCACAAGCCTAAAATCGCGCTGGTGATGAAGTCGCTGGCCAATGAATTTTTCCTGACCATGGAAAACGGTGCGAAAGATTATCAAAAGAAGAACGCCGATAAATTCACCCTCATCTCCAACGGTATTAAAAACGAAACCGACACCGCCAATCAGATTCAAATTGTGGAGCAGATGATTGTCTCTAAAGCCGATGCGATCATTATTGCCCCTTCGGATTCAAAAGCGCTGGTGCCGGTAGTTAAAAAGGCGATTGATGCCGGGATTCTGGTTATCAATATTGATAACAAGTTCGACGACGCGGTGCTGAAAGATAAAAAGCTCAACGTGCCTTTCGTCGGGCCAAATAACCGCAAAGGGGCAAAAGACATCGGCGACTACCTGGCGAAGCACCTGAAAAAAGGCGACGAGGTCGGCATTATTGAAGGGATCCCAACGTCCACCAACTCTCAGCAGCGCACTCAGGGCTTCCAGGATGCCATGGCGGAAGGTGGCATGAAGGTGGTTTCCGTTCAGTCCGGCCAGTGGGAGATGAACAACGCCAACACCATCGCTGCCGCGATGCTGAGCGAATATCCGAACATCAAAGCCCTGCTGGCGGATAACGACAATATGGCGCTGGGCGCGGTCTCTGCTATTCGAGCCGCCGGCAAGCGCGGTCAGGTGCAGGTGGTGGGTTACGACAACATCGAAGCCATCAAGCCGATGCTGCAGGACGGCCGCGTGCTGGCCACCGCCGATCAGTTCGCCTCTAAGCAGGCGGTGTTTGGTATCGACACCGCGCTGGAAGCCCTGAAAGACGGCAAGAAACAGGCGGATCTCTCCGGCAGCGTCGAAACGCCGGTTCAGCTTATTGTGAAGCAGTAATTCAGGCGGATTTACCGGGGCTGCACTTTTGCAGCCCCGGACTTTTTACAGGGTTTGAAACGTGCACCAATCCACTGACAGCCGGCCGATTATGGCCCTTTCCGGCGTGGGTAAAACCTATAACGAGCCGGTGCTCAACGATATCAACCTGACGCTGTATACCGGGCGCGTGCTGGCGCTGACCGGGGAAAACGGCGCGGGAAAAAGCACGCTGTCGAAAATCATCGGCGGCCTTATCTCACCCACCACCGGCAGCATGCGCTATCTCGATCGGCCCTACGCCCCGGCAAGCCGCAAAGAGGCGGAAAAGCTCGGCGTGCGGATGGTAATGCAGGAGCTTAACCTGCTGCCGACCTTAACCATCGCCGAGAACCTGTTTATTGACCAGCTGCCGAACCGCGTCGGCTGGATCAACCGCCGGCGGCTGCGGGAGATGGCTCGCCCGGCGATGGAACAGGTGGGCCTGCAAAACCTCGATCCCGATACGCCGGTGGGCGAGCTGGGGATCGGCCACCAGCAGATGATCGAAATCGCCCGCAACCTGATCGGCGACAGCCGGGTGCTGATCCTTGATGAGCCCACCGCGATGCTGTCGAGTCGGGAAGTGGAGCTGCTGTTTACCCAGATAGCCCGCTTCAAGCAGCGCGGCGTGGCGCTGATTTATATCTCCCACCGCCTCGACGAGCTGGCGCGCATCGCCGACGATGTCACCGTGCTGCGCGACGGCAATCTGGTCTGCACCGATGAGATCAAGCGCTACACCAGCGACCAGCTGGTGTCGCTGATGGTGGGTCGCGATCTCGACAGCACCTTCGACACCAGCGCGCGCCGCCGGGGGAATCCAATCCTGAAAGTGGAGCACTTCACCCGCGGCAGCGTGCTGCAGGACATCTCCCTGACGCTGCACCGCGGCGAAGTATTAGGTATCAGCGGGCTGGTGGGCGCCGGGCGCACCGAGCTAATGCGGGCGATTTTCGCCGCTGACCGCATCGACAGCGGCCAGCTGTCGGTAGGCGATCCGCCGGTGCCGGTCACCCTGCGCTCCCCTGCCGACGCCATTGCCCACCGCATCGCGTTGGTGACCGAAGACCGTAAGGGCGAAGGCCTGCTGCTGCCCCAGTCGGTGGGGGTCAACACCTCCCTTGGCAACAGCGAGAAAATCAGCCGCTTCGCCTGGCTCAGCGCCGGGCGCGAGCAGCAGCTGGCGCAGGAGTACATCAAGCGGATGCGCATCCGCACCGCCGGCACGACGCTGGACGTGGGCAGCCTCTCCGGCGGCAACCAGCAGAAAGTGCTGATCGGCCGCTGGCTGGCGCGCAACTGCGACGTGATCCTGTTTGACGAACCGACCCGCGGCATCGACGTGGGCGCCAAGCGGGATATCTATCTGTTACTGAACGAGCTTACCCAGAGCGGCAAGGGGCTGATTGTCGTCTCAAGCGATCTGCGTGAACTCATGCTTATCTGCGACCGTATTGCGGTCCTCTCCGCCGGACGGCTGGTGGAGACTTTTAGCCGTGAGAGCTGGTCGCAGGATGCCATTCTGGCTGCCGCGTTTTCCGGCTACCAGCACGCCACCGGGAGTACCGACCATGAGTAATGTTTCTCTACCTTTGAAAGCGCGCGGCGGATCGTGGCGCGGGCTCAGCAGCTATCTGGGCCTTATCGGCGCGCTGCTGGCGATGATTGTGCTTTTCTCAAGCCTTAGCGATCACTTCCTCAGCCTTAACACCTTCAGCACTATCGCCAACCAGATCCCGGATTTGATGGTGATGTCGGTGGGGATGACTTTCGTGCTGATTATTGCCGGGATTGACCTGTCGGTGGGTTCGGTGCTGGCGCTCTCTGCGGCGGTGGTAAGCGTGACTTCGCTAAACCTGCACTGGTCGCCGTGGCCGGCGGCGCTGGCGGGCATTGCCGCCGCAACAGCGGTAGGAACCCTCACCGGGCTTATCTCGGTTATCTGGCGCATTCCGACGTTTATTGTCTCGCTGGGTATGCTGGAGATGGCACGCGGCAGCGCTTACCAGCTCACCGATTCGCGTACCGCCTATATCGGCTCCAGCTTCGATTTTCTGGCGGACCCGATTGTATTCGGTATCTCGCCATCGTTTCTGATAGCAGTGCTGGTGATTATCGTCGGCCAGCTGGCGCTAACCCGCACGATTTTTGGCCGCCACCTGATCGGCATCGGCACCAACGAAGAGGCGGTGCGGCTGTCCGGCATTAATCCCGCACCGTACAAAGTGGTGGTTTTTGCGCTGATGGGCGCGCTGGCCGGACTGGCATCGCTGTTTCAGATTGCGCGCCTCGAAGCGGCTGACCCGAACGGCGGTGTGGGGATGGAGCTGCAGGTGATTGCAGCGGTGGTTATCGGCGGCACCAGCCTGATGGGCGGGCGCGGTTCGGTTATCTGCACCTTTCTCGGCGCGCTGATTATTTCGGTGCTGGCGGCCGGACTGGCCCAGATTGGCGCCAGCGAGCCCACCAAGCGGGTGATCACCGGGGCGGTTATCGTGGTGGCGGTAGTGCTGGACACCTATCGCAGCCGGCGCACGAAAAAGTAGCGCCCAACGCGGGCGGACGGCATACCGTCCGTCCGCGCTTACTTCTCTTCCAGCAGCGGGCTCTCCGGCCACGCATGGACAACCGCTTTAATAAGCGTCGCCAGCGGGATAGCAAAGAAGACGCCCCAGAATCCCCACAGCCCGCCAAAAATCACCACCGACAGGATTATCACCAGCGGATGCAGGTTGACCGCCTCCGAGAAGAGGATCGGCACCAGCACGTTGCCGTCCAGCGCCTGAATCACCAGATAAACGGCAAACAGGCTCCAGAATTCGGTGCCGAGGCCGAACTGGAACAGCCCTACGCCGACCACCGGAATCGTCACCGCAAAGGCGCCGATATAGGGGATCAGCACCGACAGGCCCACCAGTACCGACAGCAGCAGGCCGTAGTTCAGGCCGAACAGCAGGAAACCTATCCAGGTGGCGATACCGACCACAATCATCTCCAGCACTTTGCCGCGAATGTAGTTGGTTATCTGCTGGTTCATCTCCTGCCACACCTGCCCGGCCAGGCCGCGGTTGCGCGGCAGCACCCGGCGCACGGCGTTGAGCATCTGCTCTTTATCTTTAATAAGAAAGAACACCATCAGCGGCACCAGCACCAGATATACCGCCAGCGTCAACAGCCCCACCAGCGACGCGAGGGAGTATTTGACCACCGAATCCCCCATACTTTGCATCCTGCCGCGCATGTTTTCCGCCATCGCGTCAATAATTCCGGCGTCCATCAGCGCGGGATAGCGGCGCGGCAGCGTGGCGGCAAAGTCGGAGAGTTTATTGAGCATCCCGGGCATATCGCGAATCAGATAGATGCCCTGCTGCCAGGCTACCGGCAGCACCACCAGCGCCATCAGCAGCAGAATACCGACGAAAATTACCAGCACGATGGAAGTTGCCCATCCCCGGGAGCAGCCGAAGCGCTGCAGTCGGGCGGTGGGCCACTCCAGCAGATAGGCCAGCACAATCGCCACCAGCAGCGGCGCCAGCAGGCCGCTGAAGAAAAAGAGGATACAAAAACACGCCAGCAAAATAACCAGCAGCGCTATCGCTTCCGGATCGCTGAAGCGGCGACGATACCACTGCGTTAACAACTCAAGCATAGCTACACCGTTCCCTGTTTTGTGGGCTACAGGCCCGCGGCAGATTGTAGCGAAAGCTGACGGAAAAACCTGCGTTTTTTACAGATTCGCCCCACCGCGCAAAACCCCATAAATTAAGTTTTCAGGCCGCGCCTGGAGGGCTAAACTTGCAGCCAGACGAAGAAGGAACATAGCCAGGATTCGTCGGTCAAATACGCAAACCCTACAGACAGGATTGAGGTTATGTTCAGGCAGTTCAAAACGACGCTGATGGCAACGCTGATTGCCACGCTGACGCTGGGCCAGACCTTACCGGCATATGCGGACAACACCGATACGCTGCCGGATATGGGCACCTCCGCAGGAAGCACGCTCTCCATTGGTCAGGAGATGCAGATGGGCGACTTTTACGTGCGCCAGCTGCGCGGCAGCGCGCCGCTGATTAACGACCCGCTGCTGAGCCAGTACATTAACGGGCTGGGCAATCAGCTGGTGGCCCACGCCCACTCGGTGCGCACGCCCTTTCATTTCTACCTGATTAACAACGACGAGCTTAACGCCTTCGCCTTCTTCGGCGGCAACGTGGTGCTGCACTCGGCGCTGTTCCGCTATGCCGATACTGAAAGCCAGCTGGCTTCGGTAATGGCGCACGAAATTTCCCACGTTACCCAGCGCCACCTCGCGCGGGCAATGGAAGATCAGAAACGCAACGCGCCGCTAACCTGGGTGGGTGCGCTGGGCTCGATTCTGCTGGCGATGGCCAGCCCCCAGGCCGGGATGGCCGCCCTGACCGGCACGCTGGCCGGTACCCAGCAAGGAATGATCAGCTTTACCCGCCAGAATGAAGAAGAGGCAGACCGCATCGGGATTGACGTGCTCCAGCGTTCCGGGTTCGATCCCCAGGCAATGCCGCAGTTCATGGATAAGCTGCTGGATCTGTCGCGCTACGCGACCCGTCCGCCGGAGATGCTGCTGACCCACCCCTTGCCGGAGAGCCGCCTGTCGGACGCCCGCAGCCGGGCTAACCAGATGCCTGCAGTCGTCGTACAGTCGTCTGAAAGCTTCTATATGGCCAAAGCGCGCACCCTCGGCATGTACAACAACGGCAAGAACCAGCTCAGCAACGATCTGCTCGACAGCTGGGCGAAGGGCAATATCCGCGAGCAGCACGCCGCGCAGTACGGCCGCGCGCTGCTGGCGATGGGAAAAGACAACTTCGCCGAAGCTAACCGCCTTATGCAGCCGCTGCTGGCCGCGAATCCGCAGAACGTCTGGTATCTGGATATTGCCACCGATATCGACCTGGGGCTGAAGAAAAACAATGACGCGGTCAATCGCCTGAAAGCGGCAAAAGATCTGCGCAGCAGCCCGGTGCTGCAGCTTAACCTCGCCAACGCGCTGATTGAGAGCGGGCGCAATGCCGAAGCGGCAACCCTGCTTAACCGCTACACCTTCAATTACAAAGAAGATCTTAACGGCTGGGATCTGCTGGCGCAGGCGGAAGGCAAGCTCGGCAATCGCGATCAGGAGCTGGCAGCGCGGGCGGAAACCCTGGCGCTGACCGGCCAGCTCGATCAGGCCATTTCCCTGCTCGGCAGCGCCGGCTCTCAGGTGAAGCTCGGTAGCCTGCAGCAGGCGCGCTACGACGCCCGCATCGACCAGCTGCGCTATCTGCAAAATGTGTTTAAACCCTTTACCAAAATGTAAGGATACCCGATGAGCAATCCGGTCACTATTTACCACAATCCCCGCTGTTCAAAGAGCCGGGAAACGCTGGCGCTGCTGAAAGAAAAAGGCGTGGAGCCGCAGGTGGTGCTCTATCTCGAAACGCCGCCGGACGCGGCCACGATCAAGCAGCTGCTGAAGATGCTGGGAATGTCCAGCCCGCGCGCGCTGATGCGCCAGAAAGAGGATCTGTATAAGAGCCTCAATCTGGCTGACGACAGCCTCGACGACGCGGCGCTGATTCAGGCGATGGTGGAAAATCCGAAACTGATCGAGCGGCCGATTGTGGTTCACGGCGGCAAGGCCCGCATTGGCCGCCCGCCGGAAGCGGTGCTGGAGATCCTTTAAACCCGGCGCATCCCCGTTCGCCGCACGGGAACGGGGATGTACGCCTGCGGTACCCGCTACTTCGCCTCCTGCCGCCCGGCCTGCTGCTTAATCAGCGCGTAGCGGTTGAGCAATTGGGTAAGATACATGTCGGTTTGCGCGAGCTGCGCGGCCGGCAGCGGATCGCCCTTTTCAGACTGGCTCAGCTGATACAGCTGTTCCTCCACCGGCACCACCCGTGAAAAGTGCTGAACTATCTCAAACACCATCGACTTCAGCTCCGATCCGGTGAGGTATTTCCCTTTACGCTCGTCGAGAGCGTTCAGGCGGCGGGTCATCTCCTGCAAACCTTCCATTCCCTGATGCCAGCCGGAGAGCGCCTCCGGCGACAGCGCGTTGGCGCTGACCTGCTGCTGCCACTGCGCCCGCAGGCGCGGCGCGTCCTCGGGGGCGGCTTTCGCGGCCAGTGCAAATCCGTAATCCTGCAGCCACACCGGCGACTGCTGCGCCAGTGCGGTCAGGGCCGCGGTATCCGGTGCTGCTGGCAGAGGGTTCGTTTCCTGCGGATGTATTTTCTGCCAGCCCAGCAGCCCGGCGAAAGCCAGCGCCAGCGCCGCACACGCGCCGGCGATGAATGGCCGCCAGAAGCGCGGCGGCGCGGCAGGTTCGGGGATTGCCGCAGGTGCAGGCAGCGCTGCTGAGTCAGCGACTGCCGCAGGCTCAGCAACCACCAAAGACTCTGCGATAACGACAGGTTCGGGTTCTGCCGCTGCCGTGTGTTCAGGCACGGCGACAGATTCGATTATTGTCCCGGGTTCTTCAGCAATTTCATCCGCGCCGGGAATCCCGGCGCCCGCAGCCTCCCCCGGGCGCAAAACCCTGCGGGGGCGGCCAGGCAAATCAGGCACGCGGGCAGATTCAGGCGGCGCGATGGCGACAGCCGCCGGGATCGGCAGGACGTCCAGCCCGCGGTCTCCCGCATCCTCTTCCAGCTTCTCCAGTCGGGCGGAGGCGGCGTGCATAAACTGGCTCAGGGCCTCGATCAGGCTGGCGTTCTTTAGCTCAAGGCGCTGCAGCGTCGCGAGGATGGCGTCCAGGTACTGCGCGGCCTGATAGACCTGGGGCAGATCGGCATAGCCCAGCGTCAGGGTGCGCAGGGTAGACTGCAGGCGCTGGCTGAACCCGGCAAGGATCGATATGCGCGCGTGCACCGGCTGCGGCCACGCGGTGCCCCAGTGGTGCGTCACCAGCGCGTCCAGCAGCGCCAGTCCTTCATTCAGGCCCGACACCGACGCCAGCCGCGTGCGCGCCAGGGTGTACCACGCCACCGTCTGCAGATCCGTGCCGTTCTGGCGAAACAAGGCCAGACTCAGGCGCTCCACGCGCGGCCAGTCCACGTCCGGACGGGCGGGATGCGCCAGTTTTGCCAGCTCGTCACGCAGGGCGATATAGTCCGGCAGCGCGCGCGGGTCGCCGCCGGGGGTCATTTCAGTTGATGTGTTCACAGGCTGTTCCGTCATTATGTGAAGTTGAATAAGGAAGGGCTCAGAGACGAGCGTCTTTATCGAGATAGCGCTGCTGCTTCATGTGCCGCAGCAGCACCCTGCCCTCGGGCATAAAATCCGTGCCGTAGCGCACCAGCCCGATACTTTTTAGCTCGGCATCGATGGCGTAGCGCAGCTCCCCCGGCGTCTGCTGATCCAGCATCACCACCGTGACCTTATTCAGGCGCGGCTCGTACTTGAGCAGCACGTCGGAGAGAATGCTCATCAGCTGGTGGGCGGTACCGGGCATCCCCTGCAAAATTTTAGTCATGTCCGGCAGGCCATAATCCGGCAGGTGCGCCAGCGTGCCGGCGCGGCAGTTGAGGATCCGCTGCATATTATCCAGCACCGATAAAATGACCTGGTTCTCTTCGCTAATTTGCGACAGCTCAAGGCCGCCGCTAAAGTTGCCGTAGAGCATTTCATACAGCGAGGGGGCGTTGTGTCCCATTGCCTTTATTCTCCTTGTTGGTCTTTTCCCGGGCAAAATAAGGCCGCCGCGGCGGCGCTATTGTAGAGCAATATCTCTCGTTATTTAACTTGCTGAGGTGGCAAATAAACAGGCGGCGAAAATTCATCACGCACTGAATAATGGTGCGGAACAGGCGCTCCATGTCGACTGGATACGGGGATAAGGCGAAAAGTTAAGCCGGGAAATAACCGTAGTGGAGGGAGAAACAGAACCGAAAAAATAGACCAGACCAATAAAGATGGTCGGAACATAGGTGAAAAGTATATATCCGTCATGCTCCAGGCTTGTCTGTGCGCCGGCAGTAAAAAGGCCAGCAGCAGAACGCCAAATCCTACAGCTTGAGGATCTCTTTTACGAAAGGAATGGTCAGCTTGCGCTGGGCGGTAATGGAGGCGCGATCGAGCTGATCGAGGGTCATAAACAGGGTTCGCATCTCGCGATCGAGACGCTTCATCAGAAAACGACATACGTCTTCCGGCATTTCAAAGCCGCGCATTTTGGCACGCAGCTGCAGGGCCTGCAGCTTGTCCTCGTCGGAAAGCGGCTGGAGCTTGTAAATTTGCCCCCAGTCCAGCCGGGAAGCGAGATCCGGCAGGCCGAGATTGAGCTGGCGCGGCGGGCGATCGCCGGTGATCAGCAGCCGGGTGCGGCCCGACTCCAGGATCCGATTGTAGAGGTTAAAAATCGCCATTTCCCACGGCTCGTCGCCGGCAACGCACTCGATATTGTCGATGCATACCAGCGCCAGATGCTCCATCCCGTCCAGCACTTCCGGGACAAACCAGGTGCGCTTATCCAGCGGCACGTAGCCTACCGCGTCGCCGCGCTGGGAAAGCTCCGCGCAGGCGGCGTGCAGCAGATGGCTGCGCCCGGCACCCTCGCGGGACCAGATATAAACATATCCGCTGTGTTCCTGACGCAACATGGTCTGGAGAGCCGCAAGGAGAGAGGGATTATCGCCCGGCCAGAAACTCGCAAAAGTTTCGTCGTCGGGAAGCCAGAGGGGTAAAGAGAGCTGAGCCGGCGCGTTCAGAGTGACCTCAACATGAACTGACACAAAAACGCGCTGAGTGTATCACACAACGCGCCGAAGCGATAACCGGGCGGATCCATCCGCCCGTAAAACGATCAGCGGGATGACGCATCGTCCTCTACCGCATCCAGCACTTCTTCCTCCGGGCGCAGCACCGAGATGAGCTTGAAAATCAGGCTCAGGCAGATGCCGACGATGGTTGCCAGCGCCATGCCTTTCAGCTCTGCCGCGCCGATGTGGATCTTCGCCCCGCTGATGCCGATGATCAGAATCACCGAGGTGAGGATCAGGTTCTGCGCCTTGCTATAATCCACTTTCGACTCGATCAGGACGCGAATACCGGAGGTTCCGATCACCCCGTACAGCAGCAGCGACACGCCGCCCATCACCGGCACCGGGATTATCTGGATAGCCGCCGCCAGCTTGCCGACGCAGGAGAGAAGAATGGCAAAGATGGCCGCCCCGCCGATAACCCAGGTGCTGTAGACGCGGGTAATGGCCAGCACGCCGATGTTTTCACCGTAGGTGGTATTCGGGGTAGATCCGAAGAAGCCGGAGATAATGGTCGAGAAGCCGTTAGCGAACATCGAGCGGTGCAGGCCCGGGTCGCGCACCAGATCTTTCTTGATGATGTTACCGGTCACCACCAGATGACCGACGTGCTCGGCGATAACCACCAGCGCCGCCGGCAGAATGGTAAATACGGCGAACCACTCAAAGCGCGGAGTGTAGAAGGTGGGCAGCGCGAACCAGTGCGCCTGGGCAATCGGTGCGGTATCGACCATCCCCAACATGAACGAGAGGCCGTAACCAAACAGCACGCCGATTAGAATGGGAATAATGGCGAGAAAACCGCGGAACAGCACCGAGCCAAAGACGGTGACGCCGAGCGTAGCCAGAGAGACCAGAATCACTTTGCTATCCGGCGTGTGGCCTTCAGCGGGCAGCAGCCCGGCCATATTGGCGGCAACCCCCGCCAGCTCCAGACCGATCACCGCCACAATAGCGCCCATCGCCGCCGGCGGAAAAATCACGTCAATCCAGCCGGTACCGGCTTTCTGGACGATAAAAGAGACCAGGCAAAACAGCACCCCGCACATAATAAAACCGCCGAGCGCCACTTCGTAACCCAGCGGCAGCAGCAGCAGTACCGGCGAGATAAAGGCAAAGCTTGACCCCAGATACGCGGGGATTTTTCCCTTACAGTAGAAAAGGTAGAACAGCGTTCCGATGCCGTTGAACAGCAGCACGGTGGCCGGGTTAATGTGAAACAACACGGGCACCAGCACGGTCGAACCAAACATGGCGAACAGGTGCTGCAGACTGAGAGGGATAGTTTGCAAAAGCGGCGGACGTTCACTAACCCCAATGGCGCGGCGCGTCATAGCGTGTTCCTCTAAAAAGGTGGGATAAAATTTAACTCAAAAAAAAGCCGACTCTTAAAGTCGGCTGCTTTCAATTAATCGCTTACTTGGTACCAAAAATCTTATCGCCGGCATCGCCGAGGCCCGGAATAATGTATCCGTGCTCGTCCAGCCCTTGATCCACCGAGGCGGTATACAGCTCCACATCCGGATGCGCTTTCTCCAGCGCGGCAATCCCTTCCGGCGCCGCCACCAGAACCAGCACTTTAATGCTGGTGCAGCCGGCGTTTTTCAGCAGGTCGATGGTGGCAATCATTGAGCCGCCGGTTGCCAGCATCGGGTCAACCACCAGCGCCATGCGCTCGTCGATGTTCGACACCAGCTTCTGGAAATAGGGAACCGGCTCAAGGGTTTCTTCATCGCGGTAAACGCCGACCACGGAGATACGCGCGCTCGGTACGTGCTCCAGCACGCCTTCCATCATGCCCAGGCCGGCACGCAGGATAGGCACAACGGTGATTTTTTTACCTTTAATTTGTTCGATTTCAACCGGACCGTTCCAGCCGTCGATGGTCACCTTCTCGGTTTCCAGATCGGAGGTGGCTTCATAGGTCAGTAAGCTACCAACCTCAGAGGCGAGTTCACGGAAGCGTTTAGTACTGATATCGTTCTCGCGCATCAGTCCCAGCTTGTGTTTGACCAGTGGATGCTTAACTTCCACAATCTTCATTCTCTTTCTCCTCTGTGGGGTACGGCCAAAAAAAATCGCCGGATTATACCGCTTTTTGCCATCGGCGCAACACCGGTGCGGGTTGATGGAGATCAAGTGAGGGTTAGATCAAAGTTAGCATAGACAAAAAATCGCCCTGCTGGCGCGGGGCGATGTGCAAAGGATTAGCGTTACAGCGATTCGCCGTTGCTGCGGATCACCTTCTGATACCAGTAGAAGGAGCGCTTGCGGCTCCTTTCCAGCGTGCCGCGCCCTTCGTTGTCTTTATCGACATAAATAAAGCCGTAGCGCTTTTTCATTTCACCGGTGCCGGCGGAGACCAGATCGATGCAGCCCCACGGCGTGTAGCCCATCAAATCGACGCCGTCTTCAACCACCGCTTTTTTCATTTCGGCAACGTGCGCCGCGAGGTAATCAATGCGGTATTGATCGTTGACGCTGCCATCGGCTTCGCGCACGTCAATGGCGCCAAAGCCGTTTTCCACGATAAACAGCGGCAGCTGATAGCGGTCCCAGAACCAGTTCATGGAGTAGCGCAGCCCGACGGGATCGATCTGCCAGCCCCAGTCCGATTTCTTAACGAAAGGGTTAGAGACCAGGCTTTTGCTTTCGTCGTAGTCGAACTGCGGGTTGTCTTCCGTCGCCTTCGTGGCGAACGACATATAGTAGCTAAAGCCGATGTAGTCCACACGGCCCTGGCGGAGCGCGGCGCGATCTTCGTCGGTAATGTCGAGCGCAAAGCCGCGGCGGGCGAAGTAGTTCAGCAGATGCTGCGGATAGGCGCCGCGGACGTGCACGTCGGTGAACCAGTAGCGGCGGTGCATGGCGCTCGTCGCCATCATGATGTCGTCCGGCGCGCAGGTCAGCGGATAAATCGGGCACATGGCAATCATGCAGCCAATTTTCAGTTCAGGATTAATCTCCCGCCCGGCCTTCACCGCCAGGGCACTGGCCACCAGCTCGTAGTGGGCAGCCTGATACATTACCGGCTCCCTGTCTTCATCGGGCCGGTACTTTAGTCCGGAATTGGTAAAGGGTGCGAAATCTTCGTGAAAGTTGGCCTGGTTGTTAATTTCGTTGAAGGTCATCCAGTACTTCACTTTGTGCTGGTAGCGGCTGAACACTGTCCGGGCAAAGCGCACGAAGAAGTCGATAAGCGCCCTGCTGCGCCAGCCGCCATACTCGGTGACCAGGTGGTAAGGCATCTCAAAGTGCGACAGGGTGATCACCGGTTCAATGCCGTATTTCAGGCACTCGTCGAACAGGTCGTCGTAGAACTGCAGGCCCTGCTCGTTGGGCTCCAGCTCGTCGCCGTTAGGAAAGATGCGGGTCCAGGCGATAGAGGTGCGAAAGCACTTGAAGCCCATTTCGGCAAACAGCTTAACGTCTTCTTTATAGCGGTGATAAAAGTCTATCGCTTCGTGGTTAGGATAATTTTTTCCGGGCAGAACGCCGTCGGTAATTTCCCGGCGCACGCCGTTGGCGCCGGCGGTCATGACATCGGCCACGCTGACGCCTTTACCGCCCTCTTGCCAGCCGCCTTCCAGCTGGTGCGCCGCCACCGCCCCGCCCCACAGAAAATCGCGTTTAAAACCTGACATAGTCCTTTCTCCTCTCCATTCAGAAACCGGTTTCATTACGATACTGTGGGTTCTGGTGCAGAGCTGCAAGCCCTAAAATGTACCCGGTTTCATTTTCGTGAACGGGGTTCACATTCAGGCGGAAATATGACGCGCAAGTGCAAAAAAACCGCGAAAAAAGATATCCGCCCGCGGCCCTCGCAAACGTTTGCCCGGACTGTTAGAATGGCGCCGATTTTATTTGCTAACGCCATCGCGTGGAGACTGTGCAGTGACCGATAAAACCTCTCTTAGCTATAAAGATGCCGGTGTTGATATCGACGCGGGTAATGCTCTGGTTGATCGAATCAAAGGTGTGGTGAAGAAAACCCGCCGCCCGGAAGTGATGGGCGGGCTGGGCGGCTTCGGCGCCCTCTGCGCGCTGCCGCAAAAATACCGCGAGCCGGTGCTGGTATCCGGCACCGACGGCGTGGGCACCAAGCTGCGCCTGGCGATGGACCTGAAGCGCCACGACGCCATCGGTATCGATCTGGTGGCCATGTGCGTTAACGATCTGGTGGTTCAGGGCGCCGAGCCGCTGTTCTTCCTCGACTACTACGCCACCGGCAAGCTGGATGTCGATACCGCCGCCAGCGTTATCACTGGTATCGCCGAAGGCTGTCTGCAGTCCGGCTGCGCGCTGGTGGGCGGTGAAACCGCCGAGATGCCCGGCATGTACCACGGTGAAGATTACGACGTCGCCGGCTTCTGCGTCGGCGTCGTTGAAAAATCAGAAATTATCGACGGCAGCAAAGTGGCGGACGGCGACGTGCTGGTGGCGCTGGCTTCCAGCGGCCCGCACTCCAACGGCTACTCGCTGGTGCGTAAAATTCTGGAAGTCAGCGGCAGCAATCCGGAAACCACGATGGTGGACGGCAAGCCGCTGGCGGATCACCTGCTCGAACCAACCCGCATTTACGTGAAAAACGTGCTGGCGCTGATTGAAAACGTCGACGTTCACGCTATCGCGCACCTGACCGGCGGCGGCTTCTGGGAAAATATCCCGCGCGTGCTGCCGGACAACACGCAGGCGGTGATTGATGAAGCCTCCTGGCAGTGGCCGCCGGTATTCAGCTGGCTGCAGCAGGCGGGCAACGTCAGCAGCCACGAAATGTACCGCACCTTCAACTGCGGCGTCGGCATGGTGATTGCCCTGCCGGCTTCTGAAGCGGATAAAGCAGTTAACTTCCTGAAAAAAAGCGGCGAAGACGCGTGGAAAATCGGCTACATCAAAGCATCCGATGCCGAACAGCGCGTGGTCATTGAATAATGAAAAACATCGTGGTGCTGATATCCGGCAATGGAAGCAATTTGCAGGCAATGATCGACGCCTGCGCGCAGGAGCGCATCAACGGCACGCTGCGTGCAGTATTCAGTAACAAGGCAGAGGCCTACGGTCTCGAACGCGCGCGGGAGGCCGGTATTGCCGCCCGCGCGCTGAGCGCCGGTAACTTTGACAGCCGCGAAGCCTTCGATCTTCAGCTGATGCAGGAGATCGACGCTTACGCCCCGGACGTGGTGGTGCTGGCAGGCTACATGCGCATTCTCAGCCCGGCATTCGTGGCAAACTACCGCGGACGCCTGCTGAATATTCACCCCTCGCTGCTGCCGAAATACCCGGGTCTGCACACCCACCGGCAGGCGCTGGCCAACGGCGACCGGGAGCACGGCACTTCCGTGCACTTTGTTACCGAGGAGCTGGACGGCGGACCGGTGATTTTACAGGCCAAAATCCCGGTATTTGAGGGTGATAATGAAGAGGATATAGCCGCCCGGGTCCAGCACCAGGAGCACGCAATTTATCCTCTGGTGGTCGGCTGGTTTCTGGAAGGCCGCCTGACCATGAAAGAGGGCCGCGCCTGGCTCGACGGTCAGCTTCTGCCCGCTCAGGGCTACGCTGCCGACGAGTAGTATTTCCGGCACTCGCCGCCCGGCGAGTGCCTCTTCAACTTTTCACATCACAACAAAATTTACCCGCCAGCCGAACGCAAACTGATTAATGTCATACTCCTCTGACACAGTTGGACATCCCGGCGAAAAGCTCGTCATAATAGGGCGCTATCCGCGTCAATCAACCGGAGTGTGAGTCGTAATGGGTCAGGACAAGCTTTATATCGAAAAAGAACTCAGCTGGTTATCCTTCAACGAGAGGGTTCTCCAGGAAGCTGCGGATAAAAGTAACCCGTTAATCGAGCGTATGCGTTTTCTGGGGATCTATTCCAACAACCTGGACGAGTTTTATAAGGTGCGGTTTGCCGAGCTGAAGCGCCGCATCATTATCAATGAAGAACAGGGGATCACCGCCCACTCCCGCCACTTGCTGGGGCGCATTCAATCCCGGGTGCTGAAGGCCGATCAGGAGTTCGACAGCCTCTACAACGAGCTGCTGCTGGAGATGGCCCGCAACCAAATCTTTCTGATTAACGAGCGCCAGCTGTCGCCCAACCAGCAGGTCTGGCTGCGCAACTACTTCAAGCACTATCTGCGCCCGCACATTACGCCGACCCTGATTAATCGGGAAACGGATCTGGTGCAGTTCCTGAAAGATGATTACACCTATCTGGCAGTAGAAATTATTCGCGGCGACGCCATTAACTACGCCCTGCTGGAAATTCCGTCAGACAAGGTGCCGCGCTTCGTCAATCTGCCGCCGGAAACCCCGAGACGCCGCAAGCCGATGATCCTGCTGGATAACATCCTGCGCTACTGTCTCGACGACATTTTCAAAGGCTTCTTTGACTATGACTCCCTCAACGCCTATTCCATGAAGATGACCCGCGACGCCGAGTACGATCTGGTGCACGAGATGGAATCCAGCCTGATGGAGCTGATGTCCTCAAGCCTCAAGCAGCGCCTGACCGCCGAGCCGGTGCGCTTCGTCTACCAGCGCGATATGCCGGCGGCGATGGTGGAGATGCTGCGCGAAAAATTTATGATCTCCCGCTACGACTCCATCGTGCCCGGCGGGCGCTACCACAACTTTAAAGACTTTATTGGCTTCCCGAACGTCGGCAAGGCTAACCTGGTCAACAAGCCGCTGCCCCGCCTGCGCCATCTGTGGTTTGATAAATTCCGCAACGGCTTTGACGCCATCCGCGAGCGCGACGTGCTGCTTTACTACCCGTACCACACCTTCGAGCACGTGCTGGAGCTGCTGCGCCAGGCTTCGTTTGACCCGAACGTGCTGGCGATAAAAATCAATATCTACCGGGTAGCGAAAGATTCGCGAATTATTGATTCGATGATCCACGCGGCGCACAACGGCAAGAAGGTCACCGTGGTGGTCGAACTGCAGGCGCGCTTTGACGAAGAGGCCAACATTCACTGGGCCAAGCGGCTGACAGAAGCGGGCGTGCACGTTATCTTCTCCGCGCCGGGGCTGAAAATTCACGCCAAGCTGTTCTTAATCTCGCGCAAAGAGGGCGACGACGTTGTGCGCTACGCCCACATCGGCACCGGCAACTTCAATGAAAAAACCGCCCGCACCTACACCGACTACTCGCTGCTGACCGCCGACGCGCGCATCACCAACGAAGTGCGGCGGGTTTTCAGCTTCATTGAGAACCCTTATCGCCCGGTTAGTTTTGACTACCTGATGGTGTCGCCGCAGAACTCGCGCCGCCTGCTGTACGACATGATTGACCGGGAAATCGCTAACGCGCAGAACGGCCAGCCGTCCGGCATTACGCTCAAGCTCAATAACCTGGTGGATAAAGGGCTGGTGGACAGGCTGTACGCCGCGTCAGGCTCCGGCGTGCCGGTCAATCTGCTGGTGCGCGGGATGTGCTCGCTTATTCCGCAGCTGGAAGGCATCAGCGACAACATTAACGTCATCAGTATTGTCGATCGCTACCTTGAGCACGACCGCGTCTACATTTTTGAAAACGGCGGGGATAAGCAGGTCTGGCTCTCCTCCGCCGACTGGATGACCCGCAACATTGATTACCGCATAGAGGTGGCCACTCCGCTGCTCGATCCCCTGCTCAAGCAGCAAATCCTGGATATTATCGACATTTTGTTTAGCGACACGGTTAAAGCCCGCTATATCGACAAAGAGCTGAGCAACCGCTACGTGCCGCGCGGCAACCGCCGCAAAGTGCGGGCCCAGCTGGCAATTTACGACTACATCAAATCACTTGAGCAACCTGATTAATCTATGCCCATTAAAACCAAACCGTCCCGCCCGCAGGAGTTTGCGGCGGTCGACCTGGGGTCGAACAGCTTTCACATGGTTATTGCGCGCGTCGTTGACGGCGCAATGCAGATAATCGGCCGCCTCAAGCAGCGCGTCCATTTAGCCGACGGGCTGGGTGCGGATAACCGGCTCAGTGAAGAGGCGATGGAGCGCGGGCTGAACTGCCTGTCGCTGTTCGCCGAGCGCCTGCAGGGCTTCGCCCAGGCCAACGTCTGCATCGTCGGTACCCACACCCTGCGCCAGGCGCTGAACGCACCAGAGTTTCTGGAGCGCGCGGAGCAGGTTATTCCCTATCCGATCGAAATAATCTCCGGCAACGAAGAAGCGCGCCTGATTTTTATGGGCGTTGAGCACACGCAGCCGGAGAAAGGCCGCAAGCTGGTGATTGATATCGGCGGCGGCTCCACGGAGCTGGTGATTGGCGAAGACTTTACCCCGCAGCTGGTAGAGAGCCGCCGCATGGGCTGCGTCAGCTTCGGACAGCTCTTTTTCGCCGGCGGCGTGCTGAACAAAGAGCGCTTTCAACGTGCGCGCCTCGCGGCGGTACAAAAGCTGGAAACCCTGGCGTGGCAGTATCGCATTCACGGCTGGAGCGTGGCGATGGGCGCCTCCGGCACCATTAAAGCGGTGCATGAAGTGCTGGTAGAGATGGGGGAAAAAGACGGCATCATTACCCCGGAGCGGCTGGAAAAGCTGGTGGCGGAAGTGCTTAAGTATAAAAGCTTTAGCGCTCTGAGCCTGCCGGGGCTTTCCGAAGATCGTCAGGCGGTATTTATTCCCGGCCTGGCTATCCTCTGCGGCGTGTTCGACGCGCTGGGCATCAAAGCACTGCGCCTTTCTGACGGCGCGCTGCGCGAGGGCGTGCTCTACGAAATGGAGGGGCGCTTTCGCCACGATGATATCCGCAGCCGTACCGCGGAAAGCCTGGCGAACCAGTACAATATCGACAGGGATCAGGCCCGGCGGGTGCTGGATACCACCAAAAATATGTACGAGCAGTGGGCCGGACAAAATCCCAAGCATGCC
This sequence comes from uncultured Pluralibacter sp., assembly GCF_913775985.1. Classification (GTDB taxonomy): domain Bacteria; phylum Pseudomonadota; class Gammaproteobacteria; order Enterobacterales; family Enterobacteriaceae; genus Pluralibacter. Next base: position 47,474 of record NZ_CAJYMB010000094.1, on the reverse strand, counting down.
AATGTGCAGCTCGAAGCGCTGCTGAAATGGGCGGTTATTCTGCATGAAGTAGGGCTGAATATTAACCACAGCGGGCTGCACCGCCATTCGGCTTATATCCTGCAGCACAGCGACCTTCCCGGCTTCAACCAGGAGCAGCAGCTGTTTATCACCACGCTGGTGCGCTACCACCGCAAGGGCATCAAGCTCGACGAGCTGCCGCGCTTTACGCTGTTTCGCAAAAAGCAGTTCCTGCCGATGATTCAGCTGCTGCGTCTCGGGGTGCTGCTCAATAACCAGCGGCAGGCCACCACCACGCCGCCGACCCTGACGCTGACCACCGAGGCCAACCACTGGACGCTGTGCTTCCCGCACGACTGGTTCAGCCAGAACGCGCTGGTGCTGCTCGATCTGGAAAAAGAGCAGCAGTACTGGGAAGGCGTGACCGGCTGGATGCTAAAAATCACCGAGGAAGAGCAGCCCGTCGCCGCGGGCTAGTGCGGTAGATTATCGGAAACCAGTGTCTCAAGGGGCACCGGTTTTCCGATGTAGTATCCTTGCTGATAGTCAATGCCCAGCCCCTCCACGATGTCACTCACCTCCTGCGACTCCACGTGTTCCGCCACCACGCGCATCCGCTTCATTCTTGCCAGATGACATATTGAGGTCACTATCTGGTGATCGAGACAGCTGTCGAGCAGATTGCGGATAAAGCTGCCGTCAATCTTAAGTATGTCGGCGCTCATCGCTTTCAGACGGGAATAGCTGGCGTAGCCGGACCCAAAATCATCAATGGCTACCCGACAGCCGGCCTCGCGCAGCTGTTCGAGATTATCCATCGCCTGATCGGGATAGCTGAGGGACTGGTTTTCCGTGATCTCTACGATCAGCTGCCACGGCTCAACGCGGTAGCGTGCGAGCAGCTCACTGACCGTGTGGACAAAGCGCGTCCCGCAGATGGAGGACGGCGAGATATTGACTGCAAGCTGCAGGCCGGGGAGCGCCTCGCGGGAGCTATCCATAAAGCGCAGCGTATTCTCCAGCACCCACAGGTCGATACGCGAGGCCAGGCCAAACTCCTGCGCAACCGGGAGGAAATCATCCGGCATAATGACGTCGCCATCGTCTCCCCTGAGCCTCAGCAAAACCTCGTAAAAGTTGTCGCCGCGGATCCCCTTAACCGGCTGCGCCAGCAAAAAGAACCGATCGCCGTCCAGCGCCTGCTGAATACGATTCATAATGCTGACGTTGGTGCGCTGGCGCTGCTGGAGCTTAAGCGCATTGCGGTGCTGCAGGCTTTCAATATTACCGGTCACCAGGGAAAGATTAGCAATGGTGCTCAACTCGCCGAGCAGCATCGGCAGGTGCTGAACCGGGGAACGCACGTGGCAAAAACTAACGCCAATATTAGGCTGCTGCGGCATGCCGTCCCACATAAAGCGGAAGCGTTTTAGGCGCGAATAAAGCGCTTCAATTCGCGTTTCGTAATCCTCAGTATTCAGGCGAACCGCCAGGTCGTGCCCGGAAAGGTGGTATACCAGCTCGCCGGAATGCAGCTGCGGCTCAACCCATTGACCCAGCGCCTGCTTATATTGAATGCGGAACATCATGCCGTAGTTGCGGCCCAGCACTTCAAGCTCCGGCACCCGAATAAAGCACAGCACCGACCAGGATGTAGAAGAGAGGTGGCGGCTCAGGGCCCACAGATTAGGCAGGTGCACCACCGGATCGATAAAGGCCATGCGCTGAATGCGGGCGTGGGTTGCGCGCTGGCGGGTCGCCAGCAGCGACATATAGACAATGATGAAAGATGAGATCAGATAGAACGAAGAGGTGATCGCGAGCTGATAGCTGTAGCTGGGGTAGAACGGCGTATAGCGATAGTAAAAGTGAATACAGACGATCAGCACCAGTGTCCAGACGACGGAAATCAGGCGGTAGCCAAAGCGCATCGCGCCCCATAGCAGCACCGGCAGCAGCAGGGAGAGCGTGTAGTTGGTCATTAACAGCGAGCCAAAATTACCCGGCGGCGCCAGCAGCAGCAGAATAATTCCCACCAGCAGGCAGCTCCAGACCGCCATTTCACATCGTTTCACCTTGCTGTCAATCTGCATGCGCAGCTGGATGAGCCAGGTATGAAAGTGTGCAGGGTTGCGGATAATCCGAATCACTAAATAGCACAGCGGCACGCCAGTGAGGCACCCCACCAGCATCGCCTGATAGTTAACCAGACTGTTGAGCGTAAAGAAGCCCGCGCCGGAAAGCGGCACCTCCTCCGGCAGCAGGCCAAAGAATATGGCGAACATCAGCATCAGGTGGAAAAGCGAAGCGGGAAACAGCACCTGCCAGAAGAGGCGATGCGGCATAACCTCGGAATTACCGTACGCAATCAGAGCGCGGCGCGGGACAAAAACGCGATAGCCGGCGCTGCTGAGTATTACCGGGATCAGAAAATGGCATACGGCATAAATTCGTTCCGGCGTGGTCATTCCGCTACCGATAATAACCCAGACGCTGATGACAATACCCGGAATCGCTCTCCAGCCAAAAAACAGCATCAGGCTCAGCATGAACGCCAGCGGTAGATAGTAGAGCGTTGCCGTTCCGCCATCAAAGTGTGAGAAGGTGTTAGCACAGCGCACGAGCGGCAGCAGGAGTACGGGTAACACCAGCGGCAGGGCCCACCATCTGTCCCGGTATTTTTTATAGTAAGTCGTTAACAGCATAGATGCTCTAATGAAACCCAAATCCGGCAGGGTATGTTTTGGCAGGCATCCATCCTGACAGTGTGGCGCCGCAGCATCGGGTGCGGCCAGTTAGCTGATTGTAATTACCACCGGGGGGTAAGATTTGACCGCGATCAATAAATGCCCCGCCTTCTCCGAGTGAAAGCGGGCGTTTTTTTAATCTCCGGCGGTATTATTGCAATGAAAACGGTGGCTGCTCATTTTTTACTCATATGTTAATTGACCCTGGGCACGCTCTGTGACTTAATAAGCGCATCGCCCCGCCGCGGGCATTCTTTAAGGAACCTCAAGTGAGTCAGGTCACCAGTATGCGAAAACGCCATCAGTTTAACGGTCGCATGACCCGCATCATTCTGCTTATCAGCTTTCTCTTTTTCTTTGGCCGCTTTGTCTATTCCTCTATTGGTGCCTGGTACCATCACCAGGATAAAAAAGCCGCGCAGGAATCCAGCCTCCCGGTGGCAGCCCCCGCTGTAGCAGAGCAGCGCTAGCGCCGATATCTTCTTTTTGCTTTCTGGTAGCCTGTTATGTTGAAGTTACGTTAAATATGTAACGATATTTGCATCCCGCGTTAAAACCAAGCACGATAAGCCCTACTCGCTACGGATAAACGATACAGGCAATCGCGTGAAAAAAGTGTTGAATACTTTCCTGCCGCTGTATACCACCACTCTACTGATGCTGCTGGGCTCCGGCCTGCTTACCACCTATATTTCACTGCGTCTCGCCGGCGAACACGTGAGCGGAACCCTGATTGGCTCCATCACTGCGGCGAACTATCTGGGCCTGGTGATTGGCGGCAAGGTGGGCCACAACCTGATTGCCCGGGTGGGCCACATTCGCGCCTACGTCTCCTGTGCGGGGATCATTACCGCCTCCGTGGTCGGTCACGGGCTCAGCGACTACATTCCGCTGTGGATTGTGCTGCGCCTGATCATCGGGCTGTGCATGATGTGCCAGTATATGGTGCTGGAAAGCTGGCTCAACGACCGGGCCGAATCCTCCCAGCGCGGCGCCATTTTCGGGCTCTATATGGTGGCAACCTACCTCGGCCTGTGCGGCGGTCAGATCATTATTATGATGGCTACCGGGATGGGCGCGGCCCTGCTGCTGGTGGTGGCGCTGTGTTTCGCCCTGTGTCTGGTGCCTATTGCCCTGACCACCCGCACCACCGCCCAGCCGATGTCTCCGGCGCCGATGGAGCTTGGCTACTTCTTCAAAGCGATCCCCAAACTGCTGATGGCCACGCTGGTGATGGGCATGGCCACCGGCGCGTTTTACGGTCTTGCGCCGGTCTATGCGCTGGCGGAAAAACTCTCGACCCGGGAGACCGGGTTGTTTATGGGCGTCACGATTTTCGCCGGGATGGTATCGCAATTCCCCCTGAGCTGGCTCTCTGATCGCTACGATCGCCAGAAACTGCTGTTTGGCGTCTCACTGCTGTTTACCGCCGCGTCCCTGGCGCTGGCACTGGTCCCTTCTCCGGGCTTCTATTTACTGCTGGGCATTGCCTTCGTGTCCAGCATGGCGATGTTCTCGCTCTACCCGCTCGGCGTGGCTATCGCTAATGATTTTGTGGAAGCGGAGCGCCGGGTATCTCTTACCGCCTGCCTGCTGATGGCGTTTGGCATCGGTGCCTGTATCGGCCCGCTGATCACCGGGGCCATTATGGAGCCGCTGGGCGGCAACGTGCTCTACTTCTTCTTTACCCTCTGCGGCGGCGTTATCGCGTTTATCAGCTGGATGAGAAACCGCACGCCGGCCATCGTGGTCGACGCCCCGCTGCCGCACGTGGTGATGCCCGACAGCCTCGCGACCTCACCGCTGGCGGTGGTGCTAAATCCCACCGTTGACGAAGAGGCAATTCAGGAGGTGATGGTGGATAACCCTGAGGATGAACCCGCAGGCGACGATGAAGACGACGGCTCTCTGGATGAAGAGGAAAGCGATACTCCGCTGGCAGAACCTCCCGAGGCGCGCGCGTCAGATGAAAATAAGCGTTTCGGTTAGATAACCTGTCCTGTCCCGGCGCTGCTTCTGCCGGGACAGGGGCTCCTGCGCGCGCAAGCGCAATCCTTCCCGCTATTAACAGTTTAATCGGCCATGCCGCACTCGACCCAAAATTAATTAAGAGCAGACTGCCGAATATTTAATTAGATACGTTACTGAAATAAATAACGTGGCCAGCCCCCAAAGAGCTTGAAGTATGGCAGGTCTATAAATATTTTGGTGCGGCGCTATTTCTATATTAATATCCGCCCCCTGAAAAAAGGATCTCTTTTCACCCGCACCGGGAAGGACGCATATTGGAACACGCACACCGCGAGGCGCTTATAGCGCTGCTCGCTCATCACGCCCTGCATATTAGCCACCTGCCTGCCCTTAACGACATTATTTTGCAGCATGAGAATATACTTAGTGCTGTCTACCGAAAAAAACCGCTATTTTACAAGATGCTGTTTAAGTATTTCCGCTTTTATACTGCCTCGGCCATTTTCAGTATTTATTACTGCCAGCCGACGCCATCGTTAAAATTCGCCAAAGCATTGATTACTCGCCAGCACAAATCAATAAGTATCAATACGCTAAACTCGCTATTTACGCTTTTATCCGTATCTGGTCGGATTGACATTTACAGGCAACCGGATAATAGCGGCGATTACTTTTATCGCCCAACCGAGAGTGTTAAACAAGAAATATCCGATCTGATTGCCAGTCTGCTCATTCCCTGGCAAGGCAGCAGCCAAAAGCCGCCTGTTTTTCTTCCGGCAGATATATCCGCGCGGCTGCCGCAGTTTTTTAAACGCTACGGCGATTTCATTTTTCAGCAGATAACCCTCGTCGGCATCCTGCCCGAGTGCAGCCTGTTTATCGAAAAAGACGCCGGGCACATGATTATGCTGATTCTGTATACCGAGTCTATCCGGCAAGATTGCGCGCGGATCCTCATCTCCCCGCGCAAGATAGCCCGCTACAGCCACGTCTCCCGCTCGCACGTTGACGGCGTGCTCAAAGCGGCGCAGGACGCCGGATATCTCAGCGTTGAAAACAACCTGTTTATTACGCTATCCGGAACCTTTATCGCCCTGTTCCGCCGCTATTTCTCGCTCTATCTGGCGCAGATCCTTTACGCTTTTGACCTGCTGCCGGAGACGTAACCTCACTCCCCGCTCGCCGCGGTCGCCAGGCTGATGACGCGATCGGCGCTGGCAATGGTCGACGGGCGGTGGGCGATAAAGATGCGGGTAATGTTTAGCTCGCGGATAGCCCGGTTAATGATGGCCTCGTTATCCAGATCCAGATGGCTGGTCGCCTCGTCAAGAAACAGCAGCGCAGGCTGGCGGTACAGCGCTCTGGCGATCAGCAGGCGCTGCTTTTGACCGCCGGAAAGGTTGCCGCCCAGCTCGCCGAGTAGCGTTTCGTAGCCCATCGGCATCAGGGTAATTTCATCATGGATATTACAGCGCCTGGCGCAGTCGGCGATGCGCTCGTAGTCCCGGTTCTCTTCAAAGCTGCAGATGTTTTCCGCAATGGAGCCGGCAAACAGCTTATCGTCCTGCAGCACGCAGGCAATGCTGCGGCGGTAGTTATTCAGCCCGAGGCTCTGAATATCGATACCGTTGACGTGAACGCTGCCTTCGGTCGGCCGCAGCAGGCCGCACATCACCTTCATTAACGTGGTTTTTCCCGCCCCCGAGGGGCCAACAATCGCCACGCTCTCGCCGGGACTGACGCGAATGTTGAGTCCGCTGAACAGCGGCCGGGAAAGGCTGTCGTACTGAAACGAAACCCCGCGCGCGCTGAATTCCGCCGCGCCCTCCGCCGCCGCCCGCGCCGGCACCTCTTTTTCCGGCTCCGTCAGCACAATGTCGGCCACGCGCTCGTTGTGCAGCGACAGCAGGCGCATCTGCAGCAGAATGTTAATCAGGCTGGCGGTACGCTCGGAAAACTGACTGCGGTAGGCATTAAACGCCACAAACATCCCCAGCGTCATGCCGCCGTTGATCACCATCGTCGCCCCGAGCCACAGGATGACAATCTGGTCCACCGCGGCAATAAAGTTCGCCAGGCCGCCAAACAGCATGTCCAGCTTAGTGGTGCGGATGCGCGCGTTGGTGGTATCAATATTCAGGTTGAGCCAGAACTTCGAACGCAGACCGGTAATCCCTAACGCTTTCAGGGTGCCCACGCCGTACAGGGTCTCCATAAAGTGCGAGCTCGCCCGGGCTTCTTTAACGATATGTTCCTCGGAAGCCTGCCGGTAGCGGCTGTAGGTAGTGACGCGCAGCAGCGCATACAGCAACGTAAATGCGCAAACCACTGCCACCAGCCAGCCGCCGTACAGCAGCATCATAATAAAAACGCTGACGCTGACGATGACGTCGATAATAAAGGTCACCAGACTTTCGGTTAGCGTATGGCGGATAACGTCAAGCGAACCCAGCCGCGACTGAATATCCCCCAGCTTGCGCTTTTCGAAATAGGCCAGCGGCAGGCGCATCAGGTGGTCGAAAATGCCCGTCCGCCACTGCACGTCAATCAGCGAACTCATCACCAGCGACGTCCAGGCCCGCAGGGTGCCGATAAATGTCCGACAGAGAATGAAGCAGAACAGCCCGATACAGATAAGCGACAGCAGCGAGCGGTCCTCGGCCACGATGACGTGGTCCATCACCAGCTGCGTGCCGACGGGAAGCAGCAAGTTGATGGTCTCAATCAGCAGGCTGAAGCAGAGGATCTTGCCCAGAAATCCCCACAGGCCGTGAATATTCTTCATCATTTCCCACAGGCGCATTTTGCTGCGCGCGCTTTCCCGGGAGAACCCTTTATCTGGCCATAGCTCAAGCGCTACGCCGGTAAAGTGGCGGGACAGCTCTGCGATGCCGACAACCCGGCGGCCAAACGCGGGATCGTGAATCACGCACTTGTTGCGCCCGGCAGCGATCAGGACAACAAAGTGACACATGTCCCAGTGCAAGATGCACGGCGTCTTTAGCTGGCGGACCTCGTTGAGATCCAGCGACAGCGGCCGGGTCTTGAGGTTCAGCTTCTCGGCAACATCCACCAGCAGCCCCAGCGTCGCGCCGTGAGAGGAGATGCCAAACCGGTGGCGCAGATTAAACAGATCGACATCCATGCCGTAAAAGCGGCACACCATCGTCAGGCAGGCAAGCCCACACTCGGCGCTTTCGGTTTGTAAAATCTGCGGCACTTTGCGCATAAAGCCGAAGTGCAGCCGGTCGCGCAGGTAGTTCAATAGCGTACTAGTCATGGATCGGGCCCGTCAGGCTGCTGTAGATGTCATAAAATGGCGAGAGCATCCACTGGTAGAGAGGACGCCGCTCCATAAATACCGTGGCCTGCGCCTTCATGCCGGTGGTCAGGGCCAGCGCCCGGGCGCGCGGATCGACGCTGATATCGATAATCGCTTTGTAGAACGGCTCCGTGCGGGTGCTGTTCAGCGCGCGCGGCGAGTTGCTGTAGGAGCTCAGTTCCTGAGGCGAGACGGGCACGCTGGAGACCGAGAGAATGCTGCCCGCGAACTGGCCGAATTTTTCATAGGGAAAAGCGTCATAGCGGATGTTGATGCGGTCCCCGGGCTTTACGTAGGGAACGCTGCTGTTGGGCAGCCAGAGGATCAGGAAATAGCCTTTGCTTTCGGCGGGCACGATTTGCGCCAGGCTATCGCCGGCGTTGACCATCTGCCCCAGAGTGACGCTCATGGACTCGACTTTTCCCTCCGCCGGCGCACTCACCAGCAGCGTGCCGGTGGCGTCCATCTCCGCCAGCCTGCGCTGCAGATCGCTCAGTTCATAGCGGTGGGTCGAGATCTGGTTATCAAAATCGGCGGTACGGGTAATAATATCGCCTTTCAGCGCGGTAATTTGCAGGCCCTGCTGGATCAGCTGGGCATTGAGATTCTGATAAACGCTCTGCTGCTGGTAATAGAGGTAGCGCTGGTTTGTGTGCTGATCGTTGGTGATGAGGCCGCGCTTTTTATAGTCCGCGTAGCTCTGCATGGTGGCCCTCATCTCCTCCATACCTTTTCGCGCGCTGTCCACCGAGACTTTGGCATCCCGGTATGCACGTTGATACTGGGCAAGCTGCTCCTGCATTTGCGCCAGCGCCGTCGCTTTGTTTTGCTCCAGCTTGTGAATAATGCCTTCAATGATCTGCGTCTGCTCGCGGGTGGCGTGAATAATGTTTTCGCTGACGTTGCCCGAGCGGGTAACGCGGCTGACGTCTATTTGATAAAGAAAATCCCCTTTGCTGACTGGCTCTCCGGCCTGCTTCCAGATATGGCTGATAAACCCCTGCCCCGGCGAGAAGATATTGACCGCACGCGGCAGCGAGGTGACTTCACCTGAAACGCTCATTCGCCGGGTATAGTCGCCAAAAACAGCGGCGAGCAGCAGAACGGCAATAAAAAAAGTAGTGGCAGTCACGGCGACCCACAGCGGATAACTGCTGGTTAACAGCGCCTGGCCCAGCCATCGGGTTTTCAGATGGTCGAGCGCTTCCTGGCGAAACAGAGGTTGTTGTTCCATTTTGAAGACTATTTTTCTCTATTAGCGGAGCTGCGGGGTAAAGCGGCCTGTTGAAGGTACGGGGTTAATATCATCTGAAAGAGTAAAAACTGATTATAATTTCAGATAAAACTCCGTAAGAAATAAAAACAGCGATCCTTATTTTCACAAAAACAGTCAAGTAAACATAAACCCTTCTTACTTCACTGCTCCTGTGTATTAACAAAGGTTAACGGGATTCATGCACTATAATAGCCACAGGCAATACGCCTGCAGCTATGGCATATCATTACGCTTAATCGCTGCTAATTATTTCTTACCGAACAGCCCGCCGAAAAGGGAAGAGAAAATGCCTAAGCCAACTTCCACGGCTTCGCCAATGCTCTTACCAATTGTGGTTCCCGCCTGAACGCCGCTGTTGCTGCCTTTACCGCCAATGGCGTCAACAATAGCGCCAATGCTGCGGCCTAGCGCAGTGCCGGCATCAGCAAAAAAACCTGCACCAGAAACGGTTTCTAACTCACTATTTTTAAGTTCACGCATAACTAACTCCTGTAAATAATACGACACTGGGTAGTGTTTCCCTTGTGGTGTTTACCACCGGGCAGAGTTTACAGCGCCTGCATATTCGTTCAATAAAGTCAGGATAGTTAGTCACTGATAATACAGATGTAACATAATATTTCTGAGTATTTTTAATTATATTTACAGCTTCACTTTAAAAGAATACTTAATTACTTTGCCATTGCCGCGCAGTATCCCGTCTTTAACTAAATATCAGACATCGTTCTCAGGAAAATCTACTGCACCGTTACATAGCCTAACTATTCCAGATTAGATGCAGGCGCAAGAAAATGAATTTCCGAAAGTTTACTAAGGTCCAGAGGTGGACTAAATGAAGACAGCCAACGCGCGGACAAGCTGAAGTATGCAGGACATCGCAAAGTCTTCTCTATCCAGGAGGGGTAAATAATTTCGCAGAAATTTTCATTCGAATCAGACAAAAAAGCCCGCAGTTACGCGGGCTTAGAGGTACTTTACTGCTTTTACGTGCAAGCTATTGCCAGACGTTAAATCATTCCCACTCAATCGTCGCCGGCGGCTTGCCGCTGATGTCGTACACCACGCGGGAGATGCCGTTAACTTCGTTGATGATGCGATTGGACACGCGACCGAGGAAATCGTACGGCAGGTGCGCCCAGTGCGCTGTCATAAAGTCGATGGTTTCCACCGCGCGCAGGGAGACGACCCAGTCGTATTTACGGCCGTCGCCCATCACGCCAACTGAGCGCACCGGCAGGAACACGGTAAAGGCCTGGCTGACTTTGTCGTACAGATCGGCCTTGCGCAGCTCTTCGATAAAGATAGCGTCGGCGCGGCGCAGCAGGTCGCAGTACTCTTTCTTCACTTCGCCCAGTACGCGCACGCCCAGTCCCGGTCCCGGGAACGGGTGACGGTAGAGCATGTCGTACGGCAGGCCCAGCTCGAGACCAATCTTGCGCACTTCGTCTTTGAACAGCTCGCGCAGCGGCTCTACGAGGCCCATCTTCATCTCTTTCGGCAGGCCGCCCACGTTGTGGTGAGATTTGATGACGTGCGCTTTACCGGTTGCCGAGGCGGCAGATTCGATAACGTCAGGATAGATGGTGCCCTGCGCCAGCCACTTCACGTCTTCCAGCTTCAGCGCTTCTTCATCGAATACTTCCACAAAAACGCGGCCGATGATTTTGCGCTTGGCTTCCGGATCGTTTTCGCCCGCCAGCGCGTCGAGGAAGCGCTGCTCGCCTTCAACGTGCACGATGTTCAGGCCAAAGCGATCGCCGAACATGTCCATCACCTGCTCGGCTTCGTTGAGGCGCAGCAGGCCGTTGTCAACGAAGACGCAGGTCAGCTTGTCGCCGATGGCGCGGTGCAGCAGCATCGCGGTGACGGAGGAGTCCACGCCGCCGGAGAGGCCGAGGATCACTTTATCGTCGCCAACCTGCTCGCGAATGCGCGCCACGGCGTCGTCGATGATTTTTGCCGGGGTCCACAGGGCTTCGCACTGGCAGATATCGCGCACGAAGCGCTCCAGCATACGCAGGCCCTGACGGGTGTGGGTCACTTCCGGGTGGAACTGCACGCCGTAGAAGCGCTTCTCTTCGTTAGCCATAATGGCAAACGGACAGGTTTCGGTGCTGGCAACGGTCACGAAGCCGGACGGGATGGCGGTAACTTTGTCGCCGTGGCTCATCCACACGTCCAGCAGCGGCTTGCCGTCGGCGGTCAGGGCATCTTCAATGCCGTGAACCAGCGCGCTGTCGACTTTGACTTCAACCTGCGCGTAGCCAAACTCGCGCTCGCTGGAGCCCTGTACGTGACCACCGAGCTGCATCGCCATGGTCTGCATGCCGTAGCAAACGCCGAGCACCGGGACGCCGGCGGTGAAGACATATTCCGGCGCGCGCGGGCTGTTCTCTTCGGTGGTGCTTTCCGGTCCGCCGGAAAGGATAATGCCGCTAGGATTAAATTCGCGGATCTGTGCTTCCGTAACGTCCCAGGCCCACAGCTCACAGTAAACCCCCAGCTCGCGCACGCGGCGCGCCACCAGCTGAGTATATTGAGAACCGAAGTCGAGGATCAGGATGCGGTGTTTATGAATGTTGTCCGTCATTGACGATAATTCCGAGGCAAGTGAAACAAAAACAGAGCGCCCGGCATATTAGTTGTCTCTCCGGCTGCAGATGCGTTTACTGCAGCCCGACAGAGCATATAGGCCGGGCGCGGAAATAATCAGGAGCCCAGACGGTAGTTCGGGGATTCCTTGGTGATGGTCACGTCGTGAACGTGGCTTTCCTGGATACCCGCACCGCTGATGCGCACGAACTCTGCCTTAGTACGCAGGGCGTCGATAGTACCACAGCCGGTAAGGCCCATACAGGAGCGCAAGCCGCCCATCTGCTGGTGGATGATCTCTTTCAGGCGGCCTTTATAGGCTACGCGGCCTTCGATACCTTCCGGCACCAGCTTGTCGGCTGCGTTATCGCTCTGGAAGTAGCGATCGGAAGAGCCTTTGGACATCGCGCCCAGCGAGCCCATGCCGCGGTAGGATTTGTAAGAGCGGCCCTGATAGAGTTCGATTTCGCCCGGAGATTCTTCGGTACCGGCCAGCATCGATCCGACCATGACGGCAGAAGCGCCTGCGGCAATGGCTTTTGCAATGTCGCCAGAGAAGCGGATACCGCCGTCGGCGATGACCGGAATGCCGGTGCCTTCCAGCGCTTCAACCGCGTCGGAAACAGCGGTGATCTGCGGAACGCCCACGCCGGTAACGATGCGGGTGGTACAGATGGACCCTGGGCCGATACCCACTTTCACCGCGCTTACGCCAGCGTCTGCCAGGGCACGTGCCCCTGCGCCAGTCGCCACGTTGCCGCCGATGATTTGCAGGTCGGGATATTTTGCGCGGGTTTCGCGAATGCGCTGCAGCACGCCTTCGGAATGACCGTGGGAGGAGTCGATCAGCAGAACGTCAACGCCTGCAGCAACCAGCGCGTCAACGCGCTCTTCGTTGCCCGCGCCCGCGCCTACCGCGGCACCTACGCGCAGGCGGCCGTGCTCGTCTTTACAGGCGTTAGGCTTACGCTCGGCTTTCTTGAAGTCTTTTACGGTGATCATGCCGAGCAGGTGGAAGCTGTCGTCTACGACCAGCGCTTTTTCGACGCGCTTTTCGTGCATCTTGGCGAATACCGCTTCGCGGGCTTCACCTTCGCGCACGGTCACCAGACGATCTTTCGGCGTCATGTAAACGCTGACCGGCTGATTAAGGTCGGTCACGAAGCGCACGTCGCGGCCGGTAACAATCCCGACCAGCTCGTTATCTTCGGTGACCACCGGATAGCCGGCAAAACCGTTGCGCTCGGTCAGCGCCTTCACTTCCTGCAAAGTCGTGGTCGGCAGAACGGTCTGGGGATCGGTGACAATACCGGATTCGTATTTTTTAACGCGCTGGACTTCTTCGGCCTGGCGCTCGATAGACATGTTTTTGTGGATAAAGCCAATACCGCCTTCCTGAGCCAGGGCAATCGCCAGGCGCGCTTCAGTCACGGTATCCATCGCCGCGGAGAGCATTGGAATATTCAGGCGAATTTTTTTGGTCAGCTGCGTGCTGAGATCGGCAGTATTCGGCAGAACAGTGGAGTGAGCGGGAACGAGGAGAACGTCGTCAAACGTGAGTGCTTCTTTAGCGATGCGTAGCATGGGCAATATCTCTACCTGGGTGGTTAATAAATATTGCCGTGGCATTATACAGAGCGGAATCGCTTGCTTCCACACTTATTTGCAAATAATACTTGCCATCCCCTGTCGGCGGGTTACTATCGACTGAATAACCTGCTGATTTAAAATTTGATCTCGCTCACATGTTATCCTCTCCGACCTCCACTATTTTTACCGTAAGCCGCCTTAATCAGACGGTACGTCTGCTGCTGGAACAGGAGATGGGCCAGGTCTGGATCAGCGGCGAAATTTCAAACTTTACCCAGCCCGCTTCCGGGCACTGGTACTTCACCTTAAAAGACGACGGAGCCCAGGTGCGCTGCGCGATGTTTCGCAACAGCAACCGCCGGGTCACCTTCCGGCCCCAGCACGGCCAGCAGGTGCTGGTCCGCGCGAATATCACGCTGTACGAACCCCGCGGCGACTATCAGATCATCGTTGAGAGCATGCAGCCGGCCGGTGAAGGCTTGCTGCAGCAGAAATACGAGCAGCTGAAGACGAAGCTGTCCTCTGAGGGGCTGTTCGATCAGCAATTCAAGCAGCCGTTGCCCTCCCCGGCCACCTGCGTTGGGGTGATTACCTCAAAAACGGGCGCCGCGCTGCACGATATTCTGCACGTTCTTAAGCGTCGCGATCCGGCGCTGCCGGTGATCATCTATCCGACCGCCGTTCAGGGCGACGATGCCCCCGGACAGATTGTGCGCGCTATCGAACTGGCAAACCGCCGCGGCGAATGCGACGTGCTCATCGTCGGGCGCGGCGGCGGCTCGCTGGAAGACTTGTGGAGCTTTAACGACGAGCGCGTGGCGCGGGCGATTTTCGCCAGCGTAATTCCGGTGGTCAGCGCCGTCGGCCACGAAACGGACGTCACCATCGCCGACTTTATCGCCGATCTGCGCGCGCCGACGCCGTCGGCGGCAGCGGAAATCGTCAGCCGCAACCAGCTTGAACTGCTGCGCCAGGTACAGTCAGCGCGCCAGCGTCTCGAGATGGCGATGGACTACTACATCGCCAGCCACAGCCGGCGCTTTAGCCAGCTTCACCACCGCCTGCAGCAGCAGCATCCCGAATTGCGTCTGGCCCGCCAGCAGGCGGTGCTTGATAAACTGCGCCAGCGTCTGGGCTACGCCCTTGAAGGCAGGCTCAAGCGCGCTACCCAGCAGCAGCAACGGCTGATGCAGCGGCTGAATCAGCAGAGCCCGCAGCCGCGCATTTATAGGGCTTCGAGCAGGATAAAACAGCTGGAGTATATGCTTGCAGAACGCATCCGCGCCCGGCTGAGCGGTGCCAAAGAGCGCTTCGGTACTGCGGCTACCCATCTGGAAGCGGTCAGCCCGCTGTCCACGCTGGCGCGCGGCTACAGCGTCTCAACCACCGCCGAAGGCGCGCTGGTGAAAAAGGCAAAACAGCTGAAGGCCGGCGACATCCTGAATACTCGCCTGAGCGACGGCGTGGTCGAGAGTGAAGTGGTTAGAATCACGCCGCAGAAGAGAAGCCGGGCCCGCAAAGCAACCTGAATCTTCAGGTAAGGCTGAACGCCACGCGCTTTTTAGAGATCAGACCGTGTCCGTGCTGGCAGAAGTAATCTACCGCGCCGCAGGCTTTTAACACTTCAAGCGGCTGATGACACTCCGGACAGCGTGCCGACACGGTAAAGTCTCGTTGGCAGCCTGAGCAGTGCGCCATTCCGCTGCTCGGCTCAAGATCTGAATGGCAATTCGGGCAAGTTAATTCCATCGTAATATTCCCACAGAAAAAATGCTACGTTACCCGAATTGCCGCCGGGGTGCCACATCGCAGGGAGCCCGCTCTGCTCCTGCAATGTGGCATAATTTAATTTGCTAAGAACGTAAATGCATAACCATTATTAAGATATTTATTTACTCATTGTTAGGTAAGCTTAATTAATATCAGGATACAAAAAGAGGGGTTAAATAAATTTTATCGGGGACAAATTCGGAGTTTGTAACACGCTTACATAATAAAAGCGAGCCAGTAAACTGGCCCGCTGGGATAATGTAGAAACAAAGCGTAATTAGTTGCTGACTTTGTTTTTCAGGTCGCTGGCACCTTCTTTAGTGCTGTTCCACGCCTTTTCAGATCCCTGCTTGGTTTTATCCCAGGCCTTTTCGGAACCCTCTTTAGTTTTGTTCCAGGCCTTTTTAGAGCCTTCGCTGATTTTGCTGCTGGTGTCGTTGCTCTCACCTTTCACAGCATGCTCAGATTTCTGCTTCAGCTCATCACCGCGGTGCTGGGCTTTGTGCAGTTTTTCTTTCGCAGTATCAGCGCTTTCGTGCGCCTGCTGCACGGTATCATCAGTCGCGTGAGTAACCGTGTTAGCAAAAACAGGTGCAGCCATCATAAGAGCAGAAAGTGCAATAATTGTCTTTTTCATCATGATTCCCTCATTCATTCGTTTTGATAAACCAGTGGAAACAAGTCTGGCACACATTTATGAACTTGCCATTAGGAATAAACTGTAATTGCCATCACACCATTATGCAATAAATAAAAACCCGCACGGAGTGCGGGTTTAAATAGGTTATTATTTGCCTTTCTTAATATGCTTAATGAGGCGTTTACGCTTGCGCATCTGATTTGGCGTCAGAGTATTACGCTTATTCGCAAACGGGTTTTCACCCTCTTTAAACTGAATGCGAATTGGCGTCCCCATTACGTCCAGGGACTTGCGGAAATAGTTCATCAGATAGCGCTTATAGGAATCCGGCAGGTCTTTTACCTGATTCCCGTGAATAACGACGATCGGCGGGTTATAGCCACCGGCGTGCGCGTATTTAAGCTTCACGCGACGGCCGCGCACCAGCGGCGGCTGGTGATCTTCAGCGGCCATATTCATGATGCGGGTCAGCAGCGCGGTGCTGACGCGGCGGGTTGAGCTGTCGTAGGCTTCGCGTACGGAGTCAAACAGGTTGCCAACGCCGCTGCCGTGCAGGGCAGAGATAAAGTGTACACGGGCAAAATCAATAAAGCCCAGACGATAGTCGAGGGTCTCTTTAACCTGCTCACGCACTTCCTGACTCAGGCCGTCCCACTTGTTGACGACAATCACCAGCGAACGTCCGCTATTGAGAATAAAGCCGAGCAGGGAGAGATCCTGATCGGAAATGCCTTCCCGCGCGTCAATAACCAGCAGTACCACGTTGGCATCTTCAATGGCCTGCAGGGTTTTGATAACCGAGAACTTCTCAACGGTATCGGTAATTTTGCCGCGCTTGCGCACCCCGGCGGTGTCGATGAGCACATATTCGCGCTCGTCGCGCTCCATCGGGATATAGATACTGTCGCGGGTGGTGCCCGGCATGTCATACACCACGACGCGATCTTCGCCGAGAATACGGTTAGTGAGCGTGGACTTACCCACGTTAGGACGACCGACAATAGCCAGCTTGATAGGCAGGCTCAGCGGATCGAAATCATCTTCAGGCTCTTCCGGCGCTTCGCCATTCTGCTCGGCTTCAAACTGCGCCCAGTAAGCGGCGTCTTCGTCAATCTCTTCCGGCGGGGCGATATCGTCCATAAACGGCATCAGGACGTGCTCAATCAGCGAGGTTACGCCGCGGCCGTGGGAAGCGGCAATGGGGTGAATATCACCCAGCCCCAGCGACCAGAAATCGGCAACGGCCTGATCCGGATCGATGCCGTCCGTTTTGTTGGCGACCAGGAAAGTTGGTTTTTGGCGAGAGCGCAGGTGCTTAGCGATGCCTTCATCTGCCGGCATAAGCCCGGCGCGGGCGTCCACCATGAACAGCACCACGTCAGCCTCTTCAATCGCCAGCAGCGACTGCTCGGCCATGCGGGTTTCGACACCCTCTTCCGTACCGTCAATACCGCCGGTATCGATACAGATAAACTCGCGGCCTTCAACCTCGGCACGACCGTACTTACGGTCACGAGTCAGCCCCGGAAAATCCGCGACCAGCGCATCACGAGTGCGCGTTAGACGGTTGAATAGCGTGGATTTTCCAACGTTAGGGCGCCCGACAAGCGCGACCACAGGTACCATGTTAAATGCCTCTTAAATTCTAAAAACAGTAAAACGGCCCCTGCTGAACAGGGGCCGTTTGCAAAAATCTACCGCGAGCAAACTTAACGCGTAATTGAATACAGCGTACCGTCTTTCGCCTGAATCAGCAGCTGTCCGTTAGCAGCGACGGGATCGGTCAATAAACCGGAGCTGTCGAGCTTCTGCTGCGCAACAAACTGGCCGTCCTGAGGATTCATCCAGTGCAGATAGCCTTCGCTATCGCCAACCACCAGGCTGCCATTATACAGCACCGGCGCGGTCAGCAGGCGATGCAGCAGCGCAGTTTGCGTCCACAGCGTCACGCCGCCTTCAGTGTTCAGCGCCAGCACGCGGTCGGTCTGATCGACCATATAGATGCGGTTGCCGTCAACGATAAAGTTATTGACCGAACCGAGTTCGCGTTTCCACATTACCTGGCCGCTGCGCAGGTCCAGCGCGGTCAGGTTGCCGTTATAGGCCAGTGCGTAAACCACGCCATTAACGATAACCGGCGTCGTGTCCACGTCGCTCAGGCGATCGATTTCAGTCGGGCCCGTGGCCTGAGAAATGCGCTGCTGCCAGATAAGCTGGCCCTGCTGCTGCAGCACCGCGCTAACGCGGCCGTTGTCGCCGCCGACAATTGCGGCGCCAAACGCGCTTGCTGGCGCAGATTCGCCGCGCAGAGAAAGCGCCGGCATATCAAGGTTAACGGTCCACTTAATCGCGCCGTCAGTTTCGTTCAGCGCCTGCAGCTGGCCGTTACTGGTATGGATAAGCACCATACCATCGCTGACTACCGGGCGGGAGAGCGCTTCGCCTGCAACGCGCGTCTGCCAGGCCACCGTACCGTCGCTGGTGTTCAGCGCATAGACCTGCGCCTTCTCGGAGCCTACGTATACGTGGCCGCCAGAAACAGTCAGGCCACCGGACAGCAGCGCTGAAACACGGGAGAACCAGCCGTCTTTTTCAGCCAGGTTTACCGACCAGACTTCTTTGCCATCGCTGACGTTAACGGCTTTTACGGTGCCTTTGCGATCCGCTGCATACACCACGCTATCCGCAATGGCCGGATGCAGGTTGGAATAGAAATCGCCAATGCCGCTACCGACAGACGTACTCCAGTTAGTCGACGGAGAGAACTGGTTCTCTACCGTGGGCAGCGGAGACATTTTAACCACGTCTTCTTCGCTGCTAAACAGCGAGCAGCCGCTCAATAAAGTAACAGATAGCAGTCCTGGCAATAGTAATTTACGCAATTGCATCGGGTCCCTCTCAGATGGACAAATTATTCATTTTCATGCGCATCATTTCGCTGAGCGCCGATGAAGCATCGCTCTTCGCGCCAGCTTCCCAGGCAGCTTTCGCTCCCTGCTTATCGCCTTTGCTGAGCAGGATCTCGCCGCGTAAGTCCGCGACAATGGCGCTCCAGCCTTCGCCTTTAATCCCTTCAAGAGATTTCAGGGCGGCATCTGGCTGCTTCATCTGCAGCTGAACGCGCGCGAGGCGAATGCTGATAACCGATTTTAAATTTTTATCGGAAGCAGCAGACAGCGCATTTTGCAGCTGCTGTTCGGCTTTATCCAGCTGGTTTGCATCGACAAACTGCTGCGCCAATTCCAACGCGGCAAACGCACCGTAGGTATTTTTTTCACTGGCGGCAAACTTCTCGGCGGCGCCGTAAGTTTCAGGCTGGCCAGGTTTCAACGCAGTTACCGCATTTTCATAAACCAGCGACGCTTCGCGAGCGCTACCTTCCTGATGGGAACTCCAGTAGCGCCAGCCTACCAGCGCGCCAATACCCAGGATGACGCCAACAGCCAGCGCTTTACCGTTTTCGGCAAAAAAGCGCTTTACTGCGTCAACCTGTTCGTTTTCGTTAGCGTAGACTTCCACCCAGTTCTTCTCCTGAATAATATTTCCGGCAATTAGCCCAGCAGCGTCTGCAGCTGTGCGGCAACGCTATCCTGCGTTACTGTCGTCTGCTCACCAGAGCGTAAATCTTTTACCACCACGCTGTTGTCAGCAACTTCTGACTCACCCAGAACCAGCGCGACGCGAGCGCCCCACTTGTCCGCACGGGCAAATTGCTTCTTAAAGTTACCGCCGCCGTGGTTAGTCATTAGCTTAACGCCCGGCATCCGATCCCGAAGCTGCTCGGCAAGACGCATCGCAGCGACCTGCGTATCGGTGCCGGAGGCTACCAGGTATATATCGACAACGGGATCGGCTTTAAATTCCGGGTTAACCGCCTGAACCAGCAAAACTAAACGCTCAAGGCCCATGGCGAAACCGACACCTGGCGCCGCGCGTCCGCCCAGCTGTTCTACCAGGCCGTCGTAGCGGCCGCCGGCACACACGGTGCCCTGCGAGCCCAGGCTGTTAGTGACCCATTCGAAGACGGTGCGGTTGTAGTAGTCAAGACCGCGCACCAGGCGCTGGTTGACGGTGTAGGCAATACCCGCGGCGTCCAGCAGGGCGCACAGGCCGGCAAAGTGCTGCTGCGACTCTTCATCAAGATAGTCACCGAGCGCGGGGGCATCGTCCAACAGCGCCTGCACGTCCGGATTTTTCGAATCCAGCACCCGCAGCGGGTTGGTGTACATGCGGCGCTTGCAGTCTTCATCCAGGCGGTCTTTATACTGCTCAAGATAAGCCACCAGCGCTTCACGATAGTTTGCGCGCGCTTCCAGAGAACCGATAGAGTTCAGTTCCAGGCGCACGTGGTCGGCGATGCCGAGCGCGCGCCACCAGCGGGCAGTGAGCATAATCAACTCTGCGTCGATGTCCGGGCCCTGCAGGCCAAAGACTTCGCAGCCCAGCTGATGAAACTGGCGATAGCGCCCTTTCTGCGGACGCTCGTGACGGAACATCGGGCCGATATACCACAGACGCTGTTCCTGATTGTACAGAAGACCATGTTCAATGCCGGCGCGTACGCAGCCCGCAGTCCCTTCCGGACGCAGCGTCAGGCTATCGCCGTTGCGGTCTTCGAAGGTATACATCTCTTTTTCAACCACGTCGGTAACTTCACCGATAGCGCGCTTGAATAGTGGGGTCTGCTCTACAATCGGCAACCGAATTTCGCTGTAACCGTAGCTGCTGAGCACCTGCTTCAGTGTGCCTTCAATGCGCTGCCAGAGAGCGGTTTCGCCCGGCAGATAATCGTTCATGCCGCGGATGGCTTGAATGTTTTTTGCCACGTTTTTTCTCTTTATAGATACAAAAATGAACCCAGGCGCAGAAGCGCCAGCGGGTTCAATCATACACGGGAAGCGTGCCGCTTCCCAATACGTTATTTTGCGTCAACCTGCTGAATGTCGATACGCTGAGACTCATCGAGCATGCTGGCCTTGGCGCGAATGCGCGCTTCAAGCTGGCTTATCATATCGTCATTATCGAGCCGGTCTTTACGGACGCCGTCTTCATAGAGGCCGCTTTTCTTATTGCCGCCGGTCACGCCGAGCGTGGAAACCAGCGCTTCACCCGGACCATTAACAACGCAGCCGATAATAGAGACATCCATCGGGGTAATAATGTCCTCCAGCCGCTCTTCGAGTGCGTTAACGGTGCCGATAACGTCGAACTCCTGACGCGAGCAGGTGGGGCAGGCAATAAAGTTGATGCCGCGGGCGCGGATGCGCAGCGACTTCAGAATATCAAAGCCGACTTTGATCTCTTCAACAGGATCCGCCGCCAGCGAGATGCGCAGCGTGTCGCCGATCCCTTCAGAGAGCAGCAGCCCCAGCCCGATCGCTGATTTAACCGCCCCGGCGCGCGCGCCGCCCGCTTCAGTGATGCCCAGATGCAGAGGCTGATCGATATGCTTCGCCAGCAGGCGATAGGATTCAACAGCCAGGAAAACGTCGGAAGCTTTGACGCTGACTTTAAACTTGTCAAAGTTGAGCCGGTCGAGATGATCCACATGGCGCATGGCGGATTCATACAGCGCCTGCGGCGTAGGCTCGCCGTATTTTTCCTGCAGATCTTTTTCCAGCGAACCGGCGTTTACGCCGATGCGGATAGGAATATTATGATCCCGCGCGCAGTCAACAACCTGGCGGATACGCTCTTCGTTACCGATGTTGCCGGGATTGATGCGCAGGCAGTCAACGCCGTACTCGGCGACTTTCAGGGCAATACGGTAATCAAAGTGAATATCGGCGACCAGCGGGACGTTAACCTGCTGTTTGATAAGCTTAAAAGCTTCTGCGGCGTCCATGGTGGGCACCGAAACGCGCACAATGTCCGCGCCAACGCGCTCAAGGGCTTTAATTTGATTGACCGTTGCCGCCACGTCCGTGGTGCGCGTGTTGGTCATTGACTGCACGGCGATGGGAGCCCCATCGCCGATTGGCACGTTCCCAACGTATATACGCGTCGATTTTCTACGTTGAATCGGAGCCTGGTTATGCATGTAAAATCTCCCGCGTTACGCGTCCGTTACTGCGCCTGAGCCGGTGCTTCATCACCTTTCAGGGACAGACGTGCAACCTGGTTAGTTCTGATAAAACGACTCAGGTCGACAGGTTTACCCTGGAACTGAATCTGAACCGCTGCCGGTGCGCCAATTTTAAGCTTGTACGGCAGCTGGCCGTTGACGTTCAGGCTTGCGCCTTTGCGTTGCATGCCGCTGAACAGTTTCTTACCGGTCGCATCGCTCACTTCCAGCCAGCAGTCGGCGGTAAAGGTCATGGCCAGCGCATTCGGTTCTGCTGCGGGGGTAACGGCAGCCTGGTCGGTCGGCAGCGCCCCATCGCCAGTACCTGTAGAATTCGCCGCCGTGCCGGTAGTGTTATCAACATTAGCCTGTGACGGAGAAACCGCGCCGTTAGCCTGCGGATCTTGTGTCGTCGGCTGCGCAGCGGTTGCCGCGCTGTCGCTTGACGGAGTTGCCGTTTCCGGCTGAGTGCTGCCAGCAGCATCGGCTGGCGCGCTCTGCCCACCGCTGGTATCGAGCGGAACTTCCTGGCTGGTGTTATTAGCGTTCAGCTCTGCGGAAGACTGGTCCGCCATGGTGCTGATCTCTTCCTGCTGCGCCTTGTGGTTCTGCCACCACCAGGCGCCGGTCAGGCCGACAACCACAAAAAGCACCAGCCAGGTAAATGTCATTAGCCAGCCGTCGCGCTTCTTACGGCGCTTGCCTAAGGAGATGTGCTGTCCCGGCTGCATTTTGGCCGACTTCATCGGCACCTGCTTTGCCATCATCGGCAGCAGTTCGTCTTCAGGCACGTGGACAAGGCGGGCGTAGGAGCGGATGTAGCCGCGCAGGAAGGTTGCAGCGAGCTCTGCGGGTGCCTTATCGTCCTCAATATCACGGATCGTGGAGACCTTCAGACACAGGCGCTCTGCAACGGATTGCTGGCTAAGTCCGAGTTGTTCACGGGCGTTACGCAGACGCGTACCCGTTGTGTGTGCTGCTTGTGGGTCTTGAGTGGCTTCAGTATTCATTCGCTACAGCTGCTGGTACGTAAAATTTAAGATTCAGGTGCCGCTGGAGCCAGCACCGCGAAGCATCCGATTGTCTAACGTCAAGCTGTCGATGCAGGCATGTAGGCCTAACGTATTGTTGGCCCGGTACATACTGCCTCAATCCGCATCGAAACGCACCGTAATTATTAAAGGGATCGGTACGCTTCGCTTAATCCTTAGACATCCTCGACGCCGCCCGCATTTCCGCACGCGGCGTCAGGTTGTTCAGACTGCTTTTACCGCTATCGGTTCACCCTGCATGCGTTTACGCATCGTACGCTTGGTGCGGTCAATCACTTCACCCGCCAGCTGTCCGCAGGCCGCGTCGATATCGTCGCCGCGGGTTTTACGTACGATAGTCGTAAAATCATAGCTCATCAGCACTTTGGAGAAGCGATCGATGCGGCTATTGGAGCTGCGGCCATAGGGCGCGCCCGGGAAGGGATTCCACGGAATCAGGTTGATCTTGCACGGTGTATCTTTCAGCAGCTCCGCCAGCTGGTGCGCGTGCTCGGTACCGTCGTTAACGTGATCGAGCATGACGTACTCAATGGTCACGCGGCCCTGGTTGGCGTTGGATTTAGCCAGATAGCGGCGAACCGCGGCGAGGAAAGTTTCAATATTGTACTTTTTGTTGATCGGCACGATTTCATCGCGGATCTCATCGTTCGGCGCGTGCAGGGAGATAGCCAGCGCTACGTCGATCATGTCGCCCAGCTTGTCCAGCGCCGGCACGACGCCGGAGGTGGAGAGCGTAACCCGGCGTTTGGAAAGACCAAACCCGAAGTCGTCGAGCATAATTTCCATCGCCGGTACGACGTTGGTCAGGTTGAGCAGCGGCTCGCCCATTCCCATCATCACCACGTTAGTGATAGGACGCACGCCGGTTTTCTTCTGCGCGCCGACAATTTTCGCCGCCCGCCAGACCTGGCCGATAATTTCGGAAACACGCAGGTTGCGGTTAAAGCCCTGCTGCGCCGTCGAGCAGAATTTGCACTCCAGGGCGCAGCCTACCTGCGAGGAGACGCAGAGCGTGGCGCGGTCGTCTTCCGGGATGTACACCGTCTCAACGCGCTGATCGCCCACGGCGATCGCCCACTTGATGGTGCCATCGGAAGAACGCTGCTCCTCAACCACTTCCGGCGCGCGAATTTCGGCCACTTCTTTAAGCTTTGCGCGCAGGACTTTGTTGATGTCGGTCATCTCGTCAAAGTCGTCGCAGCAGTAGTGATACAGCCACTTCATCACCTGATCGGCGCGAAACGGTTTTTCACCCAAATTTTTAAAAAACTCGCGCATCTGCTGACGGTTTAAATCCAGCAGGTTAGTTTTGACATCTTTGTTGGGCACCGTCAGATCGGCGCAATCAGGCGTGATAATTTGTTCAGACATAATGGTTTCCGGCCTCGTTGTTACACGTTGTGGCCCCTGGAGGGTTAAAAAGGACGCCCCGGTCAGAGTCGGACTCTTCCGGGGCGTCGCATTGTACAAATTCTGGCGCATGATTGCCACGCCTGCAAAAAGTAATAATATAAATTTACTACTTTCTCAGAATCCGCCGGGTTCTTTGGGTCGCGCAGGTCGACGAATTGCCGCCTGCGCAATCAAAAGAGGCGAATTAGCGGGTGCGCGGGCACACTTCGCCTTCAGCGAAGAAGTAGGCGATTTCGCGTTTTGCAGACTCAACGGAGTCAGAACCGTGGGTGCCGTTTTCGGTGAAGCTGTCGGCGTAGTCGGCGCGCAGGGTGCCTGCCAGCGCGTTCGCCGGGTTGGTAGCGCCCAGCAGATCGCGGTGGCGCTGCACGGCGTTTTCGCCTTCAAGTACGGAAACCACGATCGGGCCGGAGGTCATGAACTCCACCAGGCCGTCAAAGAACGGCTTGCCGTCATGCTCGGCGTAGAAACCGCGCGCCTGCTCAACGCTCATGTGCAGCATTTTGGTGCCGACAATTTTGAACCCTGCCGCTTCAAAGCGGGCAAAGATACTGCCAATAACGTTTTTTGCCACCGCGTTTGGTTTGATGATGGAAAAAGTACGTTCAATAGCCATTGATAACCTCTGAATCCAGTAAAATGTTCTGTTGTATGACGCATCCTGAGACGCGGTTTCGATCTGGCGCGCATTATAAAGAGCAATACGCCCGTTGCCTATGGCTGCAAATAACATTTTCTTAAAATAAAACCATTAGCAGCAACATATCCAGCCTGCCGCCCGGCCGCTACTGCAACGAAAACGTGACAGCCGCCGTCTGTCCACCCTCGTCCATGACCACCAGCTGATAGGCCCCTGCCTGCTGCAGATGCAGCGTCAGCGCCGCCCCCTCGCTCTCCTGGGGGGTTCCGTTGATAAACCACCAGCGCCGCCCTTCCCCGCCGCTGGTTTGCAGCACCAGCGGCGCCATTGTGACTCCCGGCAGACGGCGAATAACCGCACCGTCCCTGACGCCGGAAAGCAACAGCGGTGGCGGGTGATGAATATTCAGCGGCGGGCAGGTTTTGGATGCGGCGGGTATCCGCGCCGCGCGCCGTTCAGCGGGCGGCAGCCAGGGCTCCAGCGGCAGAGGCCAGACATTCAGCATCTGTTCGCGCGCATCCGGGCAATCTGGCGCAACGCGTTCGCCCCGGGCATTCAGCCAGACGGGAAAACGAATGCCCTGCATTCCCTCCTGCCCCGGCAGCAGCAGTGTGGGCGGCTGGCTACCATCGAGCAGCCACGTCGAAAGCCGCCGCCGGCAGTTGCCGTCCCCGGCGGGAAGCGACTGCCCGCCGGGCCAGCAAATAGTGCCTGCCGATACGGAGGCCGGGCGAGGATCGCCGGGCAGGCCGCTTTTATCGCTATTTGCCCGGGCCAGCAGCAGGTTACTTATCTGATTAAGCAGCGGCACCGCGCTGATAAAGCCGAACTGCCCCACCACCGGCGTGCCGTCCGGTCGCCCGGTCCAGATACCGATAACGTAGCGCGCATTCACCCCGATTGCCCAGGCGTCGCGATAGCCGTAGCTGGTGCCGGTTTTAATCGCCAGCGGCACTACAAGCGGCAGCGCACCGTCCGGCACCGGCTGCTCCTCTCCCGCCAGGATACGGCGAATAATCCACGCGGCGCCCGGCGACAGCAGCGGACGCTCAACCAGCGGATCGTTCGATAGCAGCCGCAGGCGTCCTGCCTTACCGCCGCGCGCCAGCGCGCTGTAGGCCGCCACAATATCCGCCAGCCGCGCGCCGGCACCGCCGAGGCTGAGAGAAAGGTTCGGCTCCGCGCCGGCGGGCAGTATCAGCGGCAGTCCGGCATTGCGCAGCCTGGCGGCAAACTGTCTGGGGCCATAGGCCTCCAGCACCTGTACCGCAGGCAGGTTCAGGGAGCGTACCAGCGCGTCGCTCATACTTACAGGCCCGTGAAAGCCGCTGTCGAAATTGCCCGGCCGGTAGTCGCTGAAGCGGCGCGGTACGTCCTGCAGCAGCGACACCGGATGAATCAGCCCATCGTCCATCGCCAGGCCGTAGATAAAGGGCTTCAGCACCGAGCCCGGGGATCGCACCGCCGTCACCATATCAACGTGGCCAAAGCGCATATCGTCGTTGATGTCCGCCGAGCCAATCCAGGCGCGCACTTTCATGGTGGTGTGATCGACAACTACGGCGGCGAGCGAGCTGCGCGGCGGCAGGCGCGACTTCCAGCCGAGGGCAATATCTTCAAGCTGGCGCTGCAGGCCGGCGTCAAGAGTGGTCACCACTTTAGTATCCCGGCTGGCGGCCAGCACCCGGCGGGAAAAGAGCGGCGCCAGCTGCGGCATCTGCCGAGGAAACAGCCACACCGGCTCTTCTTTTGCCTCTTTTACCGTCTCGAGAGGCCACTGCTTCTGCATCGCCATTCGATCGAGAACTTTATCCCGCGCCGCCCGGGCCCGCTGCGGCCAGCGGTCCGGGCGCAGGCGGCTGGGGGCCTGCGGCAGCACCGCCAGCAGCGCCGCCTCGGCATAGCTCAGCTCAGCCGGTGATTTGCCAAGATAGGCCCAGCTGGCGGCTCCTACCCCCTGCAGCGTGCCGCCAAAGGGCGCGCGGTTGAGATACAGAGTCAGGATTTGACGCTTGTCCAGATGCCACTCCAACTGCAGCGCGCGCCACAGCTGGCGTACTTTACCGCCAAACGTGCGCGAGTGGGGGTCGAGCAGCCGCGCTACCTGCATGGTCAGGGTGCTGCCGCCGGAAATGACCCGCCCGGCGCGCATGTCCTGCCAGGCCGCGCGCGCCACCGAGAGCAGATTGACGCCGGGATGTTTCCAGAACCAGCGATCTTCATACTGGATAAGCGCGTCGAGGTAGCGCGGCGAAACCTCTTCGATAGTCACCGGATAGCGCCAAATCCCGTCATTGTCGGCAAAACGCCACAGCGGCGTGCCGTCCTCGGCAACCACCACCCGCGCCGGAGCGACGTCGTGCAGCGGCAGGGGCCAGATCCTGTCGGCCGCCAGCAGCAGCAGACAGCCAAAAACGACAAATCCCGCCGGCCAGCGCCAGCGGGATTTTTTTAAGTAACGGAACAACACGTTACGGCTTGACGATCAGCGGCCCGCTGGCAGCGCCGGTAGCGCGCCACTGCGGTACGTACATCGACTCGACCTGCGGCACCGGCACTTCATAAGTCCCCGGCGTGACGGCGCGGGCCAGGTAAACCAGCGTCACCGGCTCCCAGCGCTTCACCGCCACCGCGGCCACAAAGCGGTCATCGCGAAACTCGATGTGCTGGATATCCGACTGCTGCATCTGATTAAGCAGGTTCTGCACCTGCGCGCCGTTATCCTGCAGGCTGGCGCTGCTGCTGGCCAGATTCTGGTTTTCCAGCTCCAGACCGGCAGGCAGCAGGTCGACCACCAGCGCATCCGGTACGCTCTGGGTGGCTTTAACCAGCAGATGAACCAGTACCAGCTCGCCGCTGCGCAGCGAAGAGAGAGATAGAGGCTGGCCGTTAGCATCAAGGAACCGGCGCTCAATCTGCAGTACGTTGCTGGACGGCTGCGGCGCGGTCTGCGGATAGCCGCTGCTGTCCAGGCGCAGCCACAGCGGCTGCGTACCGGTATTGGTCACGTTCAGGGAGGCAAGCTCTTCCGCATTCAGGCTGCGCGTTTGCGAAACGTCGCCGCCCAGCGGCGCTGCCTGCAGGGAAGTTTGCGCCTGCCAGCTGCCCGGCAGATTCTGTAGCCCTTTCGCTGCGAGGAACAGGGCGTTCAGCTCCTGGGTGGAGAGCCAGTTCTGGCTAAATGCCTGCTCTGACAGCGTATTGAGCAGCGTATTTTGCGCCTGCGGCAGCAGCTTGTTCTCTTCCAGCAAGCTGAGCATCAACGCGCTGTCGCGCATCTCGCTGCCGTAGTCCCCAAGCCAGCTGTTTTGCGTCTGGCGCGAGGTTTTCAGCCCCAGCTCAATAGCCTGAGAGCCGCGCTGTGCATCACCCATCAGGTTCAGCGCCAGGCCCAGCTGCATCAGCGGCAGGCCGGCTTTTGCCTGACTGCGACGCTCCCAGACTTCGCGCAGCGCGCCCAGCGGCGCCTTCTGCTGACGGGCCAGCACCAGCGCGGCGTAGCCCTGTACGGCAAAGCGGCTGGCGGCGCTGTCGCTGCTGTAGCGCAGGGTCATCAGCGACGGCTGCTGGAGATAGCGCAGCAGGCGATTGTTGCCTTTGGTGAGGCTCTCCGCCGGAACGCTGTAGCCCTGCTCGCTGGCGCGGGTCAGGAAATCCATTACATAGGCGGTCAGCCAGTACTCTTCCGGGCTCTCTCTACTCCATAGACCGAAACCGCCGTCGCTGCGCTGCATCTGCAGCAGGCGGGAAATGCCTAGATCGATGGCGTCACGGCGGCTGGCGTCGCTGTCGCCCTTGATACCCAGCGCTTTTAGCTGCGCGGCGCTGGTGTACAGCTGCGGGAAGAGGCCGCTGGTGGTCTGCTCCAGACAGCCGTAAGGATAGGCTTTCAGCTCGCGGATATAGCGTCCGAGGTTGAGCGGCGGTTTTGCGCTAAACAGCAGCTGGCCTTCCAGGGTAGTCGGCGAGAACCCTTCGAGATGCGAGGCCGGCGCGTGCCAGCTTTCACCGGGCTGTAGGGCAATACCGCTGTTAACGGTCTGCGCCGGGAAAGCCGGACGCACGCCGATCTTCCAGCTTTTACGCAGCGGGGTGATGTTTTCACCCGGCAGCGTCAGGCCGCTGACTACAGCAGTCACTTCGCCGTCGCCAAAGCCCGGCTTCGCGTTAACCGGCACAAACAGGGTTGAGCGCTGACCCGGGGCCAGCGTGACCGGCTGCGGCTGGCCGCCCTGCACCTGCAGCATGCCGCTGCTGCCGAGTTCGACGTTCAGCGTCTGCGGACGATCGGTCAGATTGCTGAGATCCAGCGCCAGGCGGCTGCTGTCTCCGCCCGCGAGGAAGCGCGGCGCGCTCAGTTCGGCAATCACCGGTGCGGCAACCACCACTTTGCTGTCGCTGCTGCCAAAATCGTCGGCGGTCCATGCCTGGGCCATAACCCGCAGTTCGCCGTTAAAGTCGCCGATGGGCAGCGTCACGCTGCCCTCGCCGTTATCGTCAAGCTGCACTGGCTGGGCCTGCTGCGCCACGATGTTAACGTGATTGACCGGCGGTTTTCCGCCCCGCTGCAGCTCGTCCCCGTCGCCGCCGAAGCGCAGGCTGGCAAGGCGACCCTGCCCTTCGATCACTTGACCATAAATATCATAGATATCTGCGCCGTAGCGCTTCTGACCAAAGAAGGCATTCCACGGATCCGGCGTAGCGTAATCGGTAATGTTCAGCACGCCGCTGTCTACCGCGGAGACCAGCACGTTAACCTGCTTCGGCACCGAGCCGCTCTTGCTGCTGGCTTTGATTTTCACCGTCAGCGGCTGGTCGGGGCGCATTTTCGCCGGCGCATCCAGCGCCAGCGTCAGGCGGCGACTTTCATCCCCCAGCGGCAGATGCAGCAGGCCTACCGCGCGCTTGGGCGTGGCTGATTTGGATTTATCACCGGAGCGAACCACCAGCGCGCTGAGATAGAGATCGTGACGGTTCCACGCCCGATCTACCGGAATATCGAGATCCGTACCGCCGGCGGGCACATTAATTTCCTGCCACCACAGCGGCCCTTCGCTGGACTCAACCATCGCATAGCCTTTACCCGCCGCCGGGGCGTCCAGGTGCAGCTTGATGGTATCGCCCGGCTTATAGGCGGGTTTATCGAGCTTCATGGTGACGCGATCCGGACGCGCCGCGCCGCTGCCGCCGCTGTTGTCCTGCCAGCTGTAGCCCGCCCAGAAGCGCAGGCTGCTGACGGTATCGTCCGGCCCTTTCACTTCCAGACGATAGGCGCCCCACTCCACCGGGAAACTGACGTTGCCGACTTCATCGGCTTTCAGGTTCAGGCTGGTTTCGCCCTCAACCAGATCTTTTTGATCGTACTGGGATTGCCAGCCCTCGCTGTCGGACCAGTTCCAGTAGTAGTCGCGACGCTCGCGGATCAGCCGCACCTGCAGATCGCTGACCGCTTTTTTGTTGCCCTTCGCGTCGGCGTAGACAATATCGAATCCGGCGCTGCTGTTATCATCCACCATCGGCTGGCTGGTGGTGGTGTCGGTGCGGTAGTTGTAGACCGGCTTGCTGGCGAACTGCGGGCGAATGCCCGCAAGCGCCTCCGCCGGCCAGATCGGCTGTACCGCGCGGCGGCTCACCGGACGACCGCCGGATTCCAGCAGGCTCGCCTGCAGGATAACCTGCAGCGGCGAATGGGTTTGCTGCCACTGGCTTTCGAGGCTGATATCGCCGCGCCCCTGGGCGTCGAGCTTGAGCTCCACTTCATCCAGGGTGCGGGAAAGGTTCTCCTCGGCGATATCACCGAACTGGAAGCCGGGAAGCGCGGCCACGGCGTCGCGCAGCGGGCGCAGGAACAGTTTGCCCTGCAGCGTGTTGCCGCCGGCGGGCGCGCCGTACAGATAGTCCCCCGCGACTGCAAAACTTACGTCGGCATTTGGCGCAACCGGGTCTTTTTCCGGCGTCAGCGTCAGCTTCATGCGCTCGGGCATAAAGTCTTCAACGTGGAAATCCCACTCGCGCGCCTGGTTATCGCCGGTGCTGGCGCGAATATGCCACATGCCGGTCGCGGCGGTGGCGCTAAGCGGCCAGCTCAGCTGATAGAGGCCGTTGACCGCATTACTCATCACGGTGCGGATCACCTGGCCGTCAGGCTGAACAACTTCCAGCTTCACCGGCTGATCCGCCAGCGGCTTGCCGTCACTGTCGCGCAGCAGCCCGTTGACGATTACCGTCTCGCCGGGACGATAGAGGTCACGCGGGCCAAACATGAAAAACTGCTTGCTGTAGCCCGGCGCGCCGGCGATATCAAACTCCGCCAGATCCAGCGCGGGCAGCTTGAGATCCAGCAGCGTGGTCTGCCCGTCTTTGCGGGCCAGCAGCAGCGCGGCGTTTTTGTCGGTTTCAAGGGTTACGTGCCCCTGACCGTCGCTGGTGGCCTGCGCCAGGGTCTGCCCCTTCTCATTGAGCAGCTGCACGTCGATGCCGGACTGCGCGGCGCCGCTCTCGAGGCTCTGGGTAAAGACGTCAAGACGATTGTGGTAGCGGTGGGCAGACACGCCGAGATCGCTCAGCGTAAAGAGCGTGGCGGCGTTGCTGTAGCTGTAGTGCCCTGCCTGATTCATCACTGCGATATAAACACCCGCCTGCTGCAGCGGTTTGATATCACTCAGCGGCAGCAGCAGCTTTTCGCGGGTATTGCGCTGCGGATCCAGATCGAAGCGGCCGGTGTAGACCAGATCCGCCATTTTCAGCAGCTCTTCCGATTCCCAGTTGCTGACCGAGCTGCGGTATTCCCAGCGACTAATAAAAGACGCCAGCGATTCGGGCTTCACCCGGAAGAAGTTAACGTCAACGTTATCGACGTTGAGGGCCATCACCGGCAGGCCGGCGATCACTTTCCCCGGCAGCAGCGAGCCGCGGCTGGCAAAGCCAACGCTGGGCTGAACGTCGCGGGTTGTCAGTTTTTTCTCCAGGCTTTCGCCGAGGGTATTTTTATTAAGCGCGATAAGCCCTGGATCGACGGTCAACACCAGGCTGCGCTTTGGCTCCAGATGGCGCATGCGCAGCTCTTTCAGGTTCGGCGCCAGCTCCCAGGCGCCGTCCACTTTGCCGCTTTTGGTATCCACCAGGTGAGCAACGCTTGAAAAGTCCTGATTCGGATCGAGAGGGACGGAAAAGGTCAGCACCAGCGTGGCTGCGCCGTCGAGCTGAACTTCTGACGCATCAAGCAGAGTCAGCGCCCGGCCCTGGCTTTGCGCCGCCAGCGCCTGCAGTTTGGCCGGATCGGGTTTGACCGGCGCGGGCTGTTCCGCGGTTTCAGCGGGTGCTGCGGGCTTCGCCGCCTGCGGTTGATCGCTGCTGTTATCGCAGCCTGCCAGCGTAAATGCGGTAAGCAGCGCCAGCGACAGCGCTGCTAAACGAAACGGTTTCATCCTGTAACCCCCGGCCCCAGAGCCTTTCATTTTTTAGTGATGCAATAGTATGCGTAATACACTTTTTTACAAGTGCGCAAAAAGACTGCTCATTTTCGCAGATGCCGCGTCGCGCCCTTGCGCTTGCGGCAAAAACACCGACAATCTGTTTACCTACAGGTCAATGGAGAGAACCATGAGCACCTCTTTTTTTGTCGCCGCCGACTGGCTGGCCGAGCACATTAACGATCCGCAGATACAGATCCTCGATGCCCGCATGGCACCGCCGGGTCAGAACGATCGCGATATTGCAGCAGAGTATCGCGCAGGCCACCTGCCGGGCGCGGTGTTTTTCGATATTGAAGCCCTGTCCGATCGCACCAGCCCGCTGCCGCACATGATGCCGCGCCCTGAAGCCTTCGCCGTCGCCATGCGCGAGCTGGGGATCGACAGCGATAAACATCTGGTGGTCTACGATGACGGCTCGCTTTTTTCGGCACCGCGCGCGTGGTGGATGCTACGCACTTTCGGCGTGGAGAATGTGTCGATTCTGGCGGGCGGTCTGGCCGGCTGGCTGAGAGACGAGCTGCTGCCGGAGACGGGCAGCGTTGAACTGCCGGAAGGCGAATTTGAGGTAAAGTTTGCGGCTGAGAATATCAGGCGCCTGCCTGAGGTACTGCTCGCCAGCCACGAAGGCAACGTTCAGCTGGTTGACGCCCGTCCCGCCCCGCGCTTTCTGGCCGAAGCCGACGAGCCGCGCCCGGGCCTGCGGCGCGGCCACATTCCCGGCGCTAAAAACGTGCCCTGGAACGAACTGGTGGAGAACGGCGAACTGAAAACGACAGATGAGCTGGCGGCGCTGTTCCACAAGCAGGGTATCGATCTGCACCAGCCCATTATCGCCAGCTGCGGCTCCGGCGTTACGGCGGCGGTAGTGGTGCTGGCGCTGGCAACGCTCGGCGCGCAGGATGTAACGCTGTATGACGGTTCGTGGAGTGAATGGGGCGCGCGGGAAGATTTACCGGTCGCGCCGGCTGCACGATAACCCTTTGATCCATAACATAAGCGGCCTGCCCGTAATCGCGGGCAGGCCGCCGCATCAGATAATCCGGTTCTGCTTGAAATCCCGCAGGAAGCTGCCCCAGCGCTTCTCATAAAACGGCGTGATGTGTGCCAGCATAAAGTGACTGATGCCCGGCTCACCTTCGGCTACCAGGCATACGTCCACCGGCTCATCGCCGGGCAGAGTATCCATCGCTACGCTGCCGGTCGCCTGAATCGCTTCCTCAACGTCTCCTTCCACCTCAATACCGATCAGCAGATTCGGCTGCTCGTCGGCCTGCTCTTTTATCGAGCACAGGAAGGCGCGCTTGACGGTTTTCAGCGTCTTAAACAGTGTCGTCAGGGAATCAATCATCTGCGCGGGCGGCTCCGCCACTTCTGAGAGCAGCAGTGCCGCGCCGCCTTCGAGAACAGTCTGGGTACTGAGCGGATTTCCCTCTTCGCCAATCAGGTGGCTGATTTCCCGCGGGGTAAACTCTTTTCCGGCGGGCAAGCGGGCGTTGAGAAACAGCGTCTCGCCAAGGGTCATTTCAAACAGGGTGCGCACCGGCATCACCACGAAGGCCTGCTCGCCGCTGACCGCCTGCTGCATCGCCTCCAGCGACGTGAAGAAAGGGATCGCCGAAGTGCCGTCCTCTTTTTCCCAGTGCTGAAGATCGAGCGCGCTGTCTTCTACCACCTGCTCGCCTTCGGCGGCAGTGCCGGGCACCCAGACGGTAGACTCCAGCAGCGTGCGGAAAAAGGCCGGACGGTGGGCGGGTTCGGTAGCCGCCTGCGCCAGCAAAGTTTCTAATTCGTTTTTCGTTTCGGACATGGTTTTCACACGAATAAAGGCCGGGCGGCAGGCTGCCGTCCCGGCCTGAAAGTTAGTGACTTACTCTGCGGTGAGCAGATTGGCAATAGTGCGCACGCCCAGCCCGGTCGCGCCCGCAGACCATTGTTCAACGGCCGCTTTGCGGTAGGTTGCGGAGCAGTCAATGTGCAGCCAGCCTTCACGGTAGTTCTCCACGAAGTGCGACAGGAATCCTGCTGCGGTGCTTGCCCCCGCCGGGTAGGTGGCGCTGCCGGTATTGTTCAGCTCGGCAAAGTTAGACGGCAGCTGGCTGCGGTGGAACTCGGCCAGCGGCAGGCGCCAGAACGGCTCGTTTTCGGCGGCGGCGCTCGCCATCAGGCGGTTCACCAGCTTATCGTCAAAGCTGAACAGCGCGTGGTAGTCGTTGCCCAGCGCGGTTTTAGCTGCGCCGGTCAGGGTTGCCGCGTCGATAATCAGGGACGGCTTCTGCGCCGAGGCGTCAATCAAGCCGTCGGCCAGCACCAGGCGCCCTTCCGCATCGGTGTTCATCACTTCCACGCTCTTGCCGTTGCGGTAGTGAATGATGTCGCCGAGCTTGAAGGCATTGCCGCTGACCATGTTGTCGGCACAGCAGAGGAACAGCTTAACGCGCTTGTTCAGACCGCGGGTAATGGCAAACGCCAGCGCGCCGGTCACGGTGGCCGCGCCGCCCATATCGGACTTCATGGAGTCCATGAACGCGCTCTGCTTGAGGCTGTAGCCGCCGGAGTCAAAGGTGATACCTTTGCCTACCAGGCAGGCGTATACCGGGGCACTTTCGTCGCCGGTCGGGTTATAGTCCAGCGCCAGCAGCACCGGCGGACGCTCGGAACCGCGCCCGACAGTGTGCAGGCCCATGTAATTCTGATCGCGAAGATCTTCGCCTTTAGTGATGCGGTAGCTGACCTTTTCGCCAGCCACCAGATGCAGCAGATCCACCGCGCGCTGCGCCAGCTGCTCAGGACCGAGTTCTTCCGCCGGCGCGTTAATGGTGTCGCGAACCCAGTCGATAATGGTCAGGCGGTTATCCAGCTCGCCGCGCTGGGCGTCATCCAGCTCGGCCCACTCAACCTGACGCTTGCCTTTCGGCCCTTTATAACCGGCCCAGAAGGCCCAGCTGCGATCTGCGTCCCAGCCGTCGCCGCTCAGGGCAACGTGCTTAATGCCGAGACCGTCAATTTTGCGCGCCGCGCGCTGGATAAGTCCCAGGTCGTCCCGGCCGTTCAGGTGCAGGGTGATTCCATTGTCGTTGATGCTGTAAGTGGCTTTTTCGCCCCAGCGCGCGTCTGCAGGCTGGGTAGAGAGCGTAATCTTCATCGCCTCGGTCATGGTCATTATCCTTATCTTGTTAAATGGGCCGCCCGAAGGCAGCCCAGATTAGTGCTCTGTTATGCGTATTCGTCCAGCCAGACTAGCAGAATCGCTTCGAGAATTTTTTCATTGGATGCGTTCGGATCATCCTCAAAATCCTCCAGCTCGCAGATCCACTGGTGCAGATCGGTAAAGCGAACCGTTTTCGGGTCGGTATCCGGATACGCATCGTACAGCGCCTCGCCGATGTCGCGGCTGTCGGTCCATTTCAGTGCCATATTAATGCTCGCGTGCGTGGTTGATGGTGTAGCGCGGCATTTCGACCACCAGATCTTCATCGGTGACCCGCGCCTGGCAGCTCAGACGGCTTTCGGGCTCCAGGCCCCAGGCTTTGTCCAGCATGTCATCTTCAAGCTCGCTGCTTTCCGGCAGAGAATCAAAACCTTCGCGCACCACGCAGTGGCAGGTGGTGCAGGCGCACGACATTTCGCAGGCGTGTTCGATTTCGATACCGTTGCGCAGGGCAACGTCGAGAATAGTTTCACCGCTTTTCGCTTCCAGAACTGCGCCATTAGGACAGAGATCCTGATGAGGCAGAAAAACAATCTTAGGCATATTAAACCTCGTCGACGGACTGGCCTTTCAGCGCCTTGCGTACGGACTGATCCATACGGCGTGCGGCAAAGTCCTGGGTTTGTGTGTCGATATTTTTAATGGCTTCTTTTATGGCGTCGGCATCTTCGCCTGCCGCCGCAGTCTGCAGGGCAGCAGCCGCAGCGTCAATCTGCTCACGTTCTTCGGGGTGTAAAAGATGGGCGTCGGCCGCCAGAGCGCCGGTCAGGCTCTCCAGCACGCGGGCCGCTTCCACTTTTTGCTCGGCCAGCATGCGCGCCTGCACATCGCGATCGGCATAGCTCATGGAGTCCTGAATCATGGTCGCGATTTCAGTGTCGGTCAGCCCGTAAGAAGGCTTCACCTGAATAGAGGACTCCACGCCGGTGGATTTTTCCATGGCGGTAACGCTGAGCAGGCCGTCAGCGTCCACCTGGAAGGTGACGCGGATATGCGCACCGCCGGCGGGCAGCGCCGGAATGCCGCGCAGCGCAAAACGCGCCAGCGAGCGGCAGTCCTGAACCAGCTCGCGCTCGCCCTGCATCACGTGGATGGACATCGCGGTCTGGCCGTCTTTAAAGGTGGTGAACTCCTGAGCGCGGGCCACCGGAATGGTGGTATTGCGCGGGATAACCTTCTCCACCAGCCCGCCCATGGTTTCAAGACCGAGGGAGAGCGGCAGCACGTCCAGCAGCAGCATTTCGCTGTCCGGCTTGTTGCCCACCAGGATATCGGCCTGGATCGCGGCGCCGATAGCGACCACTTTATCAGGGTCGATAGCGGTAAGCGGCGCACGGCCAAAGAACTCGCCGACCCGCTCGCGCACCAGCGGCACGCGGGTTGAACCACCGACCATCACCACTTCAAGCACGTCGCTCGCCTCGACCCCGGCATCTTTCAACGCCCGACGGCAGGACAGCAGAGTACGTTTCACCAGCGCGGCGATCAGATCGTCAAACTGCGCGCGGGTAATTTCGCCCTGCCAGCCGGCAACTGAAACGGTGACGCTGTCGGCGTCGCTAAGCGCAATTTTGGCCGCGGTAGCGGCATCAAGCAGCTCGCGCTGCACGCGGTTGTCGCTGCGATCGGCTATGCCGGCCTGTTCGCGGATAAAATCCGCCAGCAGATGATCGAAGTCGTCGCCGCCCAGCGCCGAGTCGCCGCCGGTGGCCAGTACTTCGAACACGCCGCGGCTCAGGCGCAGAATAGAAATGTCAAAAGTGCCGCCGCCGAGATCGTAGACGGCGATGACGCCCTCCTGACCGGAGTCGAGGCCGTAGGCAATCGCCGCCGCGGTAGGCTCGTTGAGCAGGCGCAGCACGTGCAGCCCCGCCAGCCGGGCAGCATCTTTGGTGCCCTGACGCTGGGCATCATCAAAGTAGGCTGGAACGGTGATTACCACCCCGTCCAGCTCGCCCGCAAGGGCCTCGCTGGCGCGGGCGGACAGCGTTTTCAGAATGTCGGCGGAAATACGCACGGGGTTGAGCAGACCGCCGGCGGTCGCCAGCATCGGCAGGCCGTTTTCACTCGCCTGCAGCTGATACGGCAGATGCGGGTAACGGGTCTGCACGTCCGTAAGAGAGCGCCCGAGGAGGCGTTTTATCGAACTGACGGTATTCACCGGGTCCTGCGCGGCGTTGGCGCGCGCGTCGTAGCCGACGTCGTAGCCGTCCTCGCGATAGTGGACGACGGAGGGCAGCAGATGCCGTCCCCGGGCGTCCGCCAGCGTTTCGGCCTGGCCGCTGCGCACGGTGGCGACCAGCGAGTTGGTGGTGCCAAGATCGATACCTGCCGCCAGCCTGCGCTGGTGCGGCGCGGCGCTAAGGCCGGGCTCACTAATTTGTAATAAGGCCATGTTGGTTAAGCTTCCAGAAAGTCAAAAGTCGAGCAGCTTTTCTTCGAGTTGTTCTGCTGCAGCGCGCAGTTTATCCAGAAAACGCAGCTTGCGCACGGTATCTGCCGCCGCGTCCCACGCTTCATTGTCGAGTTCGCTTACCATCTGCTGCAGACGAACGTCGTACATTTTTTTCACCCGCAGCATAAAGCCGTCGAGCCGCTCGCTCTGTTTTGCTTTTTCGATCTCGTCCAGCTCTTCGCGCAGCTCCAGCTGCTCCATCAGAAACGCCGTGTCGCGCACCGTGTGCTGCTCGCTCGCAAGATCAAAACCGTGCAGGGAGAGAATATACTCCGCGCGACTGAGCGGATGGCGCAGGGTTTGCCAGGCCTGATTGATTGTCGCCGACTGCTGAACAGCTGCCAGCTGTTGCGCCGCGGGGCGGCTGGCGAATTTATCCGGATGGAACTGGCGCTGGAGATCCTGAAAGCGGCTGGTCAGTTGGGGAAGTTCGAGATGAAAAGAGACCGGCAGTTCGAAGAGAGTGAAGTAATTCATAGCTATCTCTGAAAAAGCAAACCCCACGGCGGCAGGCCGCAGTGGGGCTATCTTAGGCGTGATTAAACGTTGAAGCTCTCGCCGCAGCCGCACTCGTCTTTAACATTGGGATTGGTAAACTTAAATCCTTCGTTGAGACCTTCTTTGACGAAGTCCAGCTGGGTGCCATCAAGAAATTGCAGGCTCTTACCGTCAATAACAACCTTAACGCCTTTATCTTCAAACACCGTATCTTCCGGCGCCGGCTCGTCAACAAACTCCAGCACGTAGGCCATACCTGAACAACCGGAGGTTCTTACCCCCAGACGAAGGCCAAATCCTTTACCGCGGTTGGTCAGGAAGGAGTTAACTCGTGCTGCTGCTGTGTCGCTTAAGGTAATCGACATAAAAAACCTCAACTCTTAATTATTTTGCTTCACGTTTGCTTTTATAGTCCGCAATCGCGGCTTTGATCGCGTCCTCTGCCAGAATTGAGCAGTGAATCTTAACCGGCGGCAGCTCGAGCTCTTCGGCAATATCGGTGTTTTTGATAGCCTGCGCTTCGTCGAGCGATTTACCTTTAACCCACTCGGTGATGAGGGAGCTGGAGGCAATGGCGGAGCCGCAGCCGTAAGTTTTGAAACGCGCGTCTTCAATAATACCGCTATCGTTCACTTTAATCTGTAGCTTCATCACATCGCCGCAAGCTGGTGCGCCGACCATGCCGCTGCCGACGGATTCGTCGCTGTTGTCAAAGGAACCCACGTTGCGCGGATTTTCGTAGTGATCGATTACTTTTTCGCTGTAAGCCATGATGAATTCTCCTGTCGGTTCCGATTAGTGATGCGACCATTCGATAGTGTTCAGATCCACGCCCTGCTTAAACATATCCCACAGCGGAGACAGGTCGCGCAGGCGGCCGATGGATTTCTGCACCAGTGCGATGGTGTAGTCGATCTCTTCTTCGGTGGTGAAACGGCCTAAAGAGAAGCGAATTGAACTGTGTGCCAGCTCGTCGTTCATTCCCAGCGCGCGCAGCACGTAGGAAGGTTCAAGGCTTGCGGAAGTACAGGCAGAACCGGAAGAGACGGCCAGGTCTTTCAGGGCCATGATCAGCGACTCGCCTTCAACATAGTTGAAGCTGACGTTAAGGATATTGGGCGCGCCCTGTTCGAGATCGCCGTTAAGGTACACCTCTTCCATATCTTTAATGCCGTTCCAGAGGCGATTGCGCAAGGTGCGCAGGCGGGCCATCTCGGTACCCATCTCCTCTTTGGCGATGCGATATGCTTCGCCCATACCGACAATCTGGTGCACCGGCAGCGTCCCGGAACGCATGCCGCGCTCGTGCCCGCCGCCGTGCATCTGGGCTTCAATACGGATACGCGGCTTGCGGCGCACGTACAGCGCACCGATGCCTTTCGGACCGTAGATTTTGTGCCCGGAGAAGGACATCAG
Organism: uncultured Pluralibacter sp.; assembly: GCF_913775985.1. Taxonomy (GTDB): domain Bacteria; phylum Pseudomonadota; class Gammaproteobacteria; order Enterobacterales; family Enterobacteriaceae; genus Pluralibacter. The sequence goes on along the minus strand of NZ_CAJYMB010000094.1, from coordinate 7,345 downwards.
GTCAACTTTTAACTGGCTGAGGTCGATAGGCAGTTTGCCTACGCTCTGGGTTGCGTCAACGTGGTAGATGATACCGCGGGCGCGGCACATTTCGCCGATGGTGGCGATATCCTGCACTACGCCGATTTCGTTGTTGACGTGCATGATGGAAACCAGAATGGTGTCATCGCGCATCGCCGCTTCGAGCTCTTTAAGGTCGATAATACCGTTGCGCTGCGGGGCGAGGTAGGTTACTTCAAACCCTTCACGCTCCAGCTGGCGGCAGGTATCCAGCACCGCTTTATGCTCGGTTTTGCTGGTGATGATGTGCTTGCCTTTCTTCTGATAAAAGTTGGCAGCACCTTTAATCGCCAGGTTATCAGATTCGGTCGCGCCGGACGTAAAGACGATTTCGCGCGGGTCGGCACCGACCAGCTCGGCAATTTGATTACGGGCAATATCTACTGCCTCTTCAGCCTGCCAGCCGAAACGGTGTGAGCGGGAGGCCGGGTTGCCAAAGGTCCCGTCCAGTGTCAGGTACTGCATCATTTTCTCGGCAACACGCGGGTCTACCGGCGTGGTTGCGGAGTAATCGAGGTAAATCGGTAATTTCATTGCTCTTTAACTCCGTACATCACTCAATGCAAGGAACCAGGCAACCGGCTGGATGTACGGCCGTGTCAGCGGGCTGTAAAGGGCCCGGCCTGATTCTTAAATCTTTTTACGCTTAACTCTTCGGGCTGCCCTGGTAGTCCAGCCCGAAGAATATTACGCTTATTTTTTATTAGGCACGCAGCTTGACGTTGATGGCGTCCTGCGCGCGGGTACTGCGCTGTGATTCATGGATGTGCTGGCGATCGGACACGTCCAGAACTTCCTGGTTGTTCACCAGCTCACCGAGGGTGATGTTGTTCAGGAAACCGGTCAGACGGTCGCTCAGGTCGCGCCACAGCGCGTGGGTCAGGCACTTATCGCCACCCTGGCAGCCCGCTTTACCCTGGCAACGGGTTGCGTCAACAGATTCGTCAACAGCGCTGATCACTTCGCCAACCGCGATACTGCCGGCGTCCTTTCCTAGCAGGTAGCCGCCGCCCGGGCCGCGAACGCTGGAAACAAGTCCATTTTTGCGCAGGCGGGAGAACAGCTGCTCCAGATAGGAAAGCGAAATTCCCTGACGTTCAGAAATATCAGCCAACGGTACCGGGCCCGCTTCGGAGTTGAGCGCAACGTCGAGCATTGCGGTCACGGCATAACGCCCTTTAGATGTCAGTCTCATATCTTACTTAGCCTCAAATCGCCCCTGTCCGGGGTTGTTATTAAAATGTAGATATATCGCATAGCAAGGCAAGTCTGACATTCCCGACTAAAATGGTCAACTATTTACTTGACTGTTTTACTCAGGTATTTAGCATTTTGTGTGATTAGCTTTTTCCGAAATGGTATAACCCGACGCCGTCAGCTACCGGCGCGGGCTAGCGCGCCGGAACGAGTCTGCTATTTCTGCTTGTTGGGCTGCTCAATTGAAGCCAGCATGCCGCGCAGAATATTCAGTTCCTGGCTTTCAGGACGCGCGCGGGTAAAAAGGCGGCGCAGCTTATTCATTACCTGACCGGGGTGGCTGGCGCGAATAAAGCCGGTGTTAAGCAGAGTTTGTTCGAGGTGATCGTAAAAGCGTTCGAGATCGTCCACCAGCGGATACGGCGCTTCGTCCTGCGCCGGATGCGCTTCACCGCTCTCCTGGGCCGCCAGCCACGCCATGCGCACTTCATAAGAGATAACCTGCACCGCCATTGCCAGATTCAGCGAGCTGTACTCCGGATTGGCAGCAATCGCAACGTGATAGTGGCACTTCTGCAGTTCTTCATTAGTCAGGCCAACGCGCTCGCGGCCAAACACCAGTGCCACCGGCGCGTGGGCGGCTTCCGCCACGCTTTTAAGCCCGCACTCGCGCGGATCGAGCATCGGCCACGGCAGCGTGCGGGAGCGCGCGCTTGTGCCAACCACCAGACTACAGCCCGCAAGGGCTTCATCGAGGGTATCAACAATGTGGGCACTGCCGATGACGTCGCTGGCGCCTGCGGCAAGCGCAATGGCCTGCGAATCAGGCTCAACGAGAGGATTGACCAGCCACAGGTTGGTTAACCCCATGGTTTTCATAGCGCGGGCCACAGAGCCCATGTTGCCGGTGTGGGACGTTTCTACCAGGACAATACGAATATTTTGCAGCATGATTTTTCATCGAAGACAGATTATTTGGCGATGTTAGCATAAAGCCGGGACAGAATCCGAATTCGCTGCTATGATATGCGCCGTTTTTCCCGTTCTTTAACATCCAGTGAGAGTAACCGATGCAACATCCTATGTTGACCATCGCCGTGCGCGCAGCGCGCAAGGCGGGTAATGTTATTGCCAAGCACTACGAAACCCCAGATAGCGTAGAGACCAGCCAGAAAGGCAGCAATGATTTCGTGACTAACGTCGATAAAGCGGCCGAAGCCATTATTATCGAAACCATTCGCAAATCTTACCCGCAGCACACCATTATCACCGAAGAAAGCGGTGAGCACGCAGGCGAAGATCAGGATGTGCAGTGGGTTATCGATCCGCTGGATGGCACCACCAACTTCGTTAAGCGCCTCCCCCATTTTTCCGTTTCTATCGCCGTACGCATTAAAGGCCGTACAGAAGTCGGCGTGGTTTACGATCCGATGCGCAACGAGCTGTACACCGCCACCCGCGGCCAGGGCGCGCAGCTGAACGGTTATCGCCTGCGCGGCAGCAACGCCCGCGATCTGGATGGCACCATTCTGGCCACCGGCTTCCCGTTCAAAGCTAAGCAGCACGCTACCGCCTATATGAATATTCTCGGCAAGCTGTTCACCGAATGCGCGGACTTCCGCCGCACCGGCTCTGCCGCGCTGGATCTGTGCTACGTGGCCGCCGGCCGCGTTGACGGTTACTTCGAACTGGGCCTCAAGCCGTGGGACTTCGCAGCTGGCGAACTGATCGCCCGCGAAGCCGGCTCGCTGGTGTGCGACTTCACCGGCGGCCACAACTTTATGCAGACCGGCAATATCGTCGCGGGCAACCCGCGCGTGGTTAAAGCGATGCTGGCAAACATGCGTGACGAACTGAGCGAAGCGCTGAAGCGCTAATCGCGCCGCCGCCCGCAGGCCGGGCGGCAATTTAAAACGGCCGCAGCCCTCTTGCGGCCGGTACTGCACTCATCCACATCACTACTGCCGCCGCAATCAGCAACGCGCCCCCCGCCAAACCCAGCGTCGCCCAGCCAATCCGCCGCCACCGCGCAGGTGCTTTATTCTCGCTCAGTTTTTCAGCCAGCCGGCGAAAACTATGGACCAGCAGCGCCAGCGACGAAATAGTGATTGACGTTCCCGCCGCCATCGCCAGCGCCGACGCAATACCCCAGCCAAAAACGCCGACAACCTTACTAAACAGCAGCACCATAATGGCGCCCGAACAGGGCCGCATGCCCATTGAAATCACGATCATCATGCGATCGCGCAGGCCACCGCCCAGCTGACCGGGCTCGGGGAGATGACTGTGGCCGCAGCCGCAATGAGCATGGTGCTGGTGGTGCGGCGTAAAAGCACGATAGGAGGGCCTGGCCAACAGCGCGCGCAGCTTTTTCATCGCCCGCCAGCACAGCATTGCGCCCAACAGGCCGACCAGCGCGTAACTGCCCTTCTCCAGCCAAAAGCTGCTCAAATGCAGCTGGCGCGCCGGAAGCCCCAGCAGCGTCAGCACGATAAATACCAGCGCGATCGCTACCAGCCCCTGCAGCAGGGATGACGCCAGCGTCAGGCCGATGGCCTCTCTCAGTTTTGAAGGATGAGTGGCAAGCCATGTCGTGATAACCACCTTGCCGTGCCCCGGCCCTAGCGCGTGCAGCACGCCGTACACAAAGCTGAAGGCCAGCAGCGTACCGCCCGCGCGGGCAGGATTTGCCGCCACCGCCTGCAGCAGCGCGCTCATCTGCTGATTAACCTCCCGCTGCCAGACAATGCTTTTCAGCATCACCTCCGGCCAGGCGTGAAACAGCCATGCCCCGCCGCCGAGCATTAGCAGCAAAAACAGCACCAGCGGCCAGAGATCCCGCCAGCGGCGGGAAACGGTAGTGGGAGAGGCGATTACTGACATGTTAAATTCACCTGCTGCGCAAATTGTTTACCCAAATCCATATCCTCCGGGGGTGCGTCGGCCTTATCGAGAGACAGCGCGTAGGCAGTAAGGTTTTCATTCGGCTTCGGGGTGACGACTTTCAGCGTACAGCCGGCGGGAAAGCCGGGGCCCAGCGTAACATCAGCATCACGGTCATAGTGCATATCGACAAAATAGGTGGGATCGAAGGTGGCGAAGGCGTAGCTCGCGGCGGCAAGCGGCTGCGGGACGGCCAGCGGCAGAGTAAACGTCAGCACCGCCTTGTGTCCCTCTCTGGCAAGCGCGTACGCCGACGGGCGGTTTTCGAATTTCACCTTTTTTCCGCCGCGCCAGATCTCGGTAAAGTAGTGCTGCCCGAGCACATTTGCCATCACCTCCGCCGCCAGCTTTTTCCAGATTTCATCCCCGGGCTTCGCATTTCCGGCATCGTACAGCAGGTCCGCAGACGTTATTTCATCCATCGTCCAGCGCATGTTGACCGCCGTCAGGCTGCCGCCGCTGGCCACAAGCTCGCTGCGCATGGCTATAAAGCTGTGGGGATGCGCGCTCGCCTGGCCCGATAACAGCGCGAAAAGTGCCAGCGCCGGAATGTATTTCGCTTTCGTCATCAAATCCTCAGTGAAAAATTCTGTGACTGACTCCCGCAATCCTTGCCTAAACACGCCGGGCTCGCCTGTCGGACCTCGCAGCCTTAGCTACGCTTATCAAAAAAACCACTGGAATATGACAGATGATGACCGTGACCGAAAAGCCATCTGCGCTTTCCAGTCCCCAGCGCCGCTGCCAGATCCTGTTGATGCTCTATCTGCCCGACCGCGCCGTCACGGCGGGCAGCATTTGCCGGATCAATAATGTGAATGATGCGACCGCTGACGCGGATCTTGCCGAAACGCTGGACGAGCTGCGCCGCACCCACCGGCTGGAAATCGTGACCCGCGATGATGGCCGCCTGCATCTCGAAGGCACCGCACTCGATCAGCGCCTGTGCCTGCTTCACTGGCTGCGGCGCAGCCTGCGCGTTTGCCCGGAGTTTATTGTTACGCATTTTGCGCCATCGTTAAAAATGCGCCTTAAAGAGGCCGGCATTTCGCGCATTCTGTACGATGACACTAATCTCCGTGCGCTGGTTAACCGCTGCAGCCGCAACCTCAACCGCCGCTTTGATGCCCGGGATTGCGATTTTTTACGCCTCTACCTGCAATATTGCCTGCTTCAGCAGCATCCGCAGAATGCACCAGTGTTCAGCGACGCCCAGCGGCGCCGGGCGCGGAACAGCGCGGAGTATCAGGTGGCGGCGGAAATAGCCCGCCACTGGCAGCGCAGAACCCTGCAGGACGCCCATCCGGACGAGCACCTGTTTCTTGCCCTGCTGTTCATGATGCTGAAAGTACCGGATCCGCAGCGCGATAGCCATACCCAGGAGGTGCGCCTGTATCGCGCCATCAACCAGCTTATTGACCGCTTTCAGCAGCTCTCCGGCCAGCCTTTTAACAACCGCGCCCGGCTGCGCGACAGACTCTATATTCATATTGCCCAAGCGACTAACCGCGCCCTGTACGGCATCGGGATTGATGCCGGCCTGCCGGAAGGGGCCCAGCGTCTTTATCCCCGGCTGATGCGCACCACTCAGGCAGCGATGGCGCCGTTTGAAGCCTATTACGGGCTGCGCTTCTCCGCTGAAGAGCTTGGACTGGTCGCCATTATTTTTGGCGCGTGGCTGATGCAGGAGAGCGACCTGCAGGAGAAAGAGATCCTGCTGCTGACCGGGGATAACAGCGCCCTGGAACAGGAACTTGAACAGCAGCTGCGGGAGCTGACGCTGCTGCCGCTCAACATCCGGCAGCAGACGCTGGCGACGTTTGAGCGGGAGGGAGCACCCAAAGGCGTTGCGCTGGTGGTGACGCCCTATGCCGTTGCCCTGCCGCTGTTTTCACCGCCGCTGATTCACGCGGCGGAACCGCTCAGCGTCCGGCAGCGGCAGCACATTTGTCAGATGCTGGAGACGCGCACCTGAGCGTTTACTTTCGGGCGTACCAGAGCGGCTGGCAGGGCCACCAGCGCCATAACCCAGAACACGCCCTGGTGCAGGTGCTGATACAGGAAGCCGGCAAACACGGTCATAATGGCGATGCTGCCGCCCATTGCCACGGCGGAATAGACCGCCTGAAGGCGGATAACCTCGCTGACCTGGCGCGCGGCGATATAGCGCATGGCCGCCAGGTGGCACACGGTGAATGTACCACAGTGTAAAATCTGCACGACAATCAGCCACGGCAGCGCGGTAGTCCAGCCCATCATTCCCCAGCGCACCACGCCGCACAGGCAGGAGATCAGCAGCAGATCCCGCGCGCTGAAGCGGCTAAAGGCTTTTTTACTCACCGCAAAGATAATCACTTCTGCCACCACGCCAAGCGACCACAGATACCCGACCGCGGAGGCCGAGTACCCCGCGCCCTGCCAGTAAATGGCGCTAAAACCATAGTAGGCGGCGTGCGCCCCCTGCAGCAGGCACACGCAGGCGAGAAAACGCCCGTTTTGCGCCACCAGCGCCCGCCAGGCCGGCCAGCCTGTCGCCGCCTGATGGCGGGATTCCCCCTGGGGCAGCACCGTCGGCCTGATCAGCATCCCCAGTAGCATGGAGGCTACCGAGAGGCTAAGCAGCGTCAGGATCGCCCGGTAGTCAAACAGGCTCACCAGCTTGCCCACCAGCGCCGAACCGATCACAAACGCCACCGAGCCCCACAGCCGCACCCGGCCGTAGTCCATGGTTATCTGCTTTTGCCAGGTGTTCGCCAGCGCGTCGGTAAGCGGCACCAGCGGTGAGAAAAACAGGTTAAAGCCGATCATTACCGCCATCAGCGCGGCAAAGCGGGTATCGAACCAAAAGGCGAGCACGCACAGCAGAGACAGTAACGCCAGCAGGCGCAACACGCCAATAAGCCGCGAGGGATCGGTCACCCGGGGAGCAATGGTGAGGCTGCCGAGAAAGCGCGCCACCAGCCCGGTGCCGAGCAGAATACCAATCGCTTCCGGCGACAGGCCGACGCCTTTAAGCCACACGCTCCAGAAGGGCAGAAAAATGCCGTAGCTGAAAAAATAGGTGAAGTAGCCGAGCGCCAGCCAGCGCGTCGAGTGCAGTGCCATAGGTCCCTCCAGAATAGAGGGGACAGTCTGGCGATAAACC
>NZ_CAJYMB010000093.1 GCF_913775985.1 uncultured Pluralibacter sp. | reverse complement strand
CATAAAGGCGGCGATAGAGAGCAGGCCCGCCGCCATGGGATCCACTTTTCGTTCTTCCGCCAGCGCCATGCCAATAAAAAAAGGCGCCATCAGCGACATAATGCCCAACGTACCGTTGTACACGTTGCCGCCGATGGCTTTAAAACCATTCAGGGTCTCAATGGTCGAAGCATCTAAACGAATACCCATAGAGTAGAAAAAGGAGCCTTCGCCAAAACTCAAAAAAACGTTATTAATTAACACAAACATGGCCCCGGCGAGGGTCAGCGGCATGAGTTTAATAAAGCCGTTTTTAATCGCATTAACGTGCGGTTGTTTTCCTATTTTAACTGCAAAAGGAAGGAGTACCTTTTCAAGAGAGCTAATAACTTTACTCATAGAAAATACCCTTAAAATGCCGTAATCAATGATTACGGCGATAGTGTGTGAAATAACTCTTTGACGGGAAATTTTAAAATTTAAAAAAATTACTGCGCAGCGGACTTCTTAATAGCTGCTACGGCGGCTTTGAGCACGCCTAAACCATCGACCTTGCCATATAATACTGAGTCAATAACTTCAACCGGTTTATTAGGGAACAGGCGCTGGATCTCCGGCAGCATATAGGAGATTTGCGGCCCTAATAACAGCACGTCTGCCTGCGGGCCCTTTTCTGCTGCCAGCGTTTCCGGAAATGCTTCAATAATAACCGGCACTTCGTATTTCTCCGCCTGGGCGCGCATTTTCGAAACCAGCAGCGATGTCGACATGCCCGCAGAACAAAACAAATAGATATGTTTCTTTTCCATGTAAGCTTCCTCAATGAGCGTGGTGCGCCAGCGCCCGGATCGTTCCTGATGATTCCGGCCCACAGGCGACGGTAGTACGTGTGGTCTGCTGTTGATGAGGTGAGTATACGGCAACGCTTGGGGGCTGGATAATTCAGGGGGAATTGAAATTGTCTCTCATTGACCTTGGCTTATGACTACCTTCACATTTCGGCCAAATAATTCGCGCGGTTAAATAAGAAAACGGAAACAAAAAAAACCCGACCGGGCGGTCGGGTCAGGAATTCGCCTAGCGGAGCATATGTCCCGACTGGCTGGAATTCTGCGGCGCCTGAGGATCGGTGTCGTACTCGGCGCAGGTTTGATAACCGGAGTTAATGACATGGCCAGTATCGTCAAGCGCGACGAAATAGGTATCAATATTACCATTACGTTGACCCAGGATGTAGGTCTGGCAGGTTCCACGCGCGTGAACCAGGGACACTTCAGATGACGGGCGACCGGCAATCTGCTGTACCTGCTGGCGGGTCATGCCCTTTTTAACGTCTTTTACCACTGGCTGAGTAAACTGGTCTTTGGTGCGATCGTAAGCCGTACACCCTGCCAGCATGGTCAGCACTGCTGCTGCGCCTAACATTCCTGCGATATTCTTGTTCATATTCCGTCCTCTTTTTTATTTGTGTGCCATTAAGCCTGGAATACAATTCTTGATTTTTCAACCTGATGATTCCAGGCGAGTCACTTTCAGAGAATTCCTTAACCCCGGCGCAGCCTGCTTTTCCGGCATCCGGCGAGGCCCGCCTTGTCGTTTACATCACAAAGAGGTAGCTTTAGGACAAACCGCACACTTTGGGAGACAGACATGGCTTTGCAAGACGACATTATCGCCGCGCTGGGCGTCAAGCCGCAGATTAACAGTGAAGAAGAGATCCGCCGCAGCGTGGATTTTCTGAAATCGTATCTGCAAACCTTCCCCTTTATTAAATCGCTGGTGCTGGGCATTAGCGGAGGCCAGGACTCCACCCTTACCGGCAAGCTGTGCCAGATGGCTATCAGCGAATTGCGCCAGGAAAGCGGCGACAGCAGCCTGCAGTTTATTGCCGTGCGCCTGCCCTACGGTACACAGGCGGACGAACAGGACTGCCAGGACGCCATCGCCTTTATCAAGCCGGACCGGGTGCTGACCGTCAACATTAAAGGCGCTGTGCTTGCCAGCGAACAGGCCCTGCGCGACGCGGGCATTGAGCTCAGCGATTTTGTGCGCGGCAACGAAAAAGCCCGCGAGCGGATGAAAGCCCAGTACAGCATCGCCGGCATGACCAAAGGCGTGGTAGCGGGCACCGACCACGCGGCGGAAGCGGTGACCGGCTTCTTCACCAAATACGGCGACGGCGGCACCGACATTAACCCGATCTTCCGCCTCAACAAACGCCAGGGCAAACAGCTGCTGGCAACCCTTGGCTGCCCCCGCCACTTATATGAAAAAGCACCTACCGCCGATCTGGAAGACGATCGCCCTTCACTGCCCGATGAAGCCGCGCTCGGCGTCACCTATGAAAACATCGACGACTATCTGGAAGGCAAGACCGTGTCTGCCGAGGTGGCAAAAATCATCGAAGGCTGGTATCTGAAAACCGAGCACAAGCGTCGCCCACCGATCACGGTGTTTGACGACTTCTGGAAAAAGTAACCTCGCGCCCCGCCTGCCGGGGCGTTTTTCTTTTTATACCTTCCCGGCTATACTGTATGCATAACCAGCAACAGGAGAGCCCGTGGCTAAACGTTCTTCCGCCCCGCGTCTGTCGTTTGAAGCGGCGGCCATCTATGAATATCCCGAACATCTGCGCCCGTGGCTTGAAGCCCTGCCTTCCCGGCCGGGCGTCTATGTCTTTCACGGCGAGAGCGCAACCATGCCGCTGTACATCGGTAAAAGCGTCAATCTGCGCAGCCGGGTACTCTCCCACCTGCGCACGCCGGAAGAGGCCTCGATGCTGCGCCAGTCCCAGCGCATCACCTGGATCCGCACCGCCGGTGAGGTAGGCGCCCTGCTGCTGGAGGCCCGGATGATCAAAGAGCAGCAGCCGCTGTTTAACAAGCGCCTGCGCCGTAACCGCCAGCTCTGCTCGCTGCTGCTGCGGGACGGGCAGCCGCAGATTGTTTATGCCAAAGAGATCGATTTTTCCCGCCAGCCGGGGCTGCACGGCCTGTTTGCCAACCGCCGTGCGGCACTGCAGGCGCTGCAAACTATCGCCGACGAGCACCGGCTGTGCTACGGGCTGCTGGGGCTGGAGTCCGTGACCCGCGGGCGCGGCTGTTTTCGGTCAGCGCTGAAGCGCTGCGCCGGCGCGTGCTGCGGGAAAGAGAGCGTAGAGGATCACAACGCCAGGCTGCACGCGGCGCTGGCCCGGCTGCAGCTCACCTGCTGGCCCTGGCCGGACGCTATCGCGATTAAAGAAGAGAGTGCAGATCTAACGCAGTACCACATTATTCACAACTGGCTGTGGCTGGGCACCGTTGACAAGCTGGCTGATGCCGCCGCGCTCACCAGCCTGCCCGCGAGCTTCGATCACGACGGCTATAAAATTCTGTGCCGCCCGCTGCTCTCCGGCAGCGCCGAGGTAATCGATTTGAGCAGCCGTTAGCGACGGGCGGCAAAACAAAAAAGAAAACCGCCGGCCCTGCCCACGGCGTTATCGCGCATAGGCAAGACCGGCGGTCTTAAATCAGTGAACCGAATTATTCGGCTGCGGGCATCATTTTACCCGGGTGCGCCGGACGTTCTGTCAGACGCTTCTCAAAATTGGCATTAAACTGCTTTTTCTGTTCCGGGGTCAGAATGTTGTAAATCTTGTTCTGGGTCTCCATGCGGGAGAGCGCCATCTCTTTATGTTTTGCTTCTGCTTTATCGATCAGCGACTCGGCTTTGGCTTTATCAAAGGTATCGCTGGCAACCAGGCTGTGCATGGCGCGGGCTTCATCGGCGGAAGGCGGCGTCATTTTAGCGTGCTGCGCTTTCATTAAATCGCGGATCTGCTGCTTCTGGGCATCGGTCAGGTTGAGGTTGTTGAACATCATCTCGTGCGGTTTGCCCTTGTGATGCATCATCGGCGCTTTTTCAGGAGCTGCTGCGGTGGTGTCCGCCGCGTGGGCCAGGTTAGCGGCGCCCAGAGCCAGGGTAGAGGCAACAATCAGTGCAGTCATCTTTTTCATAATAATATCCTTTCGTGCAGTTATTTTTTTCGGCGCGTTGCCGCGTTGACGGAGTTAACTTTACGGAGTTTAACGTCAATAAATCAGAGCAAGCGTAAAACGGTGAAAGGGGAAAAGCGAAATTATAGGCAATTATGAAGAAAATAAGGAAAAACTGAGGAGAGTAGCAACAACTAATTAATAGCCAGCTGATTTTAAAGAGAATATGGAGGACTCTACCTGAACCGCGGCGATTAATAAAGCAGGCAACCAGAATTTTCTGCAAATATGCGTTCGAGTGGACATTACTCAATAGCCAACCGCGGCGCGGCCGGCTAAAATAATTATCCCGGCTCGCGTAACAGCATCAGCCCGGCCCTCAGTCCCGGCGCCACGTCCGGATTGGGGAACAGTACGTATTCTGCCTCCTCGCCTGTGTAATAGCGGCACTCGCCCTCCTCCGCCAGCAGCGTACCCGGCGCAAAGGCCGTGAAGTTGAGGGTTTGCGCGGACATGTGCAGCTGAAAATCCTGCCCGCGCCGCGTCAGCTGCTGTACCACGCGATAGCGCAGGGGCAGCGGCGCGCTGAGGCTTTCTCCCGCCAGCAGGCCCTCCAGCGCCCGGCGCGCGGCGGCAAACTGGCTTAAATCATTTTGAC
>NZ_CAJYMB010000092.1 GCF_913775985.1 uncultured Pluralibacter sp. | reverse complement strand
CTGCCTTTTTGCAGTTCGGTAATGCAGGCGCCCGATTTTCCGGCCGGGAGCAAAATCGCGGGAATAGATATCATCACCCTCTTCCACCAGATAAAAGAGCGTGCCGTCCGGTGCGCTGACCGCCGGGATCGTGCTCTCATTAGGGCCCGCTTCGCCCTGCCAGGAGGCGTAGCCAAACGCTTTGGCCCGGGCCAGAATCGGCCCGCTATCGCTGACCCGCAGCGCCACCGCACACAAAGAGGTGCCGTGACGCTGCCAGAAGTGATCCGCCCAGCTGTAGGGCTGAGAGTTAACCACCACCCGCGCCTCACCGTTCTGCCATAGCGACACCTGCTTGCTGCGGTGCGTACCGCGCGGGGTAAAACCGGTCTGCCTCAGCATACTGCCCAGCTTTTTCGCCTCGGCGCCCCCTGCGGCAAACTCGATGAATTCAAGACCGCGATAGCGCGGCACTGCCGGGGCGCTGAAAAGATGCGCGTTGCTCTCCCCCAACCGGCTGCGCACCCGGTCCTCGAGCCACAGCAGCGATCGATAGCCGTCTTTAGCCGTCGCGCCGTTAGGAAAAGCGCGAAAACCGTCGTTGAATATCTCCAGCGACCACGGCCCGCGGTAGCCCCGGCGGGTCAAGGCGCTGGCGAAGTCAGTCAGCGCCAGTTCACCCTGCCCCGGAAAGCAGCGAAAATGGCGGCTCCACTCCTGCACGTCCATTTTCATCAACGGGGCATCGGCGAGCTGCAGGAAAGTGATTTTTTCCAGCGGCACTGCATCCAGCCTGCTGAGATCGTCGCCCAGAGAGAGAACGTGAAAACTGTCGAGCACAATGCCCATCGCCGGGCTGTCTACCGCCTTCACCCTCTCCCAGGCCTGCTCCCAGCGATTCACGTGCGCCCCCCAGGCCAGCGCCTCATAGCCAATCTGAATACCTTCCTGCTCCGCCAGCGTCGCCAGCGCCCGCAAATCGCTTATCTGTAATGCCCTGTCCGGACTGCTGTCCGCAGAGACATTGCTGCACAGCAGCAGCGTACTGCAGCCCAGCTCGTGCATCAGGGCGAACTTTTGCCTGGCACGCTCGAGATTCGCGACAAACTGCGGGCGGCTCTCTCCTTCGAAATTACGAAAGGGCTGAAAAAGCGTAATTTGCAGTCCCAGATCTTCCGCCATCTGGCGAATATCCGCCGGCGAACCGGTATAATAGAGCAGATCGTTTTCAAAAATTTCGACGCCCTGATAGCCGGCATCGGCGATGGCGTGGAGTTTTTCCGGAAGCGTGCCTGAAATAGAAACATTAGCAATGGAGCGCAGCATAGGTTGGCCTTGTCATCAATGACGGGGTAATAGACTATGAATCATTTGGTTCATATTCGCCACTTTCACTGCCCGCTGTTTCCGGGATATCCCTTTTTATTGCCAGGAGCCGCTATGCCCGCAACCGCTCAGGACGATGCCCGAAACCTGAAAGAGAAGATATTCACCGCCGCGCTGGGGGTTTTTGCCGAGCACGGGCTTGCCGGTGCCCGCATGGAGCAGATTGCCGGTGAAGCGCAGACCACTAAACGGATGGTGGTTTACTATTTCAAAACGAAGGACAGCCTGTATCAGGCCGTACTGCAGCATGTCTATACCCGCATTCGCGAAACGGAGCAGCAGCTGGGACTGGAGAAGCTGCCCCCGGTGGAAGCACTGGTGGCGCTGGTGAAATGGAGCGTGGAGTATCACGCGGGCCACGCCGACTATATGCGTATTATCTGCATGGAAAATATGCAGCGCGGCAAGTGGCTAAGCGCCTCCGCGCAGCTCAAACCGCTTAACCGCAGCGCCCTGTCGATTGTGGAGAATATTCTGCAGCGCGGCCAGCAGGCGGCGATTTTTGCCAGCGGCCTCGATCCCCGGGACGTGCACCGGTTAATCAGCAGCTTTAGCTTTTATCAGGTCTCTAATTTTTACAGTTTTAACAATCTGTTCGGCGAGGGTCCTCTGCCGGAGATTGACGATCCGCAGCTGGTAAAGCACAACAGCGAAATTGCTATTAAGGCTGTGCTGCGCTTCGTCATGGCATAACTCGGGGGCTTACTCTCCGCTAAGGGCGGAGATCACCCGCGTCATGGCCTCGCGGGTGATCTCCGGGCGCTGAATTTTCTGATTAGCCAGTGCGGTACGCAGCACCCCGGCGATGACAATGTGTTTCGGCTCCTGACCGAGATCGCGCATTTCCAGCACTACTTTACCGACCACCCGGCACATTTCCTGATAAAGCGCTTCGTCTTTGCTGACATTTCCCATAATGCACCCTTGCTAACTTGTTAATATTACGATCATTATTGTCAACATTCACTTACGAGGCAACCGCTGACGATCAAAACTGTTATCGGAGCAGTCGCAGAGCGTAAGAAAAGTGTTAAGCTCCGTGGTTACGTTATGAAACAGCGTTTTTGTTTTCTTTTTTACCGGTAACCTCGTATAATGTGGCCCGGTTCTTTCTTGAATGGTTTCAGCGCATTGGACTGTATAAAAATCTGCTCAAAAAATCATCCAACTCTCCAGGCTGATCCCCAGGCTCACTTTCTTCTGCATGCTTTTTTGATGTCACCTATCCTTAGTGCGTGGCATTGCAACTCGAATAAAACAAATTTACCGACGTGGCCCTTCCGCCGCGAACTCGCATTCCCCTATCATTCTCAACGTAAAGACTAAACCGTCATGAAAAAGACTAAAATTGTTTGCACAATCGGCCCGAAAACCGAATCCGAAGAGATGCTGTCGAAGATGCTGGACGCCGGCATGAACGTCATGCGTCTGAACTTCTCCCACGGCGACTACGCCGAGCACGGTCAGCGCATCCAGAATCTGCGCAACGTGATGGGTAAAACCGGCAAAAAAGCCGCTATCCTGCTCGATACCAAAGGCCCGGAAATCCGCACCATCAAACTGGAAGGCGGTAACGATGTTTCCCTGAAAGCGGGCCAGACGTTCACCTTCACTACCGACAAATCTGTTGTGGGCAACAGCGATATCGTCGCCGTCACCTACGAAGGTTTCACAACTGACCTGCAGGTCGGCAACACCGTGCTGGTAGACGATGGTCTGATCGGCATGCAGGTTACCGCGATTGAAGGTAACAAGGTCATCTGTAAAGTGCTGAACAACGGCGACCTGGGTGAGAACAAAGGCGTTAACCTGCCGGGCGTTTCCATTGCCCTGCCGGCGCTGGCGGACAAAGACAAACAGGACCTGATCTTCGGTTGCGAACAGGGCGTCGATTTTGTTGCGGCCTCTTTTATTCGCAAGCGCTCTGACGTGCTGGAAATCCGCGAGCACCTGAAGGCTCACGGCGGCGAGAAGATCCAGATCATCTCCAAAATTGAAAACCAGGAAGGCCTGAACAACTTCGATGAAATCCTCGAAGCATCTGACGGCATCATGGTTGCCCGCGGCGATATGGGCGTTGAAATTCCGGTTGAAGAAGTTATCTTCGCCCAGAAAATGATCATCGAAAAATGTATCCGCGCGCGTAAAGTGGTTATCACCGCGACCCAGATGCTGGATTCAATGATTAAAAACCCGCGCCCGACCCGCGCTGAAGCCGGCGACGTGGCTAACGCCATCCTCGACGGCACCGATGCTG
Organism: uncultured Pluralibacter sp.; assembly: GCF_913775985.1. Lineage (GTDB taxonomy): Bacteria > Pseudomonadota > Gammaproteobacteria > Enterobacterales > Enterobacteriaceae > Pluralibacter. The sequence goes on along the minus strand of NZ_CAJYMB010000092.1, from coordinate 3,582 downwards.
TAATGCTGTCCGGTGAATCCGCTAAAGGTAAATACCCGCTGGAAGCCGTGACTATTATGGCTACCATCTGCGAGCGTACCGACCGCGTAATGACCTCCCGTCTGGACTACAACCACGATGGTCGCAAGCTGCGCATCACTGAAGCCGTTTGCCGTGGCGCAGTAGAAACTGCGGAAAAACTGGAAGCCCCGCTGATTGTGGTCGCGACTCAGGGCGGTAAATCAGCCCGCGCCGTGCGTAAATACTTCCCGGATGCCACTATCCTGGCCCTGACCACCAATGAACTGACCGCACGTCAGCTGGTGCTCAGCAAAGGCGTTGTACCGCAGCTGGTAAAAGAGATCTCTTCTACTGATGATTTCTATCGTCTGGGTAAAGAGCTGGCTATTCAGAGCGGACTGGCGCAGAAAGGCGACGTTGTTGTTATGGTTTCCGGCGCGCTGGTGCCGAGCGGCACCACCAATACCTCTTCCGTCCACGTACTGTAATAATTTACAGCGTCGGAAAATAGTCGATATAAAAGCGCCCGCGTGGCGCTTTTTTTATTTCTGGCTAACGCTATTCAATAGAAAAGCAAATCGGATTTTACTATTTAACAGTCGTTTATCTAAGATGAATCCGATGAAAATTCGCTGTTTTAACTGGTTTTTTTAAACTTTATGTGCGAGTTCGGTGCTTCTTTGAGCGAACGATCAAAAATAAGTGCATTCCCATTAAAAAAATATTCTCAACATAAAAAAGTTTGTGTAATACTTGTAACGCTACATGGAGATTAACTCAATCTAGAGGGTATTAATAATGAATCGTACTAAACTGGTACTGGGCGCGGTAATCCTGGGTTCTACTCTGCTGGCTGGTTGCTCCAGCAATGCTAAAATCGATCAGCTGTCTTCTGACGTTCAGACTCTGAACGCTAAAGTTGACCAGCTGAGCAACGACGTGAACGCAGTACGCTCTGACGTACAGGCTGCTAAAGACGACGCAGCTCGTGCTAACCAGCGTCTGGACAACCAGGCTCACTCTTACCGTAAGTAAGAGTTCCTGTAATGAAATGGCGCACAGTGTGCGCCATTTTTTTTGCCTGAATTTTACTGTTCCTCGTTTCCGCTATTGCGTCACCTGCGCCGGTGTTCCTGAAACACTGCTGTTTTGTGCAGACTGAACCGAATTTGCCTGCACCGGCGCACCGGAAGTAACCGGCACCGGATAGCCTGCCCGTCGATACATCGCCTTATCCACCAGCACCTTGTCCGTGCCCTTATCCGCCACAAACTGCGCGTAGTTGGCAGGCAGCGTATAGCTCATGGTCTGAGGGTTCTGCCCTTCGCTCTGCGTCAGGGGGCGATGTACTTCCATATAGCGCCTGCCGTCAGGCTCGATGGCGTATTTTACCGGCTGATTAATCACCCGCACCGGCGTACCCACGCGTACCTGAGAGAACAGCGCCTTAATATCGTCAGCAAACATCCGCATACAGCCAGAGCTGACCCGCAGGCCAACGCTTGCCTGCGCGTTGGTGCCGTGGATCAGATACTCGCCGTTACCGTATGCCAGACGCAATGCAAAGCGCCCCAGCGGGTTATTCGGCCCGGCAGGGACAACCGGCGGCAGGGTGATGCCTTTCGCCAGCGAGCGCTGGCGGATGCCCGCAGGCGGCGTCCAGGTTGGATTGGGGATCTTCTGCCCGATTTTGGTCGCCATCTCGGGCGTTTCAAGCCCCTGCTGGCCGATGCCCAGCGGATAGACCTGAACCGTATTACCCTGCGGCGGATAGTAATACAGACGCAACTCCGCCAGATTCACCACAATCCCCTCGCGCGGCGCGTCCGGCAGCAGCAGCTGCAGCGGGATCGTTACCTGGGTACCCGGCGCGGGCACCGGTGCAATGGTGTTGTTGGCTTCGAGGATCAGCATTGCCGCAGTATCAAACCGCCGTGCAATCGTCTGCAGGCTGTTATCGCCTTCCTGTACGGTATAGGTTTGGTTTTGGCCAACCAGACGGCTGCCGCTGGCGGGAAGCGTATACTCCACCGCCCAGGACGCCGCCGGGGCTCCCAGTGCACTAATAATCAGAACAGTAAGTAAAGACGCGCGTTTCATGTGATATTCCCTTTTCTTCACTGACAGGACGCCAGAGTGCTAAACGACCTGCAGGGCGATGCCTCACCCCGCAATTTATCTTGCTCCGTTCAGACAGTTTAGCTAAAAGTCAGCGCCTGCGCTCGAATCGCGCGGATCATGGCTTCCAGTCCCTGGGAGCGTGAGGGGGTAAGATGCTGCGTGAGGGCCAGTTTTTCAAACCACGGACGGACATCAAAGTCGGGAATGTCGCTGGGCTGCATGCCGGCATAGAGGATAAACACGATAGCGATAAGCCCTTTAACGATCGCCGCATCGCTGTCGCCGCGCAGCTCAACCGCGCCGTCGGCATCGTGCGTCATCGTTATCCACACCTGGCTCTGGCAGCCCTGAATGCTGTTTTCTGGCGTATGTGCCCCGGCGTCCAGCGCAGGCAGGCGCTGCCCCAGCTCAATAATATAGAGATACTTCTCTTCCCAGTTTGCGCAGCGGCTAAAGTTGCGCAGTAGTTTTTCTTTATCTGGCAGTACAGCCATGATTTCTCCCGTCATCCCAGTAAGCGGTGTATGCGCTGTAATCCTGCCACCAGACGGTCAACTTCTTCAAGGGTGTTGTAGACCACCAGCGATGCACGACACATTGCCGGCACGCCGTAAAAGGCCATTAGCGGCATTGCGCAGTGGTGGCCGGTACGCACCGCCACACCGTAGTTGTCGAGAAAGCTGCCGACATCGTAGGCGTGATGCTTCCCAAGGTTAAAGGCAATAACCCCCTGACGCGTCGCCGGGCCGTAAAGGGTTAAATCCGGCACCGCCGCCAGCTCACGCAGTGCGTGCTGCATCAATCTCTGCTCGTGGGCGGCAATCTGCTCAAGCCCGACCTCGTTAACCCAGGCCAGCGCCGCGCCGAAGCCGATAATCCCGCCGGTATTCGGCGTGCCGGCCTCAAAGCGCCACGGCGCTTTATTCCAGGTGGTGCCCTCCGTCAGACTGACGGTGGCAATCATTGAGCCGCCGCCTTCCCAGGGGGGCATATCCTGCAGGATCTCACCTTTGACATACAGCACGCCAATGCCGGTCGGCCCGTACAGCTTGTGGGCAGAAAAGGCGTAGAAATCACAGTCCAGATGCTGGACGTCCACCGCGTGGTGCATCACCGCCTGGGCGCCGTCCACCAGCACTTTCACCCCGTGCTGATGGGCCAGCGCGGCCATCTCCCGCACCGGGTTTTCGGTGCCCAGCACGTTGGAGACCTGGGTTATCGCCAGCAGCTTCGTGCATTCGTCAATCAGCGAGGGCAGCACGTCCGTAGCCAGCGTCCCGTCCTGCCTGAGAGGAATGTAGCGCAGCTCTGCGCCCACCCGCTCGCAGAGCATCTGCCAGGGCACGATATTGGCGTGGTGCTCCATCTGACTGATGATGATGTTATCGCCCCGCCCGACGTTGCTGCTGCCCCAGCTGTTGGCAACCAGATTAATGGCCTCGGTGGTGCCGCGCACGAAGA
>NZ_CAJYMB010000091.1 GCF_913775985.1 uncultured Pluralibacter sp. | reverse complement strand
TTTCCCTGATAGCCCTTGCCGCAACGGCTGATAGCACGCCGCGTTGGATCTGACGTATACCTTCCACGAACAAAAATCAAGTAAATGAGATGTCATAACTTTGGATGAAATCATAAATATTTTGATGCTCGCCAAACAAAACTCTCACGTTTTACACTACAATCGACTTGGCTAAGGCAACAACTATCGTCAATCTAACAAGGATGCTTTAAAAATGAAAAAATTACTTCTGGCAACATCGCTGATGGCTTCTGTGTTCTCTTTTGGTGCGCTCGCTGCGCAGCAGATTTCACAAGAAGAAGTTGACCACTTTAAACTGGTTAAAATCGGCACCGTTAATGTTTCTCAGAGCGGCGGCGCAATCTCCTCTCCGAGCGACCTGCATGCGAAACTGTCCCAGCTGGCCGATGAGAAAGGCGGTACTTATTACCGCGTGATCGCCGGTCGCCAGCACGGTCCTAATTTCGAAGCGATTGCTGACGTTTATAAAAACGCCAACAAATAATTCGCAAAGTAATTATTTAAAAACCACGCAAAAGCGTGGTTTTTTTATTTTCCAACTCGGTAAAGCACCCGATCAGTGCTTAATAATGTACATCGTCCGGCTGTATGCCACATCTTCCGGATTGTCGATAGGATAGCCCTTGAGCCACGGCTTGATGAGGCGGCCGTTGGTGTACTGATAGATTGGCGCAATGGGTGCCTGCCCGGCAATAATTTTCTCCGCCTCATTGTAATCGGCGTTGCGCGCCTGCGCGGTAGACTCCAGGCTTGCCTGGTTAATGACCTTATCGTAGGCGGGATTACTGAACCGGGCGATATTACCGCTGTGGCTTGAGGTGAGCAGCGAAAGGAACGTCGACGGCTCGTTATAATCCCCTACCCAGGAGGCGCGGATCACGTCAAAGTTGCCGGTATTGCGGCTATCAATATAGGTTTTCCACTCCTGATTTTGCAGCTTCACGTCAACACCCAGATTCTTCTTCCACATCGATGCCACGGCAATCGCGATTTTCTGGTGGTTTTCAGAGGTGTTGTACAACAGCGTCAGCTTCAATGGGCGATTCGGCCCGTAACCCGCCGCCTGCAGCAGCATCTTCGCCTGAGCGTTAAGCTCGGCCTGGCTCAGGTTTTCAATCTCAGACGGCTGAGGTGTAAAACCCGCGGTCACGTCCGGGGTAAAGCGCCACGCGGGCTTCTCACCGGTGCCCAGTACTTTGTCCGCGATAATGCGTCTGTCGATAGTCATGCTCAGGGCCAGACGCACCCGATAATCCGCCGTGGGTCCCTTGCGGGTATTGAACGCATAGTAATAGGTGCCGAGCTGCGGCGGCGTAAAGACCTGCCCCGGGATCGCTTTTAGCAGCTGCTTATACTGGTTTTTCGGGAAGGACTCGGTGATGTCGATATCGCCGGCCAGATAGCGCTTGGTGGCTGTTGACTCCTGATTAATGGGCACAAACGTAACCTGCTTAATGACCGTTTTCGCATTATCCCAGTAAGCCGGATTCGGCTCCTCGACCAGCTTCTCGTTGACGACCCGCTCTTTGAGCACGTAGGCACCGTTACCGATTAACTTGCCCGGACGCGTCCAGTTCGCATCGCTTTCTACATTCGCTTTCTGCACCGGATAAAGAGAGAAGTTAGCAGTCAGGCTGGCAAACCACGGCAGCGGTTTATCCAGCTGCACCTTTAGCGTGCGGGCGTCGACTGCGGTGACCCCGAGCTTGTCGGGCGAGGCCTTGCCGTCAATAATGTTTTGCGCGTTGGCGATGCCCGCTAGCGCCGCGAAGGAGGCAAACGGCGAAAGGGTCTTAGGATCCACCAGCCGCCGCCAGCTGTAGACGAAATCCTGCGCCGTCACCGGCGTGCCGTCCGACCACTTTGCATCGCTGCGCAACGTGAAAATCCAGCTGCGGTTATCGTTACTCTGCCACTGGGTAGCAACGCCGGGAATGATATTGCCCTTGCTGTCCTGATTGACCAGCCCTTCAAACAAATCGCGGATCACCTGGATTTCCGGCAGCCCGACGGCTTTTGCCGGATCGAGCGATGCGGGTTCATCTTTAATATGGCGGACCAGAACCTGCTGCGCCGCCAGGACGGTGCCGGCCGGAACGTCGGCGGCCATTACGCCCGATGACATACCGCCCAGCGCCAGCGCGCAGCAGATGAATGAAACAGGAAACTTCATGCTATCTCCTTTAACTCAGATGAACCTTGCCAGAGGCAAAATGTGATTATTTGTGTCGGCCCGCGCAAAAGCAAATGACTTCTGGCAAAAACTTGATGCGCCTACGTTGCGGGCTGGAAAAATAGCCGCTGCGGGAAACTATTTGATTATCGGTAAATTTTGCACAACACTGCCAGCAACGCCTCCACACTCAGGAAATGGTTATGTCCATCACCCGCCCCCGCCCGCAGCGCGGCGCGTTTCCGCCCGGCACGCAGCACTATGGTCGCTCGCTGCTCGGCGCGCCGCTTATCTGGTTCCCCGCCCCGCAGGCCAGCAGCGGCAGCGGGCTGATCCTGGCCGGCACCCACGGCGACGAAAATGCGTCGGTGGTTACGCTCTCCTGCGCCCTGCGGACGCTTTCCCCCGAGCTGCGCCGCCACCATGTCGTGCTGGCAGTAAATCCCGACGGCTGCCAGCTCGGGCTGCGGGCCAACGCCAGCGGTGTGGATCTCAACCGCAACTTCCCCGCCGCCAACTGGAAAGCCGGTGAAACGGTGTATCGCTGGAATAGCGCTGCAGAAAGCCGCGACGTGGTGTTACTGACCGGCGACAGCGCCGGGTCCGAGCCGGAAACCCAGGCCCTGTGCCAGCTTATTCACCGCATTCACCCCGCGTGGGTGGTGTCTTTCCACGATCCGCTGGCCTGTATTGAAGATCCAGAGGAGAGCCCGCTCGGCCACTGGCTGGCGCAGGCTTTTGAACTGCCGCTGGTCACCAGCGTGGGCTACGCCACGCCGGGCTCATTTGGCAGCTGGTGTGCCGATATCGGCCTGCACTGCATTACGGTAGAGTTTCCGCCCATTTCATCTGACGAGGCCAGCGAAAAGTATCTCGCGGCAATGACTGGCCTGCTGCACTGGGACGCCGGGCGTCACAAGTAGAGCGCGCCGCCGCGAAATGCCAGCGCCGGTGCGGCATCTACTGCAAGCCAGGTTGGCCCGTCGAGATCGGCAAAGCGAACCCCCGGCGTAAGCGGCAGCGCCGCCCTGATAGCCCGCGAGGTGCAGAGCATGCAGCCCAGCATTAACGTAAATCCCTGCGCCCGGGCCTCGTCCGCCAGCGCCAGGGCTTCCGTTAGCCCACCGGTTTTATCCAGCTTGATATTCACCATGTCATAACGCGCTTTTAGCTCCGCCAGATCCGCGCGGGTGTGACAGCTCTCATCCGCGCAAATCGGCAGCGGATGAACAAAATGGCTCAGCGCCGCATCTTCACCTACCGGCAGCGGCTGCTCCAGCATTGCGACGTTGAGATCCGCCAGCAGCTGGCAGCGCGACGCCAGCCCTTCGCCCCGCCACGATTCGTTGGCATCCACAATCAGCGTGGCGTCCGGTACCGCGGCGCGGATAGCGACCATCCGCTCGCTGATCAGGCGATCGTCGAGCTTGATTTTCAGCAGCCTGGCACCGCTCTCCCACAGCGCCAGGGCGCTACAGGCCATCAGCTCAGGAGCGCCAATCACCACTGTTTGCGCCGTGACCACAGGTGACGTCAGACGCGCGTGGGTGATTTCCGCCAGGGGTTTTCCCGCTTTACGCGCTTCAAGATCCCACAGCGCGCAGTCCACCGCGTTGCGCGCGGCGCCGGGCGGCAGCAGCGCCTGCAGCTGTTGGCGGTCAAGGCCCGCTTCAAGCTGCTCGCCGATGCTGACGATCTGCGCCATCACCGAATCTATGGTCTCGTCATAGCGCGCGTAGGGCGTACACTCTCCGCTGCCCTTCACGCCACTTTCCTCAAGCTCCACAACCACCACCTTAGCTTCGCTGCGGCTGCCGCGCGCGATAACGAATGGCGTATGTAGCGGCCAGGCCTCTTCGAAAACTCTTACACTTCTCATACCCGGCTCCTTACAGCGAAAGGTAAAACCATTTGCCGCGTTAATGGTTGATGTCTTACACTAGCGTTGACGTTAACTATATGTAAACAGGAAGATAATCATGTCACAAACAGTACATCTACAGGGCAATCCCGTTTCCGTTCAGGGCACCCTTCCTAAAGCGGGCGACAAAGCACCGGCCTTTACTCTGGTGGCTAAAGATCTCTCCGACGTCACGCTGGGCCAGTTCGCCGGCAAACGTAAAGTATTAAACATTTTCCCGAGCGTCGACACCGGCGTTTGTGCCACGTCCGTTCGTAAGTTCAACCAGTTGGCTAGCGAAATCGATAACAGCGTTGTGCTGTGCATCTCCGGCGACCTGCCGTTCGCCCAGTCCCGCTTCTGCGGTGCTGAAGGCCTGAGCAACGTGGTAACGCTCTCTACGCTGCGCGCACCTGAGTTCTTAAGCCAGTACGGCGTGGGTATCGCCGACGGCGCGCTGAAGGGCCTCACCGCCCGCGCGGTCGTGGTGGTTGATGAAAACGACAACGTTATCTACAGCCAGCTGGTGGATGAAATCACCACCGAACCGGATTACGACGCCGCGCTCAACGCGCTGAAAGCCTAATCCCGCCGTCCTGGCCCGTCCGGGTCAGGACGCTTTTTCTTCTGCTTTTTCCCGCGGCGCATAACGCGAAATTGCCCGCGCAATCACCGGGCCGGCCAGTAAAATACTGAACAGCCTCAGAGTCTGCATCGCCATAATAAACGACATATCCGCCCGGCTTCCGGCAGCGATCATCGCCACCGTGTCCAGACCACCCGGACTGGTTGCCAGATAGGCGGTCATAAAATCCACCTTCAGCAGTACGGTGAGCCCCAGCGCCATCAGCGCGCACAGCAGGATCATCGCGCAGATACAGAGAATAATTTGCGGCAGAGTTTTTAGCGCCACCTGGAAAATCGCTTTGTTAAAGCGCAGCCCGACGCTCCAGCCAATGGCCATATACGCCAGCGCCAGCAGCCATTCGGGAAGCTCAATATGCACGATTCCGCCGCTCTGCAGGGCTGCTCCGACCAGCATCGGAAACAGCATCACGCCGGAGGGAAAGCGGCTGATTTTACCCAGCACTCCCGCCAGCGCAGTAAACAGTATGGTCCAGAGCAGGCTAATGTCGGGTGAAGGAAACCACACAACCTGCTGCACGGCGCCGGAAGCAGGTTCATCGAGGGTGAAGCGCACCACCAGCGCGGCGGCACCGGCGACAAACAGCACCCGCAGATATTGCATAAAGGCGACCAAGCGAACATCCGCGCCGTAGTCCTGGGCCATCGCCACCATCGCCGACGCGCCGCCCGGCGAAGTTCCCCAGGCGCCGGTCGATCCCGGCAGCGCGCTGTAGCGCACCAGCAGCCAGCCGGAGAGCGCGCTAACGCCCAGCGTGGCAATCAGTACCCCGAGCACTACCGGCCAGTCTGTCAGCAGCACGCCGACAATGGACGGCGTCAGGGTTTGCGCAATCATGCAGCCGATCACCGCCTGGGCGGCGAGGAAAAAGGGGCGCGGTATGCGTAAAGAAGCGCCGCGCAGGCTGCAGACAATGCCCGCAATCATCGGGCCGAGCAGCAGCGCGGCGGGAAGATGAAACCAGAGCAGCACCGCAGACGCGGCTGCCGAGAGCAGCAGCAGTCTGCACCACTGCGCCCGCATATTACTCATCGCCCTTTTTCTGATTCAGACCGTACTCGCGCAGCTTATTCGCGATGGCGGTGTGGGAAACGCCGAGGCGCTTCGCCAGCTTGCGGGTGCTGGGATAGCTGCGGTACAGCTGATTGAGCACCGAGCGCTCGAAGCGGCGCGTAATGTCGTCCAGCGAACCTTCCATTGCATCCTCGCCTACCGCCATGGTGGCGGTATCGTAATCCGGCAGCAGAATATCCTGAGCGCGCAGCTCGTAGCCTTCCAGCTGGGTCAGCGAACGGTAAACCGCATTTTTCAGCTGGCGCACGTTCCCCGGCCAGCCGTAGCGGATCAGCATGCTGTTGAGATCCGCGGACAGCTTGGGCCGGGCGATGCCCTGCTCGTCGGCGAAGCGGGCCACAAACAGCTCGGTGAGCGGCATAATATCCTGCGGACGATCCCGTAGCGGAGGAAGATTCAGGGTCAGCACGTTAAGGCGATAATAAAGGTCTTCGCGAAACTGCCCTTTCTGCACCAGCTCGGTAAGGTTTTTTTGCGTGGCGCAGATCACCCGCACGTCCACGTGCACTTCACGATCTTCACCCACCCGGCGGAAAGTGCCGTCGTTGAGAAAGCGCAGCAGCTTGGTTTGCATGCCCGGCGACATTTCGCCAATTTCATCCAGCAGCACCGATCCGCCGCTGGCCTGCTCGAAAAAGCCCTTCTTACCTTCCGGCGCGTGGCCAAACAGCTCGCTCTCCACCGCATCCTCCGGAATAGAGGCGCAGTTGAGGGCCATATAGGGTTTATCAGCCCGCGGGCTGGCGAGATGGCAGGCGTGCGCCAGCTGGTCTTTCCCGGTGCCGGTCTCGCCGACAATGAGCAGCGGTGCGCTGAGCATCGCCAGCTTGCGGGCCTGGTCGATAACCTGCCGCATGCGCGCGCTCACGGCGACAATCTGGCTGAAGGCGCTGACGTCCTGGCTGGTCATGGTTTGCAGCTGGCGCCCCATGCGCAGCGTGGAGCGCAGCATAACAACCGCGCCCATAAATACCCGGTCTGCATGTTCCCCTTCCAGCGCCACCGGCGTGATATCCATCAGGAAGTTCTGGCCGTTGATGACCACGTGCTCGCTGTGCGGCTCTGCGGGCGCGTCCTCCAGCCAGCGCTGGATGTTAAAACCGCCGATCAGCTGTCCGACGGTATGGTGCAGCAGCTTCTCCGGCGCGAGGCCAAACAGCTGGCAGCTGGCCGGGTTGGCTACTTCCACTTTACCGCGGGTATCCAGCGACAGTACCGGCTCGGGCATCGCTTCCAGCAAAGCACCGAGAGCCAGATGCTCGCGCTCGGAGGGCATCCACGGCACGGTACGCACGTCGGTGACGCCGGCAATACGGCGAATTTCAGCCATCAGCGAGCTAAAAATGGTGAAGTCGAGTTCGGCAAAATTGAGGTAAATTCGGCCAACGGGATCGATATCAATGCCGCGCAGGTCGATCCCGCGCAGTACAAGGAGATCGAGTAATTCACGGGTCAGACCGAGGCGGTCCTCACAAAAAACTTCAAGACGCATGGGAAACATCACCCTTAAGAGCCAATGACGAGATGGATGATAAGACAGTTGCGGGAATACGGGAAGACAGCTGTCAACAATTATTGACAGTATGGCGGAAATTCAGGCGCTTTGCTGTAAATCGGCGTTTTTTCGGCACGAAGCGTTAATCGCGGCCGGCCCAAAAAGCCAGCCGCGAAGCTGTTATGCCGGTTTTTTACTCATGGTCTCTTTCAGTTGCCCCACAAGCTCCCGGCGGAAATCGCCGAGCCTCGGCTTGTCGCCGTCAATCCACGGCAGCGGGCGGCAGACTTCCATCGCTTTAATGCCTAATCGGGCAGTCAGAAGTCCGGCCCCGATACCCTGCGCCGCGCGGGCAGAGAGCCTGGCGGCCAGATCCTGAGACATCCAGTCCATGCCGACCTCCCGTACCAGCTCGCTGGCACCGGCAAAGGCAATGTTAAGCAACACCAGCCTGAACAGCCGCAGCCGGCTGTAGTAGCCAAGCTCAATACCGTACAGCGCGGCTATGCGGTTAATCAGCCGCAGGTTGCGCCAGGCAATAAAGGCCATATCCACCAGCGCCAGCGGGCTGACGGCGATCATCAGCGTTGACTCTGCCGCCGAGCGGCTGATTTCCCGGCGCGCCTGGGCATCCAGTACCGGCTGCACCAGGTGTGAATAGAGGGTGATAACTTCCCGGTCGCTCTGCGTCTCGTGGATCGCCGCGTACCAGCGCTGCAGTGCGGGATGCGCCTGGTCAATCCCCGCCTGCGCCGCCAGCTGTTCGCAAAACGCGCGCCCTTTTCCGGCGCCGTGGCTGTGGAGAAGATCCCGGGCTTCGTCACGCTCCTGGGCCCGCTGGCGCAGGCGCCACAGGCGCCGCCACTCGGTAGCCACCGACCCCACCCCGGCACCCACAATCAGCAGTCCGGCGGCGCAGCCGCCGAGAGCGGCCCAGTCCTGAACCTGCCAGGCGTGGGCTGTCCACTGCACGCCCTGGGCAACGGCGCTGGCACCAAACAGCGCCAGTCCGGCTCCTACCATTTTGCGCCACAGGCTGCGCTTCGGGCGCAGGGCGGCCTCAACAACGGCCTCCGCCGGGCCGTCATTGTCGATTACCAGCGGCGAATCGACGGCCAGCGGGGAAAAGGTTTCCGCGTCGCTAAACGCCCGCGCCGCTCTGAACTGTTCGTTTTTGTCCGCTTCCAGCGGCCCTGCGAAATCCATCCGCGGCTTAATCGGCTCGCTCATCGCAATTTATCTCCTATTAAAAATTCCAGCGCGCTGTCGAGGCGGATATGCGGCAGCGGTTTATCCACATCCATTGTCCGCGGGCGGAAGTTCTCGAACTGAAAGCCCTGCTGTTCCCAGAACGCCTGTCCCGGCAGCCTCGCCGGCACTTCGCCGGGATAGACCGTTAGCGGCTCGCCGTCGCGCAGGCGGCTGCCGCGCAGGGCCGGGATTTTTTCACCGTTGACGTCAATCAGCCCGCTCTCCGTCGCCTGCACCGAGGCCAGCCCAAGACAGTCCATGCTGATGCCCTCAAACGCGGCATTCTGCCAGGCGTCCTGAATCAGCTGCTGCAGCAGCGCCACCATATTGGCATGCTGATCCACCGTGACGTGATCCGCCTTGGTCGCCGCAAACAGCAGCTTATCGATCACCGGCGCAAACAGGCGGCGGAACAGCGTCCGCTGGCCGTAGTGGAAACTCTGCATCAGCTGCGTCAGCGCCAGGCGCATGTCATTAAACGCCTGCGGGCCGCTGTTGAGCGGCTGCAGGCAGTCCACCAGCACAATCTGGCGATCGAAGCGTAAAAAGTGGTTTTTATAAAACCCCTTCACCACGTGTTCGCAGTAGTAATTGAACCGGGCTTTCAGCATCCCGGCACTGGTATGCGGCCCGGCCTGCGCGAGTCGCGCTTCACCGATATCGTCCACGTCAGGCCAGGGAAAAAACTGCAGCGCCGGGGCGCCGGCCATATCGCCGGGCAACACAAAGCGCCCGGGCTGTATAAAGTGCAGCCCCTCTTTTTTGCAGGTGTGCAAATAGGCGGTCCAGGCCTCGGCAATCGCCGCCAGCCGGTTTTCATCGGCGGGCGCCAGCGGATCGAGCCCGTCACACAGCTGACGCCATTGGGCGGACCACTCTCCGCGCTGCCCGGTGAGCAGCCCGGTCATCTGCCGCGACCAGCTAACATAGTCCTGCGCCAGCATCGGCAGGTCCAACAGCCACTCGCCGGGATAATCCACAATTTCAAGGTATAACGTGGAGGTCTCTTTGAAATGACGCAGCAGCGAGTCACCGGAGCGATAGCGCAGCGCCAGCCGAATTTCGCTCACCCCGCGCGTTGGCGTCGGCCAGGACGGCGGCGAGCCGTACAGCTGGGCCAGTCCTTCATCGTAAGTAAAACGCGGAATGCCGAAATCGCGCTGCGGCACGCGCTTCACGCCGAGCAGACGCTCCTCCCGCACCGCGCCGAGCAGCGGCAGCCGCGCGCCCGCGTGCAGGTTAAGCAGTTGATTGACCATGGAGGTAATAAATGCGGTTTTGCCGCTGCGGCTGAGGCCGGTCACCGCCAGGCGCAGATGTCGATCCACGCCGCGGTTAATCAGTGCATTGAATTCGCTTTTGAGTCGCTTCATCGCCATCCTGTTGCGCCCTGAAGTGTTTTGTAATGAAGGGATTATAACATGGGGGCCGCGTGCGGTATTTTCACCCGGGGATGCATCAGGCACAGCCGGGGCTGCGCCCTGTTTTTATTTCACGCCGCGCGCCAGTTTAGTGGCGAGTTTTGCCAGCAGCGGTTCAAGGGCAACCGCCAGCAGCATTTTCAGCGGGCGACGGGCCACGGATTTAATCGCCCAGCCGGCAACGCCCGCCGGGCCGTAACGCAGTGCGGTCAGCAGTGCCAGCCTGCCCGCCAGTTTCAGGCCGGGCTTCACTTTTTGCCCGGCGCGCTGCCATTTCTGGTTCATGTAAAATCCTCGCTCAGTATTAAAGGTGACGAAAGCGGCTACGCAGTGAGAACGTGTCGGATGTGACATAGCGTTCCATTTCGCGCAGGCGCTGCTCGCCGGCGGCCAGCTCGGCGTCAACCGCGTCCAGCAGCTCGCCGCTGGAAGGGGCTTTCTCGCCGTACAGCTCGCCCTGGGGGATCGGGTCAAGAGCAAATGCCAGAACGATATAGGCGGCAATCACCACAAAGAACAGGCCGCAAACCGCTGCCAGTACCGTGGCAATGCGCACCAGCTTCACCGGCACGTTAAGCCAGTCGGCAATCCCGGCGCAGACGCCTTTGATCATGCCTTTCTGCGGAATGCGCCAGAGTTTTTTATTGAAATTGAGTCCGGTCATTATTTCTCTCTCCAGTTCGGGTGCTCCGCATCAAGAATGTCTTCCAGCGTCTGAATACGCTCGCGCATCCGTTTCGCATCATCATTCAGCTGCTGCAGGCGCTGCTGCTGGCTCTGGGACAGCTCGCCGCCGGAGCGATTGTTGTAGTGCAGCCAAAGCCATACCGGCAGTACGAACATCACAAACAGGGTCAGCGGTATAGCAAGAAAAAGCGCGCTCATGGGGTCTCCTTACGGTTGATGAGCGGCGACACGACAGTGCCGCCAGGCCTGTTATTGTTCGTTATTCTGTTTCATTTTGGCCTTCAGCTCGGCCAGCTGCGCGCTGATTTCATCATCCGCTTTCAGCTCAGAAAACTGCTGATCCAGCGTCGGCTTTTTACCAAAGCTGTGGCTTTCCGCTTCGGCTTCCATCTGATCGATACGGCGCTCGAAGGATTCAAAACGGGCCATCGCCTCGTCAAGTTTGCCGCTATCCAGCTGGCGACGCACGTCGCGTGAAGAGCTGGCGGCCTGGTGGCGCAGGGAGAGCGCCTGCTGACGCGCGCGGGTTTCGCTCAGCTTATTCTCAAGTTCGGCAATCTCTTTCTTCATCCGGTCCAGCGTTTCGGTGACCAGCGTAATTTCGTGCTCCAGCGTGGCGACAACGTCGGTCAGCTTCTGTTTTTCAATCAGCGCGGCGCGGGCCAGATCGTCTTTCTCTTTACGCAGCGCCAGTTCGGCTTTTTCCTGCCACTCGGCCTGCTGAGACAGCGCCTGCTCAACGCGGCGGGTAAGCTGTTTCTTTTCAGCCAGCGCGCGGGCGGAGGTGGAGCGCACTTCGACCAGCGTATCTTCCATTTCCTGAATCATCAGGCGCACCAGCTTCTGCGGATCTTCCGCTTTCTCCAGCAGCGAGTTGATATTGGCGTTCACGATATCGGCAAAGCGAGAAAAGATTCCCATAATTACATCCTCATTCAGTCAATTTTGTTATCGGGCAAAGCCCTCGCCGAATAATTAATACAAACGGCGTGCCAACTTTTTATCTTATTGATTTTACGCTAAATGGTTGAATGTCAGCCCTCTGACGGATAAAGTGAGCTGGCGAATATCACTAACATATGGTGAATTTCATCATGACCGAATACAAAGACAATTTGCTGGGCGAGGCCAACAGCTTCCTTGAAATGCTGGAGCAGGTTTCCAGGCTGGCGCCGCTCAACAAGCCGGTGCTGATTATCGGCGAGCGCGGCACCGGCAAGGAGCTTATCGCCAATCGCCTGCACTATCTCTCCTCCCGCTGGGACGGGCCTTTTGTGTCCCTCAACTGCGCGGCGCTCAATGAGAACCTGCTCGATTCGGAACTGTTCGGACACGAAGCCGGCGCGTTTACCGGCGCGCAGAAGCGCCATCCGGGCCGCTTCGAGCGCGCCGACGGCGGAACGCTATTCCTCGACGAGCTGGCGACCGCGCCGATGATGGTGCAGGAGAAGCTGCTGCGGGTCATTGAATACGGCGAGCTGGAGCGCGTCGGCGGCAGCCAGCCGCTGCACGTAAACGTCCGGCTGGTGTGCGCCACTAACGCCGATCTGCCGAAGATGGTCAGCGAAGGAACGTTTCGCGCCGACCTGCTGGACAGGCTGGCCTTTGACGTGGTTCAGCTCCCGCCGCTGCGGGAGCGCCAGAGCGACATTATGCTGATGGCGGAACATTTTGCGATTCAGATGTGCCGGGAGCTTTCCCTGCCGCTATTCCCGGGCTTTACCGACGCGGCACGGGAGACGCTGCTGGGATACGGCTGGCCGGGGAACATTCGCGAGCTTAAAAATGTCGTAGAGCGCTCAGTCTATCGCCACGCCAGCAGCGAGCAGCCGCTGGACGACATTATTATTGACCCGTTCCAGCGCAGCCCGGTCGTACAGGCGGCGCAGGCGGAAAGCGGTTCTGCGGCGCTGCCGCTGGATCTGCGGGCCTTTCAGCAGGCGCAGGAAAAAGCCCTGCTCGACAAAGCGCTCGAACAGAGCAGGTTTAATCAGAAAAAAGCGGCTGAGCTGCTGGGGCTTACCTATCACCAGCTGCGGGCGCTGCTTAAAAAGCATCAGCTTTGAGGCGCGCGCCGCCGAGTACGCTGACCATTTTATAGATCCCCGATGCCACGCCGGCTCTGTTGGCCTGCGCGTGCATCTATGGAGCAGCCCTCCGTATCGCGATGCTAGCGCAGGTAATATTCCGTCAGACCGCACCACAGCGCGGCTCCGGTTTTCAGGATCCGGTCATTAAAGTCATAGCCCGGGTTATGCACCATGCAGCGGTCCTGCTCATCCCCGACGCCGATAATGAAATAGCTGCCGCGCGGATTTTTTTCGAGCATGAAGGCAAAGTCTTCGCTGCCCATAAACGCACTGACATCGGCTACGCTCTCCTCTCCGAATAAATCGCTGGCCACCGCGCGCACCATCGCATTAGCCTCGGGATCGTTATTCAGCACCGGACTGCCGTTGATGTGTTTGACGGTGGCGGTAGCATTAAAACTCACCGCCTGAGCGGTGGCGATTTCGCTGATGCGCGCGAGCACTTTCTCCCGCACCTGCTGGTTCAGGGTGCGCACGGTAAGCTTCATCTGCACATTTTCATTGATGATGTTGGGCGCGTGGCCGGCCACGATGCTGCCCACGGTCACTACTGCGGGATCGAACGGCGAGACATTGCGCGAGACGATAGACTGCAGCGCCAGGGTAATGTGGCAGGCCACCAGCGTGGCATCAACCGTCTGTTCCGGCATCGCGCCGTGGCCGCCCTTGCCGTGCACGTCGATCTGCAACGTGTCCGACGAGGCCATCATCGGGCCATCGTGCAGGCCAATTTTGCCTGTCGCCAGCCCCGGCATGTTATGCAGCCCAAAAATACGGTCGCAGGGGAATAGATCGAACAGCCCGTCCTCCAGCATTACCCGCCCGCCGTACAGCAGCTCCTCCGCAGGCTGAAAAATCAGGTGCAGGGTGCCGTTAAAACGGCGGGTTTTCGCCAGGTACTGGGCGGCGTACAGCAGCGTGGTGGTGTGGCCATCGTGGCCGCAGCCGTGAAATTTCCCGTCGGTTTGGCTGGCCCAGGCCTGGCCGCTTTGCTCCTGCATCGGCAGCGCATCCATGTCGGCGCGGATCCCTAAACGGCGCTCGCCGCTGCCGGCTTTTAGGGTGCCGACAACGCCGGTGCCTCCCAGGCCGCGATGTATCTCATAACCCCACTCGCTCAGCAGCTGGGCCACCTTATCGCTGGTTTGATGTTCCTCGAACCCAATCTCCGGGTGCTGGTGAAAATGGCGGCGTAGCGCAATGAATTGATCTTCGTTGTCAGCAAGCGCGGCAAGAATTTGGTGTGTCATTTTTTTAATTCCTTATGGCTTATCGATGTTAATCACGAGTCTACGCCGCCCGCTGCCGCAAAATGCGCATTTATTTGTTGTGAGATCACGCATTATTGATGAATGTTTTTCATACAAGCGGGTTATGACAAAAATACGCCGCTATTTATTGTCTTCAGGAGAGCCGCCGGTGGATCGGCATGAGAGTGAGTTTTCAGTACGCGTTGATGAAATTGCCCACCTGAGCTGCGGGGCAGAAAGTGGGTTAACCCTGGTGTGGATCCTGGAAGGCACTCTGCAGCTAAATGTTGAAGAGAAAGCCGTCCCGCTTGCGGCTAACGATATGTACATTATTCAGGATAATCGGCCCTGGTCGCTGGACGGAAGCGCCGGTAACGTCGCGCTGCGCCTGGCGCTTGCCGCCGGCTGGCTGCAGCATCTGGACAGCGATTTTTTTAACCATGCCTACGTTATCCCGGATGAGAATGCGGGCCGCTGGCCGCAGTGCGATGAGCTGCGCAACCTGCTGCGCCAGCTGCTGGCCGGATCGCTGATAAACCACTCCTCCCGGCACCGGCTGGATGCCCACCGCTGGGTCAGCGAAATCGTGCTGCTGCTGGCAAGCCGCTTTCAACAGCCGCTCAGCGAGCCTCTGCGCTCCGCGAACCCCGGCTGGAGCCGCCGCATCCGCCAGGTGGTCGACCGCATTAACGCCGGCTATAACCGACGTATCACCCTTTCTGAAATAGCCCGCGCCGAATTTGTCTCTGAAGCCTGGCTCTCCCGGCTGTTTCATAAAGAGGTGGGAATAAGCTTTATGCAGTATCTCTCCCGCCTGCGGCTGAAAAAGGCGTCCGACGCGCTGCGCCACAGCCGCCTGCCGCTGGCCCACATCGCGATGGCGCACGGCTTTGCCA
>NZ_CAJYMB010000090.1 GCF_913775985.1 uncultured Pluralibacter sp. | reverse complement strand
CCGAATCGTAAAGATTGGCGTTAAAATACTGGGTGCCGTAGGCCAGATCGTAGGTCATCAGGTTGATGTAGTTCAGCCACGGGGCGATGGCCTTTACGTCTACCCACTTCGTAGGGCTGTCGGCGTTGGCGCCCAGCGCTACTGTCACCAGCTTCTCTTTCGCCAGCGCCTGGCGCGTTTCTTTCAGCAGCGCGGTAAAGTTGTCCCGATCCTCCGGTTTCGAATCGATAGCGCCCCAGGCGCCGCTCACCGGGAACTCCCAATCGAGATCGATCCCGTCCAGCCCGTACCGGGCGACAACCTCCTGCACCGAGCGGATAAATACCGCGCGGCTCTCAGGACTTTCGGCTGCGCCGGAGAAACCGCGCGCCCCCCAGCCGCCAACGGAGAGCAGCACTTTCAGATTGGGATTCTGCTTGCGCAGGGCAGGGATCTGCCGCAAATCGGCAATGGTCTTTGGCGACAGCCAAATCTGGTGCAGCCGGGCGGGATCTTTCAGCGCCGCGACCGTTTCGCCTTTTTCATCGTTGTAGATAAGCCCGAAGGCGTAGTTGAGGTGCGTTATCTGGCGCACGTCGAGTTTATTGATGTCGCTTCCCTGGCCGGTCATCGCGTCGTCGCTGCCGTTAAAGTAGCCCACGGAAACCAGGTTTGAGGCCAGGGCGCCGGTGGCGCAGAGCAGGGGTAATACTGCCAGAACAGGCAATCGCTTCATTTTCAGTTCCTCTTTGACATTAAAAAACAGCCGTACCGCAGCAGGGCCGCGGCAAAAAATTACCCGATAAACGTAGCATCGTCGTGCGGAAGAAAATGGGAGAAGGATTCGATTTAGCGAACAAAAATAACTGTTTATGGGCCGAACCGCGGGCGCGGTTCGGCGATAAACCGGTCAGGGATGGGTTTCCAGCCAGTCGTCAAGAGTGTAGAGCGTAGCGCCGGCCGCGGCCATCGCCATAAACGCCTCGCTGCTGTCCTGAGGATGGATATTCACCCCGCGGCAGCCGTCGGTAATGACATTAACGCGGTAGCCGAGGCCCAGGGCGTCCAGCACCGTGAACTTGACGCAGTAATCGGTCGCCAGACCCAGCACGATCAGCTCCTCAATCTCCCGGGCGCGCAGCCAGCCGTCCAGCGCGGTCTGCTGGCGGTGACCGTTGTCAAAAAAAGCGCTGTAGCTGTCGATGTTGACCGACTCGCCTTTGGGAAACGTGGCTTCAATGTCCCCGGCGTTGAGCAGCGGATGTAGTTTCGCACCTTCGCTATCGCGCACGCAGTGATCCGGCCAGAAAGTCTGCGCCAGCCCGTCAAGCACGCCCTGGGTGTAGGGTTCAACGCCGTGCTGGCTGGCGAAGCTGCCGTGATTTGCCGGATGCTGGTCAAGGCTTGCCACCACGGTTTCCCCCCGCGCCCGGCACCAGGCGATGAGCGCGTTGGCCACATCAACCGTGCTGTCCCCTTGGGGCACCGCCAGCGCGCCACCGGCGCAAAAGTCATTCTGAATATCCACCAGCAGCAGGGCTCGTGTTTTCATCATCGCTCCTTATTCGTCCGGGGTGAGTTCACCGCGCAGATTCTGCTGCATCGCGCGGCGCACCGCGTCGGTGCTCAGGTTCTGGCTAAGCAGATAGTGCAGCTTGGTCAGGGTGGCTTCCACCGTCATATCGAAACCGCTCACCACCCCGGCGTGGGCCAGGGCGTTACCGGTGGCGTAGCCGCCCATATTCACCTTGCCGGACATGCACTGGGTAAGATTAACCACCACGATGCCGCGCTGGCTGGCCTGCGCAAGCTCCCCGAGAAACTCGCCGTTCTGCGGCGCGTTGCCCACGCCGTAGGAGCGCAGGATCAGGGCCTTGACCGGCTGGCGCAGGAAGTTGCGCACTACCTCGGCAGAGATGCCCGGATAAATGGTCACCACGCCAATCGGCTGGGGCGTGATGGGATGCACGATTAAATCGCCAACACCGTACGGCGCGGGCGGCGTGCCGAGGCGGCGGATATGAATGCCCGCCTCCAGCAGCGCGGCAAGGTTCGGCGAGGCAAACGCGTCAAAACCATCCGCGTGCGCCTTGGTGGTGCGGTTGCCGCGGAACAGACGGTTGTTGAAGAACAGCGTGACTTCGTTAATCGGATAGTTGGCCGCCACGTATAGCGCGTTCAGCAAGTTGATCTGCCCGTCGGAGCGCAGCTGCTCCAGCGGTATTTGTGACCCTGTCACAATAACCGGCTTGCCGAGGTTCTCCAGCATGAACGACAGTGCCGAGGCGGTGAAGGCCATGGTATCGGTGCCGTGAAGGATGACGAAGCCGTCATACTCGTCGTAGTGCGCCTTGATATCGTCGGCGATATGCTGCCAGTCTTCCGGCGTCATATCCGAGGAGTCCATCAGCGGCTGATATTCATGAATGGTAAAGTCCGGCATTTCCGGGCGGTGAAACTCCGGCATCAGCGCCAGCTGGCGCTGCAGGTGGCCGGAAACCGGAACGTAGCCGTGGTCAGAGCGCTGCATCCCGATGGTCCCGCCGGTGTAGGCGACGTATATGGATTTTTTTTGCATGATAAAGGGCTAAATCAGATCAAAAAAATCCCCTCCGAAGAGGGGATGCGAATCAGCGTATATTGGCGCAGGTAAGGCAAAATGCATAGCGATTTTGCGGATCGTTAAATGCCGCCAGTTTGTCGCTTTCCTGCTTCATCACTTTCGCCGCGCCGGAGAGCGGTGCGGGCAGGTAAGCCTGCACAACGTCCGGCAGCGCCGCTCGGACGGAGCCGCTCATGTTGTTCAGCACCATATTGAGGAAGCCAGGATCCTGCTGGTAGTAGTCCACGTGCCACTGCTTGAGCTTCGCCAGCTCGGCCGCTTTAGCAACGGCATCATCGAAGTCGCCGAGGCTGTCCACCAGGCCGTTGGCTTTCGCATCTTCACCGGTCCAGACGTGGCCCTGAGCGATTTTATCCACCTGCTCCGGCGTGGAGTGGCGCGACTGTGCGACCAGGGTGATAAAGCGCTTGTAGCCGCTCTCAATGCTGAGCTGGATCATGTCCTGTACTTCCTGCGGCAGCGCCTTGGTCATCGACACATCCGCAAGCGGGGACGTTGCAACGCCGTCGGTGTGAACGCCGATGGAATCGAGGCTGTCCTGTACGGTATTGATAATGCCAAAAATACCGATGGAGCCGGTCAGGGTGCTCGGGTTCGCCACGATGTAGCTGGCCGGGGTGGAGATCCAGTAGCCGCCGGAGGCTGCCATGCCGCCCATCGACACCACTACCGGTTTACCCGCCGCGCGGGCCGCGGCCAGCTCGGAACGGATCACCTCGGAGGCGCTGACGCTGCCGCCCGGGCTGTTGACCCGCAGCACGATCGCTTTCACTTTCGGATCGAGGCGGGCGTCGCGGATCTGTGCGGCGGTGGTATCGCCGCCGACCGAGCCGGCCGTCTCTTCCCCGTCGATAATGGCCCCGTCGGCAAAAATGACTGCCACGCTGTCGCCGGTGCTCGGCGGCGCTTTCACCGCATAGTCATACATGCTGACGGCGCGGTAATCGTTGTCTTCTTTGCTCCAGCCGAACTGTTTGGTCAGCGCTTTTTCCACCTGGGTGCTGTCGGCCAGCTCGTCCACCAGCTTGTTATCCAGCGCGTATTTCGCCGTGTCGCCGTCGACCTTACGCAGGCCGTCCAGCATGCCTTTCGCGCCGGGGAACAGCTGCTGGGCGCTAATCTGGCGGTTGGCGGAAACGGTGTTTAGGTAGTTCTGCCACAGTTCACCTATCCAGCGGCTGTCCGCGTCGCGGGCGGCAGGAGACATGTCATCGCGAATAAACGGCTCAACGGCGGATTTGTATGTACCGACGCGGAACACGTGGGTGGTGACTTTCAGCTTGTCGAGCAGGGATTTGTAGTACAGGCCGTTAGTGGCAAAACCGTGAAGATCAACCACGCCCTGCGGGGAGAGATAAACTTTATTGGCATAACTCGCCAGGTAATACTGCCCCTGAGTGTAGCTGTCGCCGATGGCATACACCGGCTTGCCGCTGTCGCGGAACTCGCGCAGCGCCTTGCCGATATACTGCATCGACGGCTGATCCGCCCCGGCAAAGTTCTTCAGATCGAGCACGATGCCGGTAATATTGCGGTCGTCCTTCGCCTGGCGAATGGTTTGCACGATGTCGAACAGCGAGTTTTCCTGCAGTCGGTCAGAGCTGGCGCCCAGCAGCTCGCGGGTCAACGCGCCCAGCTTGCCGCTGGTGGACGGTTTATCCACCACCACGCCGGTGATGTTCATCAGCAGCGCGCCGCGTCCGGTGGTCTCAACCGTGCTGCTTTTCATCTGCATCCAGACGCCGATGCAGACCAGCACCAGCAGAATAAAGACCACGTTCAGAACCATGTTGCGGATAAAGTTGAGTATCCGCCATGCCCATCTAAAGAAACCGGCAATAAATCGCCAAAGGGTTCGCATGTTTTCTCCCTGACAGAATGAAATGAAGCCGCCCGCACGGGCGCAAGGTGTGGCTATCCTAAAGAGAGCGCTGCCGCTTGTCAGCAGGAATCGCCCTCGCGGCTGTAACAAAATCTCCCGCCATGTTAATTTTGTGAAAACACAAATGACAGGAGTTAATTAATGGATGCACTTGAACTGCTCGTCAACCGCCGCAGCGCATCTCGCCTTGCGGAACCGGCTCCCACCGGCGAGGCGCTGGAGAATATTTTGCGCGCCGGGCTGCGCGCCCCGGACCACGGCACGCTGACGCCGTGGCAATTCTTTATTATTGAAGGGGAAGGGCGCGAGCGCTTCAGCCAGCTGCTGGAGAGCGCCGCGCAGGCCGCCGGGCAGGATGAAAAAGCGGTTGAGAAGGCTCGCAGCGCGCCGTTTCGCGCGCCGCTGATTATCACAGTAGTGGCGAAGTGCCAGCAGCACCACAAAGTGCCGGTCTGGGAGCAGGAGCTTTCCGCCGGCTGTGCGGTGATGGCGATGCAGATGGCCGCCGCCGCCCAGGGGTTCAACGGCATCTGGCGCAGCGGCTGGTTTACCGACAGTACGCTGGTGCGCGAGGGATTTAACTGCGGCGAGCTGGATAAAATCGTCGGCTTCCTGTATCTCGGGACGCCGCAGCTTAAGGCGTCGACCACCATTGCGCCGGTCGATACTTCGGCCTTCGTTGTAAAATTCTAATCACGTACGCGCCTGCCGCCCAACGCAGCGGCGGTTTCCGGCGGCCTGCTGAACGCAGCCTGCATGACATGGCAGGTAATCAATGAATACCCGGCGCTATACGCCGGGTAATGAGGTCGTGCTTACTTCTGCTTCTTCGCAAACTCGTCTTTGGCTTTCTGCAGCTGCTGCTGGAACGCCGGATTGGTGTGCAGGGTTGCCACCACCGCCGAGCCTACCACGCGCGCCGCGTCAACGTCGCTCTGCCAGTGGTAGCCGCAGATCACCCGGCTCTGGCCCAGATCGTAGCCGCGCTTGAGGATCTCATTTTGGCGGGCGGGGTTAATTTCTGCCAGCACCAGCGCTGTGGCCCAGCCGATAGACGTGTGGCCGGAGGGATAAGAGCCATTTTTCGCCAGCTCGTCCTGCTCTTTGGTGTTGCAGGTCGGCACGCCGTAGAAAGCAAACGGGCGAATGCGCATATACTTCTGCTTGGCGCCGCGGGTAGCGAGATCGCCCGCGTCTTCGATCATGTTGGTCAGCAGCTTGTGCAGCGCCGGGCTGTCGGCTTCGGTGATCGGCGAGCCAAACGCGCCAGAGAAGGCGTTCGCCACGCCGCCGGCGCTGAGGTTAGCATCTTCAGCGGCCTGCTTGCCGCGTTCGGTCGCGCGCAGCAGGCGGCCTTTCTCGTACATCGCCTGATCGTTCTGGAAGGCGATGCTGCCCACTTCCGGCGGCGGCGGCAGCAGCGTCAGGCTGTCGATAGCCTGGTCATTTTTCAGATAGTAGAGGTCAGGTTTGGTTGTGGCGTCATTGCCTGAGGAAACCAGTGCGAAGGCGTTTACGGAAAACAGGCCCGCAACACAAAATGCGATAATGCTTTTTTTCATTGATGATTCCTTTTCAATTTGTCTTTTCCCGCAGGAAGCGCCTGTTTTAACTCTGTCTGACTCAAAAAAGGGAACTGTTGCAGAAAAGTGTGGGCCAGTTCACTAAACATCCCCCTTTGCCCACGCGGATCGCTGTCCGGCAGACAATATTCAGACCGACTGGCTGCGAAACGAGCAACAGTGCGCGATTTAGGACACCCGGACTTATCAGCGGCGCGTTTGGCGGCTACCATAGTGGGATCAAAATGACAGGAGATGTCCATGAGCGAGCAAGCCATACGTTTGACGCAATACAGCCACGGAGCCGGTTGCGGATGCAAAATTTCCCCGAAGGTGCTTGAAACTATTCTGCACAGCGAACAGGCCAAATTTATCGATCCCAACCTGCTGGTGGGTAATGAAACCCGCGACGACGCCGCGGTTTACGATCTCGGCAACGGGACGTCAATCATCAGCACCACCGACTTTTTCATGCCGATCGTCGATAACCCGTTCGATTTCGGACGCATCGCGGCCACCAACGCCATCAGCGACATCTTCGCCATGGGCGGTAAGCCGATCATGGGCATTGCCATTCTCGGCTGGCCGGTCAATACGCTTGCCCCGGAAATTGCCCGCGACGTGATTGAAGGCGGGCGCTTCGCCTGTAAGCAGGCGGGTATTGCCCTCGCCGGCGGCCACTCCATTGATACGCCGGAGCCTATCTTTGGCCTGGCGGTGACCGGCGTGGTGCCCACCGAGCGCATCAAGAAAAACAGCACCGCCGAGGCGGGCTGCAAGCTGTTTCTGACCAAGCCGCTGGGCATCGGCGTGCTCACCACCGCCGAGAAAAAGTCGCTGCTCAAGCCTGAGCACCAGGGGCTGGCTACGGAAGTGATGTGCCAGATGAACCTGGCGGGTGCCGCGTTTGCCGCCATCGACGGCGTGAAGGCGATGACCGACGTTACCGGCTTTGGCCTGCTGGGTCACCTCAGCGAAATGTGCCAGGGCGCGGGGGTTCAGGCCCAGTTGCGCTACAGCGATATTCCCAAGCTGCCGGGGGTTGAAGCCTATATCGAACAGGGCGCCGTGCCGGGCGGTACCGGGCGAAACTTTGCCAGCTACGGCCACCTGATGGGCGAGATGCCGCAAGCGTGGCGCGATTTGCTGTGCGATCCGCAAACCTCCGGCGGCCTGCTGCTGGCGGTGACGGCGGACGCCGAAGATGAGGTGAAAGCTGCCGCTGCTGAATACGGCATTACCCTGACCGCCATTGGCGAGCTGGTGCGCGCCCGCGGCGGCCGTCCGATGGTCGAGATTAGCTGACCGAATGCGCCTGTTTATTGCCGAAAAACCGAGTCTGGCGCGCGCCATCGCCGACGTGCTGCCAAAGCCGCACCGCAGAGGCGATGGCTTCATCGAGTGCGGAAACGGCCAGGTTGTCACCTGGTGTATCGGGCACCTGCTTGAACAGGCGCAGCCGGACGTCTACGACAGCCGCTTCGCCCGCTGGAACCTGAGCGATTTACCCATCGTACCGGAAAAGTGGCAGCTGCAGCCCCGGGCCTCCGTCACCAAACAGCTCAACGTCATTAAGCGTTTCCTTGGGGAGGCCAGCGAGGTTATCCACGCCGGTGACCCGGATCGCGAAGGCCAGCTGCTGGTGGATGAGGTGCTCGACTACCTCGCGCTGCCCGCGGAAAAGCGCCGGCAGGTTCAGCGCTGCCTGATTAACGATCTCAACCCGCAGGCGGTTGAGCGGGCAATTTCCCGCCTGCGTGCCAACAGTGAATTTATCCCGCTGTGCGTCTCGGCGCTCGCCCGCGCCCGCGCCGACTGGCTGTACGGCATTAACATGACCCGCGCCTACACCATTCTCGGGAAAAACGCCGGCTATCAGGGGGTGCTGTCGGTGGGTCGGGTGCAGACGCCGGTGCTGGGGCTGGTGGTGCGCCGTGACGAAGAGATTGAAAACTTCGTCGCAAAAGATTTTTTTGACGTCAAGGCGCACATTGTCACCCCGGCGGACGAACGCTTTGTGGCCACCTGGCAGCCGAGCGAGGCCTGCGAACCTTATCAGGACGAAGAAGGCCGCCTGCTGCACCGCCCGCTGGCGGAGCACGTGGTGGCGCGCATCGGCGGCCAGCCGGCTATCGTTACCGGCTACAACGACAAGCGGGATTCGGAGCCCGCGCCGCTGCCGTTTTCCCTCTCGACCCTGCAGATTGAAGCCGCGAAGCGTTTTGCCATGAGCGCCCAGAACGTGCTGGATATCTGCCAGAAACTGTACGAAACCCACAAGCTCATCACTTATCCGCGCTCCGACAGCCGCTATCTGCCGGAAGAGCACTTCGCCGGGCGTCACGCGGTGCTGAACGCCATCGGCGTCCACGCCGCAGATCTGCTGCCGCAGCCGGCGGTTAATCCTGAAATCCGCAACCGCTGCTGGGACGATAAGAAGGTGGATGCCCACCACGCCATCATTCCCACCGCACGCAACTCGGCGGTGAAGCTAACGGACAATGAGTCGAAAGTGTACGGCCTGATCGCCCGGCAGTATCTGATGCAGTTCTGTCCCGATGCGGTATTTCGCAAGTGCCAGATCGATCTTGATATCGCCAACGGCAAATTTATTGCCAAAGCGCGCTTCCTCGCCGAGGCGGGCTGGCGCGCCTTGCTGGGCAATAAAGAGCGCGACGAAGAGAATGACGGCACGCCGCTGCCGGTGGTAGCGAAGGGCGACGAACTGCTGTGTGAAAAAGGGGAAGTGGTGGAGCGCCAGACCCAGCCGCCGCGCCACTTTACCGACGCCACGCTGCTGTCGGCGATGACCGGCATCGCGCGCTTCGTGCAGGATAAAGACCTGAAAAAAATCCTCCGCGCCACCGACGGGCTCGGCACCGAGGCGACCCGCGCAGGGATCATTGAGCTGCTGTTCAAGCGCGGCTTCCTGACCAAGCAGGGGCGCTATATCCACTCGTCGGATGCCGGGCGGGCGCTGATCCACGCCCTGCCGGAAATGGCGGGTCGGCCGGACATGACCGCCCACTGGGAATCGGTGCTGACGCAGATAAGCGAAAAGCAGTGCCGCTACCAGGACTTTATGCAGCCGCTGGTGGGCACGCTGTTCAGCCTGATTGATCAGGCCCGCAGCACGCCGGTGAAGCAGTTCCGCGGGCTGATTGCCCCGGGCGGCGCGCAGAACGGGCAGAAGAAGAAAGCGCTTAAGCCGCGCAAGAAAAAAGCGGCCGGGGGAAGCCCGCCGGCCGCGTAGTTCCCTCAGGGCGCGGGGCTCAGATAACGCCCTGCGCCAGCATCGCGTCCGCGACTTTCACGAACCCGGCGATGTTAGCGCCGCGCACGTAGTGCGTCTGCCGCCCTTCGCCACCGTGCTCCACGCAGGCCTGGTGAATATCGAGCATGATGTGGTGCAGTCGGGCGTCCACTTTTTCCGCCTTCCAGCCCAGCCGCGCGGCATTTTGCGCCATCTCCAGCCCGGAGGTCGCCACACCGCCGGCGTTGGCTGCTTTGCCGGGGGCAAACAGTACGCCCGCGTCTAAAAACAGATCCGTTGCTTCAATGGTGGTAGGCATATTTGCGCCTTCAGCCACGGCCTTCACGCCGTTGGCGATCAGCTGGCGGGCGGCTGCGGCATCCAGCTCGTTCTGGGTGGCGCACGGCAGGGCGATATCCACCGGCACGCTCCACGGCTGCTGGCCTTCAAGATAGGGCAGACCCAGCTCGCGGGCGTAATCTGCCACGCGGCCGTCGCGGGCGGTTTTAATCTCTGCAAGTCGCGCCAGCTTCTCCGGAGTAAAACCCGCTTCGTCCACCACCGTGCCGCCGGAGTCGGAAGCGGTGACCACCCGTGCGCCGAGGGCGGTGGCCTTTTCAATGGCGTACTGCGCCACGTTCCCCGAGCCGGACACCGCGACCCGCATGCCTTCCAGCCCCAGCCCGTGCCGCTTGAGCATCGCATTGGTAAAGTAGATAAGCCCGTAGCCGGTGGCTTCCGGGCGGATCAGGCTGCCGCCGAACGACAGCCCTTTGCCGGTGAAAACGCAGGCGGTATTGTTGGACAGTTTTTTCATCATCCCGGCCATAAAGCCTACCTCGCGTCCGCCGACGCCAATATCTCCCGCCGGAACGTCGGTATCCGCGCCCAGGTGGCGATACAGCTCGGTCATCAGCGCCTGGCAGAAGCGCATGATTTCTCCCTCGCTTTTGCCCTTCGGATCGAAATCGCTGCCGCCTTTGCCGCCGCCCATTGGCAGGGTCGTTAGCGCATTTTTAAAGGTTTGCTCAAAGCCGAGAAATTTCAGGATCGACAAATTGACGGATGGGTGAAAGCGCATCCCGCCTTTAAAGGGGCCGATGGCGGAGCTGAACTGCACCCGCCAGGCCCGGTTGACCTGCACCTGATTACGGTCGTCAATCCAGCTAACGCGAAATTGAATAACGCGCTCCGGCTCGATCAGCCGTTCCAGCAAGGCAAGCTGGCGGTAGCGCGGGTTGGCTTCCAGAAAGGGCCACAGCGTGCTCATCACTTCACGGACGGCCTGGGCAAATTCGGGCTGGTGCGGATCGCGCTGCTGCGCGCGGGCGAGAAAGTGGTCCAGAGAGCTCAATGATTCCATGTTAATACTTTCCTCTTATGGCTGGGGGGCGGGGAGTTGCGTTGTGTGTTGAATAGTTAGCGTTTTTTTTGAACTATATCATTTGTTGGCGAGCCCGCCACAAGCGTTAATCCGCAACGTAATGGAAAATTAATAACCGCGCGCCGGTCATAATTAAAAACGATGGCTGGCAGGATTTAAGTTCGCGGGCGGTTTGGCCGATAGTGTTAACTACCAGCCCTGAAAAAAGGAATGACAATGAAGTCACGTTTACTGGCGTGCCTGCTGTTCGCCGGAGTTAGCGCCCACGCCGATCGGCACTATCCCGGTGTTGAGGTTGACGTCCCGCCAGAAGTGTTCGCCAGCGGCGAGCGGCAGGCGCCGGCCTGCAGCCAGTGCTGCATCTACGAAAACAAAAACTATTCTGAAGGGGCGGTAATTAAAGTTGAGGGGCTGCTGCTCCAGTGCCAGCGCGACGAGCGCACCGTCGGCACTAATCCGCTGGCCTGGCGGCGCGTAAAGCCATAAACGCCTCCAGCAGCGGGACGTCTGCCGGGGCGAGGGCATACTTGAGCGCGTCTGGCGCGCTAACCCACGCCAGCGCGCTGTGGGCCAGCGCACAGACATCGCCGCGGTAGGCGGGCACGTGCCAGGCGTGCAGGTGGATGAGCCTGCCGGAGACTTCCCTGCGGTGGCTGGCAACCCAGGCGGCGGGAAGGGCCTCTATGCCGAGCTCCTCGCGCAGTTCGCGGATAAGCGCGTCCGGCTGGCTCTCGCCGGGCTCCACTTTGCCACCGGGAAACTCCCACAGGCCCGGCTGGTCGCCGCTTTGCGGGCGGCGGGCGATCAGAATTTTATTGTCGCGCTCGATAATGGCCGCGACGACTTCGATAGTTTTCAGCATGCGGGTCAATGTTATGGATAAAGGCATGCCATACTATCTCTGACCTTGATAAATCTGAAGTTCTACAGGCTTTTTCCCATGAAAAATCACACCGGCTGGGTGCCGCCGCTGGCCCGCATTCCGATCTCCCTCGCGCCCATTGCCCGCATGCAGAAAAAACATTTTGGTGAGGTGCTGTATCCCACCCGCTGGTGGGGGCGCATGCCGGGGCTATTCTGGCTGGTGGCGCTGTTCGTCGGCTGGCTCGAACGTAAAAAAGGCCGCATCGATCCCACGCTTCGGGCGCTGCTGATGACCCGGGTATCCCAGCAGTGCTGCTGCGCGTTTTGCATTGACGCCAACAGTCTGCGCCTGGCCCAGCGCGCCGGGGCGATGGATAAAGTTGAGGCAGTCGCTGAATGGGCCGATTCTGAGCTGTTCAGCCCCGCCGAGCGCGCCGCGCTGGCCTACGCCGATGGCGTTACCGCCACGCCGCCCAAACTCGATGATGCGCTGAAGGTTGAGTTACAGCGTCACTTTGGCGCGGAACAAATTTGCGAGCTGACCGCGCTGATTAGCTTTCAGAACCTCTCCGCGCGCTTCAACGCTGCGCTGGATATCCCTTCTCAGGGGCTGTGCGACGCTCGCGGGAGGCCGCATGCTCGATAGCCGCCTGCACCCGCGCCTTAAGCCGTGGCTCAATCGCATCGCCGCAGGCATCGACAGGCCTGGTATTTCACCCGACGGCCTGACACTGCTGGGCTTTACCATCGGTGTGCTGGCCCTGCCGCTGCTGGCGCTTGGCTGGTACGGATCCGCGCTGGTCGCTATTGTGCTTAACCGCCTGTTGGACGGCCTGGACGGCGCGCTGGCCCGCCGGCGCGGCCTGACCGACGCCGGGGGCTTTCTCGATATCGCGCTGGATTTTCTGTTTTACGCCCTGGTGCCGTTCGGCTTCATTCTTGCGGATCCGCTGAACAATGCCCTGGCGGGAGGCTGGCTGCTGTTCGCTTTTATTGGCACCGGCAGCAGCTTTCTGGCGTTCGCCGCGCTGGCGGCAAAGCACCATATTGCCAATCCCGGCTACGCCCACAAGTCGTTTTACTATCTCGGCGGGCTGACGGAAGGGACGGAGACGATCCTGCTGTTTGTCCTGAGCTGCCTGTTTCCGGCGTGGTTTGCCTGGCTGGCGTGGGTGTTTGGCGCGCTGTGCTGGATGACGACATTCACGCGGGTGTGGAGCGGGTACGTGACGCTGAAAGATGTCGCTTCGGGGGGCCGCTAGCGGTCCCCCGTGAAGATTACAGCGTAGAGTCCGGGCCGCGCTCGCCGCGGCTGACCGGGTTTTGAGTATTCTGGCTCCATTCGTACCAGCCGCCGTCGTACACCGACACATGCTCCCAGCCCATCGCCCGGGCGTACATGAAGGTCTCCGCCGCCCGCCAGCCGGTGCCGCAGTAGAAAGAGACCTGCTGATCCGGGGTAATGTGCCACGCTTTCCACATCGCGGCGATGTCGTCTGCGCTGCGCATGGTGCCGTCCGGGTTGTGGAAATCCTCCATATGTGTGGAATCGCTGCCCGCGTGGCCCCAGCGGGCGCCGGCGATATCGCCTTTCGGCTTGATGTAGCTGTAGCCGCTGGTGGTGCCGATAAATTCCGGCCACGAGCGGATGCTGACCAGCGACGCGTCGCGGCGGTGCAGCAGGCCGCGGGCCTGCTCGGTGCTGAGCATCAGCTGCGGCTGGCCGGGGATCGGCGCGCCAAAGTCCGGAGCAGGAGCGGACGCATCCGGCAGGCCGCGCTCCACCGGCAGATCTGCCGCCGCCCAGGTTTTCCAGCCGCCGTCCAGCAGGCGCACGTCTTTCACGCCGGCGTACAGCATGATCTGCGCCACGCGGGCGGCGGCGTACACGTCACCGCCGTACAGGATCACGGTGGTATCGTGGCGAATGCCGTTTTTCGCCAGCAGGGCCTTCAGCTTCTTATCGGAGACTTTGTTCCACAGCGGTTCGCTTTCTACATCGTTAGTGTCGATATAGCCCGCGCCGGGAATATGGCTCAGCAGATAGCGCTTCGGCGCGCCCCAGCCGGCCTCAAACACTTTCCACTGCCCGGCAGGCGCGGCGGTAACCGGCTTTCCCTGCTGTAAATCGTGCAGCCACTGCGGGTAGATCAGCTGCTCGAAGTGCGGCAGCTTTTGCAGGCGGTCGGGGGCGGAGAGGGCATCCGAGAGCGTGCTGACGCGAGTGAGGCCCGCGCTCTTGAGCCTGGCGGCCACCGCCGCGTTTTCGCTTGCCGACCCGTACAGCGCTACCGGCGTGCCGTCCGCAAGCCGGTGCTGGCAGAGCCAGGCCGCGAACTGCGCATCGCTCATCGCGGAGAGCCAGCTGGCTGAGAGGTTTAGCGCCGCCGGTTCATGGCCCTGCGGGCCGTTCAGCGCCTGCGGCCAGCCGTTATAGAACGCGCTCGGGCGCGTATCAATGGCGATGCCGTTTTGCTGCTGGAGCTGCTGTAAGGTGAGGGAGGCCGCCATATCAGCCGCCGCTGCACAGGACGCGCTGAGGCCTGCGAGCAGAGCCAGCGCGGTCAGGTGAGAAACACGTTTCATCGATTTGCCCGACAAGATAAACAGGAAGCGCCATTCTGATTGCCTCTGAGAAACAAGTCTTTGCGCTGGCGCAGATTAACGCCAGCTTTCAAGCCGCAGGCAGCGCCCGCCCGGCGGTACGTCGGCCGGATCGTGGGTGACCTGCAGCACCGGAATCGACAGCTGCCGCAGCGTGGTGAAGACATCTTCGCGAAAGCGCGCCCGCAGATCGGCATCGAGGCGGCTGAAAGGCTCGTCAAGCAGCAGCGCCCGGGGCTGCGCCAGCAGGGAGCGCAGCAGCGCTACCCGCGCCCGCTGCCCGCCGGAGAGGGTCGCCGGATCCCGCGAATAAAAACCGTCCAGCCCCGCGCGCGCCAGCGCGGCCTCCACCCGGGACCGCCGCTCCCGGCGGGCGACCGCGGCGGGCAGCGCC
>NZ_CAJYMB010000089.1 GCF_913775985.1 uncultured Pluralibacter sp. | reverse complement strand
AAGACGGCATACGCGATGTATCTTTGTGACTGGAGTTCAGACGTGTGCTCTTCCGATCTCGCAGCAGGCGGTCTATAAGCTGACGCCGCTGGGCCGTCAGCTCAGCCAGCTGCCGGTGGACCCGCGTCTGGCCCGCATGGTGCTGGAAGCGCAGAAACACGGCTGCGTGCGTGAGGCGATGATTATTACCTCGGCGCTGTCGATCCAGGACCCGCGCGAGCGGCCGATGGATAAGCAGCAGGCATCCGACGAGAAGCACCGCCGCTTCCTCGATAAAGAGTCCGATTTCCTCAGCTTCGTCAATCTGTGGAACTACCTCGGCGAGCAGCAGAAGGTGCTGTCGTCGAACCAGTTCCGCCGCCAGTGCCGCACTGATTTTCTGAACTACCTGCGGGTGCGCGAGTGGCAGGATATCTACACCCAGCTGCGCCAGGTGGTGAAAGAGCTGCGCATTCCGGTGAACAGCGAACCGGCGGAATATCGCGAGATCCACCTCGCGTTGCTTACCGGGCTGCTGTCGCATATCGGCATGAAGGACGCCGATAAGCAGGAGTTTACCGGCGCGCGCAACGCCCGCTTCTCTATCTTCCCCGGCTCCGGGCTGTTTAAGAAGCCGCCAAAATGGACGATGGTGGCGGAGCTGGTGGAAACCAGCCGCCTGTGGGGCCGCATCGCCGCGCGCATCGATCCCGAGTGGGTGGAGCCGCTGGCCCAGCACCTGATTAAGCGCTCCTACAGCGAGCCGCACTGGGAGCGCGGCCAGGGCGCGGTCATGGCGACCGAAAAAGTGACGCTTTACGGCCTGCCGATTGTCGCCGCCCGCAAGGTTAACTACAGCCAAATTGACCCCGCGCTGTCCCGGGAGCTGTTTATCCGCCACGCGCTGGTGGAAGGAGACTGGCAGACCCGGCACGCCTTTTTCCGCGAAAACCTCCGGCTTCGCAACGAGGTGGAGGAGCTGGAGCACAAAACCCGCCGCCGCGACATTCTGGTGGATGACGAAACCCTGTTCGAGTTTTACGACCAGCGCATCAGCCACGACGTGGTATCCGCCCGCCATTTCGACAGCTGGTGGAAGAAGGCCGCGAAAGAGACGCCGGATCTGCTCAACTTTGAGAAGAGCATGCTGATCAAAGAGGGAGCGGAAAACGTCAGCAAGCTGGACTACCCGAACTTCTGGCATCAGGGCAGCTTCAAGCTGCGCCTGAGCTACCAGTTCGAGCCCGGCACCGACGCGGACGGCGTGACCGTACATATCCCGCTGCCGCTGCTCAACCAGATAAGCGATGAAGGCTTTGAGTGGCAGATCCCCGGCCTGCGCCGGGAGCTGGTTATCGCCCTGATAAAATCGCTGCCCAAGCCGGTACGCCGCAACTTCGTGCCCGCGCCGAACTACGCCGAGGCATTTCTTGGCCGGGTCACCGCGCTGGAAATGCCGCTGCTGGACGCCTTAGAGCGCGAGCTGCGCCGCATGACCGGGGTGACCGTTGACCGCGAGGACTGGCACTGGGATCAGGTGCCCGATCACCTGAAAATCACCTTTCGGGTGGTGGATGACAAAAACCGCAAGCTCAACGAAGGCCGCGATCTGGCGGCGCTCAAAGGCGCGCTGAAAAGCAAAGTCCAGGAGACGCTATCGGCGGTGGCCGACGACGGTATCGAGCAGAGCGGCCTGCACCTGTGGAGCTTCGGCACGCTGCCGGAGCGCTACGAGCAGAAGCGCGGCGGCTATAAAGTGAAAGCCTGGCCGGCGCTGGTGGACGAGCGCGACAGCGTTGCCATTAAGCTGTTCGATAACCCACAGGAGCAGCAGACCGCCATGCGCCGCGGCCTGCGCCGCCTGCTGCTGCTCAATACGCCGTCGCCGATTAAGTATCTGCACGAAAAGCTGCCGAACAAAGCCAAGCTGGGCCTCTACTTCAATCCGTACGGCAAAGTGCTGGATTTGATTGACGACTGCATCTCCTGCGGCGTCGACAAGTTGATCGACGAGTCTGGCGGGCCGACGTGGACGGAAGAGGGCTTCAGCCAGCTGCATGAGAAAGTGCGCGCGGAGCTGAACGACACTGTGGTGGAAATCGCCAAACAGGTGGAGCAGATCCTCACCGCCGTGTTCAATATCAACAAGCGCCTGAAAGGGCGGGTCGATATGACCATGGCGCTCGGTCTGGCTGACGTCAAAGCGCAGATGAGCGGGCTGGTGTATCGCGGCTTCGCCACCGGCAACGGCTACCGCCGGCTCGGCGATACCCTGCGTTACCTGACCGCCATCGAGCGCCGGCTGGAGAAGCTGGCTATCGATCCGCACCGGGACCGCGCCCAGATGCTGAAAGTCGAAAGAATTCAGCAGGCGTGGCAGGCGTGGCTCAACAAGCTGCCGCCGGCCCGGCGCGACGACGCCGACGTGCAGGAGATCCGCTGGATGATTGAGGAGCTGCGGGTCAGCTACTTCGCCCAGCAGCTGGGCACGCCGTATCCCATCTCCGATAAGCGCATCTTGCAGGCGATGGATCAGATTGGCAACTGAGTACGCGCGGGGGATACACCCCCGCGTTTTTCAGGATGACTTTCCCACCAGCAGGATCAAAATAAACAGGCCGCCGAGCCCGGCGGTAATAATTCCTACCGGCAGCTCCTGCGGGGCCAGCAGGGTGCGGCTAAGAATATCGCCGCCGCACAGCAGCACCGCGCCTGCCAGGGCGCACAGCGGCAGCAGCATAAGATGCCTGACACCCGCCAGCCGCCTGCACAGGTGCGGCACCATCAGGCCGACAAAGCCAATCACCCCGGTTAACGCCACCAGCAGCGAGGTCGCCAGCGCGCAGCACAGGAAGACCTCCGTGCGCAGCCGGTAAACGTTAATCCCCAGCGACAGCGCCGTCTGCTCGCCTGCCAGCAGGCCGTCCAGCGCCCGCCGCCGCCAGACAATAAACACGGCCAGCATCACCACGCTCAGCAGGGCAAA
Organism: uncultured Pluralibacter sp.; assembly: GCF_913775985.1. Taxonomy (GTDB): domain Bacteria; phylum Pseudomonadota; class Gammaproteobacteria; order Enterobacterales; family Enterobacteriaceae; genus Pluralibacter. The sequence continues at coordinate 1,021 of NZ_CAJYMB010000089.1, read as the reverse complement.
AGGCAGATTTTCCCAGCGGGCAAGCCCCATGCCCCCCAGCGACCAGAACAGCACCGAGCTGGCGGCCCGGCGGTCGCCGGAAAACACCAGATAGCTGGTTAACGCGCCGAACAGGAACGAAATGGCCAGCCCGCACAAAATCAGGTGCTCCGCGCCGCGCTGCTGGCGAATGCGGAACAGCAGCATCACGGCTCCCGCCGAGATCATCCCCCCGGCAAAGGCGGCGACCGGCAGCGTGAAGGCCCCGAGCAGCTCGCCGAAGCGGGTTATGGTCAGCACCGCTCCGGCGGATGCCCCGGACGAAAGGCCAAACAGAAACGGATCGGCCAGGTCGTTGCGGGTCGTGGTTTGCAGCAGCGCGCCCACCATCGCCAGCCCGGCACCGGTGAGGGCAGCGAGCAGGGTACGTGGCAGGCGGATATCCACCACGATGCGGCGCACCATTTCCGAAACCGGCGCGTCGCCGATGCCCAGCGCGCTCAGCACCTGCGCCGGCGGCAGGGCGACGGCACCTTTGGCGATGCTGAACAGCATCAGCCCCGCCAGCAGCAGTGCGGTAGCGACAAGCGCAATCACGTAACGGTTAATGCCGCCGCGCATTATTGACCTGCCGGATATAGCGCATGAGCCAGCTTTTCCACGGCGTTGATGTTGGCCGGACCCGGGGTCAGCTCAGCATACTTGAGCTTCAGATAGCGCTGCTGCTGCACCGCGGGCGTCAGCTTCATCAGCGGGTGATGCTCCAGCACGCGGCGCAGGTCATCGGCGCCGCTGCCGCTCTGGTCGTCCAGCAAAATAATCAGCTCGGGCCCGGCTGCCGCGACGCTTTCCCAGGAGGTGGTGCCCCAGCTGGTCTCCAGCGCGTCCATAATATTCTTGCCGCCGGCCGCCTCAATAATAGCGGTAGGCATGGCGTACTTGCCGCTGGTAAAGGGCTTGTCTTCGCCTGAGTCATACACAAAAACTTTTGGCGGCGGTGTATTGGCCGGCGGTGCGGGCAGGGCCCGCAGGCGCTGTTTCC
>NZ_CAJYMB010000088.1 GCF_913775985.1 uncultured Pluralibacter sp. | reverse complement strand
TGCATGTGTTAGGCCTGCCGCCAGCGTTCAATCTGAGCCATGATCAAACTCTTCAATTTAAGTTTGATGCTCGTGAATTAAACTTCGTAATGAATTACGTGTTCACTCAGAGACTTGGTATTCATTTAGTGTCCGAAGACATTAAGAATCCATGTCACTTTGAGTGCCCACACAGATTGTCTGATAAATTGTTAAAGAGCAGTGCGACGCGCTTTAGCGCTCTGTCGCGAGGTCCCGTATAATACGTTTTCCTCATTCAGAGTCAAGCATTTAATTTCGCTTTTCTCCGTCGGCGTTCATCGCTGAACCCCGCTAACCCGGCGGCCTGTAAGCCGTTGTTCCGTGTCAGTGGAGGCGCATTATAGGGAGTTCTCTGACGTTGACAAGCCCTGTTTTAAAAAAACTTTTCAACCGCCTTTTTTTTGTTCAAAACAGCCTTAAACAGTCAGCATTTCAAGCCTTTCAAAGCCATATCGCTGTAAAACGGGCAAAAGTTGTGCAGTTTCAGGCGTAAGCGCCAGACAGAAGGCAATGTTGTCTTCGGATGATCCCGCCTCTGGCGCCTCGTGCTCCAGCAGCCAGGCCGTCCTGCGGGCGATTGCCGCTCCGGAATCCACTAGCCGCGTGCCTTCAGGCAATACAGCCTTAAGCTCGTCCAGTAAAAGCGGAAAATGGGTACATCCCAGCACCACCGTATCCGGCGGCTCCTGCATTCTCAGCCACGGACGCAGGATGCGGCGCAGCTCGTCAAGAGGAACAGGTTCTCCGTGAAGCTTCGCCTCGGCCAGCTCGACCAGTTCCGCCGACCCGAGCATTTCAATATGGCATTCGTGGGCAAAGCGGTTAATGAGCTCCAGAGTATAAGGACGTTTCACCGTTCCGCGGGTGGCCAGCAATCCTACAACGCCGTTAGCCGTTAGCCTTGCCGCCGGTTTGATCGCGGGCACCACGCCGACGACCGGAAAAGTAAATTTGTCACGCAGAGCGGGTAGTGAAACCGTGCTGGCCGTGTTACAGGCAATCACAGCTAACGCCAGAGGATAGCGGGCCTGTACAGCAGTCACGATTTCAAGCACGCGCTCAACGATAAAATCTTCGCTCTTTTCACCGTAGGGAAAGGCCACGTTGTCGAAGACATAGAGGAAATGCAGATCCGGCAGCAAGTGCCGGATCTCATCATAGACCGACAGCCCACCAACGCCGGAATCAAAAACCAGCACGGTGGGGCGTGGATCAGAAGGTGTAGCTGCCAGACAAGTTGTATTCCCGTCCTGCAGTTTGGTAGCCATAAACTGTCTCATAATCTTTATCGAACAGGTTGGCAATTTTACCACGAACCGTCAGGTGTGTTGTGACCGGATATGAAACCGCGAGATCCCATAGGCTGACGCCGCCCATTTTCATACGTTCTGAAGAGTATGTATTTGGGTCATAAGCGACATCATAGCGTGTGCCAAGATAACGGTAAGCAACATTCCAGTTCAGAGCCATCGCCTGCCAGTCTAACTGATATTTAACCTGTTGCTTAGAACGACGAGCCAACACTTCGTCCGTTTTAGCATTACGAGGATCAACATAATCATACGAAATTTGATGCGCCACTATCCCTGTATCAAACTGAGCCGTCGCCTCGATACCTTTAATACGTGCTTTACCCGTATTGTAGAAGTGAAAGGTACGGGGATCGCTCTCAATCAGGTTATTTACATCGTTTCGATAACCTGTTACTCGCCAGTTTATTGGGCCTGTAAGTCCCTCAAAACCACCTTCCCACTGTTTGCTTTTTTCAGGCTTGAGATCGGGATTTCCGTAATCCGCACTGTGGATTTGACTCATAGTGGGAGCTTTATAGGCTGTACCATAAGAGCCGATGATGCGGTAGCCCTCAACAAACTCCCATCCAGCACTCGTCTGCCAGGTGTTATGGTGACCAAAATTGGAATCGTCGTCATTTCGCGCGGCGCCTTCTAGCGTCAAGCTATCAAACTGCTGCGTGGCGGAAAGAAATACTCCTGAATTACGCTGTTCATATCCTTGATTCAAATAACCTGTTCCGGCTTTGGTTTTTTGCTTTTTCCAGTCAAAACCAGCACCGATATTACCGTGCCCAACAGTAAAGGTATTCAGCCATTGAGCAGTATATTGCTTCACATCGTCCATTGTTGCTGATGTGGCATAACGACCCTTTTTTGGATCATAGTTCAGGTCCTTGCTACGGCCATAACCAGTAACAAGTTGCGATTGATAAATACCCTGACTGTAACGTAACCCCATATCCCAGTTCTGACTATATAACTGGCGAGTATCAGGGGTACCATCAACCATAAAATTGCTATCATAGTGATCATACCCGTCATAAGCAGTACGATTGTCATAGCCGAAACCACGAACGAACCCATTGATACTTTCGGTAATCTGCTGCTCTACTGAACCAAAAATTGATTTGCTCATAAATCCATCACGGTCAGGCTGAGATGGTGCATCCTTAGCATCAATATTAAAGCCGTGCGTGTAAGTATAGTTGCCACCCAGAGTGACTTTAGTTTTATCAAACTGGTGCTGAAAAGAGCCGTCGTAGCTTTGATAGCCCTTAGAACCAATCCCCGCGGAAACTTCACCGCCCGGGTTGTCACGGCCCGTAATAATATTGATAACGCCACCAATGGCATCTGAACCATAAAGTGCCGATCTTGGGCCTCGAATGTATTCAATCCGCTGCACCAGAGAGACAGGTATCTGACTTAAATCAGGAACGTTACTGATACCTGCGTTATTAAGCGGTATACCATCAATAAGCACTAAAACATGGCGAGATTCCGTTCCCCGAATAAATGTCGATGAACTGGCCCCTAATCCACCATTTTGAGCAATATCAACACCAGGCAGACGAGACATCACTTCAACGATGCTTTTCGCCTGCCAGCGCTCAATATCTTCCCGCGTAACAATAGAATTAGACGCCAATACCGTATTCACCGGCTGTTGAAAACGGTTTGCTGTCACCACCAAAGTCTCTGAGCCGCCATCCTGCGCCCACCCCGAAAAAGCCGTGACGGAGAACGCCGTCAGCAGCGAGATTTTTTTAATCATTTTTAAAGCATCCAGATAATAAGAAGGATGCCGCCGGCCCCATCATTAATTCGCGATGATGAGCATCCGTTGCGACGTACTCCGGCAGGTCTTCGGGCTTGGTGGCGTGTTGTGGATGACGACTTCCCACGTTGCCGCAGTGTCTTTATTACTCATCCCGCCAGTCTTTACCGCTGCGCGTCAGCTCCAGATTTGCACTGGATTCCCTTTTCACTCGCTGAGACCGGAAGCAGAATGTTACATTCATAACCGTTTAGATGTCCAGACAGCTACGCTGGATAAAGTCTGGACATCGTAGTTTCATCCCCTACAATCCCCCGCGTAATTTCTCTTATTCAGGAAGCGCTATGACCCCCGAACACCTGCCGACAGAACAGTATGAAGCCCAGCTGGCGGAAAAAGTTGTCCGTCTGCAGAGCATGATGGCCGCGCACGACGCGCCTGTGCCGGAGGTCTTTCGCTCGCCCGTCAGCCACTACCGCATGCGGGCGGAATTTCGGCTATGGCACGACGGCGATAACCTGTACCACATCATGTTCGATCAGGCGACAAAACAGCGTATTCGCGTCGACACGTTTCCGGCAGCCAGCGAGCTGATCAACGTGCTGATGACGGCAATTATTGACGGCGTGAAAACCGACAAAAACCTGCGTCACAAGCTGTTCCAGGTGGACTACCTGACCACCGTCAGCAACCAGGCGATCGTCTCGCTGCTGTATCATAAAAAGCTGGATGATGAGTGGACGGCAGCGGCTACCCGCCTGCGCGACGCCTTAAGAGCCAGCGGCCTAAACGTGCAGCTAATAGGCCGGGCAACGAAAACCAAAATTGAGCTCGACAGGGATTACGTGGACGAGCGCCTGCCGATCGGCGGCCGCGAGATGATCTATCGCCAGGTCGAGAACAGCTTTACCCAGCCTAACGCCGCGATGAATATCCAGATGCTGGAGTGGGCGCAGAGCGTGACGCAGCATGCTACCGGCGATCTGCTGGAGCTGTACTGCGGCAACGGTAACTTCTCGCTCGCCCTGGCCCGCAACTTCAATCGCGTGCTGGCGACCGAAATTGCCAAACCGTCGGTGGCTGCGGCGCAGTACAACATTGCCGCTAACCACATCGACAACGTGCAGATCGTTCGCATGTCGGCGGAGGAGTTTACTCAGGCCATGACCGGCGTGCGGCAGTTCCACCGTCTGCAGGGCATCGATTTGAAGAGCTATCAGTGCGAGACGATTTTCGTCGATCCGCCGCGCAGCGGGCTGGACAGCGAAACGGAGAAGATGGTGCAGGGCTACCCCAACATTCTCTATATTTCCTGTAACCCGGAAACGCTGTGTAAGAACCTGGAGACATTAGGAAAAACGCACAGGGTTGCGCGCCTGGCACTGTTCGATCAGTTCCCGTACACCCACCACATGGAGTGCGGCGTCTGGCTGACGAAGAAGTAAGATTTTCCGGGCTGGCTTTGCGCCAGCCCGAACCACTGAGAATTATTCCGCCGTATCCGCTTTATGGTTCCGCAGCCGGTAGCCTATCCAGAAAACCATAATGACCGACAGCACCGCCGGGAAAAAGTTAGATCCGATATCCGGGTATTCAGCCCGTACAACGGTACTGAAAAGCAGCACGCCTAAAATAAAGCAGGCGGCAGAAAGCCCTGGCAGCCCCAGCGGCATGGTGCGGTTTTGATAGCGCTGATGCAGGCAGTAAATCGCCAGCACCAGGGAAATAATGGGGAATACGGAAAACGGCACAATGGAGCTGAACAGCGCAGCAAACGTTCCGTTAATTGACAGGCCGGCGATGAGCGCCAGCAGCAATGTACCTTTATCTTGACCAGTCTGTTTCATTACTCACTCATCCTTCACTTACTCAAAAATAGAGTTACCCGCCGTGATGGGCTGTCTTTTCCTGCTCGCGGCGATACCAGTAGTAAGCCCCTTTGGAAATCATCCGCAGCTGCAGCACCAGCCGCTCCTCGAGCTGCAGGCGCTGCTCGGGGGTGACATCCAGCGCTTCGGCGCCGGCGCTAAAGACAATAGTCACCATCGCTTCCGCCTGCGCTTCGGTAAAGGCGCGCGGCATGTGATTTTCGATTTCCAGATAGTCCGCAAGTTCAGCGATAAAATGCTGAATTTCCCTGGCGACCGCCGCACGAAACGCCGCCGACGTGCCTGAACGCTCGCGCAACAGCAGTCGGAAAGCATTCGGGTTATTACCGATAAATTCCATAAACGTTGAAACCGAGGTGCGGATAACGCTGCCGCCTTTAGCAATGCGCTGGCGCGCCTGGCGCATCAGCTGGCGCAGCATCAGCCCGCTCTCATCGACCATCGTCAGCCCAAGCTCGTCAACGTCGCGGAAATGGCGATAGAAAGAAGTTGGTGCAATGCCCGCCTCGCGGGCAACTTCCCGAAGGCTCAGGCTGGCAAAACTACGTTCCGCACTCAGCTGGCTAAATGCGGCTTCCACCAGCGAACGGCGGGTTTTCTCTTTTTGTAGCGCTCTTACGCCCATCACGATATCTGAATCCTTCCCTCTGCCAGTCAGGCACTATACCAGAGAATGAAAATGATCGTTTAACGATGGATTGTGAATGATTATTAATCCGAAAAATCAGCGCCTTTGCGTATTACTTGCAGTAAAAAGCGTGATGCAGGGATGAGGAGTTTGTGCTCTTTTGATGCCAAAATACGCAGCGATAATTGGGTAAACGTCTCAGCGATGTTACCATTATGTTGATTTTACGTATAAGAGCAGGTAAACCCCACCATGTCAGATACCTATGATTATGATGTAATAGTAATTGGCTCCGGCCCCGGCGGTGAAGGGGCTTCAATGGGGCTGGTTAAACAGGGAATGCGCGTTGCCGTTATCGAGCGCTACCACAATGTCGGCGGCGGCTGTACCCACTGGGGCACTATCCCGTCAAAAGCGCTCCGCCACGCGGTCAGCCGAATCATCGAGTTTAACCAGAACCCTTTATACAGCGACCACACCCGACTTCTCCGCTCCTCCTTTGCCGACATCCTTAATCATGCCGACAGCGTCATTAACCAGCAAACCCGCATGCGCCAGGGATTTTACGAGCGCAACCACTGCGAAATGCTGCAGGGCGACGCCCACTTTGTTGATGAACACACCATTGCCCTGAAGTGCCACGATGGATCTGTTGAAACCATCAGCGCCGAAAAATTTGTCATCGCCTGCGGTTCGCGCCCTTACCGCCCTGCAGACGTAGACTTTAACCATCCCCGCATTTACGACAGCGACTCTATCCTTGACCTGCACCACGAGCCGCGCCACGTAATTATTTACGGCGCCGGGGTTATCGGCTGCGAATATGCGTCGATTTTCCGCGGTATGGAGGTCAAAGTAGATTTAATCAACACCCGCGACCGCCTGCTGGCCTTCCTCGATCAGGAGATGTCCGACTCGCTCTCCTATCACTTCTGGAATAACGGCGTGGTGATTCGCCACAACGAAGAGTACGAGAAGATTGAAGGCGCCGACGACGGTGCGATCATGCACCTTAAATCCGGCAAAAAGCTAAAAGCTGACTGCATCCTGTTCGCCAACGGCCGCACCGGTAATACCGACACGCTGGCGCTGGAAAACGTCGGCCTGCAGGCCGACAGCCGCGGCCTGCTGAAGGTAAACAGCATGTACCAGACGGCGGTACCGCATATTTACGCCGTGGGCGATGTTATCGGCTATCCAAGCCTGGCCTCGGCCGCCTACGATCAGGGACGTATTGCCGCGCAGGCAGTAGCGAAAGGCGAAGCGACAGCTCACCTGGTGGAAGACATTCCAACCGGTATTTATACCATTCCGGAAATTAGCTCCGTCGGGAAAACCGAACAGCAGCTGACGGCGATGAAAGTGCCTTATGAAGTGGGTCGGGCGCAGTTTAAGCACCTGGCGCGGGCGCAAATCGTCGGCATGAACGTCGGCACGCTGAAGATCCTGTTTCATCGGGAAACGAAGGAGATCCTGGGGATCCACTGCTTTGGCGAACGCGCGGCCGAGATTATTCACATCGGCCAGGCGATTATGGAGCAGAAAGGCGGCGGTAACACCATCGAGTACTTTGTTAACACCACCTTCAATTACCCGACAATGGCGGAAGCCTATCGGGTTGCGGCTCTCAACGGTTTAAACCGCCTTTTTTAACGCTTTGTCGAAATGGCCATCCATTGATTCGCGGATGGCCTCTGCCAGCTGCTCATAGCGGCTGCGCAGCGGCGAGCCCGGGCGATAGACCAGTCCGATAGTACGTCTCGGCTCCGGCTTAATGCACGGCAGATAAATCACGCCATCTCGCTTGCGCTCGGCGGGAACCGCCAGCGCCGGCAGCAGCGTGATCCCGCTGCCCGCCGCCACCATATTACGCAGCGTCTCCAGGCTGGTCGCGCGGAAATGCGTATCTTCATCTGCACCAGCTTCAAAGCAGAACCCCATCGCCTGATCGCGCAGGCAGTGGCCATCTTCCAGCATCAGCAGCTTTTCACCCGCCAGATCGGACATCGGGACGCGATCGCGATCGGCCCACGGATGATCTTCATAAATAGCCAGCAGCATCGGCTCGTCGAACAGCGGCACCTCAATAAAGGCCTCGCTCTCTTTTACCAGCGCCAGGATTGCGCAGTCGAGCTTCCCGCTGTCGAGCTGGGCCAGCAGCTGCTGGGTTTGCGCTTCGTGCAGGTACATCTCAAGCTTGGGGAACATCTGGTGCAACATCGGAATGATGAGCGGCAGCAGATAGGGACCGACGGTCGGGATCAGACCAATGTGCAGCGGGCCAGACATTGTTTCCCCCTGCTGGCTTGCCATCTCCTTGAGCACTTTGACCTCGCGCAGCACGGTGCGGGCCTGATCCACCAGCAGCAGACCTGCCTGGGTAAACAGCACCTTGCGGCTGGTTCGCTCCAGCAGCATCACGCCAAGCTCGTCTTCCAGCTTGCGGATTTGCCCGCTCAGCGTTGGCTGGCTCACGTGGCATGAGTCTGCCGCGCGGCGGAAGTGGCGATGCTCGGCAAGCGCCACGAGGTATTCAAGATCGCGAATATTCATTATTCATCCTCCAGCGCACGATAGTTCGTGGCGATAGATAGCATAGCAACGAACGATTATCCCTATCAAGCATTCCAGGCAATAATCATCAACACAAAATAGTGGTACCTCATTTAACCCTTGATGCCACTAACCTGTTCAGAGAATTTCCTCTCATGCTGAACAACAAAAGCCAACGTGAACTTTGCGGACCAAGACGGTCCGCTTTTTTTTGCATAAAAAAAGCCAGCGCGAAGCTGGCTCGGGTATCGTGAATGACTGGTGCAATTTTACACCAGACGATTTTTCGCTGCCGCAAGGGCCTGTGCTACCTGCTTCGGCGATACGCCCCCCTGGGCCGCCCGCTTATCCAGGCAGGACTGCAGCGCCAGGATGGGATAGACATCGTCGCCAATGCTTGAGCTGAATTTCTGCAGCTCCGGCAGGGAGAGTTCTTCCAGCGGCTTGCCCTGGCGAATAGCCTCTACCACGGCCTCACCGACGATATGGTGCGCCTCGCGGAACGGAATGCCTTTAGCCACCAGGTAGTCTGCAAGCTCGGTGGCGTTGGCATAACCCTGCTGCGCCGCATCCTGGCAGCGCTCGCGCTTAACCTGAATCCCGTCCAGCACCAGCACCGCCATGTGCAGGCAGTCGCTCCAGGTATCCAGCGCGTCAAACAGCCCCTCTTTGTCTTCCTGCATATCTTTGTTGTACGCCAGCGGAAGGCCTTTCAAGGTCATCATCATGCCGGTCAGTGCGCCCTGAACGCGCCCGCACTTGCCGCGGATGAGCTCCAGCGCGTCCGGGTTTTTCTTCTGCGGCATCAGCGAGGATCCGGAGGTGACGCGATCGGACAGCTCAACGAAGCCCGCTTCACCGGTATTGAAGAAAATAAGGTCTTCGGCAAAGCGCGACAGATGCACCATGCCGATGGAAGCGTCGGACAGCAGTTCCAGCACGTGGTCTCGGTCGGAAACGGTATCGAGGCTGTTACGGGTTGCAGAGGCAAAGCCCAGCCAGCCGGCCAGCTGCTGGCGATCGATTTCATAGGCAGTTCCCGCCAGCGCGCCGCAGCCCAGCGGGCTCACGTCGAGACGCTTGAGGGTATCGTGCAGGCGGCTTTCATCGCGGGCCAGCATTTCCACATAAGCCAGGCACCAGTGGGCAAAGGTTACCGGCTGGGCGCGCTGCAGGTGGGTATATCCTGGCATGACCGCATCCTGGTTGTTGCGGGCAGTTTCCACCAGCGCGCTCTGCAGCTCGCGCACCGCGCTCAGCAGCCCGGTGACGGCATCTTTACACCACAGTTTGAGGTCGGTGGCGACCTGATCGTTGCGGCTGCGCCCGGTGTGCAGCTTCTTGCCGAGCTGGCCCACTTTATCGATCAGCTTGCCTTCCACCCAGCTGTGTATATCTTCCGCATCGCTTTCGAGAATTTGCTGCGGATTGGCGCGCACCTCTTCCAGCAGCGTGCCGAGCGCCGCCTCAAGCTGCTGCTGCTCGTCTGCGGTCAGCACGCCGACGGTAACCAGCGCTTTTGACCAGGCAACCGATCCGACGATATCCTGCTCCGCCAGACGATAGTCAAAGCGTAAAGAGTCGTTGAACTGTTTAAACCGCTGATCCGCTGCCTGAGTAAAGCGCCCGCCCCAAAGTGCCATAAGCTGTTTCCTTTAAAATATGATGTGTTGTGCGCTCTCCTGCGGAGAGACAGAAAAATATTATGCCAGGATCCGCGTGCCGATTGGCGTGCCGTTAAACAGCGCCGGCAGCTGCTCCGCATGGCGCCACGAGGCGATATCCACGGGGCGACCCAGCGTGCGGGCAGCATCCAGAGCCGCGTTAACTTTGATGATCATTCCGTCAGTAATGATGCCCTGCTCAATCAGCTGCTCCGCTTTCGCTGCGGTCATCTCCGCGATGCGCTGGCCTTTGCCGTCCAGAATACCGCTCACGTCCGAGAGCAGAATAAGGTCTGCACCCAGGGTTGCGGCCAGCGCCGTCGCTGCCTGATCGGCGTTAACATTCATCAGTTTGCCATCTTCGGTGACGCCGACTGAGCTGACCACCGGCAGGAAGCCGCCTTCCAGCAGCGTGGTAATCAGTGTTGCCGACCCGGGCTTAGCCAGCCCAACGTGCCCAAGCTCTTCGTCAAGCTGAGTGACGCTGACGCTGTCGCCGTCACCCAGATACAGGCCAACCGAAGCGATCTGGTGCTTCTTCGCCCACGCCAGCAGCGTTTTATTGGCGATACCTGCCAGCGCGCCGGTAATAATGTCGATTTGATCCGCCGGGGTTACCCGCAGGCCGTTTTTCTTCTTCACCGGCAGATTGAGCTGCTTCATCAAATCGTCCACCACGCAGCCGCCGCCGTGCACAATCACCAGCGGGCGCTGATGCTCGGCACGATAGTTAACCAGCGCGGTAAACAAGCGCTCCAGCGCTTCTTCACTGTCCAGCAGCACGCCACCAAGTTTGATAATTAAAGGATTCATTACGCTGTTATCCATTCAGAGAAGAGACTCGGTTTCGGCAAAACCGAAACGAATATTGGCACACTGTACGGCCTGCGCGGCCGCACCTTTCAGCAGATTATCTTCCGCCGCAACGAGGATCAGATGCTCGCCCTGCACGGCAAAGCCGATATCGCAAAACGGCAGGCCAACCACGTTTTTCAGTGCCGGCACGCCGCTGTCGTACAGGCGCACCAATGGTTTATCCGCGTAGGCGGCCCCGAGCGCGTCCGCTATCTGCGGACGATCGACGCCCGGCGTCAGGCGGCAGGTGATGGTTTCAAGAATACCGCGCTTAAAGTTACCCAGATGCGGCGTAAAAATAATGTCGGCACCGAGGTGGGTGGCAATTTCTGGATGATGGCGATGGTTAAAGATACCGTAAGGCTGCAGGCTCACTTCACAGAAGCTGTTGGAGATTGCCGCCTTGCGCCCGGCACCGCTCACGCCGCTGGTGGCGTTAATGACCGGCCACTGGTTCAAATCCAGCAGCCCGGCATCGATCAGCGGTTTTAGGGCCAGCTGTGCCGCAGTGGGATAGCAGCCCGGCACCGCAATCAGCGCCGCGTCTTTCAGCGCCGTGCCGCTCCACTCCGCCAGGCCGTAAACCGCCTGGGACAGCAGCTTTGGATGCTGGTGGGTGAAGCCGTAATATTTCTCATAGAACCCGATATCGTTAACGCGAAAAGCGCCAGAAAGGTCGAACACAACGCAGCCTTCGGCAAGAAACTGCGGCGCAAGATCGTGGCTGACCTCGTGCGCCGTCGCCAGAAACACCACGTCAACGCCGGCGCTGAATTCGCGGATGTCGGACATCGGCTGCAGCGGCAAATCTACAATCCCTTTCAGCTGCGGATGCAGGTCAGAGATGCGTTTTCCCGCATCATTGCTTTGCGCTGAGACGGTCAAAGCGGTTATGGTCATCTGCGGATGACGATTTATGTAATTTACCAGTTCAGCACCGGCATAACCGCTGGCGCCGACAATCAGCGTATTCAACATCGGGTTCCTTAATGCGTAACGATAGTGTATTTTTATTCATAATTAATGCATGAATATTGATACTATCACGACCTCAGGTGTGTCAACAATGAAAAACACTTTACCGCCGTTTATCGAGATTTATCGCGCGCTGATCGCCACTCCGTCCATTAGCGCCACGGAAGAATCGCTCGATCAGAGTAATGAAGCTTTAATCAATCTGCTGGGTGAGTGGTTCTCCACACTTGGCTTTCGCGTTGAGATCCAGCCGGTGCCCGGAACGCGACGCAAGTTTAACCTGCTGGCCAGCACCGGCCACGGTGCCGGCGGCCTGCTGCTGGCCGGCCATACCGATACCGTCCCCTTTGACGAAGGACGCTGGACGCGGGATCCGTTTACCCTCACCGAGCACGACAATAAGCTGTACGGCCTCGGCACCGCGGACATGAAGGGCTTCTTCGCCTTTATCCTCGACGCCCTGCGTGACGTGGATGTGACGAAGCTGAAAAAGCCGCTCTACATCCTCGCGACAGCCGATGAAGAGACCAGCATGGCGGGCGCCCGCTACTTCTCCGAAACCACCGCCGTGCGCCCTGACTGCGCAATTATCGGCGAACCGACCTCGCTGCAGCCGGTGCGGGCCCACAAAGGCCACATGTCCAGCGCCGTGCGGGTACTGGGTCAGTCCGGCCACTCCAGCGATCCGGATCGCGGCGTCAACGCTATCGAGCTGATGCATGACGCCGTAGGGCGCATCATGCAGCTGCGCGACTCGCTGAAAGAGCGCTACCGCAACGCCGCCTTTGCGGTGCCGTATCCGACGCTGAACCTCGGCTCGCTCCACGGCGGCGATGCCTCAAACCGCATCTGCGCCTGCTGCGAGCTGCATATGGATATTCGCCCGCTGCCGGGCATGACGCTGAACGATTTAAACGGGCTGCTGGTGGAAACGCTGGCGCCGGTGAGCGAGAAGTGGCCAGGCCGGCTGACCATTTCCGAGCTGCATCCGCCTATCCCCGGCTACGAATGTCCGCCGGACCACAACCTGGTGCAGGTGGTGGAAAAACTGCTCGGCACCACGGCCGAAGTGGTGAATTACTGTACCGAAGCGCCCTATATCCAGACCCTGTGCCCGACTCTGGTGCTGGGCCCGGGCTCCATTAATCAGGCCCACCAGCCGGATGAGTTTCTGGAAACCCGCTTTATCAAGCCGACCCGCGAGCTTATCGGCAAAGTCATCCACCACTTCTGCTGGCACTGATGCACCTCTGCCCTTCCGACCGGAAGGGCAATTTACGCCCTCGCGCTATAAGCAATACTTATTCCGCACGCTACCGGTTAAGTTTCGGCAATTTCATTCATTTTTCGCGTTGCTGAACCGATTTCGCCGCAATTGACGCGGGAGTTTTTACGTGGCTTTATAAAGTGACTATCACAAATGACCGAATACCACGTTCTGACAATTTCGTACCGCACGCGCTGTACTGTCTGCGGTCTCGTTACTGTTGCGCAAAATTCGGTGGCATACATAAATGAGATGGGGTGTCTGGGTTAATGAACGAACAATATTCCGCTTTGCGAAGTAATGTCAGTATGCTCGGCAAGGTACTGGGCGAAACGATTAAAGAAGCTCTGGGTGAAAATATTCTCGATCGGGTTGAAACCATCCGCAAGCTGTCGAAATCCTCGCGTTCCGGCAACGAGGCCGACCGCCAGGCGCTGCTCACCACGCTGCAAAACCTGTCCAATGACGAGCTGCTGCCGGTAGCGCGTGCGTTCAGCCAGTTCCTGAACCTGGCCAATACCGCCGAGCAGTACCACAGCATCTCCCCGAGCGGCGAGGCGGCGAGCAACCCGGAAGTCATCGCCCGCACGCTGCGCAAGCTGAAAGATCAGCCCGGCTTCACCGAAGACACCATCCCGAAAGCCGTCGAAGCGCTGTCGCTGGAGCTGGTGCTCACCGCGCACCCGACCGAAATTACCCGCCGCACCCTGATCCACAAAATGGGCGAGGTCAACAGCTGCCTCAAGCAGCTCGATAACCAGGATCTCGCCGATTACGAGCGCCACAGCCTGATGCGCCGCCTGCGCCAGCTGATTGCCCAGTCCTGGCACACCGATGAGATCCGCAAGCACCGCCCGAGCCCGGTAGACGAAGCCAAGTGGGGCTTTGCAGTGGTGGAAAACAGCCTGTGGGAAGGGGTTCCGCACTTTCTGCGCGAGCTCAACGAACAGCTTGAAACGCATCTCGACTACCAGCTGCCGGTAGACTTTGTCCCGGTCCGCTTCACCTCCTGGATGGGCGGCGACCGCGACGGCAACCCGAACGTCACCGCCGATATCACCCGCACCGTGCTGCTGCTGAGCCGCTGGAAGGCCACCGACCTGTTCCTGAAAGACGTTCAGCTGCTGATTTCCGAGCTGTCGATGGTGAACTGTACCGACGAACTGCGCGCATACGCGGGCGAAGCGGGCGCGGCAGAACCTTATCGCTATCTGCTGAAAACCCTGCGCAGCCAGCTGATGGCGACCCAGGCGTGGCTGGAAGCGCGCCTGAAAGGCGAAAAACTGCCGAAGCCGGCCGGGCTCATTACCCAGAACGAACAGCTGTGGGAACCGCTGTACGCCTGCTATAAATCTCTGCAGGCCTGCGGCATGGGGATTATTGCCAACGGCGAGCTGCTTGATACGCTGCGCCGGGTGAAAAGCTTCGGCGTACCGCTGGTGCGCATTGACGTGCGCCAGGAAAGCACCCGCCACACCGAAGCACTCGCCGAGCTGACCCGCTATCTCGGCATCGGCGACTACGAAAGCTGGTCAGAGGCCGACAAACAGGCGTTCCTGATCCGCGAACTCAACTCCAAACGCCCGCTGCTGCCGCGCAGCTGGGAGCCGAGCGACGAAACCCGCGAGGTACTCGACACCTGCCGGGTCATTGCCGAAGCGCCGCGAGGCTCCATCGCCGCTTACGTGATTTCGATGGCGAAAACCCCGTCCGACGTATTAGCCGTTCACCTGCTGCTGAAAGAAGCAGGCATCGGCTTTGCGCTGCCGGTGGCGCCACTGTTTGAAACCCTCGACGACCTGAATAATGCCAACGACGTGATGACCCAGCTGCTGAATATCGACTGGTACCGCGGCTTTATTCAGGGCAAGCAGATGGTCATGATTGGCTACTCCGACTCGGCAAAAGACGCCGGCGTGATGGCCGCATCCTGGGCCCAGTATCAGGCCCAGGACGCGCTGATCAAAACCTGTGAAAAAGCCGGCATCGAGCTGACGCTGTTCCACGGCCGCGGTGGCTCAATCGGCCGCGGCGGCGCGCCTGCCCACGCGGCGCTGCTCTCCCAGCCGCCGGGCAGCCTGAAGGGCGGCCTGCGCGTCACCGAGCAGGGGGAGATGATCCGCTTCAAGTACGGCCTGCCGGAAGTCACCGTCAGCAGCCTGTCGCTGTACACCAGCGCTATCCTGGAAGCTAACCTGCTGCCGCCGCCGGAGCCAAAACCCGCCTGGCGCGGCATCATGGACCAGCTGTCCGATGTTTCCTGCAAGATGTACCGCGGTTTCGTGCGCGAAAACAAAGACTTCGTGCCCTACTTCCGCTCGGCGACACCGGAGCAAGAGCTGGGCAAGCTGCCGCTGGGCTCGCGTCCGGCCAAGCGCCGCCCGACCGGTGGTGTCGAGTCCCTGCGCGCAATCCCGTGGATTTTTGCCTGGACCCAGAACCGCCTGATGCTGCCAGCCTGGCTCGGCGCCGGCGCCGCGCTGCAAACCGTAGTGGAAGAAGGCAAGCAGAGCGAGCTGGAAGCCATGTGTCGCGACTGGCCCTTCTTCTCAACCCGCCTGGGAATGCTGGAAATGGTATTCTCCAAGGCCGACCTGTGGCTGGCCGAATACTACGATCAGCGGCTGGTGAAAAAAGAGCTGTGGCCGCTGGGCGCCGAACTGCGCACGCAGCTGGAGGCGGATATCAAAGTGGTGCTGGATATTGCCAACGACTCGCATCTGATGGCGGATTTGCCGTGGATTGCCGAATCTATCCAGCTGCGCAATATCTACACCGACCCGCTGAACGTCCTGCAAGCCGAACTGCTGCACCGCTCCCGCCAGTCTGAAGAGGCCGGCAAAGAGCCCGATCCGCGCGTCGAGCAGGCGCTGATGGTCACCATTGCAGGCGTTGCCGCAGGCATGCGCAACACCGGCTAATCCCCGCCCGGCGCCGCGCCTGCTGCAAGGCAGCGCGGTGCCGACTGTACTTCTCCACGGAACCCTCTCATTTATCACCCAGAGTGACTTTTTCTGAGCGAAATAGTTACGATCGCGACCGCGAATTAAGGTTTGCTTAATCTCTTCCCGCTACGTTTTGTGCCACCTAAACACGCGGGTACAAAACATGTTTTCAACTTCTTCTCCGGCGAAAGGATCTTCCCCGGTTAAAGGCAAATTTAGCTGGAAAGCGCTTGGCGCGGCGCTGCTTTATTTTTGGTTTTTCTCAACGCTGCTGCAGGCCATCATCTGCTTTAGCGGATTCAGCGGCACCAACGGGCTGCGCGATTCCCTGCTGTATAGCTCTCTGTGGCTGATTCCCCTGTTCCTGTTTCCGTCCAGAACACGCGTTATTGCTGCGGTAATTGGCATCGTGCTGTGGGCCACATCGCTGGCAACGCTCTGTTATTACATCATTTACGGGCAGGAGTTCTCCCAGAGCGTCCTGTTTACGCTGTTCGAATCGAACACCGGAGAAGCCGGCGAGTACCTCAGCCAGTATCTGAACGGCAGAATTATACTGACCGCTATCGCCTATACCGCTGCGGTTATTTTCCTGTGGTCGCGCCTGAAACCCATCTATATTCCCACGCCGTGGCGCTGGCTTGTCTCTTTTGCCATTTTGTACGGGCTGATTCTCAATCCGCTGGTCAGCGATACGCTGATTAAGCACAAGCCGGTGGAAAAAGCCTTAGGTAAACTGGCCTCGCGCCTGGAGCCCGCCGCGCCCTGGCAGTTTATTACCGGCTATTACCAGTATCGCCAGCAGCTCGGCAGCCTGAATCGCCTGCTTAATGCCAACAGCGCCCTGCCCCCGCTGGCTAATTTGCACGATGCCTCCGGCAGCGCCCCGCGCACGCTGGTGCTGGTTATCGGCGAATCCACCCAGCGTGGACGCATGAGCCTGTACGGCTATCCGCGGGAAACCACGCCGGAGCTGGATAGCCTGCGCAAGTACGACAATCACCTGACGGTCTTTAATGATGTCGTTACCTCCCGGCCTTACACCATCGAAATTCTCCAGCAGGCGCTCACCTTCGCCAACGAACAGCATCCGGATCTGTACCTGACTAAACCGTCGCTGATGAACATGATGAAGCAGGCCGGATACAAAACGTTCTGGATAACCAACCAGCAGACGATGACCGAGCGCAATACCATGCTGACGGTATTCTCAAAGCAGACCGACAAACAGTTTTATATGAATCAGCAGCGCACCCAGAGCGCCCGCGAGTACGACACCAACGTGCTGGCGCCGTTTAAGGCGGTGATGGAGGATCCGGCGCCGAAGAAATTTATCATCGTGCACCTGCTCGGTACCCACATTAAATATAAGTACCGCTACCCGGAGAGCTGGGGGAAATTTGACGGCAAAACCGACAACGTTCCCGCAGGGCTGAGCGCTGACCAGGCCGAAGAGTACAACGACTACGACAACGCTAACCTGCATAACGACCACGTGGTTGCGAGCCTGATTAACGCCTATAAAGAGACAGATCCGAACGGTTTCCTGCTCTACTTCTCCGATCACGGAGAAGAGGTGTACGACACGCCGCCCCACAAAACCCAGGGGCGCAACGAGGGCAACCCAACCCGGCACATGTATACCATCCCGTTCCTGATATGGACTTCAGACCAGTGGCAGGCGGCGCACCCTCGCGACTTCAGCGGCGACATAAACCGCAAATACAGTAGCGCAGAGCTGATCCATACCTGGTCCGATCTGGCTGGCCTGAGCTACGACGGCTACGATCCCACCCGCTCGCTGGTGAACCCGCAGTTCAGGGAGATCACCCGCTGGATTGGCGATCCCTACAAGCCGTCATCCCTGAGATCCTACGACAGCCTGCCCTACGGCAATATGACAGGTAATCAGTAAACCTGAAGGCCGCCGTTTAACGGTGGCCTTTTTTTATGGAGGCAGTTACTGTTGCGCAGTCATCGCTACAGGGAATGCGCTATGTATCAGGATCTCAGCCACCTTCTCAGCCGCTTTGCTGACGGCGACCGCCCGCTGGGGCGCGTTTTTTTCGCTCGCGGCTGCGGCACGCCCCCCAACCTCTCCTGGCAGGTGGATTTTCCCCGGCTGGAGATGGTACTCGACGGTACCTGCACCGATGCGGCGATTGCCCCTGCGGGCACTACGCTTGCCGAAAATGATGTGCTGTACGTTCCCGCCGGCAGCTGGAACCTTCCACGTCTGCAGACACCGGTCACCTCGCTCAGTATCCTGTTCGGTAAACAACAGCTTGGATTTAGCATCGTGCGCTGGAACGGCGAGACATCGCAAAACCTGGCCCGCCAGCACGTCGCCCGCCGGGGGCCGCGCATTGGTTCTTTTCTGCTGCAAACCCTCAATGAAATGCAGATGCAGCCCGGCGAACAGCAAACGGCGCGTCTGATTGTCGCCAGCTTACTGAGCCACTGCCGCGACCTGCTGGGCAGTCAAATCCAGACCGCTTCCCGTAGCCAGGCGCTGTTCGAAGCTATCCGCGACTATATCGACGCGCATTACGCCTCGCCGTTAACCCGGGAGTCCGTCGCGCAGGCGTTTTATATCTCGCCTAACTACCTTTCTCACCTGTTTCAGAAAATTGGCGCGGTTGGGTTTAACGAATACCTGAACCATACCCGGCTGGAGCAGGCGAAAACGCTGCTTAAGGGATACGATCTGAAAGTCAAAGACGTGGCGCACAGCTGCGGATTTGTGGACAGCAACTATTTTTGCCGCCTGTTTCGCAAGAATACCGAGCGCTCGCCGTCAGAATACCGGCGCCAGTACCACAGCCAGCTGACGGACAAGCACGCTATTCGAGAATAAGGTGGGTATGCTGCGGTGCCGAAAGTAGCTTGCGCACCGCGCTCATCACGCGCTGCGGCTCCCGCAAAAATGCGCTGATCCCTGACTGCACATAGCTGCTGTCGGTAAACCGCTCCGCGCCCGCAAGCTCAATGTCGGCGATCAACAGCACCGCATCGGCGCGGCGAATATCCTCTTCGGTCAGCGAATTTTCCGTGCCCAGCGCGCCCTGGGTTTCAATTTTTATCTGCCACTTTTCCTGCTGACAAAGTTTTTCCAGCTTCTCTGCAGCCATATAAGTATGGGCTACGCCGCTAACGCAGGCGGTGACGGCAACCAAATAGCGAACCGTGGCAACGGTCATATTAACCTCCGAGAGTGACTTCAAATCCGGCATCGATCGCCATATCGCGCAACGCGGCTATCTCCGGCGCCTGCGGTGCCGGAATGTCCGCCATCGTCCACCGCTTGCCAAGCAGGCGGTACTTTGGCGCGCCATATTGGTGAAAAGGCAGCAGGTGGACCTGCCTGATACCCAGCGAGGTTAGCAGAGCCAGCGCCTGCTGCAGATTCTCCTCGCTCAGCGTGTAACCGGGGATCAGCGGCAGCCGCGGGATCACCCGGATCTTTTCATCAACCAGCAGCCGTAAATTATCCATCACCCGGCGCTGATCGATCTTGATCGTGGCCTTTGCCCTGGCAGGATCCATAATTTTTAAATCAAACAGCACTTCGTCGCAGAGTCTGGCCAGCGGCAGCAGGCGCGAGGCCGGCGCATCGCCGGCGGTTTCAATTGCGCACGCAATACCCCAGCGCCGCAGGCGCTGCAGAAAGCGTGTGGCAAAGGGCGCCTGCATCAGCACCTCGCCGCCGGAAAGGGTGACCCCACCGCCGGAGGTGCGGAAAAACAGCTCGTCTTTCATCACTTCCCGCTCCAGCGCATCCAGCGTCACCTCCCGGCCAATGCGCTCAAAAGCGCCGGACGGACATTCATCGGCATCGCGCAGGCAGGTACTGCAGCGCAGGCACTTGCTTTCCCGACGCACGGTTTCAATTCTGGGCGACATCGACTCCGGGTTCGCACACCACGGGCAGGTGTGCGGGCAGCCTTTGAAAAAGACCACCGTGCGGATCCCTTCGCCATCATTCAGCGAGTAGCGCTGAATATTAAATATGCGCGCGACCTCCGTGTCGCGCGGCTCAATAACCTCACAGCTGATGCGCGGTGCGGCGGATGATGTCATCCTGAATCTCCTTCGACAGCTCGACAAAGAAGGCGCTATATCCCGCCACGCGCACCACCAGCCCGGCAAAATCCTGCGGGCGCTGCTGGGCTTCACGCAGCGTATCGGCGTTGACCACGTTAAACTGAATATGCTGCAGCTTGAGCTGGGTAAAGGCGCGCAGGAAGTCAGCCAGCTTGCGCAGCCCTGCCTCGCCCTCAAGGGTTGCCGGCGTAAATTTAACGTTGAGCAGCGTGCCGTTGGAGAGCAGGGCGTTATCCAGCTTGCTTACCGATTTCAGTACCGCTGTCGGGCCCTGCATGTCCTGACCCAGCATCGGCGACAGGCCGCCGTCGGCCAGTTGCTCGCCGGCCAGACGCCCATCCGGCGTCGCACCGACCACCGACCCCAGCGGAACATGCGCCGAGACGGTGTAAGAGCCCGGCGTGAACTGACCGCCGCGCGGATTGCGGTATTTCTCGACCTCTTTGCAGTAGTGGCGCAGCAGCTCGGCGCTGATGTTGTCCACATCGTCAATATCATTGCCGTACTTTTCAAAGCGGTTGATCAAACGGGCGCGGATTTTTTCCCCGTCCGGCGTGGCAAAGTTATTTTTCAGCACCGCCAGCAGCTCGTCAAAGCTCAGGCGCTGCTGGTTGAACACCAGGCCGTTTAACGCATACAGCGAATCGCTGAGGTTAGCGATACCGATACCCTGCACGCCGGAAAAATTGTAGCGCGCGCCGCCGTCGGTAATATCGCGCCCGTTCTCAAGGCAGTCACTGATAAAAGAGGAGAGCAGCGGCACCGGCGCCCAATCACGGTGGCCGATATCGCAGATGTTGCTGCCTTCCACCATCAACGCAATATAGTGATCGATTTTGGCGCGAATATGCGCCAGCAGCCCGTCATAGCTCAGGTCATCCCGTCCTTCATTCTCGTAAAGGCTGATTTCCATCACCTTCAGCAGGTTGAACATGGCGATATCGTGCAGCCCGTAGGTTCGACCGGGAATCGAAAGCTCGACGCAGCCTACCACCGCGTAGTCGCGGGCATCCTCCAGCGACACGCCACGGTTCAGAAACGCGGGCACCACCACTTCATCATTAAAAATCTGCGGGATACCGGTACCGAGGCGGATAGTTTCCGCCGTTTTCATCAGAAAGGGCGTATCAATCAGCGCGTTGGTACGCACCCCGAGATTCGGCTGGGGTAGCTGCACACTTTGGTAGGCGTCCAGACATAAGAAGGAGAGCACGTTGACCGCGCTGCGCCCGCTGTCGGTCAGACCGCCGAGCAGTGCCGTGTAGCCAGTGGGGAAGCCAGCAAAGTAGCGCGCGCTGCTGGTGGAGCGCAGCAGCACGATGTCGTTGCACTTCACCCACAGCGATTCAAGGATCTCTTTGAGCCACGCCGGATCTTCGCCCTGGCTCAGGGATGCCTGATAGAACGGCAGCATGTACTGGTCAAAACGCCCCAGCGACAGCGAGCTGGCGTTGGATTCATACTGCAAAATGATATTCATGAACCAGAACAGCTGGCACGCCTGCCAGAACGTTTGCGGCTTGTGCCGGGCATTGTGTCGGGCGTTAGCGGCCATCGCCAGCAGCTCGTCCCGACGGCGCGCGTCCTGGCAGGTAGCGGCCATCTCTTCTGCCAACGCCGCGTAGCGCAGGATGTGTTGGCAGGAGGCCTCAAGCAGCAGCAGCGCCGCCTGGTAAAAATCATTATCCGACTCCCGCAGGCAGTGCTGGCGCATCTGTTCCACCAGCGCCTCCAGACCGTGATTAAGCAGATGCGGGTAATCAATAATGATGTGCCCCTGCCCTTTATCGGTCTGGTTAACGCTAAATATTTGGGTGCTGACCGCGGCTTTGACTTCGTCGGTCATCTGGCCGTTGATGAAGTCCTTCATTGAGCGCTTTTCCCAGTAGGGATAGAGCTGCTCGCGATAGATACGCTTATCGTCTTCGCTAATGTCAAAGCGGTCCTGCGGGCGAGTCGGGAACTGATCCAGCTCTTTGAGTAGCCAGTAGGGATCCATTTCAGGCGACATAATGCCCGCTCGCGGCTTAACGGTGCGGTTACCGGCAATCAGTTCCTCATCGCGAATCGATATTTCAACGTGCTTAAGAATGTGCGCCGTGGCCTTTGCGCGCCGCAGGATCACCGCCTCACCTTCGGTCTGCCGATGGCTTTCGGTATAAAGCAGCGCGCGCTCGAGAGAGATTTCGCGGTTTGTCTGAAACAGAGCGGTTTTCAGGCGCTGGATACGATTCGTCATGAGGAACTCCTGTAAAAATGCAGACCCGCCCGACCGGGCGGGCAAAGGTTAGGCTGTTTGCGAGAGATGCGCGTTGATTTTGTTCATGATGGCATCGGCACGCTTAACCGCATCGCTGATATTGACGCGCACGATGGTTTTCCCGGCAAAGCGCTCCTCAAACTTGATGCCGATATCCTTGGTTAGAATCACCATATCGGCTGCAGCCACATCATCAGCTGTTAGCTCGTTCTCCAGGCCAATTGAACCCTGGGTTTCAACTTTAACTTCCCAGCCCCGGGCTTTTGCGGCACTCTCCAGCGCTTCAGCGGCCATGTAGGTATGCGCGACGCCGGAAGGGCAGGCGGTAACGGCGATAATTTTAGTCATGGTGATCTCCTCGCTTAGTTAATCTCAAAATCCAAATCCAGATCGTCATCCTGCTCATTTGCCTGCGGCGCACGCTTGCGTGCCAGACTCTTAAGCAGATTAACGCTAACAGCCGTTACGCCGGCGCCGATGGCAATAGCAGCGATATAGCCAAGTTTGCCCTCAACCACCGGCAGAACAATCAGCCCGCCCCAGCCCGCATAGCACTGGGCACCCGTCAGCGCCACGGTAACGGCGCCGCAGACGGACCCCAGCATGATGGAAGGAATGACGCGCAGCGGATCGGAGGCGGCAAAGGGAATAGCGCCTTCGGTCACGCCAACACAGCCCATCACCAGTGCCGCCTTGCCGGCTTCACGCTCTTCCGGGGTGAAATTCTTGCGCCCGATAAGCGTCGCCAGTCCGAGACCCAGCGGCGGAATACAGATCCCCACCGCTGCAATGGCTACGACGCTATAAACCCCCTGCGCCACGCAAATCAGCATAAACGCGTAGGCAACTTTATTAACCGGGCCGCCCATATCAAAGGCCAGCATCAACCCCATGACCACCGCCAGCAGCACGATGCTGCCCTGCTGCATTCCCTGCAGCCACGCGGTCAGGCTGGCTGTCAGCGCTCCCACCGGTTCGCCAAGCCCCCACATCATGATGCCGGCGGTAATAAAGGTACCCACAATGGGGATAACGAAAATCGGCATGACCGAGCGCAACACCTTATGCACCCGGATTTTCTTCAGGTAGTGGACAACAATGCCGCCAATAATGCCGGCGATCAGCGCGCCAAAAAAACCGGCGCCGAAGCTGTTACCCACCCAGGCACCGATGGCGCAGGGCGCCAGTGCGGATCGCTCTGCAATGGAGTAGCCGATGTAAGCGGCGAGAAAAGGCACCATCAGCGTCAGCCCGGCAACGCCAATATCGAACAGCTTTTTAAGATTGGGATCGCTTACCGCATCCGGTACCGCGCCTTTGCCGTACAGCATGACGGAAACCGCCAGCAAAATACCCCCAGCGACAACAAAGGGGATCATGTGCGAGACACCGGTCATCAAGTGCTGCCGGGTGTTCTTTAAGATCTGCACCAGCTCATTCATTCGTTGCTCCCGGGCGGTGTCGCCCTATCCGTAATAACGTTATGGAAAACAATAGGCAATCCGGCCGAACGCAGACAGTGGATAAAAAGGCGATTTACTGGACTTTTGTAATGTCAGTTAAAAAATGCGATCCGCCTCATAAGTTCCTGAGATAACCCACATGCACCGAGAATTGGGATATGAGAGCTGCCTCGCACTTTGGGGCTGATATTACATTTGTCCAGCTTTTGGCAGATTTGTCACATAGCAGCACACGGCGGCAGGCTCTTATGCTGTAGCGAGCACACTTTGTCGGAGAAGAGAAATGGCCCTGATTGTCGAATT
Organism: uncultured Pluralibacter sp.; assembly: GCF_913775985.1. Classification (GTDB taxonomy): domain Bacteria; phylum Pseudomonadota; class Gammaproteobacteria; order Enterobacterales; family Enterobacteriaceae; genus Pluralibacter. Next base: position 80,556 of record NZ_CAJYMB010000088.1, on the reverse strand, counting down.
TACCTGTGAGCTGCCCAACGGCGTCCATGCCCGCCCGGCGAGCCACGTTGAGACGCTGTGCAATACGTTTACCTCGCAGATCGCGTGGCACAATTTACGCACCGATCGCAAAGGCAGCGCCAAAAGCGCGCTAGCGCTCATCGGTACCGATACGCTGGCGGGCGACAGCTGCCGGTTGCTGATTGATGGCCCCGACGAACAGGCCGCCCATCAGCGCCTGAGCCAGTGGCTGCGGGATGAATTTCCCCACTGCGATGCGCCGCTGGCGGTGGAGAAAAGCAGCGAGCTGACGCCGCTGCCGGTATCGCTCACCAACCTCAATCCGCAGCTGTTTCGTGCCCGCCCGGTCTGCGGCGGCAGCGCCGGCGGCGCGCTAACGCTGCTGGCGTCGCTCGATCTCAACGCGCTGGGCGAGCTGCCGGCGGCAAAAGACGCCGGGGCCGAGCAGGCTATGCTGGATAGAGGTCTGGCGCAGCTTGTCAGGAGCATTGAGTTCCGCCTGCTCGACAGCGACGGCACCACCACCGCTATCCTTGAGGCGCACCGCTCGCTGGCGGGAGACGTTTCCCTGCGTGAACATCTGCTGGCAGGCGTCACGCGCGGGCTAAGCTGCGCCGGGGCAATTGTTAACAGCGCCGGTCACTTTTGCGATGAATTCTCTCAATCCAGCAGCAGCTATCTGCAGGAGCGCGCGCTGGACGTGCGCGATGTCTGTTTTCAGCTTCTCCAGCACATTTACGGCGAGCAGCGCTTCCCGGCCCCCGGCAAGCTCACGCAGCCCGCCATCTGCATGGCCGAGGAACTCACGCCCAGCCAGTTCCTGGAACTGGATAAAACGCTGCTGAAAGGACTGCTGCTGAAAAGCGGCGGCACCACTTCCCACACGGTTATTCTGGCCCGCTCGTTTAATATTCCCACCCTGGTCGGCGTGGATATGGCGGCGCTGGCGCCGCACCTGCAGCAGACCGTCTACATAGACGGCAATGCCGGAGCAGTGGTCGTCGCACCCGACGCCGCTATTGCCCGCTACTATCAGCAGGAGGCGCGGGTGCAGGAAGCGCTGCGCGAGCAGCAGCAGATCTGGCTAACTCAGGAAGGGCGAACCGCTGACGGCATCCGTATGGAAGTTGCCGCCAATATCGCCCACGCTATTGAAGGCCAGGCCGCATTCAGCAATGGCGCCGAGGCGGTTGGCCTGTTTCGCACTGAGATGCTGTATATGGACCGGGCCAGCGCTCCGGGAGAGAGCGAACTGTACAACATTTTCTGTCAGGCGCTGGAGTCGGCGCGCGGGCGCAGCATTATCGTACGCACGATGGATATCGGCGGCGACAAACCCGTCGACTACCTGAATATTCCCGCCGAAGCCAACCCGTTTCTCGGCTATCGCGCGGTGCGCATCTATGAAGAGTATGCCGGACTGTTTACCACCCAGCTGCGGGCGATCCTGCGGGCCTCCGCCCACGGCAGCCTGAAGATCATGATCCCGATGATCTCCTCAATGGAGGAGATCTTGTGGGTCAAAGAGAAACTGGCGGATGCCAAACAGCAGCTGCGCAGCGAGCACGTCCCGTTTGATGAGAAAATCCCGCTTGGCATTATGCTGGAAGTCCCTTCCGTGATGTTTATCATCGACCAGTGCTGCGAGGAGATCGACTTCTTTAGCATCGGCAGCAACGATCTGACGCAGTACCTGCTGGCCGTCGATCGCGATAACGCGAAAGTAACCCGCCACTACAACAGCCTGAATCCGGCGTTCCTGCGGGCGCTGGACTTTGCGGTGCAGGCGGTTCACCGGCAGGGCAAATGGATTGGGCTGTGCGGCGAACTGGGGGCAAAAGGTTCCGTGCTTCCGCTGCTCATTGGACTCGGGCTGGATGAAATCAGCATGAGCGCGCCCTCCATTCCCGCCGCCAAAGCGCGGATGGCCCAGCTTGATAGCCGCGCCTGCCGCCAGCTGCTCAATCAGGCTATGTCCTGCCGCACCTCGCTGGAGGTTGAACACCTGCTGGCGCAGTTCCGCATGACTCAGCAGGACGCGCCGCTGGTTAGCGCTGAGTGCATTACCCTCGACAGCGACTGGCGCAGCAAAGAAGAGGTGCTGAAAGGCATGACCGATAACCTGCTGCTCGCCGGACGCTGCCGCTACCCGCGCAAGCTGGAGGCCGATCTGTGGGCGCGCGAGGCGGTATTCTCCACCGGGCTCGGCTTCAGCTTCGCCATTCCGCACAGCAAGTCAGAACACATTGAACAATCCACCATCAGCGTGGCGCGCCTGGCCGCACCGGTGCGCTGGGGCGACGAAGAGGCGCAGTTCATCATTATGCTGACCCTTAATAAACACGCCGCCGGCGATCAGCATATGCGCATTTTCTCCCGCCTGGCCCGGCGGATAATGCACGAAGAATTCCGCAGCGCGCTGGTCAATGCTGACTCCGCGCAGGCGATTGCCAGCCTGCTGCAACGCGAACTAGAACTTTAAGAGGAAACGACATGGAACTGTATCTGGATACCGCCAATGTAGCGGAAGTTGACCGCCTGGCACGCATTTTCCCTATCGCGGGCGTGACCACTAATCCCAGCATCGTCGCCAGCGGTAAAGAGTCTCTCTGGGAGGTGCTGCCCCGCCTGCGTAACGCTATCGGAGAAGAGGGTACGCTGTTCGCCCAAACCATGAGCCGGGACGCGGCCGGCATGGTGGCGGAGGCGAAACGACTGAGCAACGCGCTGCCGGGCATCGTGGTAAAAATTCCGGTGACCGCGGAAGGACTCACCGCCATCAAACAGCTCAAAAAAGAGGGTATTCCGACACTTGGCACCGCCGTATACAGTGCCGCGCAGGGCCTGCTGGCGGCGTTGGCCGGAGCAAAATATGTCGCCCCTTACGTCAACCGCATAGACGCCCAGGGCGGCGACGGTATCCGCACAGTCCAGGAGCTGCAAACGCTGCTGGAACTGCACGCCCCCCACAGTAAAGTGCTGGCGGCGAGCTTTAAAACCCCTCGCCAGGCGCTGGACTGCCTGCTGGCAGGCTGTGAAGCGATCACGCTTCCTTTAGATGTAGCGCAACAAATGCTCAACACGCCCGCGGTAGAGTCGGCAATAGAGAAGTTTGAATCTGACTGGAACACGGCATTTGGCAGCATCAACCTTTAAGGAAAATCGTATGGATCGCATTATTCAATCTCCCGGAAAGTACATTCAGGGCGCTGACGTGATTACCCGCCTCGGCGACTATCTCAAACCGATGGCGGCCCGCTGGCTGGTGGTCGGCGATAAGTTCGTGCTCGGCTTCGCGCAGGGTGCCCTGGAGGAGAGCGGTCGCGCGGGCGGACTGGCGCTGGAAATCGTGCCGTTCGGCGGCGAGTGCTCGCAAAATGAAATCGATCGCCTGCGCGTTATTGCAGAAAAAGCGGGCTGCGAAGCGGTGCTGGGCATTGGCGGCGGTAAAACGCTGGATACCGCCAAGGCGCTGGCCCACTTTATGGGCGTGCCGGTCGCCGTGGCGCCGACCATTGCCTCTACCGATGCGCCGTGCAGCGCCCTGTCGGTCATCTATACCGACAGCGGCGAGTTCGATCGCTATCTGATGCTGCCGCACAACCCTAATCTGGTTATTGTGGACACCAAAATTGTCGCCGGGGCACCCGCGCGCCTGCTGGCCGCCGGGATCGGCGACGCGCTGGCCACCTGGTTTGAAGCCCGCGCCTGCTCCCGCAGCGGCGCAACCACGATGGCGGGCGGTAAGTGTACGCTGGCCGCGCTGGCGCTGGCCGAGCTGTGCTACAACACGCTGATTGAAGAAGGTGAAAAAGCGATGCTCGCCGCCGAACAGCACGTCGTAACACCGGCGCTGGAGCGCATTATTGAAGCCAACACCTATCTGAGCGGCGTCGGCTTTGAGAGCGGCGGCCTGGCGGCGGCCCACGCTATTCATAACGGCCTGACCGCCATTCCCGATGCGCACCACTACTATCACGGCGAGAAAGTGGCGTTCGGCACGCTCACCCAGCTGGTGCTGGAAAACGCCCCGGCAGAAGAGATAGAGACCGCCGCCGCCCTGTGCCACGCTGTCGGCCTGCCGATTACGCTGGCCCAGCTGGACATCAAAAAGGACATTCCGGCGAAAATGCGTATTGTGGCGGAAGCGGCCTGCGCCGAGGGCGAAACCATCCACAATATGCCGGGCGGCGCAACGCCGGATCAGGTCTACGCCGCCCTGCTGGTGGCTGACCAGTACGGCCAGCGTTTCCTGGAGGAATGGGAATAAGGCTAGCGGCGTAGCGTTTCAGCCGCCCGCTGCACCCGCGGCGGGCGCTTTTTCAGGCTAATTATTGCCAGCGCCAGGACAATCAACACAACCCCGGCACCTTCAACGGCACCGGGGTTCTCACCTAAAAGCCACCACGAAAAAAGCACGCCGCATACCGGTACCGCCAGTGTACTCAGGCTGGCAATGCTGGCTGGCAGGTTACGCAGCACGAACAGCCACAGGCTCCACGCCAGCGCGGTGGCCAGAATCGCGCTGTACGCCAGCGCAAAAATCACCTTCGGATCCCACACGATTGGCCGCTGCGGCACCATCAGGGCTATAATGCTCATTACTACTGCCGCATACAGCATTTGCCAGCTGGTGAGAGAAAGCAGGTCTATGCGCGGATGCCGGGCATACATGCGTTTCGCCACGATAGCGCTGGCGCCCCAGCTGATGCCGGACGCAATCGCCAGCAGCGCGCTCTGCAAAGAAGCCATGTCGAGCTGCCAGGGTTGCAGCACCAGGACCAGTCCTGCGGCGGCGAGAAGGATGGCGGCGTACTGCAGACGGCGCATGCGCTCGCGCAGGAAAAGCGCCGCCATAATCACCACCCAGAACGGCATGGTGTAACTCAGGATCGCCACTTTGCCCGCCCCGCCGCTGACCAGCGCCCACTGGGCGAGCCCAATCATGCCGCAGGTTTGCAGCAGGGCGATAGCGAAGGTATAGCGAAAAGGCGTTGGGTGCAGGCCGCGGCGGCGCGCCAGCATCACGGCAAACAGCACCAGCGCGCCAAAAATAAAGCGGATCGCGGTGAAGTCGAAGGCGCCGATGTAGGGCGTTACCTGCTTCATCACAATCCAGCTGTAGCTCCAGATGATAGTAAGAATGATAAGACCGCTGATTGCCAGCGGGTTGCTCTTTCCTGAGACAGTCATGATAAATCCGATAGCTGTATGAGTTTTCCAGGAAACTATACGCTGGCGGACAAATAAAAACACCACAGTGCGTGTGGTTATTCACGCACTGCGGTGGTTCAGGCGGGGATTACAGCAGGTCGAAGCGGTCCAGGTTCATCACCTTGACCCAGGCGGCAACGAAGTCTTTCACAAACTTCTCTTTGCCGTCGCTGCAGGCGTACACCTCGGCCAGCGCGCGCAGCACGGCGTTGGAGCCAAAGACCAGGTCCGCGCGGGTCGCAGTGAATGCCACTTCGCCGCTCTGGCGGTCGCGGCCTTCAAACAGCTCGGAGGACTGATCCGCCGCTTTCCACTCGTAGCGCATGTCCAGCAGGTTGACGAAGAAGTCATTGTTGAGCACGCCTTCGCGGCTGGTAAAGACGCCGTGCTTGCTGCCGTCGAAGTTGGCACCCAGCACGCGCAGGCCGCCCACCAGCGCAGTCAGTTCCGGCGCGGTCAGAGTCAGCTGCTGCGCTTTGTCGATCAGCAGCGACTCGGTGGTGGCGGCGTCAATCTGCGCGCGATAGTTGCGGAAGCCGTCTGCCGCAGGCTCAAGCAGGTTGAACATGTGGATGTCCGTCTGGTCCTGACGCGCGTCAACGCGGCCCGGAATAAACGGCACGCGGGCGCTCACGCCAGCGGCTTCGGCAGCCTGCTCGACGCCCACGACGCCTGCCAGCACGATAATATCGGCCAGCGACGCTTTATTCGCAGCTTTCTGAATCGCTTCAAGCTTCGGCAGTACGCGGGCGGCAACGGCGTTGACGTCCCAGTCGCGCTGAGGAGCCAGCGCCAGACGCGCGCCGTTGGCACCGCCGCGTTTGTCGCCGCCGCGGAAGGTGGACGCGGAAGCCCAGGCAACGGAAACCAGCTCGCTCACTGACAGACCAGCGCGGGCAATTTCAGCTTTCAGGAAATCAATGTCTGCCGGTGTCGGCGCGTAGATAGCCTGCGGCAGCGGATCCTGCCAGATCAGATCTTCTTTCGGCACTTCCGGGCCAATGTAGCGGGATTTCGGCCCCATATCGCGGTGGGTCAGCTTGAACCACGCCCGGGCAAAGGCTTCATTGAAGGCCTGCGGATCGTTGAGGAAGCGGCGGCAGATTTTCTCAAAATCCGGATCGAAACGCAGGGTGAGATCGGTCACCAGCATTGTCGGCTTGCGTTTTTTCGACGGATCGAACGGATCGGGAATGATTTCCGGTGCATCTACCGCTTCGAACTGGATAGCGCCAGCCGGGCTGCGGGTTTGTACCCACTCGTAGTTGAGCAGGTTTTCGAAGAAATAGTTACTCCACTGGGTCGGGGTCTGGGTCCAGACCACTTCCAGACCGGAAGTGATTGCATCCGGGCCCGCGCCGCTGCCGTGGCTGTTGCTCCAGCCCAGGCCCTGCGCCTCAATCGGCGCCGCTTCTGGATCCGGTCCAACGTTGGTCGCCGAGGCCGCGCCGTGGGTTTTACCCAGCGTATGGCCGCCGGCAATCAGGGCAACGGTTTCTTCATCGTTCATGCCCATATTGCCGAAGGTGGCACGGATTGCCGCGGCAGCAGACAGCGGCTCGCCGCTGGCTTCCGGACCTTCCGGGTTAACGTAGATGAGGCCCATTTCGGTAGCCGCCAGCGGACGCTTGGCCAGCTCTTCCGGATCGCGGTGCTTCAGCCAGGTGGTTTCATCCCCCCAGTTGACATCCAGATCCGGTTCCCAGACGTCTTCGCGCCCGGCGCCAAAGCCGAAGGTGCGGAAGCCTGAATTTTCCAGCGCGACGTTGCCGGCGAGGATAAACAGGTCTGCCCAGGAGATTTTCTGGCCGTATTTCTGCTTGATTGGCCACAGAAGGCGACGCGCTTTATCGAGGCTGACGTTATCCGGCCACGCATTCAGCGGAGAGAAGCGCTGCTGGCCGCGCCCTGCACCGCCGCGTCCGTCTTCGGAGCGATAGGTGCCGGCACCGTGCCAGGCCATACGGATAAACAGGCCGCCGTAGCTGCCCCAGTCTGCCGGCCACCACGGTTGAGAATCGGTCAGCAGCTTGCGCAGGTCGCCTTTCAGCGCTGAATAATCAAGCTTGCTGAATTCTTTACGGTAGTTAAAGTCTTCGCCCATCGGGTTGGAGCGATTGGAGTGCTGATTGAGAAGGTCGACGCGCAGCTGCTTTGGCCACCAGTCGCGGTTAGTCGTGCCTGCACCGGCACTCTCATCATGGCCGCCCTGACCGCCGTGATGAAAAGGGCATTTGCCCGCTGAAGTACTGAGATCGCTATCTTGATTGCTCACTTTTTTGCTCCCTACAATGATTTCAGAACACGATATCTTTCTCTGCAAATAAGATATAGCTGGAAAGGCCGACAGTATTGATAGCCATACCCTAAGTCATTCGTATTACATTCAGGCGGCAAAAAAGTAAATTCCCGCGAGCTTACTGGCGTAAAAACCGGGGGTAATCGCATGCAACCAACACATGTACCACTTGAAATACGACGGGCATATATCCTTTTGCTAGTGCGATAACATAGCAAAAGATTGTTATAGAAATGTCGATAAGCGCCGAAAGCCGCAAAAATAACGCGATTATATGAGATCTCATGATGACCATAAGAAATGGCGCGCAGGCGGCTAACGCTTTAAATACGCTAATTATTGTCCCGGACGAACGCCCAGCGTGTGGCAGATGGCGTAACTCATTTCGGCGCGGTTCAGAGTATAAAAGTGAAAGTCTTTCACGCCCTCGCGGCTGAGGATTTTCACCATGTCCATCGCAATACTCGCCCCCACCAGCTTGCGGGTTTCCGCATCGTCGTCCAGCCCTTCAAACATTTTGGCCATCCACGCGGGAATACGCACGTTGGTCATATCGGCAAATTTCTTCGCCTGTTTGAAATTGGAAACCGGAAGAATGCCGGGAATAATTTCCACGTCAATACCGGTAGAGGCGCAGCGATCGCGAAAGCGCAGGTAGCTTTCAACATCAAAAAAGAATTGGGTAATGGCCCGGCTGGCACCCGCCTCCACTTTTTTACGCAGGTTCAGCAGGTCGGCCTGGGCACTTTTGGCTTCGGGATGCACTTCCGGATAGGCGGCGACGGAAATATCAAAATCCCCCACCTCTTTTAACAGCGCCACCAAATCGGCGGCATACATATCGGGCCTGCCGCTGCCCGGCGGCAGATCGCCGCGCAGGGCGACAATGTGGCGAATGCCGTTGTTCCAGTAGTCCCGGGCAATGGTGCGCAGCTCATCACGAGTGGCGTCAATGCAGGTCAGATGCGGTGCAGCTTCCAGTCCGGTGCGGTCCTTAATACCTTTGATAATGCTGTGCGTGCGGTCGCGCTCGCCGGAGTTGGCACCGTAGGTGACAGATACAAACTTCGGCTTCAGGCTGCTGAGCCTGTCGATGGATGACCAGAGGGTTTGCTCCATTTCACTGCTGCGGGGCGGGAAGAACTCAAATGAAACGTTAATGTGCCCCTGCACTTCCGCCAGGCTCTGATTCAGGGCCTCGCGATGGTTCGCGTGAAAAAAGCTCATATCCTACCTCTGTCTTAGTTGATTGCCGTCGAGCGCTATTATGATGTTTTGCTGTGCTGTGAACTTCTATACGTTTAGACGTCCAGATGTAAAAATGACGGAAAAGGGCAATGTCGTCAACAGAAAAAAGAGGGGCGTTGAGAGGAAAGTGTGAACTAAAGCGGGGGGCTTTTCAGACAGAATGATGCCTCTCTCCGGGAAAGAGAGAGGCGTTAAAACTACAGCAGCTGCGCCAGGCGGTTAATATCGGACTGAATCGCCCCGGCGGTAACGTCCCGGCCGGCGCCCGGTCCGCGGATCACCAGCGGGTTATCGCGATACCAGCGGCTTTCAATGGCAAAGACGTTGTCGCACGGCAGCAGTGCCGCCAGCGGATGCTCGGGGCGGACGGCTTCCACGCCGACCCGCGCCTTGCCGCTGGCGTCAAAGCGCGCCACGTAGCGCAGCACCAGCCCCATCTCCTGCGCGGCTTCCAGCCGCTGGATCATCTGCTCGTTAAGTTCGTCGCAGTTCTCAAAGAAGTGATCGACGGATTCCTCTTCGCAGTGGGCCGGTACCAGCGACTCAACGCGAACCTGATCCGGCTCGATGTCGTAGCCCGCCTCGCGGGCGAGGATCACCAGCTTACGCATCACGTCTTTGCCGGAAAGATCGACGCGCGGATCCGGCTCAGTCAGCCCCTGCTGCCAGGCCTGATCCACCAGCTCGGTAAACGGCACCGTGCCGTCGAACTGCAGGAACAACCAGGAGAGGGTGCCGGAGAAGATACCGCTGATGGAGAGAATGCTGTCCCCGCTGTCGCGCAGATCGCGTACGGTGTAGTTCACCGGCAGGCCCGCGCCGACGGTGGCGTTATACAGCCAGTGACGGCCGGTTTTTTCAAAGGCGTCGTGGATCTGGCGGTACTTATCGCTGGTGCTGGCACCGGCGAGCTTGTTGGCGCTGATCACGTGGAAGCCGTGGCTGGCGAAATCGAGGTACTGATCGGCCAGCTGCTCGCTGGCGGTGACGTCCAGCACCACCAGGTCGTCATACGGATGCGCGCGCATCCACAGAAACAGCGACTCCTCATCCTGCTCGACGGCCTCGTCATTAAAGAATGCCAGCGCCCGACTGGCATCCAGCCCTTCATAGCTCAGCAGGCTGCGGCTGCTGTCCACCACGCCCGCCAGAACAAATTCAAAGCCGGTGCGCGCGGAGAGCGAACTCTGCTCCCGGGCAAACAGCTCCAGCCAGCGGGAACCGATATTGCCTTTGCCAAACAGCACCAGGCCGATGCGCTTTTCGGCGCGGAACAGCGACTGGTGCAGGCCCTGGATCAGGCTTTCGGTCGGGCCGGTGCGCAGCAGCGCCACCAGGCTAATGCCCTCTTCCGACTGCCAGGTAAACTCCACCGGCTGGCCTTTAAGCTGCTGCCAGAAGCGGTGGCAGTGCAGCGGATTGCGGGTAACGCCCGCGCCGACCATCGCCACCAGCGCCAGTCCCTGACGCAGCCGCAGCTCGCCCGGCAGACCGGCCTCGTCCAGCAGCTTCAGGGCGCTGTCCGCCACTTCGCTGGTGTAGCAGAACTGCAGCAGATGGCGATCGGTATGTACGCCCACTGCCAGCGGGCGGATCTGCCCGCGCTTGAGGATTAAATCGAGCTCTTTTTGCGCCAGCTTGAAGTCCTGCCCGGCGGGAACCTGAAACTCGATCAGGCAGACGTCATCGTGGCTGGTGACGATCCGCGCCCCGGTGCCGGAGGCCAGCACGCGCTCGATGCGGGTAGAGCCCTGATCCGGCGTATAGCTGCAGCGCAGCTGGAGGTCGATATCGCTGCCGGATACTGGCTGAAGCGTGCGGGCGTGCAGCACCGGTGCGGCCAGGCGTGCCAGCTCGCTGGCCTCGTCGAGACGCAGCAGCGGCAGCAGGCAGGCATCTTTCACTTTGCGCGGGTCGGCGCTGTAAACCCCGGCTACGTCGCTCCAGATGGTAACGCGGGAAACGCCCGCCAGGGCGCCAATTTGTGTCGCCGAATAGTCGGAGCCGTTGCGGCCCAGCAACACCGTTTCGCCGGCGCTGCTGCGGCTGATAAAGCCGGTCACCACCAGCCGCTTGTGCGGATGCTGGGCCAGCAGCTGCTGGAGCAGCGGGAAAGAGAGGCCTTCATCGACCTGGGGCTGGGCGGCGCGCTCGGCGCGCAGGAAGGTTCTGGCGTCGAGCCACGCCGCCGGCATGCCCTGCTGCTGTAGAACTGCAGCCATCAGCCGCGCGGACCAGATTTCGCCGTGGCCCACCACTTCGGCATACACCGCGTCGTTAATACCGCCATCCAGCAGCGCCGCCAGGCGCTCCAGATCGTGAATAAATTCGCTAATCAGCTCATCCGCGACCTCTGCCGGCAGAAGACCGGCCACCAGCTCGGTTTGATAGCGCCGCAGGGTTTGCTGCACCTGATGCGCGGAGAGCCTGTCGCTCTGGCTGAGCTTCAGCCAGTTAATCAGCTGGTTTGTGGTGCTGCCCGCGGCGGACACCACCATCATATCTTCAGGCTGCGAGTGCTCGGCCATGATGCCCGCTACGCGCAGATAACACTTCACATCTGCCAGGCTACTGCCGCCAAACTTGTGCAGCTGGCGACTTTTCGCTTCTGCCTGCGCATTCACACTCATGCTTACCTCTCTTGTGCTGCCCGGAACCCATTTTCCAGGTCGGCAACCAAATCTTCGCTGTCTTCAATACCGGTCGAAATACGCAACAGGGTTTCCGAAATGCCAGCCGCCGCGCGCGCTTCTGGCGCCATGCCGGCGTGGGTCATGGTGGCCGCGTGCGAGATCAAGCTTTCAACACCGCCCAGCGATTCGGCCAGCGTGAACAGGGACAGCCCGCCGAGAAAACGGCGCAGCGTCGCTTCGTCACCGTCCAGTTCGAAACTGAGCATCGCGCCAAAGCCTTTTTGCTGGCGCGCGGCTATCTCATGGCCCGGGTTATCGGGCAGGGAGGGATGATACAGCTTTTTCACCAGCGGTTGCTGTCTCAGATAGTCAACAATCGTTGCAGCGTTGCGCTGGGCCACCTCCATGCGCGGCGACAGAGTACGCAGGCCGCGCAGCAGCAGGTAGCTGTCAAACGCGCTACCGGTGACGCCGATATTGTTCGCCCACCACGCCAGCTCGGTCACCTGCTCGGGCTCTTTGGCAATCACCACGCCGGCCACCACATCCGAATGGCCGTTAAGGTATTTGGTGCAGGAGTGCAGTACCAGATCGGCGCCCAGCGCCAGCGGGTTTTGCAGCGCCGGGCTGAGGAAGGTGTTGTCCACGACGCTCACCGCCCCGGCCTCCCGGGCCAGGCGGCAGATTTTCGCAATATCCACGACCCTTAACAATGGATTGCTGGGGCTTTCCACCAGCACCAGCTTCGGTTTCTCCGCCAGCGCCGCCTTCAGCGCCTGTTCGTCGCCCTGATCGACAAAGCGCACCCGGTAGCAGCCGCGCTTTGCCAGGCTATCAAACAGGCGATAGCTGCCGCCGTAGCAGTCGTGCGGCGCCACCAGCAGATCGCCGGGGCTAAGATAGACGGTCGTCACCAGGTGGATCGCCGACATGCCGGTATTGGTCAGCACCGCGCCCGCGCCGCCTTCCAGCTCGGCCAGCGCCCGCTGAACCACATCCCGCGTCGGGTTGCCGCGGCGAGAGTAGTCGTGGGCGCGGGGCTCGTTAAATCCGGTAAAATTATAGGTGCTGGAGAGGTGGATCGGCGGGACAACGCAGCCATACTGTTCGTCATCATTTAATCCGCTGCGCACTGCGATTGTGGCGGGTTTACGGGTCATGGTGGCTTATTCTCGGCTTGGGCAATGAAAAACAGACCACAGAGTAACCACTGCAATAATAGACGTCAATACATCTGGACATCTAAACTTCTTTGCGTATAGATTGAGCAAACTGCCAATAGCCGTTAAAATCCTATGTATTGGCGCATAAGCGCAGCGCGCTGGCAGATGCCACGATCTTTTAGCTGCGGTAAACTATGTCCCCAATAATTCTGGCTGTATGCAGGCGGCAGGTGAGCGGTATACGCGCACGCAGCGCAAACAGCTTAGAGTATGGCGGATAATTGCGCGTGTATGGTCCGGACCGGCGTTCGGCCTTTATATTAATGAAGAGAGGATAAGATATCTCATGGCTGAATGGAGCGGCGAATATATCAGCCCCTACGCTGAGCACGGTAAGAAGAGCGAGCAGGTAAAAAAAATTACGGTGTCCATTCCTCTGAAGGTGTTAAAAACCCTGACCGATGAACGTACCCGGCGTCAGGTGAACAACCTGCGTCACGCGACTAACAGCGAATTGCTGTGTGAAGCGTTCCTGCATGCCTTCACGGGCCAGCCGTTGCCGAACGATGCCGACCTGCGTAAAGAACGCAGCGATGAAATCCCGGAAGAGGCAAAAGCGATTATGCGCGAGCTGGGTATCGACCCGGAAACGTGGGAGTACTAAGAGGATTGCAGATGTAAAAAAGGCGCCGCAGGCGCCTTTTTTCGGGAAACTTATTTGCTGCCCGGGATGCTGAAGCGCTTGTTAAAGCGGTCAACACGGCCACCGGTCGCAACGTCACGCTGCTTGCCAGTGTAGAACGGGTGGCATTTTGCGCACACGTCCAGGTTCAGATCGTGACCAACTGTAGAGTTGATTTTAATCACGTTACCGCAAGAGCAGTTTGCAGTGATTTCTTCGTATTTCGGGTGAATACCTTGTTTCATGGGAGAACCTCAATAAGGCCGCGTCGCTCTTCCAGCCCTAACGCCAGACACCACGCGAGATTGTAAAAAGATCTCTGATGCAGGATGCACCAAAGGCGGCGAATCATACAGAATAAAAGGGTCTATTGCAAATCGACCCGATCCGCGCCTTTGAGTAATGTGTATACTGTTCCGCCACTTTTCAAGTCAGGAAGCTGTTTAATGTCCGTTGTCCACGTTGCACTGCCCGTTCCGCTGGCCCGCACTTTTGACTATCTGCTGCCCAACGGTGCCAGCGTCAAAGCCGGATGTCGCGTGCGCGTGCCGTTTGGCAAGCAGCAGGAGCGTGTGGGAATTGCGGTGGCGGTGAGCGAAGAGAGCGAGCTACCGCGCGGCGAGCTGAAAAGCGTGCTTGAGGTGCTCGACGCCGAACCGGTCTATACGCCTTCAGTATGGAAAATGCTGCTGTGGGCGGCGGAGTATTACCATCATCCCATCGGCGACGTGCTGTTCCACGCCCTGCCCATTCAGCTGCGCCAGGGGAAAGGCGCCAGCGCCGCGCCGCTGTGGTACTGGTTTGCCACCGAGCAGGGGCTCGCCGTCGACATTAATACTCTCAAGCGTTCGCCGAAGCAGCAGCAGGCGCTGGCCGGGCTGCGCCACGGCAAAATTTGGCGGCATCAGGTGGCCGAGCTGGAATTTAATGAAGCCGCCCTGCAGGGCCTGCGCAAGAAGGGCTACTGCGAGCTGGCAAGCCAGGCCCCGGCACTGGCAGACTGGCGCAGCAGCTACGGCGTCAGCGGCGAGCGGCTGCGCCTGAATACCGAACAGGCTACCGCCGTGGGCGCTATCCACGGCGCGGCGGGCAGCTTTTCCGCCTGGCTGCTGGCGGGCGTCACCGGCTCCGGCAAAACGGAAGTCTACTTGAGCGTGCTGGAAAACGTGCTGGCCCAAGGCCAGCAGGCGCTGGTAATGGTGCCGGAAATTGGCCTGACGCCGCAAACCATCGCCCGCTTTCGCGAACGCTTCAACGCCCCGGTGGAAGTGCTGCACTCGGCGCTGAACGACAGCGAGCGTCTCGCCGTCTGGCTAAAGGCCAAAAGCGGCGAAGCCGCCATTGTGATCGGTACCCGCTCGTCGCTGTTCACGCCGTTCAAAAATCTCGGCGTTATTGTCATCGACGAAGAGCACGACAGCTCCTACAAGCAGCAGGAGGGCTGGCGCTATCACGCCCGGGATCTGGCCGTGTGGCGGGCGCACAACGAGCACATTCCGATAATCCTCGGATCGGCCACCCCGGCGCTGGAAACGCTCCACAACGTGCGCCAGGGAAAATATCACCAGCTGTCACTGACCCGACGCGCCGGTAACGCCCGCCCGGCCACCCAGCACGTGCTGGATTTAAAAAGCCAGCAGCTGCAGGCGGGGCTTTCCCCCGCCCTGATCGCCCGCATGCGCCAGCATCTGCAGGCGGACAATCAGGTGATCCTCTTCCTCAACCGCCGCGGCTACGCGCCAGCACTGCTGTGCCACGAGTGCGGCTGGATAGCCGAGTGCGAGCGCTGCGACAGCTACTACACGCTGCATCAGGCTCAGCGCCACCTGCGCTGCCATCACTGCGATAGCCAGCGCCCTATTCCACGCCAGTGCCCCTCCTGCGGCTCCACGCACCTGGTGCCGGTAGGGCTCGGCACCGAGCAGCTGGAAGAGGCGCTGCAGCCGCTGTTTCCCGGAGTACCCGTTTCGCGCATTGACCGCGATACCACCAGCCGCAAAGGCGCGCTGGAGCAGTATCTGGCGGAGGTTCACCGCGGCGGCGCGCGTATTCTGATTGGCACCCAGATGCTGGCCAAAGGCCACCACTTCCCGGACGTCACCCTGGTGGCGTTGCTGGATGTAGACGGCGCGCTGTTTTCCGCCGACTTCCGCTCGGCGGAGCGCTTCGCCCAGCTCTACACGCAGGTGTCCGGCCGCGCGGGGCGCGCGGGCAAGCAGGGCGAGGTGATTTTACAGACCCACCATCCGGAGCACCCTTTATTACAGACGCTGCTGCATCAGGGTTACGATGCTTTCGCGCAGCAGGCGCTGGCGGAGCGGCAAACCCTGCAGCTGCCGCCGTGGACCAGCCACGTGCTGATCCGCGCGGAAGATCACGACAACCAGCAGGCACCGCTGTTTTTGCAGCAGCTGCGTAACCTGCTGCAGGCCAGCCCGCTGGCCGACGATAAACTCTGGCTGCTGGGGCCGGTGCCGGCGCTGGCGCCGAAGCGCGGCGGCCGCTGGCGCTGGCAAATCATTCTTCAGCACCCTTCCCGCCTGCGCCTGCAGCACATCGTCAGCGGCGCAATGGCGCTGATTAATACGCTGCCCGCATCACGAAAAGTGAAATGGGTGCTGGACGTCGATCCGATTGAGGGCTAGCGCAGAGCTGCGAACTGGATCGTAATATTTAACATTCATCACAGTTTTAATGAAAATTCTGTAACTCCCCGGTCGGACAATCTGATACAAGAAAAGAGTTTGGCCGGGGACAGCGGATGCCCCTGCGCCGCCAGCGAGGAGAAGTCAGGTGAAGTGCAAAAAGCAGGTTGTGGCAGCAACCATGAAGGATGTGGCTCTGAGAGCCAATGTCTCAACGGCGACCGTTTCCCGGGCGCTGATGAATCCCGATAAAGTTTCTCAGAGCACCCGTAATAAAGTTGAGCAGGCCGCGCAGGACGTGGGCTATCTGCCGCAGTCGCCGGGGCGCAACATGAAGCGCAATGAATCGCGCACCCTGCTGGTCATCGTTCCCGACATTTGCGATCCCTTCTTCAGCGAAATTATTCGCGGCATTGAAGTTACCGCTGCCGAAAAAGGCTACCTGGTGCTGATTGGCGATTGCGCCCATCAGAACCAGCAGGAAAAAACCTTTCTCGATCTGATTATCACTAAGCAAATTGACGGCATGCTGCTGCTCGGCTCGCGCCTGCCGTTCGATGCCGGCATTGAAGAGCAGCGCAACCTTCCGCCGATGGTGATGGCTAACGAGTTCGCGCCCGAACTGGAGCTGCCGACAGTCCACATTGATAACCTGACCGCCTCCTTCAATGCGGTTAACTATTTGCACGACCTGGGCCACCAGCGGATTGGCTGCATTGCCGGCCCGGAAGAGATGCCGCTGTGCCACTACCGCCTGCAGGGTTACGTGCAGGCGCTGCGCCGCAGCGGGCTGCCCATTGACCCGCACTACATTGCCCGGGGCAACTTTACTTATGAAGCCGGGGCCAGCGCAATGGAGCAGCTACTGGCGCTGCCGCAGCCGCCAACGGCCATCTTCTGCCACAGCGATATTATGGCGCTCGGCGCGCTGTCGCTGGCCAAGCGCCGCGGCCTGAAAGTTCCTCGCGACCTGTCGATTATCGGCTTTGATAATATTTCGCTGAGCGAGTTCTGCGATCCGCCGCTCACCACCATCTCCCAGCCGCGCTTTGCCATCGGCCGCGAGGCCATGCTGCTGCTGCTCGATCAGATTAACGGCCGCAGCGTCAGCAGCGGATCGCGGCTGCTGGATTGCGAATTAATCGTGCGCGGCAGTACGGCGAAAAAATAAGTCGCCGGCAGGGGGATGTTTAAGACTTCATGTTCTGGTCAAAGGCCCGCCGCTTAAGTAACATGGCGGCCTGATAAATGACTAAATACAGCGAAACGAGAGTGGCACAACGAGATTATGTACGCCGCGGCCAGCCGGCTCCTTCGCGGCATAAAAAGGGTTCATCACGGAACTCCCGCAAAAAGCAAAGTAGCCTTCCTGCTGTGTCCCCGGCAATGGTCGCCATCGCGGCCGCCGTGCTGGTGGCCTTTATCGGTGGTTTGTACTTCATTACCCATCATAAAAAAGAAGAAGCCGAAGCGTTAAAAAGCCGCCAGGTCACGGGCAATGGTTTACCGCCGAAGCCCGAAGAGCGTTGGCGCTATATTAAAGAACTGGAAAGCCGCCAGCCGGGCGTGCGTGCGCCGACGGAACCTTCCGCCGGCGGCGAAGTAAAAAATACCAGCGAGCTTACCGACGAGCAGCGCCAGCTGCTGGCCCAGATGCAGGCGGATATGCGCCAGCAGCCAACCCAGCTGACGGAAGTGCCGTGGAACGAGCAAACGCCGGAGCAGCGCAAGCAAACCCTGCAGCGCCAGCGCGTAGCGCAGCAGGTGCAACAGGCCCAGCAGGTGCCGCAGCAGCAGTGGAGCCAGAGCCAGCCGGTGCAGGCTCCGCGTAGCCAGCAGCGCCAGGTTGAGCAGCCGCGAACCGTGCAGAACCAGCCGGTTCAGCAGCCGCGCCAGACGCAGCATAAACCTGCTGCCGCGCAGCAGCCGTATCAGGATCTGATCCAGACGCCAGCGCATACTGCCGCCAGTCAGCCGAAGGCCCAGCAGGCGGCTCCGGTCACCCGCGAAGCGGAGCCAGCGAAACAGACTGCCGATAAGCAGGACGATCGCCGCTGGATGATCCAGTGCGGCTCGTTTAAAGGTGCCGAACAGGCAGAAACCACCCGCGCTAAGCTGGCTTTTGAAGGTTTTGACTCCCATATCACTACCAACAACGGCTGGAACCGCGTGGTTATCGGCCCGGTCAAAGGCAAAGCCAGCGCCGACAGCACCATGGCTCGCCTGAAGAGCGCAGGCCACGGAAACTGCATTCGTCTGGCCGCCGGGGGTTGAAACCCCTAAAAACCCCCCCATCTCTAATTCCATTCTGCCCCGTACTCCGTGCGGGGCCTCTATTCTGTTTTACACTCAGAGGGGGCTCCTCGTGACAACAATAGTAAGTGTTCGCCGTAACGGTCATGTCGTTATCGCCGGTGATGGTCAGGCTACGCTTGGCAACACCGTGATGAAAGGCAACGTGAAAAAAGTGCGTCGTCTGTACAACGACAAAGTGATCGCCGGTTTTGCGGGCGGCACCGCGGACGCCTTCACCCTGTTTGAACTGTTCGAACGGAAGCTGGAAATGCACCAGGGGCACCTGGTGAAGGCCGCCGTTGAGCTGGCAAAAGACTGGCGTACCGATCGCATGCTGCGCAAGCTGGAAGCGCTGTTGGCCGTTGCAGACGAAAATGCATCCCTGATAATCACCGGCAACGGCGATGTGGTTCAGCCCGAGAACGATCTGATCGCCATTGGTTCCGGTGGTCCATATGCCCAGGCCGCAGCCCGCGCCCTGCTTGAAAATACCGAAATGGACGCCCGCGATATCGCGGTGAAAGCGTTGGATATTGCAGGCGATATCTGCATCTATACCAACCACAATCACACCATTGAAGAATTACCGTCTAAAGCGTAAGGATCTCCCATGTCTGAAATGACCCCACGCGAAATTGTCAGCGAACTGAACAAGCACATTATCGGTCAGGACGCCGCGAAGCGTTCTGTGGCAATCGCCCTGCGTAACCGCTGGCGCCGCATGCAGCTCGACGAAGAGCTGCGCCATGAAGTTACGCCAAAAAATATTCTGATGATCGGCCCAACCGGCGTTGGTAAAACCGAAATCGCCCGCCGCCTGGCGAAGCTCGCCAACGCGCCGTTCATCAAAGTTGAAGCGACGAAGTTCACCGAAGTCGGCTACGTCGGGAAAGAAGTGGATTCTATTATCCGCGATCTGACCGATGCGGCGGTAAAAATGGTGCGCATGCAGTCCATTGATAAAAATCGCTACCGCGCCGAAGAAATGGCGGAAGAGCGCATTCTCGACGCGCTGATCCCGCCGGCCAAAAATAACTGGGGCCAGGCGGAGACTACTCAGGAGCCGTCCGCAGCGCGCCAGGCGTTCCGTAAAAAGCTGCGCGAAGGCCAGCTGGACGATAAAGAGATTGAAATCGATCTCGCCGCGGCACCGATGGGCGTTGAAATTATGGCGCCTCCGGGCATGGAAGAGATGACCAGCCAGCTGCAGTCGATGTTCCAGAACCTGGGCGGCCAGAAGCAGAAGCCGCGCAAGCTGAAAATCAAAGACGCCATGAAGCTGCTGATTGAAGAAGAAGCGGCGAAGCTGGTCAATCCGGAAGAGCTGAAGCAGGACGCCATCGACGCCGTTGAGCAGCACGGGATCGTGTTTATCGACGAAATCGACAAAATCTGCAAACGCGGCGGCAACTCCTCCGGCCCGGACGTGTCCCGCGAAGGTGTGCAGCGCGACCTGCTGCCGCTGGTGGAAGGCTGCACGGTATCGACGAAACACGGAATGGTCAAAACCGACCACATCCTGTTTATCGCCTCCGGCGCGTTCCAGGTGGCAAGCCCGTCAGACCTGATCCCGGAGCTGCAGGGACGTCTGCCGATTCGCGTTGAGCTGAAAGCGCTGACCACCGAAGACTTCGAGCGCATTCTGACCGAGCCAAATGCGTCCGTCACCGTACAGTACAAAGCGCTGATGGCGACCGAAGGCGTTAACATCGAGTTCACCGACGGCGGCATCAAGCGTATTGCCGAAGCCGCATGGCAGGTGAACGAGACAACCGAAAATATCGGTGCCCGCCGCCTGCACACCGTGCTTGAACGTCTAATGGAAGATATTTCCTATGACGCCAGCGAGCTGGACGGAGAAAGCATCACTATTGATGCGGAATATGTCAGCAAACATCTTGATGAGCTGGTGGCAGATGAAGATCTGAGCCGTTTTATTCTATAATCGCGGCTATTGCATTTTCATCACTGTCGATGGGGGCATAAACTCTACGGAGTTAGCCCCCATTTTATTGGCTGGAACTATGACCGAACACTCAATAAGCCGCTCTCAGGCCTGGCTGGAAAGCCTTCGCCCCAAAACACTTCCCCTGGCTTTCTCAGCCATTATTGTCGGTATTGCGCTGGCCTGGTGGCAGGGCCATTTCGATCCGCTGGTGGCGCTGCTGGCGCTGATCACCGCGGGTTTACTGCAAATCCTCTCCAATCTGGCGAACGATTACGGCGATGCCGTGAAGGGCAGCGATAAACCGGACCGGCTCGGGCCGCTGCGCGGGATGCAGAAAGGGGCGATTACCCAGGCTCAAATGAAGCGTGCGCTAATCATCACCGTTGCGCTGATTTGCGTCTCCGGCCTCGCGCTGCTGATTGCCTCATGGCAATCCATGCAGGACTTTCTTGGTTTTCTGGTGCTCGGCCTGCTCTCTATCGTCGCCGCCATCACCTATACCGTCGGCACAAAACCTTACGGCTATATTGGCCTCGGCGATATATCAGTGCTGATTTTCTTTGGCTGGCTCAGCGTTATCGGCAGCTGGTATCTGCAGTCGCACACGGTAGAAGCCATTATGTTCCTGCCGGCAACCGCCTGCGGCCTGCTGGCAACCGCGGTGCTGAACGTTAACAACATGCGCGATATCGACAGCGATCGCGAGAACGGTAAAAACACGCTAGCCGTGCGCCTCGGTCCGGTAAACGCCCGCCGCTACCACGCCTGCCTGCTGGCTGGCGCCCCGCTGTGCCTGGCGCTGTTCGTCCTGCTTGAGGTTCACAGCCTGTGGGGCTGGATGTTCATTCTCGCCGCGCCGCTGCTGGTAAAACAGGCCCGCTTCATCCTGAGCCACCTCGATCCGGTGGATATGCGCCCAATGCTGGAGCGCACCGTGAAAGGGGCTATTCTGACTAACCTGCTGTTTGTGGTGGGGATCGTTATCAGCCACTTCGCCGCTTAGCTGACAAATATCAATTAACAATTGATGATTTTGCCAACAATGCGTTTCACGCGATATACTGAAATAACTCGCGGCAACTGAAGTTAACCCTATGAAATACGATACATCCGAGCTTTGCGACATCTACCAGGAAGATGTCAACGTGGTTGAACCGCTGTTCTCCAATTTTGGCGGCCGGTCTTCCTTTGGTGGTCAAATCATCACGGTGAAGTGTTTCGAGGATAACGGGCTGCTGTACGACATGCTCGAAGAAAACGGCCGCGGCCGGATCCTGCTGGTTGACGGCGGCGGCTCGGTACGCCGGGCGCTGATCGACGCCGACCTCGGCAAACTGGCGGTGCAGAACGAATGGGAAGGCATCGTGGTTTACGGCGCGGTACGTCAGGTGGACGATCTGGAAGAGCTGGATCTGGGGATCCAGGCGCTGGCGGCCATTCCAGTCGGTGCTGCCGGTGAAGGCATTGGCGAAAGCGACGTTCGCGTTAACTTCGGCGGTGTGACCTTCTTCTCTGGCGACCATCTGTACGCGGACAATACCGGCATCATCCTGTCAGAGGACGCGCTCGACATCGAGTAACAGCGGCGGCGTTTTCGGGACATAAAAAAGGCCTTCTCAGCGAGAAGGCCTTTTTGCATCAGCGAATCAGTAAAGCTTTTTCGCGCAGTCCATCATGTCGGTTCTGAACGGGCGCTTCATGTTTTCGATCGCGTCGATGATATCGTGGTGAACCAGCTTCTCGTTCTGGATGCCGACGCAGCGGCCGCCGTAGCCTTCCAGCAGCAGCTCAATCGCGTAAGAACCCATTCGGGAGGCAAGAATGCGGTCATAAGGCACCGGAGAGCCGCCGCGCTGGATGTGGCCCAGTACGGTCGCGCGGGTTTCACGTCCGGTCTCTTTCTCAATGAAATGAGCCAGCTCGTCAACGTCGCACATGTGCTCGGTGATGGCCACGATAGCGTGCTTTTTACCTTTGGCGATACCGGCTTTGATTTCAGACACCAGGTCATCGCGGCTGAACTCAACTTCCGGCACAACCACGAACTCGCAGCCGCCGGCAATGGCCGCAGCCAGCGTCAGATCGCCGCAGTAGCGGCCCATGACTTCAACAATGGAGATACGCTGGTGTGAAGAGGAGGTATCGCGCAGGCGGTCAATGGCCTCAACCACCGTGCCGAGCGCGGTGAAGTAGCCAATGGTGTAGTCGGTGCCTTTAATATCGTTATCAATGGTGCCCGGCAGGCCGATGCACGGAAAGCCCATTTCGGTCAGGCGCTTTGCCCCCATGTAGGAGCCGTCACCGCCGATAACTACCAGCGCGTCGAGGCCGCGTCGTTTCATGTTTTCGATAGCCACTGCGCGGATGTGCTCTTCACGGAACTCCGGGAAGCGCGCGGAGCCGAGGAAGGTACCGCCGCGGTTAATCATATCGGATACGCTGTAACGGTCGAGCTGAACCATACGGTCTTCATACAGCCCGAGATAACCATCATAGATGCCAAACACTTCTAAACCTTCAGCCAGCGCCGAGCGTACTACGCCGCGAATGGCTGCGTTCATGCCTGGCGCATCACCGCCGCTTGTCAACACACCGATCTTCTTAATCATGACTACCTCTGAACTTAGGAATACTTAAATTATTCTGTTGCCCGAAGCGCTCCCCTTTGCGAGGGGCGATACTATGAAGAAATAGTATAACAAACGCATCTTGCTGAATTGATTCAGGTCAGGCCAGCTGGCGATAATTTGTGCAAAAAAAGCTGACGGAGACCACACTTCTTACAATGAATGACGCCAGTCAGGATTATTCAACCGATCCTGAGGGACAACCGAACAGGGATCCTGATGAATAATGACATCGGAACCCGGGAAGCGCTTCAATATCGCCTGCTCCACCTCTTCAGCAAGTAGATGAGCCTGAACGAGAGGCAGATTGTCTTCCATTTCAAGGTGAATTTGAATAAAGCGAGTCGGTCCCGACTGCCGGGTTCTCAGATCGTGCGCGCCTTTCACGCCCGGCCTGGCTGCAACAATATTAATGATTTCCTGCCGCTCTTCTTCGGGCAGGGCGCGGTCCAGCATAGATTGAACTGCCTCATTTCCCATCTGTAAGGCGCTATACAAAATATAGACGCCAATGCCCAGCGCAAACAGCGCATCGGCGCGGTGCCAGCCGTACCAGGAGAGGGCCAGCGCGATAAGAATGGCGCCGTTCATCATAACATCTGACTGGTAGTGAAGCATGTCGGCGCGCACCGCCTGACTGCGGGTCTTTTTTACCACCCAGCGCTGAAACGTCACTAAAACCATCGTGCTGATAAGGGCAATCACCGTGACGATCATCCCGATACCGGGCTGCTGCATCGGCTGGGGATGAACCAGACTCTGAATCCCGGTCAGAAACAGGAACAGCGCCGAGCCGGAGATAAACATACTCTGCGCCAGCGCCGCCAGGGATTCAGCCTTGCCGTGGCCGAAAGTGTGCTTCTCATCGGCGGGCTGCAGCGAGTAGCGCACCACCAGCAGGTTAGTCAGCGATGCCGCAATGTCCACCAGTGAATCCACCAGCGCCGCCAGAATACTGACTGACCCGGTGTACCACCACGCAAAAATCTTGATTAAAAGCAGAACGGAAGCCATTGCCGTTGCCGCCACTGCTGCCCGACTGACGAGGCGGCCGTAGGATTGATCCATAAAAACTCCCGAAATGTACCCGGAGTATTATAGCGGAATGTGCGGTTAATCTATGGCGTGAAAAAGACAAAAAAAACCCCCTCATCATGAGGGGGAAGACAGGGATGGTGTCTATGGCAAGGAAAACAGGGTTCTTTACTGGGTGCTACGGTGTCTACTACTGTTGCTACTAAACAGTACGGGCATTGCCCCTTGTTGCATCCTGGCAACCTCCCGCAGCTGATCCATACGCTGCTGGTGTTTCTCGTTTAAAACCGCCTGCTGGTCCGGGGTGAGCAGGTGATACATCTGGTTGCGAACTTTGGCCATTTCGACCTGTCTGGCAACCTGCTCCTGCGCCATTTTTTCAGCCTGGGCACGGACGGCGGTTTCACTAAATTTGTCTGCGGTGACAAGCTTATGCATTGTCTCCATTTCGCTAACATTAACGGGAGGCTGAACTCTCCGGGCCTGCTGCATCAAGTCGCGCATCTGCTGGCGTTGATGCTCGGTAAAGTTTATGCCGTCGAACATATGTCCCTGGCTGATGCTTTGCGCCCCCGCTTCGCCGGGGTGCCAGTTAACGCTCTGAGCAACTTCAGCGGCCTGGCTGTGAGCACTGAGCGCCAGCGTTGAAGCCATGACGGCAGCGAAAACTTTGCGCATCGCTTGCTCCCAAATATTTTGTTTCGCGATTCAACGAGAGACAGTCTACGATTCAGGCTGAAAACATGCGTCAGGGGGTGTAAAACAACGTAAAGTCATAGATTAGCGCGCGTTGATGACGTAATTTCTGCCTCGGAGGTATTTAAACAATGAATAAAATCTTATTAGTTGATGACGACCGGGAGCTCACCTCCCTTTTAAAGGAGCTGCTCGATATGGAAGGCTTCAACGTCATTGTCGCCCACGATGGCGAACAGGCGTTAACCCTTCTGGATGACAGCATCGACCTGCTTTTGCTCGACGTGATGATGCCGAAGAAAAACGGTATCGATACCCTTAAAGAGCTGCGCCAGACACACCAGACCCCCGTGATTATGCTCACCGCCCGCGGCAGCGAGCTGGATCGCGTACTCGGCCTTGAGCTGGGCGCCGACGACTACCTGCCGAAGCCGTTCAACGACCGCGAACTGGTTGCCCGCATTCGCGCCATCCTGCGCCGCTCGCACTGGAGCGAACAGCAGCAGACCACCGAAACCGGCTCGCCGACCCTGCAGGTTGACGGCCTGAGCCTTAATCCCGGCCGCCAGGAAGCCAGCTTTGACGGCATCGCGCTGGAACTTACCGGCACCGAGTTCACGCTCCTCTACCTGCTGGCCCAGCATCTCGGCCAGGTGGTTTCCCGCGAACATCTGAGTCAGGAAGTGCTCGGCAAGCGCCTGACGCCGTTTGACCGCGCCATTGACATGCATATCTCGAACCTGCGCCGCAAGCTGCCGGAGCGCAAAGACGGCCACCCGTGGTTTAAAACCCTGCGCGGGCGCGGCTATCTGATGGTTTCCGCTTCATGATAGGAAGTTTGACCGCCCGCATTTTTGCCATTTTCTGGCTGACGCTGGCACTGGTGCTGATGCTGGTGCTGATGTTACCCAAGCTGGACTCCCGCCAAATGACCGAGCTGCTCGATAGCGAGCAGCGCCAGGGCCTGATGATTGAGCAGCACGTCGAAGCCGAGCTGGCCAACGATCCGCCTAACGATTTAATGTGGTGGCGCCGCCTGTTTCGCGCCATCGACAAGTGGGCCCCGCCGGGGCAGCGCCTGCTGCTGGTGACCAGCGAAGGCCGCGTGATCGGCGCAGAACGCAGCGAAATGCAGATCATTCGCAACTTTATCGGCCAGTCCGATAATGCCGATCATCCGCAGAAAAAGCGCTACGGCCGGGTTGAAATGGTGGGGCCGTTCTCGGTGAGAGACGGCGAAGACAACTACCAGCTGTACCTGATCCGCCCGGCGAGCACCTCGCAGTCAGATTTTATCAACCTGCTGTTTGACCGCCCGCTGCTGCTGCTGATCGTCACCATGCTGGTGAGCGCCCCGCTGCTGCTGTGGCTGGCCTGGAGCCTCGCCAAACCGGCGCGCAAGCTGAAAAATGCCGCCGATGAAGTGGCCCAGGGCAACCTGCGCCAGCACCCGGAGCTGGAATCCGGCCCGCAGGAGTTTCTCGCCGCAGGCACCAGCTTTAACCAGATGGTGACCGCTCTGGAGCGGATGATGACCGCTAACCAGCGCCTGCTGTCCGACATCTCCCACGAGCTGCGCACGCCCCTGACGCGCCTGCAGCTCGGCACCGCCCTGCTGCGCCGCCGGGCCGGGGAAAGCAAAGAGCTGGAGCGCATCGAAACGGAAGCGCAGCGCCTGGACAGCATGATTAACGATCTGCTGGTGATGTCGCGCAATCAGGCGAAGAACGCGCTGCTGAGCGAAACGCTGAAGGCCAACCAGCTGTGGAGCGAGGTGCTGGACAACGCCGCATTTGAAGCGGAGCAGGTCGGGAAATCCTTTACCGTGGTCTATCCGCCCGGTCCGTGGCCGCTGTACGGCAACCCCAACGCGCTGGAGAGCGCGTTTGAGAACATTGTCCGCAACGCCCTGCGCTACTCGCATACCAAAATCGAGGTCAGCTTCGCGGTGGATAAAGACGGCATCACCATTCACGTGGACGATGACGGCCCGGGCGTGAGTCCGGAAGACCGGGAGCAGATCTTCCGGCCGTTCTACCGCACCGACGAAGCGCGGGATCGCGCCTCCGGCGGTACCGGGCTGGGGCTGGCGATTGTGGAAACCGCCATTCAGCAGCACCGGGGCTGGGTCAAGGCCGACGACAGCCCGCTGGGCGGCCTGCGCCTGACAATGTGGCTGCCGCTGTACAAACGTAACTAGCAGGCTCACACCCGGCGGCTATTTGCCCCACAGCCGCCGGGAATTATCCTCAATCTGACCGCTTATCCGCCTCTTCTGCATAGTGCGAGCCCAGCTCACCGACAGCCCCGCCGCCGACAGCAGGCGGTGATACTGCTCGTCGTCGAATGGCATATGCCACGCGATAGCCGCCGCCTCGCGCACGCTCACGTCGCTGAGCCGGGATGCCAGCACCAGCGGCTGCTCCGTTGATACCTTCCCACCGTCAATAACCCGATACAGCCAGCCCACCTTGCCGCTCGCCTGCATCAGGGCCGAGATATCGCCGATATCGAAATGATAGTTGAGCTTAAAGCACGGCGAGCGAGGCTGGGTAACCTGAATCAGCGCGTCGCCCCAGCGGAAGATATCGCCGATAAAAACGTTCTCCTCGGTGAGCCCTTCCGTCGACAGGTTTTCGCCAAACGCCGGCGCGTAAAAGAGATCCGCCTGTGCGGGAAACTCCCGCTTCCAGTGCGCGTAGTGCTCGCGGGGATAGTGGCACAGGGCGCGGTCGGGCCCGCCGTGCCAGCTCTTTTCCGCCTGCTCGTCTCCTGCAAGTCCTGCCGCGCCCAGCATCAGCTCGCCGTCCACCTGGCGCTTGGCAATGGCGCTGGGCCGGCTGCCGTCGTAATCCTGAACCCGGCCCGTAAAGACCTCCGCTACGTAATGCATTTCCCCTCCTGAGCTGTCGCACAATACCCGCTATTCTGGCACGTTCGCGGCCGGCATAGCGAGATTTCGCGCACGCGGCGAGGGAGGTTTTGGGCAAAAAAAACCCCACTCAGTGAGCGGGGTCGGCAGTACATAAGAGCGAGGTCTTATTTTTTAGCAGCGAAACGCGCGGCTGCTTCGTCCCAGTTCACCACGTTCCAGAACTCTTTGATGTAGTCCGGGCGGCGGTTCTGGAATTTCAGGTAGTAAGCGTGCTCCCAAACGTCCAGACCCAGGATCGGGTAGCCGGAGGTGCCGGAGATGGCTTCACCCATCAGCGGAGAGTCCTGGTTCGCGGTAGATACCACGGCCAGCTTGCCGTCTTTCAGCACCAGCCACGCCCAGCCGGAGCCGAAACGAGAGGCAGCGGCTTTCTCGAACTCTTCTTTAAATTTCTCAACGGAGCCGAAGGTGCTCTCGATAGCAGCCTTCAGGTCGCCCTGCAGGGTGGTGCCTTTTTTCAGGCCTTTCCAGAACAGGCTGTGGTTGGCGTGACCGCCGCCGTTGTTGCGCAGCGCCGTTTTCTTATCAGCAGGCACCTGGTCCAGTTTGGTAATCAGCTCTTCAACGGGCAGATTGGCAAACTCAGGCAGGTTTTCCAGCGCCGCATTGGCGTTGTTAACGTAAGTCTGGTGGTGTTTAGAGTGATGGATTTCCATCGTCTGCTTGTCGAAGTGCGGCTCAAGTGCATCGTACGCGTACGGAAGGGATGGCAGTGTATAGCTCATATTCATCTCCATTTAAGTGGGCGGCAGAAGTGTGAACGCCGCGTAAGCAGTCGGATCATTATAGTTAATTAAATGATATTGAAAATGATTATCAATGCCGCACTGTTTGCATGGTTAATTTTTCAGGCTATGTTGCTGTTTTTGTGAGGCCGCACGGCGTGAACTCGCGCTTTTTGCCAGCCGCCGCTCCAGGGCGGCAACAGGCCAAAGGTTAATCGGATGACCAATTTTTATACTCGTCGGGTCAGATGAAACATTTGTCGACGTCACCCGCTGAGGATAAAAAAATGAGTCACGCGATTACGATGGGTATTTTTTGGCATTTGATTGGCGCCGCCAGCGCCGCCTGTTTTTATGCCCCGCTTAAAAAGGTCAGGCACTGGTCGTGGGAAACCATGTGGTCGGTGGGCGGCGTCGTCTCCTGGCTGATCCTGCCCTGGGCCATCAGCGCCATGCTGCTGCCCGACTTCTGGGCCTACTACAGCTCCTTTAGCGCCTCTACGCTGCTGCCGGTTTTCCTGTTCGGCGCCATGTGGGGCATCGGTAACATCAACTACGGCCTGACCATGCGCTATCTGGGCATGTCGATGGGCATCGGCATCGCCATCGGTATTACGCTGATTGTCGGCACCCTGATGACGCCGATCCTCAACGGCCAGTTTGGTGTGCTGGTGGGTACCCCGGGCGGGCGCATGACCCTGCTGGGCGTGCTGGTTGCGGTAGTCGGCGTCGGGATTGTGACCCGCGCGGGCCAGCTTAAAGAGCGCAAAATGGGCATCCGCGCCGAAGAGTTCAATCTCAAAAAAGGCATCGTGCTGGCGGTGATGTGCGGCATCTTCTCTGCCGGTATGTCCTTTGCCATGAATGCGGCCAAGCCAATGCACGAAGCGGCCGCGGCGCTGGGCGTCGATCCGCTGTACGTGGCCCTGCCGAGCTACGTGGTGATTATGGGCGGCGGCGCGCTGGTGAACCTCGGCTTCTGCTTCGTGCGCCTCGCTACCCGTCCCGAGCTGTCTATTAAAGCGGATCTCTCACAGGCTAAGCCGCTGCTGGTGGCTAACCTGCTGCTCTCCGCCCTCGGCGGCCTGATGTGGTATCTGCAGTTCTTCTTCTACGCCTGGGGCCACGCCAGCATCCCGGCGCAGTACGACTACATGAGCTGGATGCTGCACATGAGCTTCTACGTGCTCTGCGGCGGCGTGGTTGGTCTGGTACTGAAAGAGTGGAGCAGCGCGGGACGCCGTCCGGTGAAAGTGCTGAGCCTCGGCTGCGTGGTGATTATCATCGCCGCCAACATCGTCGGCCTCGGCATGGCGAGTTAATCAGGCAACGTTCTTATGGCGATGACGCCACTGGCCCGGCGTCATCCCCACCTCCCGGTTAAACACCACCGAAAAGTAGTTACTGTCCTCAAAGCCGCACTGCATCGCCACTTCGCCAATTAACATCTCCGTGTGCCGCAGCAAATACTGGGCGTGGCAGATCCGCTGCTGGCGTAAATAGTGATTAATGCTCATCCCGGTTTGCTGGCGAAACTGCTGGCGCAGCGCCCGCTCGCTGCACTCCTGCGCGGCGCAAAAGGCGTCCAGCGCAAAGGGACGATTGAGGCTCCCCGCCAGCGCCGTCAGCAGCTTATCGAGCAGCGCTTCGCTTTCGGTGGCCGCCAGATTATCGGTAGCGTAGCGGTGGCGGTGCAGAGTCAGCACCAGCTGGGCGAACAGCAGCTCCGTCATATCGCCGCCGTCGGAAAACTCCCGGGCGCACTCCTGCTCGAGCCGGGCAATGGCCTGGCGAACCGGCGCCATTCCCGAGCTGCCGATCCGCCAGTGCGGCGCGCCGGATGCATCATTCAGACCGGGAATATGCGCCGCCCAGTCCACGTTGAGCCTGAGCCGCTCCGGGCAGTAGATAATGTTTTGCAACACCAGATCGTTAACCGACGTGTAAGCGTGCTTGTCTTCCGCACGGATATAGAACAGATCCCCGCGGGTAATGCGGTAAGGGCGATCGTTGAGAATGTGCAGGCCGTTGCCGCGCCACACCAGCACCAGCTCGCAGAAGTCATGGGTGTGTTCGGCAAACACGTTTTGCGGATAGCGATCGGCTACCGCCACCGCCTGCTGCGGCGACGGGAAGAAATCCTTTTTAAGAAGCGTTAGCGGTGCCGTCACGGAAAACCTCAGCGGAAAAAGAACCGTTTATTATTCCCTTTTTGCACCGCGCAAACGTTGATGGGTTTCGCGTTACTGCAGCAGGGTATCCCGCCCCTGGCGCACGTCCCGGGGCGACCAGCTAAATTCCCGGCGAAACAGGGTCGAAAAGTGGTTACTGTCGCTAAAACCGCAGCGAAAGGCGACTTCCGTAACGCTGTCGTCGCCGTGGCGCAGCAGGTGCCGCGCCCGGGTCAGCCGCACGCGATTGAGATAGCGCTGGGGCGTCAGGCCGGTGTGCTGCTTAAGCTGGCGGTGCAGTGTGCGCAGCGACAGTGAAAAGCGCGCCGCGACCTCTTCCCAGCAGACCTCTTCAGCAAAGTGCTCTTCAAGCCACGCCAGAAGCTGGTTGATACGCACGTCGCTGCTCGCCGCAGCTTCTACCATGCTGCCCCTGCGCAGCAGCACCAGCAGCTGCATAAACAGCAGCTCGCGATCGGCAACGGCATACGCCTCCTCGCCGTCGTCCTGGGTCTCCATTCTGGCGATAATCTGCCGCACCTGCTGCAGCACCGCCTGGTTCACCCGCCAGTGGGAAGGGTAAACCCCGTCCTGCATCTGGGGCAGCAGCTTTTGCACGCCGGATAAAAACTGGAAAGACTCCGGGGAGCGGTACAGCACGTTGGTCAGGCACAGGTTGTCGGTGTGCTCGTACAGGTGCCGATCGCAATCGCGCACGAAGCACACCGAGCCGCCGGCGATGGTGTAGGGCTGGCCGTTAAAAACGTGGATCCCGGTGCCGTGCTCGACGATCACAATTTCATGAAAATCATGATGATGCTCCGGGAAAGCACCCTGCGGCAGCCGCGGCTCAATGGCCACAGGGGCGTGTCCTGACGGAAAAAAATCCACGCTCTGGAGAAGGGTCATAACAGCCTCGCTGACTGAGAAGAGTTACCGCGATAATAATCAGCGCTCCCGCCGCGCACCTTCAATTTTCGACAGCAAAAGACGCAAAAGCTGCGCGAATTTCAAGAAAAGACGGGAAAGATCGGGAAATGCGCAGGCCGTCACACCAGCCGCCCGCGCGCACTTCGGCCAAAACTGTGAAGCCTCTCACGTTCACCTTTGCTTTCTTGCCAGCGCCCATTTTCGCCTGTCCGTGGCGAGAAGGTCTGCCCGCCATTTCTGTTTCAGACTGACGCCATCGATTATCAGAAGGACTCCTGCCATGAGTTTTCGTCATTGTGTCGCCGTGGATTTAGGCGCCTCCAGCGGGCGCGTCATGCTGGCAAGCTACGATCGCCAGAGCCAGCACCTGTCGCTGCGCGAGATGCACCGCTTTGTAAACACCCTGCAAAAAATCGACGGCAGCGACTGCTGGGACGTGGACGCGCTGGAAGCGGAGATCCGCCTCGGCCTGAAAAAGGTGTGCGATGACGGGATCCTGATAGACAGTATCGGCATCGACACCTGGGGCGTGGACGTGGTGCTGCTCGATGCCCGCGGCGAGCGCGTTGGTCCGCCCGTGTCCTATCGCGACAGCCGCACCTGGGGCGTTATGCAGCGCGCCGAAGCGCAGCTCGGCCGGGCGGAGATCTACCGCCGCAGCGGCATCCAGTTTCTGCCGTTCAACACCCTTTATCAGTTTCGCGCCCTGCGCGAGCAGCAGCCCGACCTGCTGAAAAACGTCTCCCGCGCCCTGCTGATCCCCGACTACTTCAGCTACCGCCTGACCGGCGTAATGAACTGGGAATACACCAACGCCACCACCACCCAGATGGTCAATATCAACACCGACAGCTGGGATGACGCGCTGCTTGAGTGGGCCGGCGCCGACCGCGCCTGGTTCGGCACGCCGACCCATCCGGGCAACGTTATCGGCCACTGGATCTGCCCGCTGGGCAATAAAATTCCGGTGGTGGCCGTCGCCAGTCACGACACTGCCAGTGCGGTGATCGCCTCCCCGCTGGCGGACCAGTACGCGGCCTATCTCTCTTCCGGCACCTGGTCGCTGATGGGCTACGAGAGCAAAACCCCCTGCACCAGCGACGTTGCGCTGGCCAATAACATCACCAACGAAGGCGGCGCCGAAAGCCGCTACCGGGTGCTGAAAAATATTATGGGCCTCTGGCTGCTGCAGCGGGTGATCAAAGAGCAGAACGTCAGTGATATTGGCGCCTTAATCAGCGAAACCGCGGCGCTGCCCGCCTGCCGCGCGGTGATCAATCCCAACGATGACCGCTTTATCAACCCGAACAACATGAGCGCCGAAATTCAGGCCGCCTGCCGCGAAAGCGGCCAGCCGGTGCCGGACACCGCCGCTGAACTGGCGCGCTGCATTTTCGACAGCCTCGCGCTGCTGTACGCCCGGGTGCTGAACGAGCTGGCAGACCTGCACGGCCACGCTTTCTCGCAGCTGCACGTGGTGGGCGGCGGCTGCCAGAACGCCCTGCTCAACCAGCTCTGCGCCGACGCCTGCGGCATCACGGTGATTGCCGGGCCGGTAGAGGCTTCGACGCTGGGCAACATTGGCGTCCAGCTGATGGCGCTGGACGAACTCAATAACGTTGACGATTTCCGCAAGGTGGTGCGCGACAACCACGCCCTGACCACCTTTATCCCTAATCAGAATAGCGAGATCGCCCGCCGAGCCGCGGCGTTTCGCCCCCAACAGACCAAGGAGCTTTGCGCATGACCACTCAACTTGAACAAGCCTGGGAACTGGCGAAACACCGCTACGCCGCGGTCGGCGTCGATGTCGAAGCCGCGCTGAAGCAGCTCGATCGCCTGCCCGTCTCCATGCACTGCTGGCAGGGCGACGACGTCGCCGGCTTCGAAAATCCGGGCGGCTCCCTGACCGGCGGTATTCAGGCCACCGGCAACTATCCGGGTAAAGCCCGCAACGCCAGCGAGCTGCGTGCCGATCTGGAGCAGGCTCTGAGCCTGATCCCCGGCCCGAAGCGCCTGAACCTGCACGCTATCTATCTGGAATCCGACGCGCCGGTGGGCCGCAATGAGATCAAACCGGAGCACTTCAAAAACTGGGTTGAATGGGCGAAAAAACACCACCTGGGGCTCGACTTTAACCCGTCCTGCTTCTCCCATCCGCTGAGCGCCGACGGCTTTACCCTGGCCCACGCCAATGACGAGATCCGCCAATTCTGGATTGACCACTGCAAGGCCAGCCGCAGCGTGTCGGCCTACTTCGGCGAGCAGCTCGGCACGCCGTCGGTGATGAACATCTGGATCCCGGACGGCATGAAAGACCTGACCGTAGACCGCTTCGCCCCGCGCCAGCGCCTGATGGAAGCGCTGGACGAGGTGATTAGCGAGAAGCTGGATCCGGCGCACCACATTGACGCCGTGGAGAGCAAGCTGTTCGGCATCGGCGCTGAGAGCTACACCGTCGGCTCCAACGAGTTCTACATGGGCTACGCCACCAGCCGCCAGACCGCGCTGTGCCTGGATGCCGGCCACTTCCACCCGACGGAAGTTATCTCCGACAAGATCTCCGCCGCGATGCTGTTCGTGCCGCGCCTGCTGCTGCACGTCAGCCGCCCGGTGCGCTGGGACAGCGACCACGTGGTGCTGCTGGATGACGAAACCCAGGCTATCGCCAGCGAAATCATTCGCCACAACCTGTTCGACCGGGTGCATATCGGCCTCGACTTCTTCGACGCCTCCATCAACCGCATCGCGGCGTGGGTTATCGGCACCCGCAACATGAAGAAAGCCCTGCTGCGCGCCCTGCTGGAGCCCACCGCCGAGCTGCGCCAGCTGGAGCTGGACGGCGACTACACCGCGCGCCTGGCGCTGCTGGAAGAGCAGAAATCCCTGCCGTGGCAGGCGGTGTGGGAGATGTACTGCCAGCGCCACGACGCGCCGGCGGGCAGCCAGTGGCTGGACAGCGTGCGCCACTACGAAAAAGACATTTTAGCGAAGCGTAACTAATCCCCTGCCGGGCGTGCGCCGCGCGTCCGGCATTTTAAGAGCCTATCTCAGTAGGCGTATATGCCGGCCGGCCAGCGCGAAGAAAACGGAACGTACTGGAGTACGTGAGGATTTCGGGTACTGCCCGGCGCTAAAACGGCAACTCAATTAGCCTAATGAGCAGGCTCTAAGGAACATCACAATGCAGACCATCACTCAATCCTGGTTCGTCCAGGGCATGATCAAAGCCACTACCGACGCCTGGCTGAAAGGCTGGGACGAGCGCAACGGCGGCAACCTGACCCTGCGCCTCGACGACGCCGATATCGCCCCTTACGAAGCCGACTTCCACCCGCAGCCGCGCTACATCGCTCTCAGCCAGCCGATGCCGGCCCTGGCCAACACGCCGTTTATCGTTACCGGCTCCGGCAAATTCTTCCGCAACGTGCAGCTCAGCCCGGCGGCCAATCTCGGCGTGGTAAAAGTGGACAGCGACGGCGCGGGCTATCACATCCTGTGGGGCCTGACCGACGACGCGGTGCCGACCTCCGAGCTGCCCGCCCACTTCCTCTCCCACTGCGAGCGCATCAAGGCCACCGGCGGCAAAGATCGGGTGATCATGCACTGCCACGCCACCAACCTGATTGCCCTGACCTACGTGCTGGAGAACAGCACCGAGATGTTCACCCGCAAACTGTGGGAAGGCAGCACCGAGTGTCTGGTGGTATTCCCGGACGGCGTCGGCATCCTGCCGTGGCTGGTGCCAGGCACCGACGAGATCGGCGAAGCCACCGCGCAATCCATGCATAAACACTCGCTGGTGCTGTGGCCGTTCCACGGCGTCTTCGGCAGCGGCCCGACGCTGGACGAGGCGTTTGGCCTGATCGACACCGCCGAAAAATCGGCAGAGATCCTCGTCAAAGTGCAGTCGATGGGCGGCATGAAGCAGACCATTACCCGCGCGCAGCTGGAAGCGCTCGGCAAACGCTTTGGCGTGACGCCGCTGGCCTCCGCCCTGGCGCTGTACAACTAACCGCAGGAGCATGTGATGAGCTTTATGTTGGCACTGCCGAAAATCAGCCTGCACGGCGCGGGCGCGATCGGCGATATGGTAAATCTGGTGGCGGGCAAACAGTGGGGCAAAGCGCTGATTGTCACCGACGGCCAGCTGGTCAAGCTGGGCCTGCTCGACAGTCTGTTTGCGGCGCTGGACGCGCAGCAGATGCCCTGGCAGCTGTTTGACGAGGTCTTCCCCAACCCGACCGAAGCGCTGGTACAGCGCGGCTACGCGGCCTATCAGGCGGCGCAGTGCGACTACCTCATCGCCTTCGGCGGCGGCAGCCCGATCGACACGGCGAAAGCCATTAAGATCCTCACCGCCAATCCGGGCCCGTCCACCGCCTACTCCGGCGTCGGCAAAGTTAAAAACCCGGGCGTGCCGCTGGTGGCGATTAACACCACTGCCGGCACCGCTGCCGAAATGACCAGCAACGCGGTGATCATCGACAGCGAACGCCAGGTGAAAGAGGTGATCATCGACCCGAATATCATTCCTGATATTGCGGTAGACGACGCCAGCGTGATGCTGGATATCCCGGCCTCCGTCACCGCCGCCACCGGCATGGATGCCCTGACCCACGCGGTGGAAGCGTTTGTATCGGTCGGCGCGCATCCGCTTACCGACGCTAACGCGCTGGAGGCGATTCGCCTGATTACCCTCTGGCTGCCAAAAGCTGTCGAAAACGGGCGCGATCTCGAAGCTCGCGAGCAGATGGCCTACGGTCAGTACCTAGCGGGAATGGCGTTCAACAGCGCCGGACTGGGCCTGGTACACGCCCTGGCGCACCAGCCGGGCGCGACCCACAACCTGCCCCACGGCGTCTGCAACGCCATCCTGCTGCCGGTTATTGAAAACTTTAACCGCCCGAACGCCGTTGCCCGCTTCGCCCGCGTGGCGCAGGCGATGGGCGTCGATACCCGCGGCATGAGCGACGACGCGGCCAGCGCGGCGGCAATTCAGGCCATCCGCGATCTCAGCGCCGCCGTCGGCATTCCGCAGGGCTTTCGCCAGCTCGGCGTCACCGAAGCCGATATCGAAGGCTGGCTGGACAAGGCGCTGGCCGATCCGTGCGCGCCGTGCAACCCGCGCAGCGCCAGCCGCGACGAGGTGCGCGCCCTGTATCTGGAGGCGCTATGATCCGCAAAGCGTTTGTGATGCAGGTTAATCCCGACGCGCACGACGAATACGAGCGCCGCCACTCGCCCATCTGGCCCGAACTGGAAGCGGTGCTGAAAGCCCACGGCGCGCACCACTACGCGATTTACCTCGACAAGGCCCGCAGCCTGCTGTTCGCCACCGTCGAGATCGAATCCGAAGCGCGCTGGAACGCGGTGGCCGACACCGAGGTGTGCCAGCGCTGGTGGAAGCACATGCGCGAGGTGATGCCCGCCAACGCCGACAACAGCCCGGTAAGCCAAGAGCTGAAAGCGGTGTTTTATCTGGACTGAGTGATGACCCTGCCCGCCGTGGGCGGGCGGGGTTATTGGGTTTAGGAGTTTTAGTAGGCGGTTCGGATAGTCTGCTTTGAGCGAGGAGCTGAAGCTATCATCAAGCTTAAAGAAAGCTATTGCAGAACAGACTGATAGGTTATTATTAATGCATGTAAGGTTAAATAAAAGAATATTCCTATGCTTTATTTTACAACCGGTCCAGCTACAGTTGTCGATCCATCCTATATCGAGCATATGAACCAACCGACAGGAATTATGGAAGGTATAAAAGTAATTCGCATTAGCGACGATCATCGTTTATTTTTACAGGGCGAGTTTGGTGGTTTCCGAATATATTCTCTAGTTACCCATTCCAGGGCCGAAGTTATTCCGAGCTCTATACGAAAAATTTCTTCTACCCATTTCGTATCGACTGTTAAATTTGAGTTCACGCCGGGTTCAGTTACGGAGCACAAAATTTTCTTTCGGTCACCGATTCCATTTGCGGATGTACGCGCGACAAGGTACGGTGTTTTTCCAGACTGCTTCGAGTTTAGAGGATCCGGCCCTGGCACTGAGAGTTTTCCTTGCAATCTGTCCTTTCTTTTACTTTACGCAGAAAACTGTCCGTTAATTCCATTGCGAATTGAATACATTGGAATCGCCAAATCGGCGAAACGTGAAGCTCAAGACCGTCTTGGTGAGGGGCACGAGAAACTACAGAAGTTACTGGCGGAACAAAATCGACGACCAAGCACACAGACTACCTCTATTGTTCTTTATCGCCCATCCCCCCTCGAACCGCCAATCCTGCCTTTCGCTGATATTCTCGAAACCATTGAAGCAACTATGATTCAATACTTTAAGCCGCACCCCTTAAATGTAGAACGCCTCAATTTTCCACATGATTCTCCAGCATTATCCAAAAAAATAAAAGGAATTGGCACTTGCAAAATCATTACAGAAGTTAGCGCGCCAAAGGGAACACAACTGTTCTCTAATTCTGTCAGTGTAGCGGAAACACACATAATTAGGGTTTCGCTTGAGTAGTACCCACCAACAATCCACACTTGCTGGCACCACAAATATTTCCGAGTGTCTTTTTTTCGATGGCTTTTTCGGTGCGCTGTCCTGGACAATAGGAATAAAAATATGTGAATTAGAAAAATGCTATGGTACCGAAAACTGACTTGCTCCCCGATATTAGTTATATCTTCTTCAGAAACATGAGGATAGACCAATGCAACGCTCATTTATTTCGTGAGTGCTAACACATTGAACCAAATCATCATATTTATCCCAGCCCCCTACTAATTAACATTGTTCGATTACTCAATGTCCGCCTCTGGCACAGAGCTGTCTCTCAGATTAGGTAATCTCTGTACCTCAGCAAGGTCAAACCAAGTCTGAGCTTAAGCAATATCACACTCCGCGATTTAACCGCATCTAACAGATAAGATTGTACAAGTAGCAACACCTGTCAAAATAACCCATCATTATTCCTACGCCTAAACTTACAGGCCTTCCATGCCAGATTCATCGGTATAACAAAATAGACAATCGCGGAGCCCAACAAGAGAACAATACCATATGAAATCAAGCTGTCCCGATGTCCACTTATCATGCCGTATATGCAAACAGCCATGATAAGCCCTATACAAATCACCCCAGCCCAAAAGCGTTTCTCAAGCTCGCGGATGAGAGATTGCAGCGAGTCAGTTTTCTTCTCATCCCGGGCAAGAATGTCGTTCAGCCTGGCATTATCTTTGGCTGAAAAAGCCTTTTGCAGAAGCCTCTGCTCATCGCTGTTCATCTACGTTATCCTGAGGGTTATGATCTGGCGCGTGGAATAATAATACGGTTTGCATGACGAAGCATCTTTGATGTGATGCCCTGAGCAACATTCTAATACCCATAATGCTGGCAATGGCCTCAGCGCGGCGAGATACCTGTCCAGCGACTGCGCAGTGACACGGTAAAAGCATCAAATTGCTCAGTCGAGCAACTTGAATTATTTAGGGGACGACATTTTACTTTCATACTCTTAACATTATAAAATTCATTGTACCGTTATTAACTCAGGTCCGTTCAAATTTTTCTCAATCGTCATTAGCCTTTTTTTATCAATACAATTAGCTTCTTTTTTCAGTGTTTCGAAGCATAAAAGATCTGATGTTTCAGTGCTAAGTCGATTATCATGGTTCGGCATTTTTTTATAGCCATCACCAAACGACCAAATTATAATTCTATATCTCCCTTGAGCGTCTTTTTTAGGGAAATCAAACTCCTTTTCCATTTTATCTTTATTTGTTCCCCACCATTCTCTCTTGCCATGCTCGCTGAGCGGAAAATCTTTAACTAAAATATCCGTGAAATTATTATCCTGATAAATTGCCATTACTTGAACAGGTAATGACCGCCGGTATATTAACACAGCACTTAATATGGAAACTGAAATAAGAAAAATCCCT
Source organism: uncultured Pluralibacter sp. (assembly GCF_913775985.1). GTDB lineage: Bacteria > Pseudomonadota > Gammaproteobacteria > Enterobacterales > Enterobacteriaceae > Pluralibacter. The sequence continues at coordinate 41,367 of NZ_CAJYMB010000088.1, read as the reverse complement.
TTAACTGCTTTCATCCTCGCCCTCTCAAAATATCCATTGCCATATTAGTAGTAGAACGATTAAGTCCTAGACCACGCTATCGCTGATTACTAAGCACGTTTTCTAATAAAAAATCAAGCCCACGTCGTGGGCTTTTGACATAGTTAAATGGATAATAAATCAGGAATGCTTCAGTAACTCTCTTCTGGCTAACTCTGCAAGAAATCCGCTTCGGCTGGAATAATCTCTGTTACTCGTGACATATGCATCTATTCTGGATAATAAATTATGCGGTAACGTAATATTTAATTTAACTGCTTTACCATCGTATTTAGCGGTATCGATATCAACGATAGCCCAAATTCCGCCCCGGCAATCTTCATAATCTTTGTGATCGTTTATGGTCCGTGCAGCAGGCACATCCAGACCTTTTTCACTGCGATAGTCCAGATACACATCGATGGCCGCATGAGCATCAGCGATCGCATCGTCGATGGTATCACCTGCAAAGTAACAACCCTCAAGATCGGGTACAAAGCCAGAGAAGGTGCCGCTTTCAGCCTGATGTAAGTAAACTGGATATTTCATAACCTTTCCTCCCTTAAAAAGCGGCATGCCTCACCCCGCCCCTCACAGCTGCGTCGGATTCGGCGCGTCGCCGTACACTTCCAGCGGATCGAACACCTTCTCGCGCTCGGCAAATTCCAGCGGCTGCGCCGCGTCGGGGCCGTGGGGCACGATGCGGTAGAAGCAGGAGCGGTAGCCGACGTGGCAGCTCGCGCCGCCGCGAATATCTACCCGCAGCCAGATAGCGTCCTGGTCGTCATCGACGCGGATCTCGCGCACCTGCTGGATAAGCCCGCTGGTAGCGCCCTTGTGCCACAGCGCCTGCCTGGAGCGGCTCCAGTAGTGCGCCTCTCCGCTGCGGATGGTGGCCTCCAGCGCCTCGCGGTTCATGTAGCCGAGCATCAGCACTTCGCCGCTCTGCGCATCCGTGGTGACGCAGGTGATAAGCCCGCGCTCGTCGAATTTCGGCGCCAGCTCCTCGCCCTCTTCGACCTGCTCGATGGAGCGGCGCGCGGCGAACAGCGCGCTGTCGGATGATGCTGTTTCTTTATTCATGGTCTGCGCTCTTTTCAGTTTCGGGGAACGGCGGGACTTCCAGGAAGCGCAAAGGCTCGCCCTGCGGCAGAGCATCTGCCAGCGCCTCGTCGCGCACCACGGCATGGCCGCGGATCACCGTGTGAATCGGCCAGCCGGTAACCCCAAGCCCGTCATACGGCGTCCAGCCGCTGACGCTGGCGATCCAGTCGTTGGTAATCACGCGCTGTGCCCGCAGGTCGACGATGCTGAAATCCGCATCGAAGCCGAGGGCGATGCGCCCCTTGCTTTCAAGACCGAACAGCCGCGCCGGCCCGGCGCTGGTGAGATCTGCCAGCCGCTGCAGGCTCAGGCGCCCGGCGTTAACGTGATCGAGCATCAGCGGCAGCAGGGTTTGCACGCCGGTCATGCCGCTGGGGGAATTTGGGTACGGCTTGCCCTTCTCCTCCCGGGTGTGCGGCGCGTGATCGCTGCCGATGATGTCCACCACGCCGTCGCGGATGCCCTGCCACAGCGCGTCCTGATGGCGCTGCTCGCGCACCGGGGGGTTCATCTGCGCAAAGCTTCCCAGCCGCTCGTAGCACTCGGGGGCGCTCATCGTCAGGTGGTGCGGCGTCACTTCGACGCTGACCCGCTGCTTGTGTCCGGCGAGAAACGCGATCTCTTCCGCGCTGGAGACATGCAGCACGTGCAGCCGCCGCCCGGCCTCCTCCGCCAGCCGCACGATGTGCTGCGTGGCCATTAATGCGCTCTCCACGTCCCGCCAGAGGGCGTGCTGGCGCACGTCGCCGCTGGCTTCGACGATGGGCCGGCGCTCGCGCAGCCGGGCTTCGTCTTCGGCGTGTACCGCCATCCGCCGTCGGCCGTGGCGCAGAATGCGGCGCAGCACCTCGGTATCGTCCGCCAGCAGATCGCCGAAGGAACTGCCCATAAACACTTTTACCCCGGCGCAGCCGGGCAGGTTTTCCAGTTCGGCAAGCCGTTCGGCGTTGACCGCCGAGCCGCCGATATAAAAGGCGTAGTCGCACCAGGCCCGGCCGCGGGCGGCATCCAGCTTGCCCTGCAGATCGGCAGGGGCCAGCGTCAGCGGGCTGGTGTTGGGCATCTCAAAGATACCGGTTACGCCGCCGAGCACCGCGCCGCGGGTGCCGGCTTCGAGAGTTTCTTTATGGGTCAGGCCCGGCTCGCGAAAATGCACCTGGCTGTCGATAACGCCGGGCAGCACGTGCAGGCCGCTAGCGTCGAGGGTCTCCTCCGCGCTCCAGCCGCTCAGATCTCCCAGCGCCACGACGCGGCCGTCCCGGGCGGCGATATTAATCTGCTCCAGCGCGCCGCCGGGCAGCAGCACGGTGCCGCCGATCACCAGCAGATCGGCGCGGCGGGATTCGGGATTTACCTGATTGCTCATGGGGTTACCTCCCGGGCACTGTCCGGAACGATATTTAGCGCGGCCAGGCGCTGCTGCTGCGCCTGCCGGCGCGCTTCGTCATCGGGCGCCAGCGCCTGCTCGCGCAGAAAAGCGATGGCCTGGGCCAGCGGCAGGGTGCCGAGGTTTTTGCCGTCGAGGCTGCGCAGGGTTACGCTGCCGTCGTCCACTTCCTGCTGGCCAACCACCAGCAGAAACGGCACTTTTTGCAGCGTCTGCTCGCGAATTTTGTAGCCAATTTTCTCGTTGCGCACGTCGGCTTCGGCGCGCAGCCCCGCGCCGCACAGCACCCGCGCGACGTCGGCGGCGTAATCAGCATGCGCTTCGGTTATCGACAATACCGCTGCCTGCACCGGCGCCAGCCACACCGGCAGCCTGCCGGCGTAGTGCTCAATCAGAATGCCGGTGAAACGCTCCAGAGAGCCGAACAGCGCCCGGTGCAGCATCACCGGGCGGCGGCGCTGGCCGTCTTCATCCACGTATTCCAGGCCGAAGCGCTCGGGCAGGTTCATGTCCACCTGCAGGGTGCCGCACTGCCAGTCGCGGCCGATGGCGTCGCGCAGGACGAACTCCAGTTTCGGGCCGTAGAACGCGCCTTCGCCGGGGTTGAGCCGGTACTCCAGCCCCATGCCGTCGAGCGCCTGCACCAGCGCGTCTTCCAGCACGTCCCAGGTGGCGTCGTCCCCCATCCGGTTATCGGGCCGGGTGGAGAGCTTGATGCGCACGTCGTCGAAGCCAAACTGGCGGTAGATGTCCAGCACCAGCGCCACCACTTCCCGGCACTCGGCGTCCATCTGCTGCGGGGTGCAGTAGATGTGGGCGTCGTCCTGGGTGAAATGGCGCACCCGCAGCAGGCCGTGCAGCGCGCCGGAAGGTTCGTAGCGGTGGACTTTGCCGAACTCGCCCATGCGGATCGGCAGGTCGCGGTAGCTCTTCAGGCCGTGGCGATAGAGCAGCACGCTGCCGGGGCAGTTCATCGGCTTGAGCGCCAGGGCGCGGCCGTCCTCGGTTTCGGTGGTGAACATATGGTCGCGGTAGTTCTGCCAGTGGCCGGAGATCTCCCACAGGCTGCGGTCCATCACGTCCGGGGAGTTCACCTCCACGTAGCCCGCGTCCTGCTGGCGGCGACGCATGTAGGCAATCAGCTGGAGGAACACCGTCCAGCCGCGCGGGTGCCAGAATACGGCCCCGGGGGCATCTTCCTGAAAGTGAAACAGATCCAGCTCGCGGCCCAGCTTGCGGTGATCGCGCTTAGCCGCTTCCTCCACCCGCTGCGCCCAGGCGTCGAGCTGCTTTTTATCGGCCCAGGCAGTACCGTAGATGCGCTGGAGCTGGGCGTTCTTCGCATCGCCGCGCCAGTAGGCGCCGGAGACGCGGGTCAGGCAGAAGTGCTTCAGAAAGCGGGTGTTCGGCACGTGCGGGCCGCGGCACATGTCCACGTACTCCTGATGAAAATAGAGCCCGAGTGTCGCTTCGTCCGGCATATCATCGATCAGCCGCAGCTTGTAGTCTTCGCCCCGGGCGCGGAACAGCGCAATCGCCTCGACGCGCGGCGTCATCTTTTTGCCCACGTCGTAATCCTGGGCGATCAGCACCTTCATCCGCTGCTCAATGGCCGCCAGATCTTCCGGCGTAAAGGGGCGCTCGTAGGCGATGTCGTAATAAAAGCCCTCTTCGATCACCGGGCCGATCACCATCTTCGCGCCAGGAAACAGCTGCTTCACCGCGTGCCCGAGCAGGTGCGCGCAGGAGTGGCGAATGATCTCCAGCCCCGCCTCGTCGGCGGGGGTGACGATCTCTACCCGGGCGTCGAGATCGATAAGATCCCCGGCGTCCACCAGGCGCCCGTCGATCCTGCCGGCAACGGTGTTGCGGGCAAGCCCCGGGCCGATGCTGGCGGCGATCTCAGCGACAGAAACCGGGTGGTCAAAGGCGCGCTGCGCGCCATCGGGCAGCGTGACGGTAATGGATTGGGATTGCGCGTGTTCTGTCATTTAAAACTCGTTCTGAATGTTTTTATAGCCGTGAACCAGCTGATTGTTGGTGCGGGCCACGTCTTCGGAAAACTCGCTGGCGGCGGCGGGCACCTGCGGCAGGGAGGGGAGATCGGTGTCCGGGCCGATGCGCTCGGTAGAGCGCACGTAGAAGCCCGGCGGCAGGTGAACGCCGTCAACCACCGCGTTGTAGCGAACCACGCAGCCGTTATCTACCGTGCAGTTGAACAGCACGCTGTTAAAGCCGATAAACACGCCGTCGCCCACCGTGCAGGGACCGTGGACGATCGCCCGGTGGGCGATGGAGGTACGCTGGCCGATGCGCACGCTGGCGCCGGATTTGGAGTGGATCACCACCCCGTCCTGAATATTGGAGTGCGCCCCGATAACAATCGGATCGATGTGGCCCTGAGCGTCCATCTCGTCGGCGCGGATCACCGCGTACGGGCCGATAAAGACATTTTCTTCAACGATAACCAGCCCGCACAGCACGGCGGTGGGATCGACAAAGGCGCTGGGGTGGATCTGCGGCAGGTCGCCGCGCGGATTTTTACGGATCATGATTTTCCTGACGATGAAGAGGCCGCGCTGTCGTCGGCCTGCGCCGACGCCGCGCGTCCGGTTGGGAAAAGAGGATGCTGGCTGTCGCGGCGACGGCGGGCGGCGAGCAGCAGGCGCCGCAGGGCGGTCAGATGCGGGAACTCCACCAGCATGCCGATCACCAGCGCGGCGTAGACCAGCGGCTGATTCGGCAGCGCCGCCATGGTCACCGCCAGCATCAGCGGGGCGTTGCGCGCGGCAATGGTCATGGTGAGCAGCGCGTGCTCGGGATAGCGCAGCCGGAACAGGCGGCTAATGCCCTCGCCGAGCAGGAACGTAAGAACGAAGAAGATGAACACCGCCAGCAGTACCCACGCGAAAACCCCGCGGTGGGCCAGGATCACCGGAATGTTGGCGGCAAAAATCTCCAGCACCAGCAGAGCGATAACCCACGGCGTGGCCTGATCGGCAACCTGCAGCACCCGCGCGAACCGCGCCTTGCCGAGCAGCCAGCGGCCCGCCTGGTGCAGCACCACGGCGATAGCCAGCGGCACCAGGAACCAGTTGAGCAGCGTATCTCCGAGGGTACCGGCCTCCACCTGCACCAGATGGCGGGTAAACAGCTGCAGGTACACGGGATAGAGCAGCAGCTGGGCGATCATGTTGAGCGGGATAAGCGTGGTGCCGAGCGCCACGTTGCCGCCCGACAGGCGGGTAAAGCCGAGGAACCAGTCGGTGCACGGCGAGATAAAATAGATAATCAGCCCGACCATAAACAGCGGATGCCCGGCGAGGAACAGCGAGGCCACGCCGTAGCCTATCAGCGGCACCAGCACGAAGTTGGCCAGCAGCGGGATGATAAGAAAGCGCATCTGGCCCACCGCCTGCACCAGCGCGCCGAAGCGCACGCCGAAGAACAGCAGGCTGACCAGCGTCAGCAGGGTGTGGTCTACCCGATCCCCCAGCCACTCGCCCGCCTCGGGCCGGAAGTGGCCGATCAGCGATCCGGCAATGATGGCGACAACCAGCAGCGTAGAGGTGACGGTGACCCCCGGCGGCCGCGCCGGAGCAGCGGCGTTGTTCAGGCTCCCGCCCGCAGGCGACAGTGATAACGGACGGTTACGCATCGGCACTCTCCTGCCGCGGCAGCGGACAAGGCAGCGGATTGGCCCGCCGCTCGCCGCGCCGCAGGCGTTCAAACAGTTCAGGATCCGGCCACTCATTTACGATCGCCGGGGAAAAGGTCATAGCGTCCAGATCGATGCGGCCCATCCGCGGATTATCGGCATCCTCGCGAAAACACTGCGCGTAGCCGGTCTCGGTTTCGTGGACGATCACCGAATGCAGCCGCACGCCCTCTTCGCCGTTGCGCATATCGGTGAGCGACAGGGCGGTATCCACCAGCCGGAAGAACAGCCGCGAGAACTGCTCGGCGCTGGGGGATACCGGGATCAGCACCCAGCGCGCCGAGTGGCGCTGCATGGCCTCCAGGTAATCCGCATCGTCTCCGGACCACAGGGCAATGGCGTGATCGAAGGCGTCTATCAGACAGCGCACGTCGCCCTTGAGCAGGCCAAAGTCATACACCATCTGCCCGTTATCGAGCGCGTGGGCTTCCAGCAGCAGCTCCACCCGATAGGAGTGGCCGTGCACCGAGCGGGCGCAGCGTTCGGAGCTGCAGCCGCGCACGATGTGGGCGTTTTCGAAGCGAAAAAGTTTGCGGATCAGCATTTGCGCGACCCCGGCCTGGCGGGCGGTACCGGATCGTCGCCGCCCGGGTGCAGCGGATGGCAGCGCAGCACCCGGCACAACGCCAGCCACATGCCTTTGAACGCGCCGTGGGTCTGCACCGCCTCGATGGCGTAATGCGAGCAGGTGGGATAAAAGCGGCAGCGCGGGGCCAGCAGCGGGCTGATAAAGCGCTGATAGCCGCGAATTGGCAGGATAATCATTCCGGCCAGCCCGCGCTTCACGATGCGGTGTTTCTCCCCGCACGCCTTGCAACCGCGGCTCACGATATTGTCTCCTCGGCCACCGCCCAGCTGCTGCCCTGCGGCGTGTCGCTGACCACCACGCCGGCCTTCGCCAGCTCGTCTCGCAGGGCGTCCGCCCGGGCGAAATCACCGTCGCGGCGCACCTGCTCCCGCTCGGCCACCAGCGCCTCAATGCGGGCGACGTCGAGCGCGGGGGCGCGGCGGCCAGCAGACGGCGCGCGCAGCGCCGCCAGAGCGTCAGCGGGTTTCTGCTGCAAGAGCCCCAGCAGCCGGGCGGAGGCGAGCAGGCGAGATTTAATCTCAGTCCGCACGGCATCATTGTCGGCGCTTTCCAGACCGGCCAGCAGCGTGCGCAGGCGGGTCAGCGCCCCGGAGATGCTGAGATCGTTATCCAGCGCCGCCAGCACCTCGCTGTCCGGCGCGGCATTTATGTCGGCTTCCAGATGATCCACGCTCTCCAGCCCGCGGTAGAAGCGCGTCAGGGTTTGCCGGGCGGTGGCCAGCCGCCGCTGGTTCCAGTCCAGCGGCCGCCGGTAGTGAGTGGAGAGCAGCGCCAGCCGGATGGCCTCGCCCGGCGCGTCGGCCAGCAGATCGCGCACCAGCAGCACGTTACCCAGCGACTTGGACATCTTCTGCCCTTCCACGGTGACGAAACTGTTGTGCACCCAGTGGCGGCAGTACAGCGTTCCGTCGTGGGCGCTGGTGCCCTGGGCTATCTCGTTTTCGTGGTGCGGGAAGATGAGATCCTGGCCGCCGCCGTGAATGTCGATAGTCGTACCGAGGTTGCGCTCGATCATCGCCGAGCACTCAATGTGCCAGCCCGGCCGCCCGCGTCCCCACGGACTGTCCCAGCCCGGCTGTTCCGGGGTGGAAGGTTTCCACAGCACGAAGTCCATCGGATCGCGCTTGTAGGGCGCCACTTCTACCCGCGCGCCGGCGATCATGTCCTCGACGCTGCGCCCGGAGAGCCTGCCGTATTCGGCAAATGACGGAACGTGGAACAGCACGTGCCCCTCCGCTTCGTAGGCGTTACCGCGCGCCATCAGCACCTCAATCATCGCCAGAATATCCGGGATATGCCCGGTGACCCGCGGCTCGATGTCCGGCGTCAGCACGCCCAGCGCCTGCATATCGGCGTGGTAAGCGTCGATAAAGCGCGCCGTTATGGCGCCGATTGGCACGCCGGTTTCGGCGGCGGCGGCGTTGATTTTGTCATCCACGTCGGTGAAGTTGCGGGCGTAGATCACCTGCGAAAAGCGCTGGCGCAGCAGGCGCGCCAGCACGTCGAATACCACCGCCGGACGGGCGTTGCCGATGTGGGCGTAGTTGTAAACGGTGGGGCCGCACACGTACATCGTGACCCGGTCGGGATCGCCGGTGCGCAGCGGCTCTCTGGCCCGCGCCAGGGTGTTATAAAGGCGAATTGAAGAGGTCATACGCTGTGCTCCTGGGCCTCGAATAAGCCCGTCGAAAAAAGGAAACGCGGCGCTGCCGGCGGGCAAAAGCGGGCCGGCAGGCGGGCGACGTTTGAAAAAGGCGCTGTCGTCATCGGGCCGGGCCTTAGCGTCCCGGTTCGGCCCACGCCACGGCGTCGTGGGGATGCAGACTTTCCAGATGCCGCACGTGAACGGCGGGCCGGTCACAGGCTTCGTCCAGCGCCGCCTGAATGCGTCGGGCCGCGTCTTCAACGAACATCAGGTTCTGGCCGTTGAGCGCCGCGAACGCCTGCTCGTCGGCGCGCTTGACCGCGGTCTGCACCGCGGTGCCCACCGCCGCTTCAATGCGGTCAATCAGCGCCAGAAGGCCAAAATCCGCCGCGTCGACAGCAATGTTAACGGCGACAATCGCCTCGCTGCGCTGGCTGTGGGGCGTTGCCAGGGTGGCGTTCTGCCGCAGCCAGGCGGCGACCTCGGCGGGATCAACCTGCGCCTGACCGGCAAACGCCTGCGTAAAGCCTTGTTCGATGAGCTGGCGCGTCAGCGCGGCGGAACACGGGCAGGTGGAGGAGTAGACCACCGTCACCTGCGCGCGCAGCGTGAAGACGCCCCGCGCCATCACCGCATCCAGCCGCACCGGATAGGCTTTCCAGCCGGCGAGGCCTTCGGTCATCAGCGCTGCGCGGCGGGCGAGAAGATCGAACTGCAGCCGCAGTCTGGCGCTGACGGTTTCGCAGTCGCGGTGGCTCTCCACCATCGCCTGCAGACAGCGCTCCAGCACCGCCGGCGACAGGGCATCGCCGTCGCCCAGCGCATCCAGCAGCCGGTACAGCCGCGACATGTGGATGCCCTTAACGTCGGGCGCGGGCAGATCTACCTGCGCATCGGCGCGGGCGTGCAGCGTGCGCCGGTAGCCGGGCTCGGCGACGTTAACCGGCAGGTCGATGCCCTGCATGCCGACCCACTCCAGCGGGCGCCGGGACGGAGAACGTTCGGTCAGGGAAACATCGGGCAGTAATTCAGGCATGGCGGCCTCCGCTGTACTGGCTGGCCGCGCGGGCAAAGCGGCTTACTCCGCCGGCGTCTGGCCGACGGCTATCCGCATAAAAAAAGGGTAATTGTGGTGTCATATCAGAGTCTCTGGCTGTATTCAGTTCGCGCTGGCGCGCTGGCACCCGGCGCAGGTTCCCCGCAGTTCGATGGTGCTGTCGCGCATGGCAAAGGCGCTGTGCTTTACCCAGCGGCCAAGGCAGTTGCCGAGATCGATATCCACGATCTCGTCGATGTGCCCGCAGCTGTCGCAGATAGCGAATGCGGTGACGCCGCCGTTCCGACAGTCCCTGGGATGGTTACAGGTCACGTAGGCGTTGAGGGTTTCCAGCCGGTGGACCAGGCCCTGCTGCACCAGACGCTCCAGCGCCCGATAGACCTGCGCCGGGGCGCGCAGACCCTGGGCGCGCAGAATGTCGAGCAGCGCGTAGGCGCTGAGCGGCCTTTGCGCCTGCTGCAGCGTGGTAAGCACGCGCTGCTGGTTGTCGGTGAGCGGCATGGCGATCCTCCTGGCAAAAGCTCCCGGCGGCGCTGCCGCACCGGGCGTTATATGTTACGTTATAACATATCATTTAGAGGCGTAAATTCAAGCCCCGGGAGAGAGGGGTTTTTCAGGGGAACTGGCGTGAAAGGCCGCAAGATGCGGCCCGCAGGTTATTAAGGACAGAACTGTGGGAAAAGCAGGCTATTCAACGCAAAGATCAGTTTTGCTCCGCCACCAGCAGCGCCAGCGTATCGGGCTCCAGCGCCTGGAAGACGTGCTCGCGATCGCCCGGATAGCAGATGTAGTCTCCGGCGTTCAGCACTTCCGGCGCTTCGGTAAGCCCTACCCGCGCCCGGCCCTGGGTAATGATGATGTGCTCAACGGAACCGGGGATGTGCGGGGCCGAAACCCGATCGGCACCGGGCTGGGTCTGCAGCAGATAGATATCGCGCCGCGCGCCCGGCGGACAGGCCGCCAGCAGGATCGCCTCGTAGTTACCTTTTTCCGCCACCACCTTAGTGCCCTCGCCCCGGCGAATAACCTGGGTCTGGTTCTGCGGCGATTCCAGCAGGCGCGCAAACGGAATATCGAGCGCTACGCACAGCGACCACAGGGTTTCGAGGCTCGGATTGCCGTTGCCGGACTCCAGCTGCGAGAGGGTTGATTTCGCGATGCCGGCCCGGCGCGCCACTTCTGCGAGGGAGAGTCCGGTTCGCGCGCGCTCCCGCACAAGACTTTTCGCAATCAGGCTAATGGGCTGCGTCATTGAGGGCTCCGTGTTTTTTATATCGAACGAAACGTTCGTCTTGCAAGTCGTACACGCAGTGTTCATTATAATGGAAATTCGTTCGATATGGCTAAAAGACATGAAGCAATATTTCTCGTGCCTCACCGGCGATACGGTGAAAGCAATCATCCTGGTAGTGCTGGCGGTGGGCGTAGTGGGGATGTCCTACGGTTCACTGGCAACCACCTACGGGTTTCCGCTGTGGGTGCCGTTCGTGATGTCGCTGACGGTGCTGGCCGGGGCTTCCGAATTCATGTTTATTGGCATTGTGGCCAGCGGCGGTAATCCGCTGGCCGCCGCCGCCGCCGGGCTGCTGGTCAACGCCCGCCACGTGCCGTTTGGCGTCAGCGTACAGGATCTGGTGGGCCGGCGCGCCGCGGGGCTTCTCGGTTGCCACATCATGAACGATGAAAGCGTGGTGTTTGGCCTGTCGCAGGCGACGCCGGAACAGCGTAAAGCCGCCTACTGGCTGTGCGGGCTGGGGGTGGCGATTATCTGGCCGCTGGGGGCGCTGCTCGGGGCAGCCGTAGGCAAGCTGCTGCCGGCACCGGAAACCATCGGGCTCGATGCCGTGTTTCCCGCGATCCTGCTGGCGCTGGTGGTGCCTTCCTTTAAAAAGCGCACTACGCTGATCCGCGCCTGCAGCGGCGCGGCGATCTCCCTGGCCGCGGTACCGTTTCTGGCAACCGGCCTGCCGGTGCTGGTGTCGCTGTTCGGCCTGCTGGCGAGGAGGAAGTAATGGAAAACGTGACGCTGGTTATCGTCGGAATGGCCGTGCTGGCGCTGGGCACCTATCTGATGCGCCTCGGCGGCGCGAAGCTCGGCAGGCGGCTGGCCTTCTCGGAGCACTCCCAGGCGCTGCTTTCCGATGCGGCAACGGTGCTGCTGTTCTCGGTAGCGCTGGCCACCACCTTTTATGAAAGCGAGCATTTTGCCGGAATGGCGCGGGTGCTGGGCGTGGGGTTTGCGGTGTTCCTGGCCTGGCGCAAGGTGCCGCTGATTGTAGTTATCGTGGCGGCGGCGCTGGTTACCGCCCTGCTGCGGCTGGCGGGCTTACAGTAAAAAAGCGCCCTGAGGCGCTTTTTCGACCGGTAGCTGGAAATTACTTATTCAGTTCGGCGGTCATGTGTACGCGGTTACCGGGGTAGGCTTCGATAACTTTGTAAGACGTTGCGCCTTCCGCCGCGGCTTTTGCGGCGATTTTCGCTTCCGCGCCGTCGAGCGTGGAGGCGGTCGCGGTAACAGTCTGGGCAGCAAACGCGCCGAATGAGGTAGCGAGAGCGATAACTGCGGCAAATGTTTTGATGCTTTTCATGATAATCACCCTTCTGTTTATTTATCTGGATAAGGCGCCATGCCTTGATGAGATAAAGAATAGTCCCGTATCCGGATAACAAACAGCGGAATGATTCGCTGAACTTTTTCAGTATTTTTGACTAATAACTATACCGTCGTCAGGCGCTGCGGGTGGGTGTATATCGTCGCCCTGCCCGGCTTGCAGAACCCCACCAGCGTCAGATTACAGCGCTCGGCCACTTCTACCGCCAGCGTGGTCGCCGCCGATACCGCAAACAGGATCTCGACGCCGCACATCGCCGCCTTCTGCACCATTTCATAGCTGGCCCGGCTGGAGACCAGCGCCGCGCCCTGATGCCACTCGTCGCCTTCATATGCGCGCTTGCCGAGCAGCTTGTCCAGCGCCACGTGGCGACCAACGTCTTCCAGCCCGCCCGCCAGCCCGCCGGAAGGGGTGACCCAGGCCGCCGCGTGGGTGCAGCCGGTCAGCCGGCCCGCGGGCTGCACGTCGTTAAGATGCTCAAGGGCGCTGTCGAGGCGGTTAAGGTTAAAGGTCTGAGTAAACGGCAGCGGCGCAACGGGGCGGCCGATATCGTTAAGCTGCTCAACGCCGCAGACGCCGCAGCCGGTGCGGCCCGCCAGGGCGCGACGACGCTGCTTGAGGGCCATAAAGCGACGGCTGGAGAGCTCAATCTGCACCTCGATACCGCCGCAGCCCGGCACCACGTCAATACCGTAAATCTCGCTTCGACTTTCAATAATCCCTTCGGATAACGAGAAACCCACCGCAAACAGACTAAGATCTTTAGGGGTCGCCATCATGACCACGTGAGAAATACCGTTATACACCAGCGCCACGGGCACCTCCTCCGCCAGATTATCGGGCTGAGGGTGCTGCAGATCCTGACGGCGCCAGAGGGTTATCTGGCGAACGCCTGTGGTATCCATCACATTATTGTCGCGTTTTAAGGTGTTTTCGTTCACTTCGCTTTAACCGTATTGGAACATCATTAACCACTATGTGGTAATCTTCGCTTTATCCCTTTTTGAAGAAGGGAAATAGTCCTCATTTTGAACCTTTGCGCTTCTGACCGCAAAGGTTAATAAAAAACCAGCCCGGCCCGCTTGATAAAGCACGAGCCGGGGCGAGCAATGTCGATACAAGGAGCGAACCATGCAGGTCAGCAGAAGGCAGTTCTTTAAGATCTGCGCTGGCGGTATGGCAGGTACAACGGCGGCAGCGCTGGGCTTTGCCCCGGCGGTTGCCCTCGCCGAAACGCGGCAGTACAAGCTGCTGCGCACGCGCGAAACCCGTAATACCTGCACATATTGTTCCGTTGGCTGCGGGCTGTTGATGTACAGCCTCGGCGACGGCGCGAAAAACGCCAAAGCGTCAATTTTCCACATTGAAGGGGATCCGGATCATCCGGTCAGCCGCGGGGCGCTCTGTCCGAAAGGGGCAGGCCTGGTGGACTTCATCCACTCCGAAAGTCGCCTGAAGTTTCCAGAATATCGCGCACCGGGTTCTGATAAGTGGCAGAAAATCAGCTGGGATGAGGCGTTTGACCGCATCGCGAAACTGATGAAGGCCGACCGCGACGCCAACTTTATCGCCCAAAACGCCGAAGGCACCACCGTCAACCGCTGGCTCTCCACCGGGATGCTCTGCGCCTCCGCGTCCAGCAATGAAACCGGCTACCTGACGCAGAAATTCACCCGCGCGCTGGGCATGCTCGCGGTAGATAACCAGGCGCGCGTCTGACACGGACCAACGGTAGCAAGTCTTGCTCCAACATTTGGCCGCGGTGCGATGACCAACCACTGGGTAGATATTAAGAACGCCAACCTCGTTGTGGTGATGGGCGGTAACGCCGCTGAAGCGCATCCGGTCGGGTTCCGCTGGGCAATGGAAGCCAAAATCCGCAACGGCGCGAAGCTGATTGTTATCGATCCGCGCTTTACCCGCACGGCATCGGTGGCGGATTTCTACACGCCGATTCGCTCCGGGACGGACATTACGTTCCTGTCAGGGGTGATCCTGTACCTGCTGACCAACGAAAAAATTAACCGCGAGTACACCGAGGCGTATACCAACGCCAGCCTGATCGTGCGCGAAGATTACGCGTTCGAAGACGGCCTGTTCTCCGGCTACGACGCCGACAAGCGCAAATACGATAAAACCAGCTGGAACTACGAACTGGACGAGAGCGGCCACGCGAAGCGCGATACCACGCTCCAGCATCCGCGCTGCGTCTGGAACCTGCTGAAGCAACACGTGTCCCGCTATACGCCGGAGATGGTCGAGAAGATTTGCGGCACGCCGAAGGCAGATTTCCTCAAGGTATGCGAATACATCGCCGAAACATCCGCGCCGGATAAAACCGCGTCGTTCCTGTACGCGCTGGGCTGGACCCAGCACTCGGTGGGTGCGCAAAACATCCGCACCATGGCGATGATCCAGCTGCTGCTCGGCAATATGGGCATGGCGGGCGGCGGCGTGAACGCCCTGCGCGGCCACTCCAATATCCAGGGGCTGACGGATCTCGGCCTGCTCTCCCAGAGCCTGCCGGGCTACATGACGCTGCCGAGCGAAAAGCAGGCCGATCTCCAGACCTATTTGACCGCCAACACGCCGAAGCCGCTGCTGGAAGGCCAGGTGAACTACTGGGGCAACTATCCCAAGTTCTTTGTGTCGATGATGAAGGCATTCTTCGGCGATAAGGCCACCAAAGAGAACAACTGGGGCTTCGACTGGCTGCCGAAGTGGGATAAAAGTTACGACGTTCTCCAGTACTTCGACATGATGTACAAAGGCCAGGTGAACGGCTATCTCTGCCAGGGCTTTAACCCGGTGGCGTCGTTCCCGAATAAAAACAAGATAGTGGCCTCGCTGTCGAAGCTGAAGTTCCTGGTCACTATCGATCCGCTGAACACCGAAACCTCGACCTTCTGGCAGAACCACGGCGAATCCAACGATGTAGATCCGTCTAAAATCCAGACCGAGGTGTTCCGCCTGCCGTCCACCTGCTTTGCCGAAGAGAACGGCTCTATCGTCAACTCCGGGCGCTGGCTGCAGTGGCACTGGAAAGGCGCGGACGCGCCCGGCATCGCCCGCACCGACGGCGAGATCCTGGCGGGTATCTTTATGCGCCTGAAGGAGATGTACGCCAAAGAGGGCGGCCCGGTGCCGGAACCGGTGCTCAACATGACCTGGAACTATACCTCCCCGGACGAACCGGACTCCGCCGAAGTGGCGATGGAGAGCAACGGCAAAGCGCTGGCGGACATTACCGATCCGACTACCGGCGCGACGATCGTCAAGAAGGGCCAGCAGCTCACCTCGTTTGCCCAGCTGCGCGACGACGGCACAACCTCCAGCGGCTGCTGGATTTTCGCCGGCAGCTGGACGCCGGAGGGCAACCAGATGGCGCGCCGCGATAACTCCGATCCCTCCGGGCTCGGCAATACGCTGGGCTGGGCGTGGGCGTGGCCGCTCAACCGCCGCATTCTCTATAACCGCGCCTCCGCCGATCCGCAGGGGAAACCGTGGGATCCGAAGCGCCAGCTGCTGAAGTGGGACGGTGCTAAATGGGGCGGCGTGGACGTCGCAGACTACAGCGCTGCCGCGCCGGGCAGCGACGTCGGGCCGTTTATCATGCAGCCAGAAGGCATGGGGCGCCTGTTCGCTATCGACAAAATGGCGGAAGGGCCGTTCCCGGAGCACTACGAGCCGTTTGAGACGCCGCTGGGCACTAACCCGCTGCACCCGAACGTAATCTCCAATCCGGCGGCTCGCGTCTTTAAAGACGATATGGAAGCGATGGGCAAAGCCGATAAGTTCCCGTACGTCGGCACCACCTACCGCCTGACCGAGCATTTCCACTACTGGACCAAGCACGCGCTACTGAACGCTATCGCGCAGCCGGAGCAGTTTGTGGAGATCGGCGAGAAGCTGGCGAACAGGCTGGGCATCGTTCAGGGCGATACGGTGAAAGTCTCCTCCAACCGCGGCTATATCAAAGCCAAGGCAGTGGTGACCAAGCGTATCCGCACCCTGAAGGTGAACGACCAGGACGTGGATACTATCGGCATTCCGATCCACTGGGGCTACGAAGGGGTGGCGAAGAAGGGCTTTATTGCCAACACGCTGACGCCGTTTGTCGGCGACGCCAATACCCAGACGCCGGAGTTCAAATCCTTCCTCGTGAACGTGGAAAAGGTGTAACGGAGACGATTTATGGCTTATCAATCTCAGGACATTATTCGTCGTTCCGCGACAAACGGTTTCACCCCCGCGCCCCAGGCGCGGGACCACCAGCAGGAAGTGGCCAAGCTTATCGACGTGACCACCTGCATTGGCTGTAAAGCCTGTCAGGTAGCGTGCTCGGAGTGGAACGACATCCGCGATGAAGTGGGTCACAACGTCGGGGTGTACGACAATCCCGCCGATCTGACCGCCAAGTCGTGGACGGTGATGCGCTTTTCCGAAGTGGAGCAAAACGACAAGCTGGAGTGGCTTATCCGCAAGGACGGCTGCATGCACTGTGCCGATCCGGGCTGCCTGAAGGCCTGCCCGTCAGAAGGCGCGATTATCCAGTACGCCAACGGCATCGTCGATTTCCAGTCAGAGCAGTGCATCGGCTGCGGCTACTGCATCGCCGGCTGCCCGTTCGACGTGCCGCGCCTGAACCCGGAGGACAACCGCGTCTACAAATGTACCCTGTGCGTGGATCGTGTGACCGTCGGCCAGGAGCCCGCCTGCGTAAAAACCTGTCCCACCGGCGCCATCCATTTTGGCTCCAAAGAGGACATGAAGACCCTGGCGGGCGAGCGCGTCGCCGAGCTGCAAACCCGCGGCTACGATAACGCCGGGCTGTACGATCCGGCGGGCGTTGGCGGCACCCACGTGATGTACGTCCTGCACCACGCCGACAAGCCGACGCTCTATCACGGCCTGCCGGAAAACCCGGAAATCAGCCAGACGGTGAAGTTCTGGAAAGGCATCTGGAAGCCGCTGGCCGCCGTTGGCTTTGCGGCAACCTTTGCCGCCAGCATCTTCCACTACGTCGGCGTTGGCCCGAACCGCGCTGACGACGAGGGGGATAACCTGCATGAAGAGAAAGACGAGGTGCGCAAATGAGAAAACGTGACACCATCGTGCGCTACACCGCCCCGGAGCGCATCAACCACTGGATAACCGCCTTCTGCTTTATGCTGGCGGCGATAAGCGGGCTGGGCTTTTTCTTCCCGTCCTTCAACTGGCTGATGCACGTCCTCGGCACGCCGCAGCTGGCGCGCATTCTGCACCCGTTTGTCGGCGTCATCATGTTTGCGTCGTTCATCATTATGTTCTTCCGCTACTGGCACCATAATCTCATTAATCGCGACGATATTTTCTGGGCGAAAAATATTCGCAAGATTATCGTCAACGAGGAGGTGGGCGATACCGGGCGCTATAATTTCGGCCAGAAGTGCGTGTTCTGGTCGGCCATTATCTTCCTGGTGCTGCTGCTGGCGAGCGGCGTGGTTATCTGGCGGCCCTACTTTGCCCCGGCGTTCTCTATTCCGGTGATCCGCTTCGCGCTGATGCTGCACTCGTTTGCCGCGGTGGCGCTCATTGTGGTGATCATGGTGCATATTTACGCCGCGCTGTGGGTAAAAGGCACGATTACGGCGATGGTGGAGGGCTGGGTTCCGCGCGCGTGGGCCAGAAAGCACCATCCGCGCTGGTATCGCGAAGTGCGGGAGAAAGAGGATAAATCCTCCTCCTCCTGATTTCCCTGTCCGGGCAACTGTCACCGCGCCGTGACAGTTGCCGTTTTACGCTTCCGCGTGTCCTTATATTTCTGCAATTAAACTTCCCGTCTGTGATCCACCTCAGCGCTACCCTGCTAATTTGGACAATAAACGCACAGCGCTGGCGCTGGCATAAAGGTCGCGTGGCAGGTCACTTTATAAACTGAATACCCATCTTAGCGTGTTGAATAACAAAAGGAGTTTGTATGGGCTTCAGAATACCGTCCCGCCTGACGCGGGTTGCCACGGCGGCTTTTATGGTGAGCGCTGCATCAGTATCCGCCTTTGCCGCAGAGCAAACGTCAACGGATCCGGACGCGGGCGTGCTGCGCTTTTATCTAGTCAGGCACGGGCAGACCTTATCGAATATTAAAGAGATGACCATTGGCGGCGGCGGCAACGCCCAGCTGACGCACAAAGGGCGATATGATGCCAGCAGTCTCGGGTTGGGGCTGGGCAACGTCCAGTTTATCGCGGCCTACAGCAGCACCCTGGGACGCGCTTATGAGACCGCCAACGCGATTCTGCGCAGCCGCCCGATGCCCGTTACTCAGATTGACGCTTTGAAAGATATCTCCTGGGGCGAGGTCGAGGGCGGGCGCATTGACGATTTGACCCGGCGCTTCGGCCATTCAGGCAATGATTTCCCTTTCTATTTTGGCACCTTTGACGATCCGAACTTTACCTCTCCGGTAAAGGCAGAAAACATGTTTGATTTCTCCCGTCGATTTGAAGGCGCGCTTAAGGAAATCGCCCACCAGCAGCAGGGGAAAAGTGGCAATATCCTGGTCACCGCGCACTCGTCAATGGCGTTTTATTTGCAAAAATATCGGGCGGATAAGCCGCTGGCCGGGCTATCCAACACCAGCGTTTCGGTGCTGGAGTTTAAAAATGGCCAGTTTTCGCTGCGGGATTTTAATAACACGCAGTACCTGAAAGACGGCTATGTGACAGAGCAGCAGCGTGCTCCGCTGGAAATTACGCTGGTGATCAACCCAATGACCGTGCTGCAGAAAGCGGGCGTCATGGAAGGGACGACGGATTCCGATTTTACTGCCGACGGTGCGGCCGCCAACCAGAAGCTTCATAAGGAACTGGAGAATAAGGCGTTTATTGCCGCCTACAGCAGCGAGCTTGGGCGAGGCTATAAGAGCGCAGAAGCCGTACTTGCCGGCCACAACGTCACCCTGACAAAGGACAAGGATCTGAACGAGATTTTCCTTGGGCAGTGGGAGGCGGAGAACGTGGATACGATTAAGGCCGGCAATACTCAGGCCGCCCGCGATCTCTTCTCGGACGATCGCGTTAATCGGTTTCAATCGGCTGACGGTGGAGAGGATGGCGATATCGCCGCGTGGCGTTTCGATCGCCTGCTGTCAAACATCGGCTGGCAGCACGAGTTCAGCACGGGAGAGGTGGCAGTCTTTACGCATCCGCTGGTTGTTAAAGCGTTTCTGAATCGCCGGATCCCGGATTTTAAGTTACCTCTTAGCCGCAAAGCGCAGGTGATTCGGCTGCAATATAAAAATGAAACGTTCAGCGTGAAAGAGGTAAAAACGGTGGAATAATTCACGCCTTCCCCTCCACGCAGGTTCGCTAATTGCAGGAGAATGAACTTGTATTCTCCACCGGGCCCTCTCTGCCCGGCAACTGCCGCGGCGCCATCACGGCGCCGTTTTACCCTGCAGCGCATCCTTTCAGGTCCGGCGAAAAGACGTCGCGCCGCGCATGAGCTATATCACTTGCTGAATTTGCGGTTATCATAAGGCATTCACGCGCTTTGTTCCGGCACCGCGGTACGAAGAGGCCCTTTTATATTCTGGCGACGTTTGCGCGTCGGCAGCAGCAGGAAGTTACTGAATGAGCATTCGCATAATCCCGCAAGACGAGCTGGAGAAACATGAAAAACGCGGGGGGGATACTATTCCGCCACTGCTTTTTCCAAACCTGAAGAATCTGTATAACCGCCGCGCGGCGCGGCTGCGCGAGCTGGCGGAAAGCAATCCGCTGGGCGACTACCTGCGCTTTGCCGGGCTGATTGCCCACGCCCAGGAAGTAGTGCTTTACGACAATCCGCTGCAGATGGATCTCACCACCCGCATCAAAGAAGCGGCGGAACAGGGCAAGCCGCCGCTGGACATCCACACCCTGCCGCGCGACAAGCACTGGCATAAGCTGCTGCACTCGATGATTGCCGAACTGAAGCCGGAGATGAGCGGCCAGGCGCTGGCGGTGATTGAGAATCTGGAGAAGGCGTCCGGCACCGAGCTGGAAGCGATGGCCAGCGCGCTGTTCGCCTCGGATTTTGCCTCGGTCAGCAGCGACAAAGCACCGTTTATCTGGGCCGCACTGTCGCTCTACTGGGCGCAGATGGCTTCGCTGATCCCCGGCAAGGCCCGGGCCGAGTACGGCGAGCACCGCCAGTTTTGCCCGGTGTGCGGCTCGATGCCGGTGTCCAGCATCGTGCAGATTGGCACGACGCAGGGACTGCGCTACCTGCACTGCAATCTGTGCGAAACCGAGTGGCACGTGGTGCGCGTAAAGTGCAGCAACTGCGAGCAGAGCCGCGACCTGCACTACTGGTCGCTGGATAACGAGCAGGCGGCGGTCAAGGCCGAGAGCTGCGGCGACTGCGGCACCTACCTTAAAATTCTCTATCAGGAGAAAGATCCGAACGTGGAGGCCGTGGCCGACGATCTCGCTACGCTGGTGCTGGACGCGCGGATGGAGCAGGAGGGCTTTGCCCGCAGCTCCATTAATCCGTTCCTGTTTCCGGGAGAGGGCGAGTAACGCCTTCTGCTTTTCGTCCTTCGGCCCGCGGGCCGGAGGGCGCTACTCCTCTTCGTTACCGCCCTCTTCCAGCGGCCCGAACGGTTTGGCGGGGAGCACGATGTACGTGCCCTCAAAAATCGCCCCGGTAATATCATCGCCAAACAGCTCAACCTGCATCTGCACGCGGGCCTTGCGCCCGCGCGCCAGCCTGTCGAGATCGCCGCTCAGGGAGCCCAGGTCGGCGATGGCGGTGGGGCGACCGCTGATTGGCCTGCTGTAGCGGATGTGCGCATCGGCGAGAATGATGGTCCCGCCCAGATGGCGCTCGCGCAGCATCAGCCAGATGAGCCCCCAGCCGGTCAGGGTTGCCAGCGAAAACAGGCTGCCGGCAAACAGGGTGTGGTGCGGGTTCTGATTGCCGATTTCCGGCATGGTAGTAATAAATTTCTGCCCGGTATACTGCTGGATGCGCACGCCCATTTTTTCGCTGAGCGGGATGTGCTGATACCATGCCTGCTGGAGCTGCCCGCACCAGTCGCCCCGGTGCAGAATATCGTCCAGGGTCGCTACCGGCTTAATCATCAGGAAGTGGCGGATCGGCGTGGTTTGCGGGGTAGTGATTTCGCCCTGGTTTACAAAGCCGAGCTTGGCAAAAAACTCCACCGCATCTTCGCGCGCGCTGCAGGTGACGCGCTTGACGCCCTCCTGGCGCGCGACGGACTCCAGCGTCATGGCAATGAGCGTGCCCAGGCCTTTATCCTGCACCGCCGGATCGACCGCCATAAAGCGAATCGAGGCCTCGCTGTCGGCGTTAATGTACAGCCGCCCGACCGCCACAAGGTTGCCCTCTTCATCCACCACCATCTGGTGATGCGCCATCGCGTCCCAGGCGTCCCGCTCGGAGCCCTGCGGCTGGTGCAGCGGCTTGCGCAGCATCTCCCAGCGAAACTGGTAATAACGCGCTAACTCTTCTTCTGTCTGCGGTACGCGAAGGTGATACATAGCGGTACTCTCTCTTATTGCCCTCAGCGGGCTCATACCTGTAACCAGAAGGTTACCGGGCCGTCGTTGACCAGAGACACCTGCATGTCGGCGGCGAAGCG
This sequence comes from uncultured Pluralibacter sp., assembly GCF_913775985.1. Lineage (GTDB taxonomy): Bacteria > Pseudomonadota > Gammaproteobacteria > Enterobacterales > Enterobacteriaceae > Pluralibacter. The sequence continues at coordinate 19,609 of NZ_CAJYMB010000088.1, read as the reverse complement.
CCCGGTTTCGGTGGGCATGTTCTGCTGCCGGCAGCGTTCAACAAAGTACTCATACAGCGCTTCGGCGCGATCTGGCGCCGCGCCTTTGGAGAAGCCCGGGCGCATGCCGCGCTCGGTATCGGCGGCCAGCGTGAACTGCGAGACCACCAGCAGGCTACCTCCCGCCTGCTGCACGTTGAGGTTCATTTTACCGTCGGCATCGCTGAATACGCGGTAGCCCAGCACCCGCTCGCACAGGCGGCTGGCTTTCTGTTCGTCATCCTCTCTTTCAACACCGAGCAGGACCAGCAGTCCGGGGCCGATTTCACCGGCAATCTCATTCTCAATGGTAACGCTGGCGCGGGTTACGCGCTGAATTAATGCAATCATGGTTCTTCGTCTACGTGTTGTCTGGCTTCGTGTTTCAGTCTTCGGTATTCCCCGAGAGTGACAGTTATTTCCGCGCCAAGCAAGACGATGCACCAGGTCCAGTAGACCCACACGAACAGAATCGGGATAACCGACAGCACGCCGTAAATCAGCTGGTAGGAAGGAAAGGTAGTGATATAAAGCGCAAAGGCTTTTTTACCCAGTTCAAAAAGCAGCGCCGCCACCAGCGCGCCGGTAACCGCATCGCGGTTAGGCACGCTGGTGGTCGGCACAATGCTGTAGAGCATCCAGAAGGTTATCCACGAGAGCACCAGCGGAAAGATGCGCAGCAGATTATCAATCACGCCGTTCAGATCGCTGGCCCAGCTCAGGGAGAGTAAATAGGAGCTCAGCACCAGGCTGGCGCCCGCCAGCAGCGGCCCCAGCGTCAGGATCATCCAGTAGACGGCAAAGGAGTAGATGTGCGGGCGCATCTCTTTGCTGCGCCAGATGGTGTTCAGCGCGCTGTCGATGGAGTACATCAGCAGCAGCGAGGTGACCACCAGCCCGCAGGCGCCCACCGCCGTCATCCGGCTGGAGTTGGCCACGAACTGCTCAATGTAGCGCTGGATGACGTCGCCGGTGGCCGGCAGGAAGTTGGCGAAAATAAAGTGCTGCAGCGTCTGGCTGACGTCGGCGAACATCGGAAAAGCGGCAAACAGCGCGAAGACGATGGCCACCAGCGGCACGAGGGAGAGCAGCGACACGTAGGCCAGGTTACCGGCCAGCATGGTCATGTGGTCTTCGTCAATTCGCCGCCAGAGCAGCTTGAGCCACGCGGTCAGCGGCCGCGGCGAATGTTTGTCTTTGCGACGGAAAATATTCAACATCACAATTTGGCGAAATAGTCCGGGATAGTGGTTTTGTCAGTCACCAGCACGCTGTTGATACCAAGCTGCCTGGCGCCCTCAATATTATCGGCGTTGTCGTCAAAGAACACGCAGTCGCTGGCGGAGAAGCCTTCGGACTCGAGCACCTTTTCGTAGATCCGCGCCTCCGGCTTGCGCATGCCCATCTCCTGAGAGAGATAAACATGATCGGCGGCGGCGCGAATTTCCGGGTACTCATCCGGCCAGAAGGTGGTGTGCAGGCGGTTGGTATTGGACAGGACCACCACCCGCTCGCCGCGCGCGCGCAGGGCATTCATGATCTCAATGACCTCCGGGCGCAGGCCGACAAATATCGCCTGCCAGCCGTGGGCGAACTGTTCGTAGCTGAGGGGGATCTCCAGCTCGTGACACAGCTTCTCGGCGAAGGCTTCGTCGCTGATTTCACCTCGCTCGTGCTGCTCAAACGTCTCGCCCATCACGAAATTCTGCTTCAGTGTCGCCAGCGGGACGCGCGCGAAGTCGCTCCAGGCGCCGAATACGCGGTTGAAGTCGATGTCGACAATCACATTACCTAAATCAAAGATATAGAGCATGATTCCCCTCCTTTTGCGTCATGAGGAAATAACTGTAGCGGGAAAGGAGGCGTTTGACTATGCGCGACTGACGCCGGGCGCAAAAAAGAAAACCCCGCCATTTAGCGGGGTTTAGAGACGATTGAGGAAAGAATTAGTCTTCTTTCGAACCGCGCATCGCGCGTTTACGATCGTTCTCGGTCAGGTGACGTTTACGGATACGGACAGAGGTCGGGGTGACTTCTACCAGTTCGTCGTCATCAATGAACTCCAGCGCCTGCTCCAGAGTCATTTTAACAGCCGGAACCAGCGTGGTGGCTTCGTCAGTACCGGAAGCACGCATGTTGGTCAGCTTTTTACCGGTCAGGCAGTTTACGGTCAGGTCGTTCGAACGGCTGTGGATACCGATGATCTGGCCTTCGTAAACTTCTGCACCGTGACCCAGGAACAGCTTACCGCGATCCTGCAGGCTGTACAGTGCGAACGCGACTGCTTTACCCTGGCCATTGGAGATCAGAACACCGTTCTGGCGCTGGCCGACATCACCCGCGCGCACGTCATCGTAGTGGCTGAAGGTGGAGTACAGCAGGCCGGTACCGGAGGTCATGGTCATGAACTCTGAGCGGAAGCCGATCAGGCCGCGGCTTGGGATCACGTAGTCGAGACGTACGCGGCCTTTGCCGTCCGGATTCATGTTTTTCAGGTCGCCTTTACGCTCGCCGAGGGCCTGCATCACGGAACCCTGATGCTGCTCTTCAACGTCCAGGGTCACGTTCTCGAACGGCTCCTGTTTGCGGCCATCGATTTCGCGGAAGATAACTTTCGGACGGGAAACCGCCATTTCGAAACCTTCACGACGCATGTTTTCGATCAGCACTGACAGGTGCAGCTCGCCGCGGCCGGAAACGCGGAACGCGTCGGCGTCAGCGGTTTCTTCAACGCGCAGAGCAACGTTGTGCACCAGCTCTTTGTTCAGACGGTCGAGGATCTGACGCGAGGTTACATACTTACCTTCTTTACCGCAGAACGGCGAGGTGTTGACGTTGAAGAACATGGATACGGTCGGTTCATCAACGGACAGGGCCGGCAGCGCTTCGACATTCTGCGGATCGCAGATGGTGTCGGAGATGTTCAGCTCGCCCAGACCGGTGATCGCGATGATGTCGCCGGCTTCGGCGATGTCACTGTCGATACGCTCCAGACCCAGGTGGGTCAGGACTTTACCGACTTTACCGTTACGGGTTTTGCCTTCGCTATCGATGATAGTGATCTGCTGGTTCGGCTTCACTTTACCGCGCTTGATGCGGCCGATGCCGATAACACCAACGTAGTTGTTGTAGTCCAGCTGGGAGATTTGCATCTGCAGCGGGCCATCAAGGTCAACGTTCGGCGCCGGTACGCGATCGACGATCGTCTGGTACAGCGGGGTCATGTCTTCCGCCATATCTTCGTGATCCAGACCGGCAATGCCGTTCAGAGCAGAAGCGTAGACGATAGGGAAATCAAGCTGTTCGTCGGTTGCGTCAAGGTTAACGAACAGGTCAAAAACCTGGTCAACAACCCAGTCTGGACGCGCGCCAGGGCGGTCAACTTTGTTGATTACGACGATGGGCTTCAGACCGTGGGCAAATGCCTTTTTGGTCACAAAGCGCGTCTGCGGCATTGGGCCATCCATTGCGTCAACGACCAGCAGAACGGAGTCTACCATTGACATAACACGTTCAACTTCACCACCGAAGTCGGCGTGCCCTGGGGTATCAACGATGTTGATACGGTAGTCATTCCACTTAATAGCGGTGTTTTTAGCGAGGATGGTAATCCCACGCTCTTTCTCCAAATCGTTGGAGTCCATCACACGCTCTTGTGTTTCCGCACGTGCGTCAAACGTACCGGATTGTTGCAGCAGCTTGTCGACCAGGGTGGTTTTACCATGGTCAACGTGAGCAATGATGGCGATGTTACGCAGATTTTCGATCACAACTTTGCCTCAGGCATTAGAAATAGCGCGTTATTGTACACGGATTAATCGCAGGACTAAACAGGATCACAAAGATACTCGGCAAACAAGTGTTACCAAGCTGCTTTGTGACCACTTTCACGGAGAGTTAAAAGGGCGCCATAACCAAAATTGCACCAAAACAGTGCTTACCGATAACCGATGAGCACTGTTTTGGTGCAGAATATCCATTATGGTGCAGCCCTTTTGCACTATGCCGCGCATCATAACGCCTTTTGGGGGCAATTTGAAAGTTGGCACAGTTTTCGCTTTGTCATTAATACGGCAACACAGCCATTTTATGCAGTTCCTAAGCGTTCGTTTCCACGACGACAATGACCATCCGGGAGAGTTTAAGTATGTCCGCTGAACACGTTTTGACCATGCTGAACGAGCACGAAGTAAAATTTGTTGACCTGCGTTTCACCGATACTAAAGGTAAAGAGCAGCACGTCACCATTCCGGCTCATCAGGTGAATGCCGAATTCTTCGAAGAAGGCAAAATGTTTGACGGCTCCTCTATCGGCGGCTGGAAAGGCATTAACGAATCCGACATGGTGCTGATGCCGGACTCCACCACCGCGGTCATTGATCCGTTCTTTGAAGAGTCTACTCTGATTATCCGCTGCGATATCCTCGAGCCGGGCACGCTGCAGGGCTACGACCGCGATCCGCGCTCCATCGCCAAGCGCGCTGAAGAGTACCTGCGCTCCACCGGCATTGCCGACACCGTGCTGTTCGGGCCAGAGCCAGAATTCTTCCTGTTCGACGATGTGCGCTTCGGTAGCTCCATCTCCGGCTCTCACGTCGCTATCGACGATATCGAAGGCGCGTGGAACTCCTCCACCAAATACGAAGGTGGTAACAAAGGTCACCGCCCTGCCGTCAAAGGCGGCTACTTCCCGGTTCCGCCGGTAGACTCCGCGCAGGATCTGCGTTCTACCATGTGTCTGGTGATGGAAGAGATGGGCCTGGTGGTTGAAGCTCACCACCACGAAGTGGCAACCGCCGGTCAGAACGAAGTGGCCACCCGCTTCAACACCATGACCAAAAAAGCCGACGAAATTCAGATCTACAAATACGTGGTTCACAACGTTGCGCACCGCTTTGGCAAAACCGCGACCTTTATGCCGAAACCGATGTTCGGTGATAACGGTTCCGGTATGCACTGCCACATGTCGCTGTCCAAGAACGGCACTAACCTGTTCTCTGGCGATAAGTATGCCGGCCTGTCTGAAGACGCGCTGTACTACATCGGCGGTGTTATCAAGCACGCGAAAGCCATCAACGCCCTGTCTAACCCGACCACCAACTCCTACAAGCGTCTGGTCCCGGGTTATGAAGCACCGGTTATGCTGGCCTATTCTGCCCGTAACCGCTCCGCATCAATCCGTATTCCGGTTGTCGTTTCACCGAAAGCGCGCCGCATCGAAGTGCGCTTCCCGGACCCGGCAGCTAACCCGTACCTGTGCTTTGCCGCCCTGCTGATGGCCGGCCTTGACGGTATCAAGAACAAAATCCATCCGGGCGAAGCGATGGACAAAAACCTGTATGACCTGCCGCCGGAAGAAGCGAAAGAGATCCCGCAGGTTGCCGGTTCTCTCGAAGAAGCGCTCAACGAGCTGGATCTGGACCGCGAGTTCCTGAAAGCGGGCGGCGTGTTCACTGATGAAGCCATCGACGCTTACATCGGCCTGCGTCGTGAAGAAAACGACCGCGTGCGCATGACGCCGCACCCGGTAGAGTTTGAACTGTATTACAGCGTTTAAAACTACCCAGCGATAGTTGTTGCCGTGGAAACTTTAGCCCATCTCCGGATGGGCTTTTTTCTCCGCAAGCGGCCTGATTGCAGGCACCCGGCAGCCAAAATCCCTATAATGCACTAAACTGGTGCACACCTTTCAGGAGACTGCTAAATGGCAACAGGCGTGCTGCCCGATGCTGGGCAGATCCTCAATTCACTGATCAACAGCATCCTGCTGGTTGATGACCATCTGGCGGTTCACTACGCGAATCCCGCGGCCCAGCAGCTGCTGGCGCAAAGTTCGCGAAAGCTTTTCGGCACGCCGCTGCCGGAGCTGCTGAGCTATTTCTCACTGAACATCGACCTGATGCACGAAAGCCTGCTGGCGGGCCAGGGCTTTACCGACAACGAAGTGACGCTGGTAATAGACGGCCGGTCGCACATTCTGTCCCTTACTGCCCAGCGGCTGCCCGACGGGCTGATCCTGCTGGAAATGGCGCCGATGGACAACCAGCGCCGCCTGAGCCAGGAGCAGCTGCAGCACGCTCAGCAAATCGCCGCCCGGGACCTGGTGCGCGGTCTGGCGCATGAGATTAAAAATCCGCTCGGCGGCCTGCGCGGCGCGGCGCAGCTGCTGAGCAAAGCGCTGCCCGATCCGTCGCTGACCGAGTACACCAAAGTCATTATTGAACAGGCCGACCGGCTGCGGAATCTGGTGGACCGGCTGCTCGGCCCGCAGCATCCGGGCATGCACGTTACCGAAAGCATCCATAAAGTCGCGGAGCGCGTGGTGAAGCTGGTGTCGATGGAGCTGCCGGACAACGTCAGGCTGATCCGCGATTACGATCCGAGCCTGCCGGAACTGCCGCACGATCCGGACCAGATAGAACAGGTGCTACTCAATATCGTGCGCAACGCGCTGCAGGCGCTAGGCCCGGAAGGCGGGGAAATCACGCTGCGCACCCGCACGGCGTTTCAGCTTACGCTGCACGGCGTGCGCTATCGCCTGGCGGCGCGTATTGACGTGCAGGACAGCGGCCCGGGCATTCCGCCGCATCTGCAAGATACGCTGTTTTATCCCATGGTCAGCGGTCGCGAAGGCGGTACGGGGCTTGGCCTGTCCATTGCCCGCAGCCTTATCGATCAGAATGCCGGAAAAATTGAATTTACCAGCTGGCCGGGACATACCGAATTCTCGGTTTACCTGCCCATTCGGAAATAGAGGTGCATTTTATGCAACGAGGGATAGTCTGGATCGTTGATGACGATAGTTCCATTCGCTGGGTGCTCGAGCGCGCGCTCACCGGAGCCGGTCTCAACTGCACCACTTTTGAAAACGGCAGCGAGGTGCTCGACGCGCTGGCCAGCAAGACGCCGGACGTGCTGCTGTCGGATATCCGCATGCCCGGCATGGACGGCCTGGCGCTACTCAAGCAGATTAAACAGCGCCACCCGATGCTTCCGGTCATCATAATGACCGCCCACTCGGATCTGGATGCGGCGGTAAGCGCCTACCAGCAAGGCGCGTTCGATTACCTACCGAAGCCTTTCGATATTGATGAGGCGGTGGCGCTGGTAGAGCGCGCGATCAGCCACTATCAGGAGCAGCAGCAGCCGCGCAACGTGCAAGTCTTTGGCCCAACCACGGACATCATCGGTGAAGCGCCGGCGATGCAGGACGTTTTCCGCATTATCGGCCGCCTGTCGCGCTCCTCTATCAGCGTGCTGATTAACGGCGAGTCGGGCACCGGTAAAGAGCTGGTTGCGCACGCCCTGCACCGCCACAGCCCGCGGGCGAAAGCGCCGTTTATCGCCCTCAACATGGCGGCGATCCCGAAAGACCTGATCGAATCCGAGCTGTTCGGTCACGAAAAAGGCGCATTTACCGGAGCGAACACCATCCGCCAGGGGCGCTTCGAACAGGCCGACGGCGGCACGCTCTTCCTCGACGAGATAGGCGACATGCCGCTCGACGTACAGACCCGCCTGCTGCGCGTGCTGGCCGACGGCCAGTTCTACCGCGTCGGCGGCTACGCGCCGGTGAAAGTGGACGTGCGTATTATCGCCGCCACCCACCAGAACCTGGAGCTGCGGGTGCAGGAGGGCAAATTCCGCGAGGATCTGTTCCATCGCCTGAACGTCATCCGCGTGCACCTGCCGCCGCTGCGCGAGCGCCGGGAAGATATTCCGCGCCTGGCGCGCCACTTCCTGCAGGACGCCGCCCGGGAGCTGGGCGTGGAAGCCAAACTGCTGCATCCGGAAACCGAAGCCGCGCTCACGCGCCTGGCCTGGCCCGGCAACGTGCGCCAGCTGGAAAATACCTGCCGCTGGCTGACGGTGATGGCCGCCGGTCAGGAGGTGCTGATTCAGGATCTGCCGCCGGAGCTGTTTGAAAGCAGCGCGCCGGACAGTCCGTCTCAGGCCACGCCGGACAGCTGGGCCACCCTGCTGGCCCAGTGGGCCGATCGCGCGCTGCGTTCCGGTCATCAAAACCTGCTCTCCGAAGCGCAGCCGGAAATGGAGCGCACGCTGTTGACCACCGCGCTGCGCCACACCCAGGGGCACAAGCAGGAGGCGGCAAGGCTGCTGGGCTGGGGGCGAAATACCCTGACCCGCAAGCTGAAAGAGCTGGGAATGGAGTAGGCCCGGGGCGCTGTGTAAAAGTCGGTGGGCGGACGCAAACTGCGGTAATTTTGTACTTTACTCCGCCCCCGCATTTAGTAAGATCTTGCCCGATAATTCGGGAGAATCATCATGCTGGAATCGTTAATTAACATGCTGTCGAGCGGCGCTGCCGCTGGTCATACGCCGCAAACGGCGCTGGCCGCGGTGCTGTGTGCCGCGCTGGTTGGTCTGTTTAGCTAGGCTGCGTTGCCCCGCCCTGCGGCGGGGAGCGCATTAAATGACGCGGGAGAACTGCTGCAGGCGGGCCTTCTGGCGCAGATAAGTATCGAAGCACATGCAAATATTGCGGATCAGCAGCCGCCCTTTCGCCGTTACCACAATCCCTTTCTCGTCAACGTCCACCAGCCCGTCTTTCGCCAGCGGCGCCAGCAGCGCTAAATCTTCGGCAAAATAGTCGGCAAACTGAAGTCCCCACTGCTGTTCAACCGCAGAGAACGACAGGCGGAAATTACAGATCAGCGCTTTGATGACGTCCCGGCGAATGCAGTCGTCGCGGGTCAGCGCGATGCCGCGCCACAGCGCGTTGCCGCTTTCATCGACCTGCTGATAGTAGCGCTTCAGCTCTTTCTGGTTCTGCGCGTAGCAGTCGCCAATCATGCTGATCGCCGATACGCCGAGGCCGAGCAGATCGCTGTCGCCCTGGGTGGTGTAGCCCTGGAAGTTGCGGTGCAGAACGCCTTCGCGCTGGGCCACCGCCAGCTCGTTGTCCGGACGCGCGAAGTGGTCCATGCCGATAAACTGGTAGCCGTCCCGGGTCAGGGAATCTATCGTTTCCTGCAGGATATCCAGCTTCTGCTGGGCGGAGGGCAAATCGGCATCTTTGATTTTGCGCTGGGCAGCAAACAGCGTCGGCAAGTGGGCATAGTTAAAAACGCTGAGACGATCCGGATTCAGCTCCGCCACGCGCCTGAGCGTAAAGGCGAAACTCTCCGGCGTCTGCTTCGGCAGGCCGTAAATCAGATCGATATTGGTGGAGGTAAAGCCGATATCGCGGGCGTGATTGAGCAGGGCAAAAATAAAGTCTTCATCCTGCTCGCGGTTTACCAGCCGCTGCACCTCTTTGTTGAAATCCTGCACGCCCATGCTGAGACGGTTAAAACCTTCGCCGCGCAGATGGTCGAGAACGTCGAGTTCAATTTCGCGCGGATCTACTTCAATGGAAATTTCGGCATCCGGCAGAAAGTCGAAATGGCCGCGCAGCAGCTGCATCAGGCGGCTTATCTGCGTCTTGTTGAGGTAGGTCGGCGTACCGCCGCCCCAGTGCAGCTGGCTCACTTTGCGTCCGGCAAACAGCGGTGCGCGGTGCGCGATTTCCTGCTCAAGAGCATCGAGATACTGGTCAGCCTTGTGCTGCTGGCGGGTAACAATTTTATTGCAGCCGCAGAAGTAGCACAGCTTGTGGCAAAACGGGATGTGCACGTACAGGGAGAGCGGACGCTCGGGATAGCGGGCAACCGCCTGCTGAAAATCGCTCTCGGTGAACGTTTCTGAAAATTCGAGTGCGGTGGGATACGAGGTATAGCGCGGCCCGGAATAGTTATATTTCTGGATAAGGGCCAGATCCCAGTCGATTAGCTGTTCAGACATGCTTACTCCTTACGAGGATATCGCGAACGACGACGGTGTACCGGCTGTCCCGGACTCCGGGCACCCAGCCGGTTGCGCAGCCAGCTCTGACGCCGCGACAACCGTCGTAGTTTAACGAATAAGCTTGCCAGATAACATACAGCTAAAAGGGTTATCAGCAGGACGGGCAGGCCCACTGAATGCAACGGTTAGTGTCCGCCCTTCAGCAGGCGCATCATATCTTCCTTCGGTTCTTCGTCTTCCTCGTCCTCTTCGTCATCGTCGTAGGAGAGGCCGAGCTGCTGCATCAGCTCGTCAATGCGGTCGAGCTGCGCATCGACCCAGGTTTGTTCTTCGCTGCTGAGGGTTTCACCCTCTTCCAGACGCTCCAGCAGCGCATCCAGGCGCTCGTCGTTTTCCAGTTGATCCAGCTCGGCCTGCGGTGAAAGCATAGGTTTCTCGCTCTTTGGTTTTTGCTGCCGGGTTACCGGGGCCGCTGTGACGCCCAGTTCGATAGGTTTTTTACTGCCGATACGCGGATCTTTCTGCTGGCCCTGCCCGCGGCCAGAAGTTGCCTCACCGCCGGTCGCACGACTGCCCGCAGCGCGGCCGCGGTGCTTTTTCTGGCGCTTGCGATCGCGCCCTTCCTGATTCAGCTCCTCGCGGGTTTTGCGATGTGCTTTACCAGACGCTTTGCCGCGCGCTGCGGATGTTGGTTTTTTCATGATGTTCGGTCTTCAGTGTTTTGATGTTATTTAGTATAGAATTGAGCCGGAATCTAGCAGAAAGCAGACAAAGAAAAAAGGCGACAGAGTCATCTGTCGCCTTTTTTCCTGTTTCACAACCCTTAACGGGCCAGACTTTCCTTGTTTGCCATCAACGCACCCTGTCTTTCCCTTGGCGCTCAACGTTCCGTGTCGTATCCTTTTCCTTTTACTGCGTCTCCAGACGCTGCCTCCTGGCTATTCCGTCGTCTTCGCCTCCTGGCGCTCCTGACCCTCTTCCTGAGTTCGTATCCCTCCGGCGTCCTTCGCCTTGAGAGCTACTTTACCGGGTTACGTAAAACACACAAGTAACCTGTGGTTATTCAAAAATACAATTGTTAAAGCTTAACAACATAACTTAATGAATTATATTGATAACCGCCTAAACTGATGTAGGCATTTTCTGATATTTCGCATAGATACAATGGCAGATCTCTTACATTGTGCAGGGTTAATACTTACACGTCTCTTTCGGGTAACCGCCGTCTTTTGCTGATGGTTAAGGTATACTCCCCCACAGCCCGAATTTATGGAGATGCCCTTTGACTAACCTGAATTATCAACAGACGCACTTTGTCACCAGCGCGCCTGATATTCGCCATCTGCCGTCCGATACCGGTATTGAAGTGGCATTTGCCGGCCGCTCCAACGCGGGGAAATCGAGCGCGCTCAATACGCTGACCAACCAGAAGAGCCTTGCCCGAACGTCCAAAACGCCGGGGCGTACCCAGCTGATTAACCTGTTTCAGGTGGCCGAAGGCAAGCGGCTGGTAGACCTTCCCGGCTACGGCTATGCCGAAGTACCGGAAGAGATGAAGCGTAAATGGCAGCGCGCGCTTGGCGAATACCTGGAAAAGCGCCTGTGCCTGAAAGGCCTGGTGGTGCTGATGGATATTCGCCACCCGCTCAAAGATCTCGATCAGCAGATGATCGAATGGGCCGTGGACAGCGATATTCCTGTGCTGGTGCTGCTGACCAAAGCCGACAAGCTCGCCAGCGGCGCGCGTAAAGCGCAGCTGAATAAGGTCCGCGAAGCGGCGGTTGCCTTTAACGGCGACGTGCAGGTTGAAACGTTCTCCTCGCTGAAAAAAGAGGGCGTAGACAAGCTGCGGCAGAAGCTGGATAGCTGGTTTAACGATATCGCCCCGCAGGAAGAAGCAGACGACGCGCCAGAAGAGTAGCGGCAAAAAGAAGAAAAGCGGCGCGGCAATGTCCGCGCTTTTTTTGTCGGGCTATTTTATTGAGACAATAAAAAACGCCCCAGTCATTACTGACTGGGGCGGCTAAATATTCAGCCAAATCCGATTACGTGAAGTAAAAGGTCTGAAAGATAGAACATCTTACCTCTGTACCCTACGCCGATAACTTTACTCTTTTTTTCGCACTGGACAAAGCCCTTTTTGTAGTTTTTTTTCATTTCTTACATAGCGAATTCTAATACTCATCACAAAACGCTATAAGTTATGTTGCTTACTTACGAAAAATGACGGCGAAATTTCAGCGCTTAATGCGCCAGATCCCAGTTAGCGCCGCTGCCCACTTCCACCAGCAGCGGAACATCGAGCTTCATGCTGCTCTCCATCAGCTCGTGGATCTTGAGCGAAACGGCCTCGATGTCGTCTTTATGCACTTCAAATACCAGTTCATCGTGCACCTGCATGATCATTTTCACCCGCGGCTGCTCTTCCTGCAGCCACGCGTCCACGGCAATCATGGCGCGCTTAATAATATCTGCCGCGGTCCCCTGCATTGGAGCATTAATGGCCGCACGCTCTGCGCCCGCGCGGCGGGCGGCGTTGCTCGATTTGATGTCCGGGAGATAGAGCCGACGTCCGTCGAGAGTTTCTACGTAACCCTGCTCTTTTGCCTGGGCACGGGTGCGCTCCATATACTGCAGTACGCCGGGATAGCGCTCGAAGTACAGATCCATGTATTTCTGCGACTCTTTGCGCGGAATATTGAGCTGGCGGGAGAGGCCGAATGCGCTCATGCCGTAGATCAAGCCAAAGTTAATGGCCTTCGCGCTGCGGCGCTGCTCGTTAGTTACCTTCTCAAGCGGCTGGCTGAAGACTTCCGCCGCAGTAGCGCGGTGAATATCTTTTCCTTCGGCAAAGGCAGAAAGCAGGCCCTTATCCTGGGACAGGTGCGCCATGATGCGCAGCTCAATCTGCGAATAGTCCGCGGAAACAATCAGATAATCCTCCGGCGCGATAAATGCCTGGCGAATGCGGCGCCCTTCATCGTTGCGCACAGGAATGTTCTGCAGGTTTGGATCGGTGGACGACAGACGGCCAGTCGCAGTCACCGCCTGATGATATGAAGTGTGGACCCGCCCGGTTTTCGGATTGATCATCAGCGGCAGTTTATCCGTGTAGGTGGATTTCAGCTTCGCCAGGCCGCGGTATTCGAGAATAACCTTCGGCAGCGGGTAGTCCAGCGCCAGCTCCTCCAGTACCTCTTCGGAAGTTGACGGCGCGCCGCCCGGGGTTTTTTTCAGCGGCTTGATACCCTGCTTTTCAAACAGGATCGTCTGCAGCTGCTTGGTTGAAGAGAGGTTAAACGGCTCACCGGCAATCTCATGCGCCTTAAGCTCAAGCTCGCCCAGGCGTTTAGTCAGTTCCTCAGAGTGCTTGTGCAGCACCGCAGGATCGATTTTAACGCCGTTGCGCTCGATGCGGGAAAGCACGGTGACCAGCGGCATCTCGATATTTTTAAAGACGTTGAGCGGGCCTTCGTGCTGCTGCAGCTTTGGCCACATTTTGAGGTGCAGCTGGAGGGTAACATCGGCGTCTTCCGCCGCGTAAGGGCCGGCCTCTTCGAGAGCGATCTGGTTGAACGTCAGCTGCTTTTTACCCTTGCCGGCAATCTCTTCAAAAGTGATAGTTTTGTGCTTCAGCCAGCGCGCGGAGAGGCTGTCCATATCGTGACGACCGGCAACGCTGTCGAGAATGTAGGATTCCAGCATGGTGTCAAAGGCAATGCCGCGCAGCTCAATATCATAGTTGGCGAGAATGCCGCGATCGAACTTCAGATTCTGGCCGACTTTCAGGCATTTTTCATCTTCCAGCAGCGGCTTAAGCAGCGCCAGAGCGCGATCGCGGGAAATTTGATCCGGTGCGTCAAGGTAGTCGTGCGCAAGCGGCACGTAGGCGGCCAGGCCAGGCTCTACGGCAAACGACAGGCCCACCATGTTGGCCGAAACATTATCAAGGCTGTCGGTTTCAGTATCGAAAGCGATAACCGGCGCTTTTTTCAGTTTTTCAATCCACTCGAGCAGCGTTTCCTCGTCGAGGATGGTGGCGTAGTTTTCAGAGGACAGCGGGCTCGCAGCCTCTTCCTCTTCTTCCTCAACAGCTACCTGCGGGCTGACGCCAGCGGCAGCTTTGCTGCCCCTCACCTGCAGCCACTTCCCGGCTTCAACGTCGGTTATCCAGCGTTTGAATTCGTACTGTTTGAAGTGCGCCAGCAGCGCATCGGCCTGCGGAGGCTGCACTTCCAGCTGTTCGCAGCCCAGCTCCAGCTCGACGTCCGTTTTGATTGTCGCGAGCTTATAGGAGAGGTAGGCCATCTCGCGGTTCTGCTCCAGCTTGCCGGCCATGGTTTTTGCGCCGCGGAAGCTGAGCCCGGCGATTTTCTCCGGCTCGGCATACAGCGTATCCAGGCCACCAAGCCCCTGCAGCAGAGCCTGCGCCGTCTTCTCGCCCACGCCGGGTACGCCGGGGATATTGTCCGAGGAGTCGCCCATCAGGGCGAGGAAATCAATAATAAGCTCCGGCGGCACGCCGTACTTGCCCACCACTTCATCCGGGCCGAGGATCGTATTGGTCATGGTATTGATGAGGGTGATATTCGGCGTGACCAGCTGGGCCATATCTTTGTCGCCGGTGCTGATCAGCACCGGGCGCCCGACTTTCTCCGCTTCCCGGGCCAGCGTACCAATAACGTCGTCCGCCTCCACGCCGGAAACCGCCAGCAGCGGCAGGCCCATCGCTTTTACCATCGCGTGCAGAGGTTCAATCTGCGCGCGCAGATCGTCCGGCATCGGCGGGCGATGCGCTTTGTAGTTTTCAAACAGCTCATCACGGAAGGTTTTACCTTTGGCATCGAAAACCACCGCCGCATGGGTCGGCTGATACTGCATGATCAGGCTGCGCAACATATTCAGCACGCCATACATCGCACCGGTTGGCTCACCGGCGCTGTTGGTCAACGGAGGAAACGCATGGTATGCGCGGTAAAGATAAGAGGAGCCATCGACCAGGATGAGGGGATTGTCTTGGATCTGAGCCATAATTTCCGTGCCTGTTTTTCAAATTAAGGGTAAAGGATGCCACATACGGAGGTAAAACATGAGTTTTTCACCTTATCTGCCGCAAAAGTTTTGCGGATCTTCGGGATCTCTCGTAAATAATACCTGTGGATAAGTTTGTGCATAGAATTATTCCACGACGTTATTTATTTAGATTACGTTAATGGAAGAAATGTAATAATCATTATTATCAATAAGTTAAAAAACAAAACATGTACTTGAACGTTACCTGGTGACATTTTATACCGTGTGGATATAAAAGCTGACTGGAATAAACGATGCCTGACACAGCGGTAAAAATGTGATTTCTGGTAAAATCAACGCGTTGCGTACCTGTACCGGTGATTTTACCAATAACTCTCTGAATAAATTATCTATGTCGAGACTTCTCGCTGCATCCAGGCTTTCATTGTGTATCGTCCTGGCTATCGCCATCACCATTTTATGTTCGGCACCTATTATTCTGGCAGGTCTCGTCAAGCTACTGATCCCGCTGCCTGCGGTATGGCGTTCGGTTTCCGCATTCAGCAACAGAATGATGTACTGCTGGTGTGCCGGGCTGGCCGCACTTCTGCATTTGAATCCGCACCTGAAATGGAACGTCGAGGGAATCGAGGGCCTGAATAAAAAACACTGGTATCTGCTTATTTGCAATCACCAAAGCTGGGCCGATATCGTGGTGCTCTGCGTGCTGTTCCGCAATCACATTCCGATGAATAAGTATTTCCTCAAGCAGCAGCTGGCGTGGGTACCGTTCCTTGGCCTTGCCTGCTGGGCGCTGGATATGCCTTTTATGCGCCGCTACTCCAGAAGCTATTTGATACGTCATCCGCAGCGGCGCGGAAAAGATATTGAAACCACGCGTCGATCCTGCGAGAAGTTTCGCGCTCATCCGTCGACTGTCGTTAACTTCGTGGAAGGCTCGCGCTTCACTGAAGCCAAACATCAGGAAACACATTCCCCCTATAAGCATTTACTGCCGCCGAAAGCCGCTGGTATTGCGATAGCGCTGAACGTTCTCGGCAGCCAGTTTGATAAAATACTCAATGTGACGCTGTGCTATCCGGAAAATACCAGGCGTCCGTTCCTTGATATGCTAAGCGGCAAACTCACGTGCATTGAAGTGCGAATTTCACTGGTCCCCGTGACGCAAATTATGCGCGGCGACTACATCAATGATAAGAGTTTCAAGCACGACTTTCAGCAGTGGCTGAATGAGCTGTGGCGCGATAAAGACGGACAGATTGGAGCTATTAAGGCGGGATACGGCTCTGCGGAGTAAGTGAATAAGCGCCGACCCGTGGGGCCGGCGTTTGCTACTACTTCTTCTCGACCAGCTGGCGCACGGTGTCAGCATACTGCTGAACAAAAATATCCATGCTGGTAGTGTCCATCCCCTGCGGGTTCAGCTGATATTTACCGTTAACGAAAATAGAAGGAACGCCCTGCAGCTGCAGATCGGCTGCGGCTTTTTCCTGCTGGGCAACCAGTGATTTAACCACAAAGCTGTTCCAGGCGGCGTCGTAGTCTTCACCTTTCACGCCGGCATCCACGAAGACTTTTCGAATATCGGCAACGGTCTGCACGGTTTGCGTTTTCTGTACGGCATCAAACATCGGCGCCGTCACTTTATTTTCCACGCCCAGCGCGATAGCAACGGCCCACGCCTGCGTCAGCTGTTTACCCAGCGGACCAAGGAACTCGACGTGATACTTCGTCATCTTGGTACCTTCCGGCAGCTTTTTCTTAACCGCGTCAGAAACGTGCAGCTCCTGCTCAAACTGGTAGCAGTGCGGGCAATAGAAGGAGAAGAACTCAAGTACCTGAGGTTCACCTGCAACAGGCTTCTCCAGCGTGGTGTACTGCTTGCCGTCAGCGATCTGCATTGCCGATGCGCTAAATGCCAGAACCATGCCCGCTAGCGCCAGAAAAATCTTTTTCATTGTTAACTCTCTCCAGAAAGTGTCAGTTAAAACATCGGTGTTAATTGCAACGGAGGTTCCTGCAAAATCCTAACCTGCTCAAGGAACGTTGCCATCTGCCTGCGCCAGTTATCTTCCTCAATGAGCCAAGGGAAATTAACGGGGAATGCAGGATCGTCCCAGCGGCGGATTAACCAGGCCAGATAATAAACCATACGCATAGCGCGTAGCGGCTCAATTAACGAAAGCTCTGCTGTATCGAAAGTGCTGAACTCTTCGTAAGCTTCAAGGATGATATCCAGCTGCATGCGGCGCTCGGCGACATCGCCATTTAACAGCATCCATAAATCCTGAATGACGGGGCCGCTGCGGGCATCGTCAAGATCGACAAATAGCGGACCGTCGCGCCACAGGATATTTCCCGCGTGACAGTCGCCGTGCAGGCGAATTGACGAGAATCGACTGTGCCACTGTTGCATTACGGCATCAATTAATTTATCCGTGGCAGCCAGAAATTCAGCTTTAAGTGAAGAGGGAATAAGCGGAGTCGTTTCAAAAAGCTGACGCGGTTCGAGCAGGTACTCCTGAATGCCGATTGCCGGTCGGGCCTGAAAATCTTTTTTGCGGCCGGTCTGGTGCAGGCGGCCTAAATAGCGTCCTACCCACTCGATTTGATCGAGGTTATCCGGCTCAAACTGTCGTCCACCAACGCTCGGAAAAACGGCAAAAAGAAAACCCTGGCCTTCGAGCAGCGTTTTACCCTCGAAAGCCAGCGGCGCGGCGACAGGTACATCGTCGTTAACCAGCTCCAGCGCGAAATCATGCTCTTCCTGAATCTGCGCGGCCGTCCAGCGCTGGGGACGGTAGAATTTAGCGACGTAGCGTCGCCTGTCCTCATCCTGAAACTGCCAGACGCGATTCTCATAGCTATTAAGCGGGGTCAGCCCCGAATCCACCTGAATGCCGCACTCGAAGAGCGCATCCATAATGGTATCCGGGTGCAGGGTCTGAAAATTAAAAGCCTTATTGTTCATCCGATTATCCGGAAATTACTGCGAATGATTCAGAATACCATTTCACAGCATTTTCGGTGGCGCCGCTTACAAGCTTTTACTCTTTAATTACGCCCCGGGCGCGCAGCAAAGCCGTTTTGAAATCCTCTTCATAATCTTTCTGAATGCCCGGAATAACCGCATCTTTTGTGGAATCGCGCATTTTCAGGTGGTAAATCAGAATATCATCAGAAAGATCTTCCAGCCTGCCGTCAAAGCCTGACTCCTTTGCCAGTTTCTGCAAGAATTGCATTAAATTCAGCTCGGGTTCTTTTTGCCAGGCCGGCTGGAGGAGTTCAATAACTTCGTTCAGACGTTTACATTTCATTTTTTTGCTCCTTATGCGTATTCGTCACACGGTAGCAGGGTGAAACCCACAAGAAAAGAGGCGATATAAGTGAAAAAGCATCAGGCTGTTACCGGCGTCATTTTAGCCGGTGGTAAAGCCCGAAGGATGGAGGGGAAAGATAAGGGATTACAGTTGCTTAACGGCAAACCTCTGTGGCAACACGTCGCACAGGCACTGCAGCCCCAGACGGATGTGCTGGCGATCAGCGCTAATCGCTCTGTGGACATTTATGCCGCCAGCGGGATTGCTGTATATCAGGATCTCACCGGCGATTTTCACGGTCCTCTGGCCGGAATGCTGTCGGTGATGAAGCAAAGCGATACGGGCTGGTATCTGTTTTGTCCCTGCGATACGCCATTTATTCCCGCCATACTTATTGAGCGTCTTTGGGAAGGTATCGGAACAGCATCAGCAGCCTGGGCTCACGATGGAGAGAGAGATCATCCGGCAGTTGCGCTAATTAATCGCAGCATCATCCCGGCCCTTGAAGACTACCTCGCGGCCGGCGAGCGCAGAGTGATGGTATTTTTACGCCAGTGCGGCGGCCGCAGCGTTGATTTCAGCGATATGAAGTCGTCATTTACTAATGTGAACACGCTGGAAGATTTACAGCGTATGCAGGAGAAATCATGACGCCGATACTGGCAATTGCCGCCTGGAGCGGTACCGGCAAGACCACGTTGCTGAAGGGGCTGATCCCCGCGCTGCGCGAGCGCGGAATTCGCCCCGGCCTGATCAAACACACGCATCATCGTATGGATGTCGATACGCCCGGCAAAGACAGCTATGAACTGCGTAAGGCCGGAGCGGCGCAAACGCTGGTAGCAAGCTCCGAGCGTTGGGCGCTGATGACCGAAACGCCGCAGCAGGAGACGTTGGATCTCGCGTATCTGGTAAGCCGAATGGATCATTCCACTCTGGATGTGGTGCTGGTCGAGGGATTCAAGCATGAGCCGGTAAGTAAGATCCTGCTTTTTCGGGCGGGTACTGGCCACAGTGAAGCCGATCTTGTTCTGGATGAGCATGTTATTGCAGTGGCCAGCGATACCGCTTTAAATGCCGTCGTTCCGGTGCTCGATCTTAATGATATCGCGGGCATTGCCTGTTTTATTGCTGAATGGATAAAAGCGCATAATGAGCGGTAGTGTTTTGATTTAATACTTAGATGAGCCGGGGATATTTATCCTCGGTTTTACGCATGTTATGAGGTAGAAAAACGCAAAAAGGCTCAGTCTTTCGACTGAGCCTTCTGCTTTATTTGATGCCTGGCAGTTCCCTACTCTCACATGGGGAGACCCCACACTACCATCGGCGCTACGGCGTTTCACTTCTGAGTTCGGCATGGGGTCAGGTGGGACCGCCGCGCTAGTGCCGCCAGGCAAATTCTGCTGCCAACCCGCTCTCGCCGGCCA
>NZ_CAJYMB010000087.1 GCF_913775985.1 uncultured Pluralibacter sp. | reverse complement strand
AGTGCCCACACAGATTGTCTGATAAATTGTTAAAGAGCAGTGCGACGCGCTTTAGCGCTCTGTCGCGAGGTGGCGTATATTACGCTTTCCTCTTTCAGAGTCAAGCGTTTATTTTCGCTTTTCTCTGTCGGCGTTTCCGGAGAAACCCCCGCTAACCCGGCGGCCTGTAAGCCGTTGTTCCGTGTCAGTGGTGGCGCATTATAGGGAGTTCTCCGGAAGTGACAAGCATAAATTTGAATTATTTTACTGTTCGATTAAATTACCGGCATCACGCCTGTTTTTCCGGCTTTTTGCGCACAAGTTGCGCGATTTCATGGGCAAATTGAGTGACCTGCTTCCAGTCGGTATACACCACTTCTTTACTGATATCCGTTTCACCCCCCGTCATCTTCATTATCAGGCGGATCATCATCCGATCGTACCAGCGATAATGAGGGTAACGCAGAGCACCGGCAAAGACGCCGCTGAGATCCGGCTGCCACGGCGAGCTCAGCAGGAACTTACGGGTGTAATTATTAGTCTGCGGGGTGCATTTCTCTGGCTTGCGCGCAACCAGATTCACTGAATAGAACGCTCCCGGCAGCTGCTTTAAAGCCTGCAGGTGTTTTTTAATAAAGCGGTCCACTGCCGGATGAAAGTGCCCGTAACGAATGGATGCGCCAATAACAACGCCGTCATAGTTCTGCCAGCGGATCTCCTCCGCCCGGTGCAGGTTAACCGCATCGGCATCGAGCCCCAGTTCTTTAAGCTCGCTCGCCATTGCGGCCGCAATTTCTCGCGTCTGCCCATCCCTGGTAGAGAAAAGAATTAATACTTTCACACAGACTCCCGTTATTCGCGCCAGAAGGTGGGGGTAAACAGCACCAGCAGCGTAAAGACCTCAAGACGACCAAACAGCATATTAACAATCAGGATCCATTTTGCGACCGGATTCATGCTGGCAAAGTTATCCGCGACAACCCCCAGTCCCGGACCGAGGTTATTCAGCGTAGCCACAACTGAGGCAAAAGCAGAGAAATCATCGACGCCGGTAGCAATAATCGCCAGCATGCTAATGATGAACACCAGTGCATAGGCGGAGAAGAATCCCCATACCGCTTCCAGAATTCGCTCCGGCAGCGCGCGATTACCCAGTTTAATGCTGTACACCGCATTCGGATGAACCAGACGCTTTAGCTCGCGGTTACCCTGCTTAAACAGCAGCAGGATACGGATAACCTTTAAGCCACCGCCGGTTGAACCCGCGCAGCCGCCGATAAAGGCGGAGAAAAGCAGCAGCACCGGCAGAAACAGCGGCCAGCGTGCAATACTGTCCGTGGTGAAACCCGCTGTCGTTGCCATTGAAACGACCTGGAAGAACGCCTGGTTAAGGGTGGTTAACGCCGAGCTGTAAACATCGTGGAACCACAGCACCAGCGTGCAAATGATAACCAGCGTCAGCTGTACCCCGATGAACATGCGGAATTCCGGATCGCGCCAGTACACCTTCAAACTACGCCCGCTCAGCAGCGAGAAATGCAGACCGTAGTTACAGCCGGAAATCAGCAAGAAAATGGCGATAATCGAATTAATGGTCGGGCTGTTGAAGTAGCCGACGCTGGCATCGTGGGTTGAAAATCCGCCGACAGAGATAGTCGCAAAGCTGTGTCCGATGGCATCAAACGCCGGCATTCCGGCAAACCACAGCGCCAGCGCGCACGCCACCGTCAGCAAAACGTAGATAAGCCACAGCGTTTTCGCCGTTTCGGCAATGCGCGGCCGCATTTTGTTATCTTTAAGCGGGCCCGGCATTTCGGCGCGGTAAAGCTGCATCCCGCCGACGCCGAGTATGGGCAGAATGGCCACCGCCAGCACGATGATCCCCATCCCGCCGAACCACTGCAGCATCTGCCGGTAAAAGAGAATCGCGTGCGGCAGCGAGTCCAGGCCCACCAGCGTGGTTGCCCCGGTGGTTGTCAGGCCAGAAAAGGATTCAAAGAAAGCATCGGTAATAGTGAGATGCGGCTGCTCGGAGAAGATAAACGGCAGCGCCGCCACGCTCCCCAGCACGGTCCAGAACAGGACCACAATCAGGAAGCCCTCCCGGGCCTTCAGCTCGCCTTTCTCCTTACGGTTAGGCCACCACAGCAGGGAACCAATCGCCAGCGCGACAAAAAACGTTTGGGTGAAAGCGCGCCCGGCGCCGTCGCGATAAATAAGGGCCACCAGTCCGGGCACAATCATGGTTCCGGAAAACAGGATCACCAGCAGTCCGACAATGCGGGTTATGGCACGAAAATGCATCTCTGCCGCTTCCTTTGATAAGCAAAAACAAACCGGGGATTATTCGTCAATCCTGCGTAATTGCAATGAACCACGGCTAAAATCGGCCAGCTTTGTGGAAAAATCCGCCAGTGCGGCGCGGGGCAGCGCCACTTTAAGGTCAACCGCGGCCTGATAATCACTGCTAATAATTTTCCCGCCAAACTGGGTGAGAAGACTTTCAAGGCCCGCCAGCTGGCCGTATTCACACTGCACAGTATATTCGGTCAGCGGCGTCTTGCGCTGGGTGGTCAGCGCCGCCAGCGCCTGGTGCACGCCGCCGCCGTAGGCTTTCACCAGCCCGCCGGTGCCCAGCAGCACGCCGCCGTAGTAGCGTACAACGACGGCGGTTATTTCACCGACGCCGCTGCCCATCAGCTGGGCCAGCATCGGTTTACCGGCAGTACCTGCCGGTTCGCCGTCGTCGGAAAAGCCCAGCTGCTGAGAATCGTCAGGGCTGCCGGCAACCCAGGCCACGCAGTGATGGCGTGCATCGGGATGTGCCGCCCTGACGGATGCCACAAACGCTTTCGCCGCCTCGACCCCGTCAGTATGCGCCAACAGGGTAATAAAGCGGCTTTTCTTTATTTCTTCCTCCGCGCTTGCCGGCGCGGCGGGTATGAGCCAGCTCTCCATCAGGCCAGCTTGAGATCCCGGGTCATGTTTTCGATGCCGCTTTCATGAATCACCACGTTATCTTCAATGCGGATACCGCCAAACGGTTTCAGGGCTTCAATTTTCTGCCAGTTGAAGTGCTTGCTGAATTCGCCTTCGCGCCACGGCGCCAGCAGTGACTCAATGAAATAGATCCCCGGCTCGATGGTCAGCACCATGCCCGGCTGCAGCACGCGGGTGCAGCGCAGATAAGGATACTTCGCTGGCGCGGCGAGATGGGTGCCGGTGTCGTCCTGCATAAAACCGGCGACATCGTGCACCTGCAATCCCAGAGGATGTCCCAGCCCGTGCGGCATAAACGGCCCGGTGAGGTTGTTCTCTACCAGCGCCTCTTCGCTCATGTCGGTCAGGATCTCATGCTTGCGCAGCAGCCTGGCAATACGCTGATGGAACTGAATATGGTAATCAACGTAGCTTACGCCTGCTTTCAGCGTATCAATCAGCGCCAGCTGCTCGGTATTGACCGCTTTGACCAGCTGACCGTATTCGCTATCGGCGTTTGCCGCCCATGTCCGGGTCAGGTCTGCAGCGTAACCATTGTATTCGGCACCAGCGTCCAGCAGGAAGCTGCGCATTTCTGCCGGCGCGCTGTGATCCAGCTTAGTGTAGTGCAGCACGGCCGCGTGCTCGTTGAGGGCCACGATGTTGCTGTAAGGCACATCGGTATCGCGGTGTCCCGTAGCCGTCAGGTAAGCAAGATTGATGTCAAACTCGCTCATGCCGGACATAAACGCTTCTTCTGCTGCCCGGTGGCCATTGACTGCCATCTTCTGCGCTTCGCGCATGCAGGCCAGCTCATAGTCTGTTTTATAAGAGCGGTAATAGTGCAGGTAATCGATCACCCCTTTCGGGTTGATGTTGCCGGCGGCAATCTCCAGGCTTCGCGCCCTTTCCGCTACCGGGCCAATGTAGGCGATGTTGCCGCGCCCGGCAGGCAGCTGGCTGCCGATATCATCCGCTTTAGGCAGGGCAATAAGCTCAATCTCTTCGGTCCAGAAGGAGGTCGGCAGCGGCTCGACATTGTGCCAGTAGTCTACCGGCAGATAGAACCACAGCTTCGGCTTGCTGACGCCGTCCACCAGCAGCCAGCAGTTTGGCACCTGCGTGACCGGCACCCAGGCTTTGAACTGCGGGTTAACTTTGAACGGATAGGGATGATCGTCGAGAAAAACGTTAATCAGCTCGCCGGAGTGGATCAGCAGCGCATCCAGCTTAAAGCGTTCAAGGACGCCTTTAGCGCGTTCCTGCAGCGTAGCAACATGATTTTTATAGAGTGCGGCCAGAGATTCCATCTTTTACCCTTCTGTATTTTTTGACCATGAACCCCGCATCTTAGCACATCGTTAAATCGCCGACTTCTTTCCCCGGACGTGATCCAGGCGGCATTTCTTTAAAGAGTAATTTGCATTCCATTAACATAAAATACACACTTCGCTTCATCTGGTACGACCAGATCACTTTGCTGGATTCAGGAGACTGACATGCTCTACAAAGGCGATACCCTGTACCTCGACTGGCTGGAAGACGGCATTGCCGAACTGGTTTTCGATGCCCCCGGTTCAGTTAACAAGCTTGATACCGCAACCGTCGCCAGCCTCGGCGAGGCGCTGGACGTTATTGAAAAAGAAGACGCGCTTAAAGGCCTGCTGCTGCGCTCCGAAAAAGCCGCCTTTATTGTGGGCGCCGATATCACCGAATTTCTCGGGCTGTTCCAGGTTCCCCAGGAGCAGCTGAGCCAGTGGCTCGCATTTGCCAACAGCGTTTTTAATCGCCTCGAAGATCTGCCGGTTCCCACCATCGCCGCCGTGAATGGCTACGCGCTGGGCGGCGGCTGCGAATGCGTGCTGGCCGTAGATTATCGTCTGGCAACGCCGGATCTGCGGATCGGCCTGCCGGAAACTAAATTGGGCATTATGCCGGGATTTGGCGGCTCGGTGCGGATGCCGCGCCTGCTGGGTGCCGACAGCGCGCTGGAGATCATTGCCGCCGGCAAAGACGTTGGCGCCGAGCAGGCGCTGAAAGTCGGCCTGGTTGACGGCGTGGTGAAGCCTGAGAAGCTGCGCGACGGCGCCATCGCCGTGCTGCGCCAGGCCATCGCCGGCGATCTGGACTGGAAAGCAAAACGCCAGCCGAAGCTGGAGCCGCTGAAGCTCAGCAAGATTGAAGCTGCCATGAGCTTTACGATCGCCAAAGGCATGGTGATGCAGACCGCAGGTAAACACTATCCGGCGCCCATCACCGCAGTGAAAACTATTGAGGCGGCAGCTGGCCTGGGCCGGGATGCGGCGCTCGAGCTGGAAAATAAGAGCTTTGTGCCGCTGGCCCGCTCAAAAGAGGCCCGCGCACTGGTCGGCATCTTTCTCAACGATCAGTTTGTGAAGGGCCAGGCGAAGAAGCTCACCAAAAATGTTGAGACGCCGAAGCAGGCTGCGGTACTGGGCGCCGGGATCATGGGCGGCGGCATCGCCTACCAGTCCGCCTGGAAAGGCGTGCCGGTCATCATGAAAGACATCAACGATAAATCCCTGACGCTGGGCATGAACGAAGCCGCCAAGCTGCTTAATAAGCAGCTGGAGCGCGGAAAAATCGACGGACTGAAACTTGCAGGCGTTATCGCTACCATTCAGCCAACCCTGGAGTACAGCGGTTTTGACCGTGTCGATGTGGTTGTCGAAGCGGTCGTTGAAAACCCGAAGGTGAAAAAAGCCGTGCTGGCAGAGACGGAAGATAAAGTGCGTCCAGATACCGTGCTGGCGTCGAATACCTCGACCATTCCCATTGGTGAACTGGCCAGCGTGCTGAAGCGCCCGGAAAACTTCTGCGGTATGCACTTCTTCAACCCGGTGCACAGGATGCCGCTGGTCGAGGTTATTCGCGGGGAGAAAACCAGCGAGCAGACCATCGCCAAAGTGGTCGCCTGGGCCAGCAAAATGGGCAAAACGCCGATCGTGGTTAACGACTGCCCCGGCTTCTTCGTTAACCGCGTACTGTTCCCCTATTTTGCCGGCTTTAGCCAGCTGCTGCGCGACGGCGCAGACTTCCGCAAAGTCGATAAAGTGATGGAAAAAGTCTTCGGCTGGCCGATGGGCCCGGCCTATTTACTGGATGTGGTCGGCATTGATACCGCCCACCACGCCCAGGCGGTGATGGCCGCCGGCTTCCCGCAGCGGATGCAGAAAGATTATCGCGACGCGATTGATGCCCTGTTCGACGCAGGACGTTTCGGACAGAAGAACGGCCTCGGCTTCTGGCGCTATAAAGAAGACAGTAAAGGGAAACCAAAGAAAGAAGAAGATCCGGCAATTGATGCGCTGCTGGCCGAGGTCAGTCAGGCAAAACGCGACTTCAGCGAAGAAGAGATTATCGCCCGCATGATGATCCCGATGGTCAACGAAGTCGCACGCTGCCTGGAAGAGGGCATTATCGCAAGCCCCGCCGAGGCGGATATGGCGCTGGTTTACGGCCTCGGCTTCCCGCCGTTCCACGGCGGTGCCTTCCGCTGGCTGGATACTCTCGGCAGTGCCAGATACCTCGACATGGCGCAGCAGTATCAGCAGCTCGGCCCGCTGTATGAAGTGCCGGCAGGCCTGAGCAGCAAAGCGCGCGCTAACGAAGCATATTATCCCCCGGTTGAACCTGCCCGTCCGGTGGGCGAGCTGAAAACGGCTTAAGGAGTCACAATGGAACAGGTTGTCATTGTCGATGCAGTTCGTACCCCAATGGGCCGTTCAAAAGGCGGCGCCTTTCGCAACGTGCGCGCGGAAGATCTTTCCGCCCACCTGATGCGCAGCCTGCTGTCGCGCAATCCGGCGCTGGAAGCCTCTGCGATTGACGATATTTACTGGGGCTGCGTGCAGCAAACGCTGGAGCAGGGCTTCAACATCGCCCGCAACGCCGCGCTGCTGGCAGAAATCCCGCACTCCGTTCCCGCCAATACAGTCAATCGCCTGTGCGGTTCGTCGATGCAGGCCCTGCACGATGCGGCCCGCATGATCATGACCGGCGATGCGCAGGTTTGCCTGGTCGGCGGCGTAGAGCATATGGGCCACGTGCCGATGAGCCACGGCGTCGATTTTCATCCCGGCCTGAGCCGTAACGTGGCGAAAGCCGCCGGCATGATGGGCCTGACGGCAGAAATGCTCTCCCGCATGCACGGTATCAGCCGCGAGATGCAGGATACATTTGCTGCCCGCTCCCACGCCCGCGCCTGGGCCGCGACCCAGTCTGGCGCGTTTAAGCAGGAAATTATTCCTACCGGCGGTCACGACGCCGACGGCGTGCTGAAGCAGTTTAACTATGACGAAGTGATCCGCCCGGAAACTACCGTTGAAGCGCTCTCCTCTCTGCGCCCGGCCTTCGATCCGGTCAGCGGCACGGTCACAGCAGGTACTTCTTCTGCCCTGTCCGACGGCGCCTCGGCCATGCTGGTGATGAGCGAAAGCCGCGCCCGCGAGCTGGGCCTTACGCCGCGGGCGCGCATTCGCTCGATGGCGGTTGTCGGCTGCGATCCGTCGATTATGGGCTACGGCCCGGTTCCGGCATCAAAGCTGGCATTGAAGAAAGCCGGCCTTGCCGTCAGCGACATCGATCTGTTTGAGATGAACGAAGCCTTCGCCGCGCAGATCCTGCCGTGCATCAAAGATCTGGGCCTGATGGAGCAGATCGACGAGAAGATCAATCTCAACGGCGGCGCCATCGCGCTGGGCCATCCGCTCGGCTGCTCCGGGACGCGCATCAGCACCACGCTGCTGAAACTGATGGAACGTAAGGACGCACAGTTTGGCCTGGCGACCATGTGTATCGGTCTTGGTCAGGGGATTGCGACAGTATTTGAGAGGGTTTGAGGCGTGAAGGCGGGTAATCTGCCGTGTAGAAAAGTATGACCTCAATGCCGCCGTTGCCACACTCCGCGTAGTTAACGCAGTAATGGCCGCGGCGGCAAAGAGAGAGTTTAGTTGCCGTGCTTCCCGCCTGTCAGGGGCGGGTTTTTTATGTCTGTCGTTTAGATAAACGCGAACGCATCGCCAAACAGGCGATCTTCACGAGCCTGACGCTCGTTGCAGAACAGGTCCCGCGCGATTTTTGCCATCTCAAAGCGGCCGGCGATATAGATGTCGTGCTCCGCCAGTGTGCCGTAATCCTGCAGTACTGCGGTCAGCACGGTACCGTTACGGCCCCGCCAGCCCTCTTCCGGCTGCTCAACCACCGGTTCAATACGCAGATTCGGATGGGTTACAGAGAGCGCTTCAAGCTCGGACAGATCGTACAGATGCTTCTCTTCGCGGCCGCCCCAGTAGATAGTAATGTCGCGATTCGGATCCTGCGCCAGCGCGGTCAGCAGAATGGAGCGCACGTAGGAGAAGCCGGTTCCGCCAGCGATAAGCACTATCGGGCGGGAAGAATCTTCACGCAGCCACGCTTCACCGTGTGGCATATCCACTTCGATCTCCTGCTCCTTCAGAATGCGGTCCATGACAGCCATCGCATACAGGTTCAGCTCAGAGGCACCGATATGCAGCTCAATAAACTTCTGCTCATCCGGCGTAGACGCCATAGAAAACGGGCGCTTGTCCCGCTCATCCATTACCACCATCAGGTACTGGCCCGCGCGGAAGGAAAACGGCGCTTTAGGCTCTAAACGAACGCGATATACCGTATCGGTGATAGCATCTACCGAGGTGACTTTACAGCTTAAGGTTGTCATGCGCTCCCTCTATTGGGTCTAAAAGGCAAACACGGCAGCGCGTCAGGCGCTTTTACCGTCGCTAAAGATGGCCAGCTCATCCCAGATAGCGTCGATTCTCGCCGTTACCTCAGGATCTTTTTTAATGGGTCGACCCCACTCGCGCTGAGTTTCGCCCGGCCATTTATTGGTAGCATCAAGCCCCATTTTCGAACCCAGGCCGGAAACCGGCGAAGCGAAATCCAGATAATCAATTGGCGTATTCTCCACCAGTACCGTATCACGAGCCGGGTCCATCCTGGTAGTGATCGCCCAGATAACGTCATTCCAGTCGCGGGCGTTGACGTCATCGTCGCAGACGATAACGAACTTGGTATACATAAACTGGCGCAGGAAAGACCATACGCCCATCATCACGCGCTTGGCGTGCCCGGCGTACTGTTTCTTCATCGTCACCACCGCCAGCCGGTACGAGCAGCCTTCCGGCGGCAGGTAGAAATCGACAATTTCCGGGAACTGCTTTTGCAGAATCGGTACAAACACTTCGTTGAGCGCAACGCCCAGCACCGCCGGCTCGTCCGGTGGACGACCGGTGTAGGTTGAGTGATAGATTGCATCTTCGCGGCGGGTAATGTGGGTGACGGTGAACACCGGGAAGTTATCCACTTCATTATAGTAGCCGGTATGGTCGCCGTAAGGGCCTTCCGGCGCCATTTCGCCGGGCTCAATATAGCCTTCGAGCACGATTTCTGCGCTGGCGGGCACTTCGAGATCGTTAGAAATGCATTTGACCACCTCGGTTTTAGTGCCGCGCAGCAGTCCGGCAAACGCGTATTCCGACAGCGTATCCGGCACCGGCGTAACGGCGCCCAGGATAGTCGCCGGATCGGCCCCCAGCGCAACCGAAACCGGAAAACGCTCGCCGGGATGCGCGGCGCACCACTCCTGAAAATCAAGCGCGCCGCCGCGGTGCGACAGCCAGCGCATAATCAGCTTGTTCTTGCCGATCAGCTGCTGGCGATAGATCCCGAGGTTCTGCCGCTCTTTGTGCGGCCCGCGGGTTACCGTTAAGCCCCAGGTGATCAGCGGCGCGGCATCTTCCGGCCAGCAGGTCATAATTGGGATGCGAGTCAGATCGACGCTGTCGCCAGAGGTAACCACCTGCTGGCAGGGCGCGCTGCGCTGCCGCTTAGTGGGCATATTCAGCACCTGCTTAAACTGCGGCAGCTTGTCGAACAGATCGCGAAAACCTTTCGGCGGCTCCGGCTCTTTCAGAAACGCCAGCAGTTTTCCCACTTCACGCAGGGCGCTGACGTCCTCCTGGCCCATACCCAGCGCCACGCGTTTGGGCGTTCCAAACAAGTTGCACAGCACCGGCATATCGTAGCCTTTGGGATTCTCAAAAAGCAGGGCCGGACCGCCCGCCCGCAGGGTACGGTCGGCAATCTCGGTAATTTCAAGATGGGGATCGATGGGAAGGGTAATGCGTTTAAGCTCGCCCCGCTGCTCCAGCTGCGTCAGGAAATCGCGTAGATCTTGGTATTTCATTGGGTCAGTCATGGCCTCTGTGTAAGCGTTTCATTATACGGTTTTCAACAGGCAGATGCTGTAATTTTGTTAAATTCGCGTAAACCAAAAGCAGTAGTTCGCATAATCCTTTTCGCTATCGTTCCGCGTTTTGCTATGATCCTCCGGGATTCACAGAAAAGAGCGACTATGCAAGCCTGGTACTTACTTTACTGCAAACGCGGGCAACTCCAGCGGGCCCAGGAACATCTTGAACGCCAGGAGGTTAATTGCCTGGCGCCCACGATCGCCCTGGAAAAAATTGTGCGCGGAAAGCGTACTACCGTCAGCGAGCCGCTTTTCCCTAACTATATGTTCGTCGAATTCGACCCGGAAGTGATACACACTACCACCATTAGCGCCACCCGCGGCGTCAGCAGCTTTGTGCGCTTTGGCGGACTGCCGGCTACGGTGCCCTCAAAGGTGATTCACCAGCTCTCAATTTACAAGCCCGACGACGTAACCGACCCGGAAACGCCCTACTCTGGCGATAGCGTAGTGATAACCGATGGCGCCTTTGAAGGCCTCAAAGCCATCTTCAGCGAGCCGGACGGCGAAGCCCGCTCTATGCTGCTGCTTAACCTGCTCAACAAGCAGGTCCTGCAGAGCGTTAAAAATACCGACTTCCGCAAAGTTTGACGCTAGAAATCGATGCCAAACAGCCGTTTGGCATTCTCATCCGTTATCTGTTCCAGTTCATCGCTCACTTCCCCCCGCCAGTAGGCAATCCGCTCAAGGATATGCGGCAGATGCGCCGGCACGTTACGGCGCGACGCTGGCTTAGGTGAAAGATCTCGCGGCAGAAGATAAGGCGCATCGGTTTCAATCAGCAGCCGTTCTGCCGGGATCAGCGGCAGCAGCTCGCGCAGCCCCAGCCCGCGGCGTTCGTCGCACACCCAGCCGGTGATGCCAATATACAGCCCGCGCGCCAGGCAGGCTTCAAGCTCAGCGCGCGTGCCGGTAAAACAGTGCACCACCGCGCCGGGCAGCTTATCGAGCCACGGTGAGAGCAGCGCCATAAAGCGTTCGTGAGCGTCCCGGCAGTGCAAAAAAACAGGTTTGTTAAGCGAGGCAGCCAGCGCCAGCTGAGCGCTGAAGGCTGACTCCTGCTCGGCAGGCGTGGAGAAATTACGATTAAAGTCGAGACCGCACTCGC
This sequence comes from uncultured Pluralibacter sp., assembly GCF_913775985.1. GTDB lineage: Bacteria > Pseudomonadota > Gammaproteobacteria > Enterobacterales > Enterobacteriaceae > Pluralibacter. The sequence goes on along the minus strand of NZ_CAJYMB010000087.1, from coordinate 70,877 downwards.
CGACGGCGACCACCTGCGGCCGCGCGGCCATCTCGCGAATAGCCTGCTCAACTTCCGGCGTCCAGCTGCTGCTGTCGTGGGGATGCACGCCCGCGGTTGACCAGCAGTTCTTATAGCGCAGCGCCAGCCCGCAGGCCTCCTCGCTTTCATGGCGATTGGTGCCGGTGATAAGCATCCCGCTCAGCCCGGCGGCGAAAGCCTCAGAAACAACCTCATCGCGGTCGCGGGCAAACTGCGCGCTGGTCAGGTTAACGCCAATATCAAACATGCTTTCTCCCATACAACAACCGCCCTTTCGGGCGGTTGTTAACTTAGCTAATCAGTGCTCTTCGGTCTCTTCCGCCGCGGCGTCTTCGTCGCGGGATAAGCGCTTACCGCTGTAAAAGCGGGCGAAGAAGATCCCCACCTCAAACAGGCAGTACATCGGGATTGCCAGCAGCGTCTGCGAGAACACATCCGGCGGGGTCAGCAGCATACCGACCACAAAAGCCCCGACCAGCACGTAGGGACGCTTCTTGCGCAGATCTTCCGGCGTGGTTACACCAACCCAGCACAGCAGCACAATAGCCACCGGCACCTCGAAGCAGACGCCAAACGCCATAAACAGGCCCATGACGAAATCGAGGTAGCTGCGGATATCGGTTGATACCTGCACCCCAATCGGTGCGGTGTGGGTCAGGAAACCAAACGCCAGCGGGAAAACCACAAAGTAGGCGAAGGCCATGCCGATGTAAAATAGCAGCGTGCTGGAAAACAGTAGCGGCACCACCAGCCGGCGTTCGTGCTTGTACAGCGCGGGCGCAACAAAGGCCCAGACCTGATACAGAATCACCGGGGCGGACAGAATCACCGACACCATAAAGGTCAGTTTGATCGGGGTGAAAAACGGCGACGCAACATCGGTCGCAATCATCGTGGCCCCGGTCGGCATCTTGTTGATCAGCGGTGCAGCCACCAGCTGATAAATATCATTGGCGAAGTAGACCAGCGCCAAAAAAATGAGAAAGACCGCGATAATGCAGTTGATGAGGCGCTTGCGCAGCTCTATCAGGTGCGAGATCAGCGGTTGAGTATCTTCTACGCTCATGACCGTGGAGTATCGCTGGTTGCAGGTGATGATTCAGAAACCGGCGCCGCAGCGGCTGGCTTCACGTTTTCCGGCGCTTTAACCGGTGACTCGGGCGCATCGTGTTCCGCCGCAGAGGCTGGTGCCTGGGGTTCGGCGCTGGCCTGGTTCTCTGCAGAAACGGGCGTCACGCCTTCCCGGGCGGCTTCACTGCCTTTCACCACCGGATTATGAATGGTGTTCGCCTCGTCGCTCGCATGCTCGGTATCTGACTGTACATATGAACGCTTCATCGACTCTGCGGCTTCCCGCAGTTCATCCATCGACTCTTTCAGCTCCGGCGTCAGATTGTTCAGGCTCGCCTTCTCAACTTTTTTCAGGCTGTCCTGAAACTCCTGCAGCTTCAGTTCCTGAGCCAGCTCGTTCTGCACCGTGGTCGCCATCGAGCGGATCGCGCGGATCCACCCCACAACGGTTTTGACAGCTACTGGCAGGCGTTTGGGACCGAGGACCACCAGCCCAATGATGAATACCAGCAGCAGTTCACTGAAACCAATATCAAACACAAGTTATACCTGCTCTTTGTCGTGGCGCTTCGCCTCATCTTTGCCGGCCTCGGCCTGCTTTTCAGAGAGCGATTTCTGTGTAAAGTCTGCATCCTCTACCGAGGATTCTTTTTTACTCTTGTCGTCGTCGTCGCCCATCGCTTTTTTGAAGCCTTTAATTGAGGCGCCAAGATCGGAACCCAGCGAGCCCAGTTTTTTAGTACCGAAAACCAGTACAACGAGGAGCACAACAATCAACAACTGCCAAATACTGATACCACCCATACATATTCCTCTGTGTTAGATGATAGTTAAATTCAGGAGTGCGCAACGACGCGCACCAGTAATAACGCATTTAAAATCAGCGACCTTTCCGCCATCCTGGCAGCCAGACGATGACACCTGCAACCATAAGCCACGCCGGGTCATATCCCCAGTCTGGCCTGTTAATCAGCAGCAGCGTCCCGCTCAGCATCAGCACCGCGCCTACGCCAAATAAGTAGCGAGATTGCGCCTGCCGGACATGGTGAGTTTCTAATTCGCGGGCGATTTTATCAATACTGCTCTGCAGGCTTTTGCCCTGGCGCAAACTGTTGTAAATCAGCTCCGGGATCTCGGGCATTTTTTCAACCCAGAACGGCCCTTTCTCTTTTACCGCTCGCACCAGCGCCGGAAACCCAACCTGATCTTTGATCCACGACTCCAGAAAAGGCTTTGCCGTTTTCCACAGATCTAATTGAGGATAGAGCTGACGGCCGACACCTTCCACGTAAAGCAGCGTTTTCTGCAGCAGCACCAGCTGCGGCTGCACTTCCATATTAAAGCGCCGGGCGGTATTAAACAGGTTTAACAGCACGTGGCCAAAAGAGATCTCCGCCAGCGGCTTTTCAAAAATGGGCTCGCATACCGTGCGGATCGCAAACTCAAACTCTTCCACATTGGTGTCAGACGGCACCCAGCCGGAATCCACGTGCAGCTCGGCCACTTTGCGGTAATCGCGATTAAAGAAGGCGATAAAGTTCTCGGCCAGATAGCGCTTATCTTCTTTGTTCAGCGAACCGACGATACCGCAGTCGATGCCAATATACTTAGGATTTTCAGGATGTTCACGGCTGACAAAGATATTACCGGGGTGCATATCGGCGTGAAAGAAACTGTCGCGAAACACCTGAGTGAAGAACACCTGCACGCCGCGCTCGGCCAGCAGCTTCATGTTGGTGTTTTGCGCCTCCAGCGCCGGCACGTCAGAGACCGGGATACCGTAAATGCGCTCCATTACCAGCATATTCTGGCTGCAGTAGTCCGAGTACACCTCCGGGACATACAGCATCGGGCTGTCTTCAAAGTTGCGCCGCAGCTGGATACCGTTGGCGGCTTCACGCAGCAGGTTCAGCTCATCCAGCAGGGTTTTCTCATACTCGCGGACAACCTCGCGCGGGCGCAGGCGGCGGCCGTCCGGCAGCAGCCTTGGCACCCAGCGCGCGAGGCGGTAGATAAGTTTCATATCCGCTTTGATGATCGGAAGAATGTCCGGACGGATAACTTTAATGACGATCTCTTTACCGTTCTCTTTAAGCCTGGCGGTATGCACCTGCGCAATGGAGGCAGAGGCCAGCGGGTTGATATCGAAATCATCAAACCAGGTCTCTACCGGGATGTTACCCATCGCCTGCTCGATCTGCTTTTTCGCCAGCCTGCCATCAAAGGGGGCCACCCGGTCCTGCAGCATCGCCAGCTGATCGGCAATGAGCGGAGGGAACAGGTCGCGCCGGGTAGAGAGCATTTGCCCAAACTTGATCCATACCGGGCCCAGCTCCTGCAGCGCCAGCCGCAGGCGTTCGCCTAAGGGCTGGTCTTTATGCCGGTTAGGCATCCAGAAGAGCATGCGCCGCCAGATGCGCAGCGGCAGCGTAATGCGCATTTTGGGGATCAGCTCATCCAGCCCGTAGCTTAAAAAGGTGTGGACGATAAAGTAGAGGCGCCGAATTTCTCCTGGCGTCATTTGCCCTCCAGTTTTTCCAGACGTCGGGCTAATGCATCGACATCGCGGGCGGTGGCCGCAGCCTCTTCGGCAAACCAGGCCACTTCGAGGGAACCCGGCGCCACGCGCCACTCTTCGGTGAGCGCATCGGCAACGTAGCGCTGCTGGCGCTGAAAACCGCGAATCAGCAGGCTTGCACCACCGCGCAGAGTTTTACTGATCCCTTCGGCGACGATATCGCCTGTGTAGGGCGCGAGCAGCTCGGCGGGATCCAGTTCGGCAATATCAACCAGCGCCACCAGATTCTGAACCACCTGCAGATCGCCCTGCACTTCGAGATCGCCACTGCGGATCAGCGCGGTAAGCTGCTGGCGGTTGCGCAGCTGGGGAAGTACACCCGCGCGGGTAATCACCGTGCAGTCGGCGTCGCCTTCCCACGCGCCCAGCACGTCAATCTGCTGTTCGCTAAAGGAGAGCACCAGCGGTGAGGAAAACTCTTTTAGCTCAACGCGCAGCACTTTACCCAACAGGCGCTGGCGGGCGGACTTCAGCGCGTCGTTGCGCCACAGGAAGGTATTAAGCACCCGCTCAATGCCGGCTGACAGAAGAGGTTGAAAAGGCATGACGTACTCCTGTCAGAACTTGTAGCCGCGGTGCAGGGCCACAATGCCGGCCGTCAGATTGTAGTAATCGACATTGTCGAAGCCCGCTTCCTGCATCATGCCCTTCAGCACGTCCTGGGTCGGATGCATGCGAATGGACTCTGCCAGATAGCGATAGCTTTCTGCATCCTGCGCCACCAGCTCGCCGATGCGCGGCAGTACATGGAACGAATAAGCATCGTAGGCTTTGCTCAGCGGCTCGATAATCGGTTTGGAAAACTCCAGCACCAGCAGGCGTCCGCCGGGCTTCAGTACGCGATACATAGAGCGCAGGGCTTTATCTTTGTCGGTCACGTTACGCAGGCCGAACGAGATGGTGATGCAGTCAAAGGTATTGTCCGGGAACGGCAGCGCTTCGGCATTCGCCTGCACGTACTCAACGTTACCCACTATGCCGATATTGCGCAGCTTTTCGCGGCCCATCTTCAGCATTGAGTCGTTGATATCCGCCAGCACAACCTGCCCGGTTTCGCCAACAAGGCGCGAAAACTTCGCCGTCAGGTCGCCGGTGCCTCCCGCCAAATCCAGCACCTTCTGACCGCGACGTACGCCGCTACAGTCGATGGTGAAACGCTTCCATAAACGATGGATGCCGAACGACATCAGGTCGTTCATCACGTCATATTTTGCGGCGACAGAATGGAATACATGCGCCACCATGTCGGCCTTCTGCGACTTGGCTACCGTCTGAAAACCAAAATCCGTTGTTTCCTGTGAATCTGCAGTCATCTCATGCCCGCCTGTGAAAAATTGTTCCCCGAATGTTCCCCGAGTGTAACAGACCGCTGGCGTTTCCCCTATGCTCAAGCATGCTGTGAATCGCGCCGCGCGTCCGTTACGTCATGTCCGCCGCCATCAGCGTCAGACGCTTTATTGCCGATAACATCCACCTCGTCTGAGGTGGCCTGCTCAACGAGATCCGGATTAATCTCGCGCTTAACCTCAACGCCGAGCTCGCGAAACGATTCGGCCTGGGCCAGCAGATTTCCCCGCCCGGAGGCCAGCTTTTTCATCGCCTGGCGATAGTTATCCTGTGCTTTATCCAGACCGCTGCCAACGGCGCTCATATCATCAACGAAGAGACGCATTTTGTCATACAGGCGGCTCGCTCGATCGGCTATCTGCTGGGCATTGCGGCTTTGATGTTCGTAGCGCCAGAGATTGGAAATGGTGCGCAGGGCCACCAGCAACGTGGTGGGACTCACCAGCATAATATTGTTTTTCAGCGCTTCGGTAATCAGCTCGGGCTGCCGGTCGATAGCCAGCAAAAATGCCGGTTCGACGGGAATAAACATCAGTACGTAGTCCAGCGAGCGCAGGCCGGGAAGCTGCTGATAATCCTTGCGCCCCAGCAGGCGAATATGGTTACGCACTGAAGCAATGTGCTCCTGCAGGGCACTTTCACGCACGTACTCTTCGTCGGCGTTAAAGTATCGCTCGTAGGCCACCAGCGTCATTTTGGCGTCAATCACCACGTCTTTACCCTGCGGCAACCGCACAATAACGTCCGGCTGCATGCGCGAGCGCGCGTCGGTTTCAATGCTAACCTGGGTTTGGTATTCATAGCCTTCCCGCAGGCCAGAGGCTTCCAGCACGCGGGTCAGCACAACTTCGCCCCAGTTACCCTGGGTTTTGTTATCGCCTTTCAGAGCTTTCGTCAGGTTAACGGCTTCCTGCGCCATCTGGGCATTAAGCTGCTGCAGGTTGCGGATTTCGTGGGCCAGGGTATGCCGCTCCCGCGCCTCCTGGCCGAAGCTGTCCTGCACCTGGCGGCGAAAGCCGTCCAGCTGCTCGCGCAGCGGCGTCAGCAGGCCGTGCAGGCTCTGACGATTCTGCTCGTCAACCCGGCGGTTACTGTGTTCAAAGATGCGGTTAGCGAGGTTTTCGAACTGTTCGGTGAGGCGCTGCTCGCTGTTGACCATCTGGCGGATTTTGTCTTCCGCGTGCAGCTGGGTGGATTCAAGCCGCGTGGTGACTTCGCGCAGATCGGCTTCCAGAGAGGTGTTGATATCCCGCAGGCTGCGCAGCTCGTTGTTGAGCAGCTCGCACTCGTCGCGCCAGTGCCCGTTCTGCGCCAGCTGCTGCTCGGCGGTGTTAAGGGCTATCTCAAGCTCGTGACGCTCTTCGGTAAAGTCAGCCCGCAGCTTATCCGCGTGGGATTTTGTTGCCAGCCAGCCAAACGCCGCGCCGATAACCAGCGCAGCCGCCGCGTATACGATCGCTGAAATATCCATCCCACCTCCTGCGTCAACGTCCTACCGGCACAGGATAGAGTTTGCTGTATAAATGTCCAGCCTGAAAGCAATTATTCCGAAGCGCAGCGCAAAAAAAGAGGCCGGATGCACCGGCCCCACTCTCTTTTTGCGGCCACTACAGCAGGCGGCGCGCCGCCTCGACCACAATGCTCACCGCGTGGCCTTCCGTCTGCTTCATGGTTTCAGCGTTCGGGATCTCCTGCTGGGTGCGGTTGACGATAACGCCCGCCACCATACCGGCACGCAGCCCCTGGCTGGCGCACATGGTCAGCAGCGTCGCCGACTCCATTTCGTAGTTCATCACGCCCATCGCCTGCCACTCCGCCATTGAGCCTTTAAACTGGCGCACTACGCGCCCGGAGAACGTGTCGTAGCGCTCCTGTCCCGGATAGAAGGTGTCAGAAGAGGCGGTCACGCCGATATGGGTGGTGGCGCCCGCGGCTTTCGCGGCTTCCACCAGCGCGGTGGTGCAGGCAAAATCCGCAACCGCCGGAAACTCCATCGGGGCAAAGTGCAGGCTGGCGCCGTCAAGACGCACGGACGCCGTGGTCACCAACACGTCGCCAACATTAATATTCGGCTGAATCGCTCCGGTGGTGCCAACCCGCAGGAAGGTGCGAATACCCAGCTGCGCCAGCTCTTCGACGGCGATGGAGGTTGACGGGCCGCCGATGCCTGTAGAGCAGACGATCACGGCCTTACCATCCAGTTCGGCGCGCCATGAAGTAAATTCCCGGTGGGAGGCGAGCTTAACGGGGTTATCCATTAGCGCCGCAATTTTCTCCACGCGCTGCGGATCGCCGGGGACGATTGCCAGGGTTGCGCCATGTAAATCGTTTTTGGTCAGGCCGAGATGAAAAACGTCAGACGTAGGCATACACATTCCTTTCTGGGTCAAATTATCAGCAGAGGTAAAAGGCCACTTTACCGGACATGGATGCGCCGTTTAGTGACAAGCATCACTTCGATGGAAAATGATTGCATTCATTATCAGTAATAAGGTGATACACATCACATCAGAAGGCAACGCTTGCCCCATTGCTTATAAAATAGCCTTTTTCTGCCTCTCCGCAGGCCCGGCCTGGGGTCTATATTTACCTTTGCGCTAAATAACGGGTACGGAGAACACCATGACTGAGAAGAAAGACGGATTTGCCCCTGCAGCCGCACCCCACGCGTCTACCGCAGTTCACACCGCGGAAGCCGACATTGTTGCAGGCGAGACATCAATTCCCACGCGGGGTGAAAGCATGCCCGCCTGGCAGGCCCGCCCGAAAAATGCCGAAGGTCCACTTCCGGTGGTCATCGTGATCCAGGAGATCTTCGGCGTACACGAACACATCCGCGATCTCTGCCGCCGGCTGGCAAATGAGGGCTATCTGGCGGTAGCGCCTGAACTGTACTTCCGCCAGGGCGATCCTAACGACTACGCTGACATTCCTTCGCTGATTGAGGGGCTGGTGGCTAAGGTGCCCGATTCCCAGGTGCTGGCCGATCTGGATCACGTGGCCAGCTGGGCCGCACGCAACGGCGGCGACGCAAGCCGCCTGCTGGTAACTGGATTCTGCTGGGGAGGCCGCATCGCCTGGCTGTACGCGGCACATAATCCGCAGCTTAAGGCGGCAGTGGCGTGGTACGGCAGGCTGACGGGCGATAAAACCCTGAACTCGCCGCGCCATCCGGTGGATATCGCGGTTGACCTTACTGCGCCGGTGCTGGGGCTGTATGGCGCAAAGGATGACGGGATACCGCTGGAGAGCGTAGAGACGATGCGCCACGCGCTGCGGGCGGCAAACGCCGCGGCGGAAATCGTGGTCTATCCGGAGGCCGGACACGCATTCAATGCCGACTACCGGGCCAGCTATCACGAAGCTTCAGCTCAGGACGGCTGGCAGCGGATGCTGGCGTGGTTCCAGCAGTACGCAGGTAAAAAGAGCGATAAAAAAGCGCCGTAACGGCGCTTGTCTGAACCGTGCGCCCGGCCATCTGCCGGGCGTTTTTGCCACCACCGCCCGCGGGTATATCAGGCGTTACGCAGATTCTGCGCGGCCTGCACCATATTCGCCAGCGCGGCGCGGGTTTCTGGCCAGCCGCGGGTTTTAAGCCCGCAGTCCGGATTGACCCACAGCCGCTCTGCCGGGATCCGGCTGGCCGCTTTACGTAGCAGGTCCTCAATCCACGCCACCGTCGGCACGTTCGGTGAGTGAATGTCGTACACGCCGGGCCCGATTTCATTCGGATAGTCAAAGGATTCAAAGGACGCCAGCAGTTCCATGTCAGAACGCGACGTCTCAATGGTAATCACGTCGGCATCCAGCGCGGCGATGGAGTCCATAATGTCGTTGAATTCGCAGTAGCACATGTGGGTGTGAATTTGGGTATCGTCCCGCGCCACCCCGGCGGTGATGCGAAATACCTCCACGCCCCAGGCCAGATAAGCGTCCCGATCGCGCTCCCTCAGCGGCAGCCCTTCGCGCAGCGCCGGCTCGTCAATCTGAATAATACCGATACCGGCAGCCTCCAGGTCGGCCACCTCGTCCCGCAGGGCCAGCGCAATCTGTCTGGCAATGGTTTCGCGCGACACGTCCTCGCGAGGGAACGACCAGCAAAGAATAGTGACCGGGCCGGTCAGCATCCCTTTTACCGGCTTATCAGTGAGGGACTGGGCGTATTTTGCCCACTCGACGGTAATCGGATGCGGGCGGCTGATATCGCCAATCACCACCGGCGGCTTCACGCAGCGGGAGCCGTAGCTCTGCACCCAGCCGTTCTGGGTAAACGCAAAGCCGTCCAGCCGCTCGCCGAAATACTCCACCATGTCGTTACGCTCCGCTTCACCGTGCACCAGCACGTCGAGCCCCAGCCGCTCCTGCTCCTGAATGGCCTGCCGGATATGCTCGGCAATCCCGGTGCGGTAGCTGCCGGCATCGAGCTGGCCCTTTTTAAACTCCAGGCGCAGGCCGCGAATTTCGCTGGTCTGCGGGAAGGAGCCGATAGTGGTGGTCGGCCACGCGGGGAGATGAAAGCGCGCGCGCTGGCGTTCGGCCCGCGCCTGATAGCCGCTCTGGCGCTGGCTGTCCGCGGGCGTAATGCCCGCCAGTCGTTTTTCCACCGCCGGATTGTGTACCCGCGCGGAGTGTTGGCGCGCTTTTATTGGGGCGCTCCATGCCTCAATTGCCGCGGTTTCGCCGCTGTTCAGCGCGTCGCGCAGCAGTGCCAGCTCTTCGCATTTTTGCAGGGCGAAAGCGAACCAGCTCTTTACCTCCGGGTCGAGACGGGTTTCAACACTCAGGTCGATGGGGCTGTGCAGCAGGGAGCAGGATGACGCTATCCACAGCGGACGCCTGCCGACAATCTCTTTGACTGCGGCATATTTTCCCGTCAGATCGGCGCGCCAGACGTTGCGGCCGTTAATCAGTCCCGCCGACAGCAGCCAGTCCGCGGGCAGTCGGCGGTGCAGCTCGGCAACGTCATCACCGCCGTGCACCAGATCCACGTGCAGTCCCTGCACCGGAAGCGCGATAATACTCTCCAGATTCGGCGTCACCCCTTCGAAGTAGGTGGTCAGCAGCAGCTTAACCGGCCCCTGCAGCGCCTCGTAAGCCGGTTTAAAAGCGGCCAGCCACTCCGGCGGCAGGTCCAGCACCAGCGCGGGTTCATCAATTTGCACCCATTCAATGCCGCGCTTCGCCAGCGCGTCCAGCACCTGCCTGTAAACGGGCAGAATAGCGTCGAGCAGACTCAGTCTGTCGAATGCGTCGCCCTTCACCTTGCCCAGCCACAGGTAGGTCAGCGGGCCGAGCAGCACCGGCTTCACCGCGTGCCCCAGCGCCAGCGCCTCATCCACCTCGTCGAGCAACTGAGTCCAGCTCAGGGTAAATGTCTGGCCCCGGATAAATTCCGGCACCATGTAGTGATAGTTAGTATTAAACCACTTGGTCATTTCCGCCGCCGCCGCGGGCTCGCCGCTGGGGGCCCGGCCGCGCCCGATGCGGAACAGCGTATCAATATCTATCGTCCCGTCGCCGTTTTGATGGCGCGCGGGCACGTTGCCGAGCATCAGGCTGGTGGTCAGCACGTGATCGTACCAGGCAAAATCCCCCACCGGCAGCAGATCGATCCCCGCCTGCTTTTGCGCCGCCCAGTGGCGCGCGCGCAGCGCCTGGCCAACAGCCAGCAGCTCTTCACGCGAAGCCTTTCCGGCCCAGTAGCTTTCCTGCGCTTTTTTCAGCTCGCGGCGCAGGCCGACCCGGGGGAATCCGAGAGTGTGATTGATGATTGTCATGATTAACCCTTCCTGTTGATTTGCATTTTGCAGGTTTCGGGCAGCAGCAGGGCAGCGCGGGGAAAACAGTGCGTTGTCGGCTGGCCTGAGCGTGCGGCACGAAAAACACTTTTAGACGTCCAGATGTTTACACATCCATAATTGGCGGTTAGTGTATATTCCTCAAGCGCAATTTATTCATGCCGGAATGAAGGACTTTCATGATCGAGATTAAACACCTGAAAACGCTGCAGGCGCTGCACAGCAGCGGCTCTCTGGCAGCGGCGGCGGCCGTTCTGCACCAGACGCAGTCCGCCCTGTCGCACCAGTTCAGCGATCTGGAACAGCGTCTTGGCTTTCGGCTGTTTGTGCGCAAGAGCCAGCCGCTGCGCTTTACGCCGCAGGGCGAGATCCTGCTGCAGCTGGCAAACCAGGTTTTACCGCAGATCAGCAGCGCGCTGCAGGCCTGCAACGAACCGCAGCAGGCCACGCTGCGTATCGCCATTGAGTGCCACAGCTGTATTCAGTGGCTGACCCCGGCGCTGGAGAATTTCCGCAGTCAGTGGCCGCAGGTTGAAATGGATTTTAAATCCGGCGTGACCTTCGATCCGCAGCCGGCCCTGCAGCAGGGCGAACTGGATATCGTACTGACTTCCGATATTCTGCCGCGCAGCGGCCTGCACTATTCACCAATGTTTGATTATGAAGTGCGCCTGGTGCTGGCCCCAGATCATCCGCTGGCAATAAAAACGCGCATTTTGCCGGAAGATCTGGCCGGTGAAACCCAGCTTATCTATCCGGTTCAACGCCAGCGGCTCGATATCTGGCGCCATTTCCTGCAGCCTGCGGGGGTAAGTCCGGCGTTTAAAAGCGTCGATAACACCTTGCTGCTGATCCAGATGGTGGCCGCGCGGATGGGCATTGCGGCGCTGCCGCACTGGGTAGTCGAAAACGTGGAGCGCCAGGGTCTGGTGGTCACCAAAACCCTGGGAGAAGGTCTGTGGAGCCGGCTGTACGCCGCCGTGCGCGACGGCGATCAGCGCCAGCCGGTCATTGAAGCCTTTACTCGCTCAGCGCGGAATCACGCCTGCGATCATTTGCCTTTTGTACGGAATGCGGAGCAACCCAGCGGCGGTGCACCCACAGCGAGGCCAGAATAATCAGCGCGCCAAGGATAAAGCTCGGCCAGTGCGGCGGCTGGTGCCAGATGGCGAAATTCACCAGCAAACCTGCCGGCACGTGCATATTGTTCATGATCCCCAGCGTACCGGCATCCACCTGGGTGGCGCCGTAGTTCCACATGAAGTAGCCCAGCCCCGAGGCCGCCACGCCGAGGAAGACCAGAATGCTCCACTGCAGCGTCGTTTCCGGCAGTTTGTGGGCATTACCCAGCGCGGCGTAACCGACAATCGCCACCAGCAACGCGCCAATATAAAACCACGCAAACGCATTGTGCTGGGGCATCGGCCTCGTCTCCATCAGCCGCTTGTAGCCGACCATGCCAATGGCGAAGCTGATATTCGAGAGTTGCACCAGTATTAGCCCGGTCCAGAAATGATCGGTAACCTGGTCATAGCGAATAATGCCCGCACCAACCACCGCCAGCAGCGCGCTGAAAGCGTAGCCCCAGCGCAGGCGACGCCGGCTCATCAGGTCATAAATCAGGGTGATATATAGCGGCGTTAGCACAGTAAACAACAGCAGTTCGGACACCGTCAGGTAGAGATAGGCGCGGAAGCTGAGCATGTACATCACCCCGAGCTGCATCGCCCCCACCAGCATATACAGACAGACGGTTTTAAAACTGTGCCCGCGAGTGCGCAAAAACGGCAGAAACACCAGCGCGGCAAGGCCCACCCGCGCCAGCACGGCGAAGTAGCTGTCGACGTGGCCGGCAAGGTATTCGCCAAACAGGCTAAAAGAGAAGGCCCATAAAACGGTGGTGACGATCAGCAGCGGCATAGGAAGCGTTCCAGGAGTTAGCAGGTCGCCATTGTAGCGGAGACAGCGGTTGACAACTGAGCATATTCCAGGCAAATGAGTACGGCAGTTTAAGCGAAGGATGCCCTGCGGCGGGTGGGCTCCCGGCGAGACATCGCTGCCGCCGATTATTGCGCCAGCGTGTAAGTCTCTTCAAAAAAGAGTATGGCGAGGCCCTGGCGGGCAGGGCCTTTGTTTGCGCTATGCCTGATTCAAATAGAGGCGGCGCAGGTAGTGCGGCACGGCGTCATCGGCATTAGAACCAATCACTTCCAGCTCGGGATGCTGGTCCTTCAGCCGCTGGTGGGCGCCCTGCATGATGCAGCCTTTCCCGGCCATGGAGAGCATTTCTGCGTCATTCATGCCGTCGCCGAACGCGATGCAGTCTTTCAGTTCATAGCCCATCATTTTGGCAACCGCCTCAAGCGCGTGGCCTTTCGATACGCCGCCGGCCATAACTTCGAGGCAGGTCAGCGTCGAAAAGCTGACGTTAACCCGATCGCCCCAGCGGGCGTTGATCGCCTGCTCCAGCGGCAGCAGCGCGTCGTGCGTCTCGGCGATAAAAAATACCTTACTGATCCCTTCCGGTTCCAGCAGGCCCGGCTCGTACAGCGCGTAGTTAAATACTGCCTCTTTGAAAAAGCACATCTCTTCCGGGCGGTGGCGGTTCATAAACCAGTCGTCGTTGCGGTAAACGTTGGTCACAATCGCCGGATTATCGTGCACCACGCCGAACAGGTCGGCGGCAATATCGCTGTCGATATTATGGGTAAACACCAGGTTACCGTCGAGATCGTGCACCCGCGCACCGTTGGAGGTGATCATATACGCCTGGATGCCCAGGCCGTCGCGGATCTGCCCGACGTCAATGTGATGCCGGCCGGTGGCGAAAACAAAATTAACGCCTTTGCCGGTCAGCAGCTTTAACGTCTCTTTGGCGTAGGGGGAAAGCGTGTGGTCGGGACTGAGGAGCGTGCCGTCGAGATCGGACGCAACAACCTGGTACATAGTTCAACCTTTCAGTAAAAGCGGCGTAGAGCCGGATTAATCGTGCCGATTGAAAAAATCGACGATGGCGTGCAGCGCGACTGAGCGCAGGGTGTCCTTTTCAAAAAGGATCTCATGGTAGGCGCCTTCAATCACCAGCGGGTGGCCCGTTTCACAGGGATGCCCGGCGGCGGCGCGCAGTTCACAATAGCGGTCGTGGCTAAGATTATCCACAACCCGTTCATCTTCGGCCTGAACCAGCAGCGTTGGCGTTTTTTCATCTGCGGCACCGGCCAGCACCTGCTCGCCGGCCAGCACGCTTTCGCGCACCCAGTGCCAGGTGGGGCCGCCGAGGCGCAGCTGTGGGTTATCGGCATAAAAACCGAGATTGCGCCGGTAGCGCGTGCGGCTGTGGGTCAACACATTGAGGCCAAAGGGCAGCGGATGCCAGCGCCCGGTGCCCATCGCGTAACTTTCGCGAATGCGGTTGTGGCCTTCTGACCAGTCGAGCAGCTGGCGCACCATCCAGTCCGGCAGGCGGATGATAATGCCGAACATCGGCGCGCAGAGCGCGGTGGCGTCGCAGGCGCCCGGATGGCGCTGTAAAAACAGGGTTGAGATAGCGCCGCCCATCGAGTGCGCCAGGATGTAGCGCTTGCGCCACGGGCCCGGAGCCACTTCCTGCTGCCAGAAGGTGCTGAAGTCGTCAACGTAGTCGCTAAAGCGCTCGACGTGGCCGCGGTGGGTATCCTCCAGCATGCGCCCGGAAAGCCCCTGCCCGCGGTGATCGATCATCAGCACGTCAAACCCGCTGTTGAACAGATCGTAGGCCAGCTCGGCATATTTCACGTAGGTTTCGATGCGCCCGGTGGAGACAACAATGACGCGATCGTGCTGCGGGGAGCGAAAGCGGACGAAGCGCACCGGCACATTATCCACGCCCGTAAACTGACCCTCTTCGCGCCGGCGCCAGAAGTCGTTCAGCGGGCCCGTGGTAAAAGCAGCGAACGCTTTTTCTCTTGTATTCCAGTCCATTTGCTGCCGAAACATCGGGTACAGACCCCAGTTAACCGCTGAAAATCGTCATTTTTAACGGGCGACTTACATCATCCGCACAATAGCGTATTGTGGCATAAAAACAGACATTCAGGGAGTTTCTCATGACCGTAGAGTGGTGGTTCGCCTATCTGCTGACGTCGCTTATTCTCAGCCTTTCCCCGGGTTCCGGCGCGATCAATACCATGACCACGTCCATCGGCTACGGCTATCGCGGTGCGGCGGCGTCGATTGCCGGGCTGCAAACCGGGCTGGCGATTCACATCGTGCTGGTGGGCGTCGGTTTAGGCACTCTCTTTTCCCGGTCGCTGCTGGCCTTTGAGATCCTCAAGTGGGCCGGCGCCGCCTATTTAATCTGGCTCGGCATTCAGCAGTGGCGCACCGCCGGGGCTATCGATCTGAATACCGCGGCGGCAACTCAGCACCGCGGGCATCTGTTTAAGCGGGCGGTATTTGTTAACCTCACGAATCCGAAAAGCATTGTGTTTTTGGCGGCGCTGTTTCCGCAGTTTATCGTCCCGCACGCGCCGCAGGTGATGCAGTACGCGGTGCTCGGTACCACCACCATCGTGGTCGATATTATTGTGATGATAGGTTACGCCACGCTGGCGCAGCGGATTGCGCGCTGGATTAAGGGGCCGCGCCAGATGAAGGCGCTGAACAAAACGTTCGGATCGCTGTTTATGCTGGTGGGCGCGCTGCTGGCCTCAGCGCGCCACGCGTAATTAGCGGGAGATGATCAGGTGAATGCCGAATCCGGCAAATAGCGTCCCCGCCACGCCGTCGATCCACTTCGCCATGCGCTGGTAGCCGCTGCGCATGGCGGGCATGGCAAACAGGCTTGCCACCACGGTAAACCAAGCCAGGGTTTCAACAATAATCAGCAGGAAAATCCCCCAGCGCTCGCCGCTGCCGACGTTGTCGCCTACGAACAGCGAAAACACCGAGCCGAAGTAAATAATCGCTTTCGGGTTGGCCAGGTTAGTCAGCAGCCCTTTGAAAAAGCTTTTTCCGCCGCGGGCCAGCTCCACCTCCGGCGGCTTCTGCGCCGGATCGCGTTTTTTCAGCGCCCCGCGCAGCATCTGATATCCCATCCAGCACAGGTACAGGCCGCCGCCGACGGTAATAATGTTGTGCAGCCAGGCCATCTTCTCGATGATCAGATGCAGGCCCAGCAGGGCAATGCCCGCCCAGAACATAACACCGCCGGTGATCCCCAGCACGCCCATCATCGCTTCTTTGCGGGAGCGACTAACGGCGGTTTGTGAAACGAAGAAGAAATCCGGCCCCGGGCTTATCAGGGCAATCAGGTGCACGGCGGCAACGGTGAGAAAAAGCGTCAGCATAGATGACTCGCAGGGAAATAGTTCAGGAAGCAATCATCCTGACACTTTTTTACCCTGCTGGCTACTCATCGTCGTCGCCGTCAACGTGGGAGCGGATCAGGCCGAGAAACTCCATGCCGAAGCGCTCAAGTTTACGGGTGCCGACGCCGTTAACGCTGAGCATTTCGCCGGGGCTGGTGGGCATCTGCTCCGCCATCTCAATCAGCGTCGCGTCGTTGAATACCACGTACGGCGGCACGTTCGCCTCGTCGGCAATGGCTTTACGCAGCTTGCGCAATTTGGAAAACAGTTTGCGGTCATAGTTGCCAGCGTAGGATTTCTGCGCCACCCGCGGCTTGAGCACCTGCACGCGCGGTACGGCCAGCTGAAGCGGAACCTCCCCGCGCAGCACCGGGCGCGCGGCTTCGGTAAGCTGCAGCGCGGAGTGGCGGGCAATATTTTGGGTGGCGAAGCCCAGGTGGATCAGCTGGCGGATGACGCTGACCCAGTGTTCATTCGTCTGGTCGCGACCAATACCGTAGACCGGCAGCTTGTCGTGGCCGAGCTCGCGAATACGCTGGCTGTTGGCACCGCGCAGCACTTCCACCACATAGCCCATACCGAAGCGCTGGTCGACGCGATAAATCGTGGAGAGCGCCTTGCGCGCCTCTTCAAGCCCGTCGTACTGGCGGGGCGGATCGAGGCAGATATCGCAGTTGCCGCAGGGCTCGTGCCGCCCTTCGCCGAAGTAGTTAAGCAGCACCAGCCGCCGGCAGGTTTGCGCTTCGGCAAAGGCCCCCATCGCGTTGAGCTTGTGGCGTTCAATATCCTGCAGCTGTCCCGGCGGCTTCTCCTCAAGGCAGCGGCGCAGCCACGCCATGTCCGCCGGATCGTAAAACAGCATCGCTTCCGCAGGCAGGCCGTCGCGGCCCGCGCGGCCGGTTTCCTGATAGTAGGATTCGATAGTACGCGGGATGTCGAAGTGGACCACGAAGCGCACGTTGGGCTTGTTGATCCCCATGCCGAAGGCCACCGTTGCTACCACGATTTGCAGATCGTCGCGCTGAAATTTCTCCTGTACCTCGGCGCGCAACGCATTATCGAGCCCGGCATGGTACGCTCCGGCACTGATGCCGCGGCTTTGCAGGCGGGCGGCGGTGTCTTCGACCTTGGCGCGGCTGTTGCAGTAAATAATGCCGGATTTACCGCGCTGGTCCTGAACGTAGCGCATCAGCTGATCGAGTGGCTTAAACTTCTCCATCAGCATGTAGCGAATGTTGGGGCGGTCAAAGCTGCTGATTTGAATCAGCGGATCGTGAAGCCCGAGCAGGCGCACGATGTCGCTGCGGGTGGCGTCATCCGCGGTGGCGGTCAGAGCCATAAAAGGCACCGCCGGGAAGCGCTGGCGCAGCTGGCCGAGCGCGGCATATTCCGGGCGGAAGTCGTGGCCCCACTGCGAAATACAGTGTGCTTCATCGACGGCGACCATCGCCGGATTCCAGTGGCCGAGGTTGTCGAGGAAGTTGTCGAGCATCAGCCGCTCGGGAGCGATATAGAGCAGGCGCACTTTGCCGGTGCGGCAGCCCGCCATGACTTCCTGCTGCTGCTCCCGACTCTGGCTGGAGTTGAGGCAGGCCGCCGACACGCCGTTGGCAAGCAGCTGGTCGACCTGGTCTTTCATCAGCGAGATAAGCGGCGACACGACGATTGTCAGGCCGTCCAGCACCAGCGCGGGAATTTGATAGCAGAGCGATTTACCGCCGCCGGTGGGCATTACCACCAGGCAGTCCCGGCCTTCCAGCACGGTCTCGATAATGGTTTGCTGTCCGGGGCGGAACTGCTGGTAGCCGAAGGTCTCCTGCAAAACCTGTTTTGCCAGCGATATCTGATTCATTACTTCCGCCTGCGCCACAATCACCCCTGCTGTAAATAAAAACAGGCGCTATTTTCAGCGCCTGAGAGCAAGAGTGCAATGTTTTAGACAAATTCATTTGTCAGCGGTCGAGCGTAATTCCAGAACAGCTGTCAGAACAGGTCGTTAAGCATCACGCCGACACCAACGCGGGTCTGTCTGTAATTGTAGTCAATCAGCGATTCGCCGTAGCCGCTGTACACCTGGGTGTAGAAACGGACGTGGCGGGTTATCGGATAGCTCACGCCCATCTCCGCGCCGCCGTAGCCGGTATTCCAGTTGTACTGCCCTTTCGCGCTCAGCACCGCTTCACCCAGCTGATAGCCAATTTTTAACTGGTAGTAGCCCATGTACTTGGTGATGTTCGGGTTATCGCTGGTGCCACCAATGACGTACCACGGTTTGACTTCTACCAGCCAGTTGCCATTCTGCGCCATCAGGCGCGTATAGAGGCGGTTCCAGCTGCGGGAGGTCGGATCGGAGCGGCCGTTAGACTGGTGGTTGTAGCCAAACTCGGCGTCGCGCAGCGTCCAGTCGCCGAGCCGGTAGTCGGTAGCAAAGCCGAGAAACAGCTGCGGTTCGTAGTTGGTTTCGCGAAACGGCGCTGATTCACCGGTGTTCGACAGCTGCCACCAGGATTTCTGGGTATAGGAAGCGCCCAGCAGCGAGTTGTCGCCGAGAATGCCGCGCCACAGCGGGAAAGCGAGGCTCAGCTGAAACTTAACTTCGTCTTTATTCGCGTTATCAGACCAGTTATAGCTCTCAATGGCCTTGGTGTTCATGTTACTGGTGTAGGTATAAAGCAGATAGTTGCTTTCATACGGATAAAGCGTAAAGGGATTGTCGTGCTCCTGCAGCATATTCGCGATAATGCTGCCGCGAACGGCCGGTGTATCGTGCACATCCTTAATCGTTGCTTCCTGCGCGCAGGCAAAAAAAGGCAGCGCGGCAGCCGCCAGTAACCAACCCGAACCGGTTCGCATCAATGGTGTTCTCCTGGACAAAAAAGTTTCAAATGGTGAATTTTCTCGACATGCATTTTACATAATCGACGAAGTATTACCCGGTTATCCTTTCTGAAAAGTAGAAATGAACACTTCGGAAGCATAAAATCAACATTTTATTAACCAATGGATGTCCGCAATGTCTAAAGAACTGACCGCCGAAGCCACGCTGAAGCTGGTGGGCGAGATTTTTGTTTACCACATGCCTTTTAACCGCGCGCTGGGGCTGGAGCTGGAGCGCTACGAAAAAGACTTCGCGCAGCTCAGCTTTAATAACCAGCCAATGATGGTCGGCAACTGGGCCCAGAGCATTCTACACGGTGGGGTGATCGCCTCGGCGCTGGACGTGGCCGCCGGGCTGGTGTGCGTCGGCAGTACGCTAACCCGCCACGACACCATTAATGAAGATGAGATGCGCCAGCGGCTCTCGCGGATGGGCACCATCGACCTGCGGGTGGATTACCTGCGTCCGGGACGCGGCAACCGCTTTACCTGCACCAGCAGCCTGCTGCGGGCGGGAAACAAGGTCGCCGTCGCGCGGGTCGAGCTGCATAACGAAGAGCAGGTCTATATTGCCAGCGCAACCGCCACTTACATGGTGGGATGAGCCCGTTAAATCGGTTAACATTGGCCCACTTTTTATACGATGGATTTTAGCGATGGAAGCAAAACAGACGCGGCAGGGCGTGTTACTCGCCCTTGCCGCTTATTTTATTTGGGGGATTGCTCCCGCCTATTTCAAATTTATCGACTACGTGCCGGCTGACGAAATTATTACTCACCGTATTATCTGGTCATTCTTTTTTATGATTGTGCTGATTTCAGCCAGCCGCCAGTGGAGCGGGCTGAAGCGTCTGTGGCAAACCCCGAAAAAAATCCTGCTGCTGGCGCTTTCGGCGGTGCTGATCGGCGGCAACTGGCTGCTGTTTATCTGGGCAGTCAATAATCACCACATGCTGGAAGCGAGTCTCGGCTACTTTATCAATCCGCTGGTGAATATCGTGCTGGGCATGATTTTTCTCGGGGAGCGCTTTCGCCGCATGCAGTGGCTGGCGGTGGCGCTTGCGGCCTGCGGGGTGCTGGTGCAGCTCTGGACCTTCGGCTCGCTGCCGATCATCGGCCTCGGGCTGGCCTTCAGTTTTGCTTTTTACGGGCTGATCCGTAAGAAAATCGCCGTTGACGCCCAGACCGGCATGCTGATTGAAACCCTCTGGCTGCTGCCGGTGGCGGCGATTTATCTGTTCGGCATCGCCGACAGCGCCACCAGCCATATGGGATACAATCCGTGGTCGCTCAATCTGCTGCTGATTGCCGCAGGCGTGGTCACTACGGTGCCGCTGCTGTGCTTTACCGGCGCGGCCACCAAGCTGCGCCTGTCAACGCTCGGCTTTTTCCAGTACATCGGCCCGACGCTGATGTTTCTGCTGGCGGTGCTGTTTTACGGCGAAACCCCGGGCGCGGATAAAATGGTGACCTTCGCCTTTATCTGGGTTGCGCTGGCGGTTTTTGTGATGGATGCGGTGTATACCCTGCGCCGCACGCCGAGGCTTTAAAGCACCGCATTCGCGGATTTCGGCAAAGCACATGCAGTTAAATTCGTTGTGATTTCAACGGGCCTCTCTCATCGTCTGTGGATAAAAAGAGACGACAGAGAGGCCAAATGTCCCCGCCAACCCCCGCCAGGCGCAGCGCCTGGTTATCAGAACAGCAGCGTGAAAATGTGCAGCGCCTCGCCCGCGGCTGGCTGTGGCGCAGCGAGTTGCCCACCTGGCTGCTGATGGCCGTCATTTACGGCGGCTGGTTCACGACGCTCCATTTCTGGCCGCTACTCGGCCTGCTGCCCGCAACGCTGCTGCTGATCCTGTTTACCGCCTGGTATATGTCGCTGCAGCACGAGCTGATTCACGGCCATCCAACCCGCTGGCCGCGCGTCAACCAGCTCTTCGGGATGCTGCCGCTGGCCGTGTGGTATCCCTATGGCCTGTACCGCGACTCGCATCTGGCGCACCACCGCAGCCACGCCCTGACCCTGCCGGACGACGATCCCGAGACTTACTACTTTTCCGACCAGCGCTGGCAGCAGTTTCCCCGATGGCAAAAGCGCCTGATCCGCCTGCGCAATACCTTCCCGGGCCGATTGCTGCTGGCGCCGCTGCTGGATATCGCCGCCGTGCTGGCGGGGATCGTTAACGCCGTACGCCGCGGTGAAGCAAACACTCTCGCCATGTGGTTTATCCATGCCGTATTGCTGGTGCTGCTGTTCCTCTGGCTGCGGCACAACCAGTTTTCCATCGCGTGGTATCTTGCGGCAGTGAGCTACCCGGCGCTCGCCCTGACCAAAGTACGATCCTTTCTGGAGCATCGCGCGGCGGACGATCCACTGGATCGCTCGGCAATTACCGAAACGTCCCTGCCCTGGCGGCTGCTGTTCCTCAATCTGAACTATCATTCAGTACATCACGACTTGCCCGGTATTCCCTGGTACGGACTGCGAAAAATCTATTTGCAGGATCGCGATCTGTACCAGCAGCGCAACCACGGCTTCGTGGTAAAAGGCTACCGCGAGTGGTGGCGCAAATACCGGTTTCGCCCGGTAGACGTCACCGCACATCCCGGCGTAAAGCAGGAACATCATGATCCCCAATGAAATCGCACTGCCGATGTACGACCTCGTACCGCACGCCACCGACGCGCTGGCGGCGGCGCTGCTGCGCTATTTCCCGCACGCGCACTTCAGCCGACCCGCCGACCTGCTCGCCCACTGGCAGCACGACAGCGTGCTGCTGAGTCAGGCCTGCGGCTACCCGCTGGCGACAAAGCTGCACGACGTGCAGGTGGTGGGATGCTTCCACTACGCCGCGCCGGGCTGCGAGGGGCCAAACTACCGCAGCCTGCTGGTCACCCGGGCGGAAAACAGCAGCCGGACGCTGGCGGATTTTCGCGGTCTGACCGCAGCGTGCAACGCACAGGATTCTCAGTCGGGCTACCGGGCCCTGCTCGTCGCAACAGGCGGCGATGCGGCCTTTTTTAGCCATATTGTCTGGAGCGGCAGCCACCGGCAGTCGCTGGCGGCACTCCAGCAGAAAGAAGCCGACATTGCCGCCATTGACTGCGTCACCTTCGCCCTGCTGGCCCGCTACCAGCCGCAGGTCCTGGCCGGATTATCCGTTATTGGCGAAACGGCCTCTACGCCGGGATTGCCACTTATCACCTCGCAGAAAACCTCCGCGCGTGGGCTGAATGCCTTGCGAGCGGCACTGGGGGAAATTGCGCGGGAAGAGGCTATCGCCGGGCCGCTACTGATTAAGAGTTTCAGCGCGATTGAGCGGGACAGCTATGCGGACTTTGCGCAGGAGTTATTTTAAAGATTCCAGGCGGCGTGAAACGGACACTACTCTGTTTATTTCTGCTTAATAAACAGCAGTACGATAAAGAAGATAATATTGGTAATGGGGAAAAAGCCCAGCACGCACCATAATTTACGCCAGCCCAGCGTGGGCATATAGCGATAAATAAGCTGGCAGAAGCCAAAGGCAACGATAATGGGTATAAACCAGAGCCGTCCTTCCGGTAAAAAAGCCAGGCCGAGAGCCATAATAACACTCAACAGTATCCAGTATGTGAACCAGGAAATTATATAACCGCGTTTATCAAGGGGTCCTTTACCAAAAATCGTTTCCACCCATTGAGGAGACTTCATAGATATTATCCCTGTTAATAGTGATTATTCTTGGCGCCGTAGTTGGAAAAGCGGATATCTGCAGTGCTGGAAACTGCTGATAAAGTGTAGAGTATAAAAAACATTCAGCCAGATAATATCGGACAATAAAAAAGGGAGCCGAAGCTCCCTCTCGTTTATAACCAGTTTTTACGTTTGAAGTACAAATACGGCGCCAGTCCGGCGAGGATCATAAAGACAATCGCGCCGGGGTAGCCGAAGCTCCAGTGCAGTTCCGGCATAAACTCAAAGTTCATTCCGTAGCTGGAGGCCACCAGCGTCGGCGGCAGGAAGACCACGGAAACTACTGAGAAGATCTTGATGATTCGGTTCTGCTCGATGTTGATAAAGCCCATCGCCGCCTGCATCAGAAAGTTAACTTTCTGGAACAGGGATTCGTTGTGCGGCAGCAGGGATTCGATATCGCGCAGGATCTCGCGAGCCTGCTCAAGCTGATTCGCCGGCAGGCGCGCCTTGCGTACCAGGAAGTTCAGCGCGCGCTGGGTATCCATCAGGCACAGGCGCACCTTCCAGCCGATATCTTCCAGCTCCGCCAGCTTCGACAGCGCTTCGTCGTACTCGTCGCCCTGGTGCCCTTCCATAATGACGCGGCTCAGCTTTTCCAGTGCGCTGTAGATATTCTCAATTTCGTCCGCCAGCTGCTCGATTTTGGTCTCAAACAGATCCAGCAGCAGCTCGTAGGCGTTGCCGTCAACCATCTCCTGGCTGCGGGTGCGCATGCGGTACAGACGGAACGCGGGCAGTTCGCGCTCGCGTAAAGTGAACAGCCGCCCTTCGCGAATGGTAAACGCCACGGTAGAGTTGCCGGCGTGATCTTCGGCATCCTCAAAGAAAAAGAAGGAGTGGATGTGCAGGCCGTCTTCGTCTTCGAAGAATCGGGCCGAGGCCTCGATGTCTTCCAGTTCGGGCCGGGTTGCCAGATTCTGGCCCAGCTCTGTCTGTACGCGGTTACGCTCTTCGTCATCCGGCTCCACCAGATCTACCCAGACGGAGCTGGCAAGATGCTTGATGTCGTCAGACTCAAGGCGCGTTAAACGTTTGTTTTCCAGTTGAAATGCGCTCAGCATGACCGGGACTCCCAATGCAGTAATTTATTGGACAGTACGGTGGGCACACAGAAACATTGGGCGTTTCAGACCATTCAGCCTGACTCAGTGCGACGGGGATAAAGCGGGTCGCTGACAACCTCTAAGGCCATCAGCAGGAGGTGATAGCCTTAGGAGTTGTTCCTGGATTGCAGGAAGTTGAGCCAGCATCTACTGGGTGTGTCCAAGGTATCAGTCCTCTTAGCGTAATCGTGCGCGCATGTTACGCCAGCCTAAATCCAGCGTCAACACGCAGCGAAACGCCAGAGAATATTTCCTCTTCTCCGGCCAATAAGACTAGCAGAATATTACAAAAATATGATGTTTATCTTAATGTTAGGAATTTTCGAGCCGCGCGTAGGCGGCCACCAGCCATTTAATACCTTGTCCCTGGAAAGCCACCTGCAGACGGCTGTGCTCGCCGCTGCCCTCCAGGTTCACAATCGTGCCTTCGCCGAATTTAGGGTGACGCACGCGCTGGCCAAGCTTGTAGCCGGTATCGTTTTCCGCAACCGGCGTACCCATGCGCTGATGGTTCACCGGGCGGCTGACAGTCGCGCGCAGACGCACCTCTTCCACGCAGGCTTCCGGCAGCTCGCCGATAAAGCGTGAAGGGCGGTGATAGACCTCTTTGCCGTAAAGGCGACGAGTTTCGGCGTAGGTCAGCGTCAGCTTTTGCATCGCGCGGGTTACGCCAACGTACGCCAGCCGGCGCTCCTCTTCGAGGCGTCCGCCTTCGTCCAGCGACATCTGGCTCGGGAACATCCCCTCTTCCACGCCGACGATAAACACCTGCGGAAACTCCAGCCCTTTTGCCGAGTGCAGCGTCATCAGCTGCACCGCGTCCTGCCAGGTGTCGGCCTGGCCCTCGCCTGCTTCCAGCGCGGCGTGGGACAGAAACGCCTGCAGCGGCACCAGATCTTCGTCTTCGTCGTTATAGCTGAACTGCCGCGTGGCGGTCACCAGCTCCTCTAAGTTTTCGATGCGCGTCTGGCCCTTTTCGCCCTTCTCCTGCTCGTACATCATCCACAGGCCGGAGTCTTTGATAACCCGGTCGGTCTGAACGTGCAGCGGCATCTCCGCCGTTTCCTGCGCCAGAGCCTCGATCAGCTCCATAAAGCGCTGCAGCGCGCCCGCGGCGCGACCGGCCAGCACTTTGTCTTTGAGCAGCGCGCGGCACGCCTGCCACAACGTCAGCTGCCTGTCGCGGGAGGTTTGCCGCACCACGTCCAGCGTGCGGTCGCCGATGCCGCGCGTCGGCGTGTTTACCACACGCTCAAAAGCGGCATCGTCATTACGGTTGGCGATCAGGCGCAGATAGGAGAGCGCGTCCTTGATTTCCTGGCGCTCGAAGAAGCGCATACCGCCGTAAATTCGGTACGGCATGCTCACCTGCAGCAGCGCCTCTTCCAGCACGCGGGACTGGGCGTTGCTGCGGTAGAGAATTGCGCACTGCTCCAGCGCGCCGCCGTTGTCTTGCCAGGTTTTGATGCGGTTAACCACGAACCGCGCTTCGTCCAGCTCGTTGAACGCGCAGTAGAGGGAGATAGGTTCGCCTTCCGCGCCCTCGGTCCACAACTTTTTGCCGAGGCGGCCGTTATTGTTTTCAATCAGGGCGTTGGCCGCGCTGAGGATATTGCTGGTGGAGCGGTAGTTCTGCTCCAGGCGAATGGTGTGCGCACCGGGAAAATCCTTCAGGAAGCGCTGGATGTTCTCAACCTGCGCCCCGCGCCAGCCGTAGATTGACTGGTCGTCATCACCGACGATCATCACTTTACCGGTATCGCCCGCCAGCAGGCGGATCCAGGCGTACTGGATGTTGTTGGTATCCTGGAACTCGTCCACCAGAATATTGGTGAAGCGCTCGCGGTAGTGCTGAAGAATGTGCGGCTTGTTGAGCCACAGCTCGTGCGCGCGCAGTAGCAGCTCGGCAAAATCCACCAGCCCGGCGCGATCGCAGGCTTCCTGATAGGCCTGATAAACCTTCTGCCAGGTCTGCTCCACCGGGTTGCCGTAGCTCTGAATATGGTGCGGGCGGATGCCTTCGTCTTTCTGGCCGTTGATGTACCACATCGCCTGACGCGGCGGCCACTGCTTCTCGTCGAGATTCATGGCTTTTATCAGCCGCTTGAGCAGCCGAAGCTGGTCTTCGCTGTCGAGGATCTGGAAGTCCTGCGGCAGCCCGGCGTCCAGATGGTGGGCGCGCAGCAGCCGGTGCGCCAGGCCGTGGAAGGTGCCCACCCACATGCCGCCCTGGGAGGTACCCATCAGCTGGCCAATGCGGTGGCGCATTTCCGCCGCCGCCTTGTTGGTAAAGGTCACCGCCATAATTGAGTATGGCGAGCAGTTCTCCACGCTCAGCAGCCACGCAATGCGGTGTACCAGCACCCGCGTCTTGCCACTCCCTGCTCCCGCCAGCACCAGCATGTTGGTGCGATCTGCCGCCACGGCTTCGCGCTGTTTGTCATTAAGGCTGTCGAGCAGGTATGAAACGTCCATTGGCACCGCCGGGTAAGTTGTGACAGATGTATTGCCCGGCGGCGCATCGCCGGCCGGGCCTACAGAGTGATACTGGTAATTTATACAGATTTACTGACGATTATATCAGCGCAGTGAGGGATGCCAACCGCGAAATTTCGATATGCGGCAGCAGGCGGCTGTCGCAGGCCTGCATTAAGTCGGCGTCGTAGGGGTTTATCCAGCACGCCTGCACCCCGCAGCGGATCGCCCCGGCGACGTCGGTGGTCAGATCGTCGCCGACGTGCAGGATCTCACCGAGCGGCAGGTTAAGGCGTTCTGCGGCCAGATGATACATGTCGCTAAACGGCTTGGCGCGGCCGTCGGGGCCGGCGCGCAGCACGAAGCTGAAATAGCCGTCGAGGCCAAACAGCGACGGATCGGCGTTGCCGTTGGTAATTGCCACCAGCGGCCACTTCGCCGCCAGCGCTTTCAGCGTATCGTGTGTCTCCTGCGGGACGTCAATGGCGCTGCGCCAGCGGGCAAAGTTCGCCATTGCCGCATCGGCGCCCGCGCGGGCATCCTGCGCGGAAAGACCGGCGTTGAGCATCGCCTGCTCGACCGCGCGGCGGCGCCACTCGGTGACATCATGATAAATGTCCGGCTCCGCCTCGCGCAGCGCCTGGCGCAGCTGCTTAAAGTCGCTGTTTTCAATCTGGCTCAGGGCCGGATGGTAGCCACGCACAAACGCCAGCGACTCCTGCTCCGTGCGCAGGATCACCGGGCGATTATCGTAAAGAGTGTCATCAAGATCGAAAGTCAGGGCAGAGATCTGGCCCAGTGGACGATAAAAACGCATTATTTCCCCCGTTTGGCCCGCGGATGCGCTGCGTCGTATACCGAGGCGAGATGTTGAAAGTCGAGATGTGTATAGATTTGCGTGGTGGAAAGATTAGCGTGGCCCAGCAGCTCCTGCACGCCGCGCAGGTCGCCGCTCGATTCGAGCATGTGCGTGGCGAAGGAGTGGCGCAGCTTGTGCGGGTGCACGTGGCTGTTCAGGCCCTGTCTGATTCCCCACTCGGCGAAGCGCTTCTGCACGTTACGCGCCGAGATCCGTTTGCCGAGCTTTGACAAAAACAGCGCGTCTTCGTCGGCGCCGAATAAACCGCGCAGATCCAGCCAGTGCTCAAGCCACTGCACCGCGCTGCGGCCAATGGGCAGGCGGCGCTCTTTGCTACCTTTTCCCATCACCCACACTTCGCCGGTATCGAGATCCAGATGCTTGATATCCAGATTAACCAGCTCGGACAGGCGCAGGCCCGCGCCGTACATTATCTCCAGCATCGCCCGATCGCGCACCGCCAGCGGATCGTTAAGATCGATATCCAGCAGCCGATTCACGTCGTCAACGTCGATATTTTTGGGCAGGTGGCGCGGCGTTTTCGGGGCAGATACGGCTTTCGCCGGGTTGACCTGCAGCTCGCCCTTGCTGACCAGCCAGTCGAAAAAGCTGCGTAGCGCGGAGAGGCGCAGCGCCAGGCTGGCGGGGCCGAGCCCCTTGCGGCGGCTGCGCACGGCAAAACCGCGCACCGTTGCGGCGTCGCACTGCTGCCAGCGCGTAATGCCTGCTTCTTCGGCAAGGGCGATAATGGTATCGAGCTGGCGGCGGTAATTAAGCAGCGTAATCGGGCTGAGCTGGCGCTCAACGCTCAGGTAGCGCAGAAAGCGTTCGACCGCCCCGGAGAGAACCGCGTCACTCATATGCGCTCGACCCAGCGTTCCAGCAGGCCGGGCAGCAGCAGAGCAATCTCATCGAGCAGGTGTGTGCCCTGTCCCGCCTGATAGTGTTGCACGTCGCGGCTGCTGAACAGCACAACCCCCAGATCTTCGTCGCTGCCGAGCATCGACATCGCCACCGAGCCGATAGCTTTCGCCTCTGGCATCACCACCAGCAGTTCGGGGCCGTTCAGCGAGCCGAGGTAGTGGCGCTGCTGGCCGAGGCGCTGAATACGTATCGGTTCAAAAGCCTGTCGCGACAGAGCCAGCTGGGTGAACTTCGACGGTGCGCCGATGCGCCAGCGGTCGGCAAACAGGCGTACCGTCGCCCCCGCCAGGCCTAAATCACGCGCCCAGCGATGGAAGCGCTTGAGCATGTCGTCCAGGCTGTCCGCTGCCGCCAGCCGAGTTTGCAGCTGCAGCAGGCGGTAGAACAGGCTCTCGTTAGCGCTGGCCTGCTCCACCAGCAGGGAGATGTTCTCTTCCAGTACGTTAATCTGCTTTCGCGCCCTGGCCATGTGCCACTCGACCAGCGATACGCTGCCGCGTACCGGATGGGGAATGCGCATCTGTTCGACAATGGCGGCATTGCGGATGAAGAATTCAGGATGTTGCTGCAGGTACTCCACCACCGTGCGATCGTCAAGCACGGCGGCCTCGCTCTGCAGCTCTTCCCCTGTCTGTTTCATAAGTGAATAAATCCGTCGTAGACGTGTGCCGCCGGGCCGGTCATAAACAGCGGCTGGCCCGGACCTTTCCAGGCGATATCAAGGCGACCGCCCGGTAACTCCACGCGCACCTCTTCGGTCAGCAGGCCCTGCTGAATGCCAACGGCAACCGCCGCGCAAGCGCCGCTGCCGCAGGCCTGGGTTTCACCCGCGCCGCGCTCGTAAACGCGCAGGCGAATGTGATCCTGTTTGACCACCTGCATAAAGCCAATATTGGCGCGCTCGGGGAAACGCTCGTGGCTTTCCAGAACGGGGCCTAATGTTTCAACCGCGGCGGTTTCAACATCATCAACCTGCACCACGCAGTGAGGGTTGCCCATCGAGACAACGCCGCACAAGACTGTCTGCTCCGAGGCACGCATGATATAGGTCTTTTCCGCTTTGTTGGCGCGAAAAGGCACCTGGGACGGCTCAAAATTGGGCTCACCCATGTTGACGCGAACCAGATCGTTATCGGTCACGCTGAGAGACATCCGGCCGTTAGCGGTGCTGACGCGGATGTCGCGCTTATTGGTCAGGCCCTTCAGGCGCACAAAGCGCGCGAAGCAGCGCGCGCCGTTGCCGCACTGGTTCACTTCACTGCCGTCGGCATTGAAGATACGGTAGTGGAAATCGAGATCCGGATCGTAGGGCGGCTCGACCACCAGCAGCTGATCGAATCCCACGCCGTGATGCCTGTCGGCCAGGCGGCGAATTAGCTCCGGAGAAAAGAACACATTCTGCGTTACCGCATCGACGACCATGAAATCGTTGCCAAGGCCGTGCATTTTAGAGAACTGCATTTTTTGCTCCAGTCGTGCGGATTCAGAATGGGTCCGTTAATAGTTAACCTGTGAAGGACCATCGCCATCGCCTCGGTCGTTGCGGATTGGGGAATCGCTTTCAATATCATTTTTAACCGGCTTGGTTGGCGGCGGCGCATTTTTGTCCGCAGGCGGGAAATAGAGAGGGCCTTTCAGGCCGCAGCCTGCCAGCGTCAGTAGAGCGGTTAACAGTACCAGCGGTCGAAAAATGTTCTTCATTCTAAAGTGCCTGTAGTGGATGCTTTCTGCCTTCTATCATCGCAGGAGAAGACGTAAAAGCAAGCGTTTAGCGATATACTGTCGCCATCACGCAATAATGGGAAACAAAAATGAACGACAGTGAATTTCATCGCCTCGCCGACGCCCTGTGGCTCACCATTGAAGAGCGTATCGACAGCTGGGACGGGGAAGGCGATATCGACTGCGAGATTAACGGCAGCGTGCTGACCCTGAGTTTTGACAACGGCAGCAAGATCATTATTAACCGTCAGGAGCCGCTGCATCAGGTGTGGCTCGCCACCCGCCAGGGCGGCTACCATTTTGATCTCGTCGAGGGCGAGTGGGTGTGCGATCGCAGCGGCCAGGCTTTCTGGGACTTGCTGGGAGAGGCCGCCTCGCAGCAGGCCGGCGAGGCTATCGCGTTTCGCTGATCACGAGAAGTATTGCTTGAGCAGCGGTGTCGGAGAATCCTGGTTAGCCGGCGCCGCGGCAGCAATATTCTGCGTACGGAACGGGATCACCTGCTCGCGGTTATCCACCTGCACTATCTGATAGAACTGCGGCAGGTTGAAGTTTATAAAGCTTGAGCCGTAGGTAAAGCGGTCATGCGACGAGGAGTAGAAGCGGCTTACGTCGCGCACCAGCTCCTCTTTACTGCCCTCGCAGTGATGATAAACCTCGGCGCGGTTGCTCTCATCGAGGATATAGATGTTAAAGCCGTTATCATTGCTGGTATCTTCGAAGAAGAACTGAATAATCCCTTCGCTGGCAAAACCATCCACCACCGCCGGCAGCTTCACATGATTGCTCCCCACCTGTACCGACAGGCCGTGCAGCTTGTTGTGGGAAATAGCGCCGTAAAACTCAATGGCGTTTTCCAGCTTCTGCACGGACACGTTCAGGCGTTCAAAGAACAGGCCCCAGGTCTGCCCGGCGACGCGCAGCGCCTTGAAGCGTCCGGTTTCGTGGCGGGTAGTTGAAAGACGCAGCTCGATGCACTCGGAAACCAGCTGCTGAACCCGGGTGCGGATCAGGCCGCGCAGGTGCTGGCTGTAGCAGAACACCTCGACGCTGTCCGGCGGCGCGGCGTCCTGATGCATTTTGCCCAGAATGGTTTTCAACGCCTCAATCATTGCCTGCTCGCCGTTAAAGTGCAGAGTACGCACTTCATTCCACGAGTTGCGGTACAGCAGATCGACGCTGCCGATAAGGCAGCTTTGCTCTTCGCCGAAGCTGAAAACGTCCAGCTTGCGAAAATCGAAATGCACCACCTGGTTGCGGAACGCCGCGGTGGGATCGTATTCAAGGTTAACAATGATCGCCAGGTGGCGGATTTCGCACGGGCTGTACAGCGCTTTCGGCGTTGGGGCCGGAAGCCGCAGCGGGAAGTGATGCGATACGTCAGCCACCATCTCCTGCAGCTTGGCCAGATCGACAATCCCGTTGCCCTTGATAAACAGCCGGGTGCGGGACGTCAGCAGGCCGTTAAACCACGCCCAGGCCACCAGCTTGTTCAGGTAGCGGTTATATTCCAGCGGCTGGTGGCTGACGATCGACTCCATGTTCGGCGCGCGATTGTACAGATACCAGCCGGAGCGGTTAGCGCGGCCGGGCGGCACGTAGATAAAGGTCAGATTCGGCTCGGAGAGATCCGGCGATATCTGCGGGTTAACCAGCGTCACCTTGCCGGGAAGTGCTTCAAAGGCGGCATACAGCTTGCGGGTCAGCACGCCGATGTCCTGCGGACTGGCGGAAACGCTGAGGTTGTTGCGGCGGGCGAAACGAATGAGATTGCGGTAAGTCTGCATCATCGCATCGAGCAGCTCGTTGTGCGCTTCGCGCACCTGATCGATTTTCCAGTTAGCCCGATTATCGAGCATCGTCAGGCGTTCTTCACTCCAGCCCCAGGCTTTCACCAGCTGGCTCAATACCTCGCGACGCCAGCCGACGCAGGCGCGCTCGCGGCTGAGCTTCTCGCACACTTTGAGATAGAAACATCGGCGCACCAGATCCAGCCGGGTCTGGTCGTCAATGGCCTGCAGATATTCGGTGACGCGCTCCAGCATCATGCAGTACGGATCGAGACCGAACGAAACGATTTCGCCATCGTGCAGGCGCTGCTTAATATCTTTCGCCAGCAGGCGGGTATTGGGATATTCCCAGGAATAGGCTTCCAGCAGCAGGGTTTTCAGCACCGCCTTGTAGGGCGAGTCGATGCTCTTGTACAGCTGCCACAGGCTGGCGCCAAAATACTCTTCGGCAGAGAGCGAACTCAATCCGCCGAGATCCAGCCACTCGTTCGGCGTCAGCACGCCCTGGGCGTACAGCGTCATCACGTAATCGTCGTAGTGCTCTTCTTCGTCAGAGGGCACCATGTTCCACAGAATGCGCTTGCCCGCCAGCCTGACGGCGGTGCGGTAAAACTCATCCAGCAGTAAAATATGTTGCGTCGAGCCGCAGTCCTCGCCGCCCAGGCTGCCGCTGGCGTTCAGGCGAAAACGGTTTTCATCGATCAGGAAAAAGCTGACTTCCACGCCCAGCGACGCGGCCCAGCTCTCAAGCAGGCTACACTTACGCTGCAGCAGCTGGCGCTCTTCATTATCGAGCCACGCCTGGTGGCAGACCCAGATGTCCAGATCGGAAGAGCAGCTCTGCCCCACGGACGAGGTGCTGCCCATTGAATAGATGCCGGTGATTGGCAGTTCACCCACCGCCGATTCCTGCGGCGGCATACCGCGATGCAGCTCCAGCTCGTCTAAGTAGTGGCGTTGGGTTTCATCAGGCGTGTAGAGGCAGATGCCTTTGGGAACGTTACCTTCAAGGTAACCCGGCATCAGCGGGTGATGATAATGTAATAATGTCGGCAGAAGACTGTAGACCTGCTGAAAAGCGGGCCCCATGGCTGCTAGCGCACGATCCACGCGCAGTTGATTAATGGCATCCAGTCTCTGTTTTAGTGTCTCAATATAGAGGTACAAGACATATCGCCTGATGTTCGAACCCTGCGATTCCGGAGAGATGAGTTATACGCTTTCGGAGGCAAGATTTTTTGGATTTTAACGAGAACCGCTTCCGGATGTTACCGATAGCTTCGCTGACGAGGAGCAACAAACGGTTTAAAACGTGATCAATTTAACACCTTACAATTTGACCGTAAAGAAAGATGCACTACATACCAGTCTAGCACTGATTAAAGGGCCTACATTTTGTAGCACATTTTTCGCTACGGTAAATGCCGATTTCGGAAAAATGCGAAAACTAACATCCTTATAGCAACAATGTTAGGATGAAGGGTAGATGACAAATACGGTAACAAGCATGTTAGACAAAGTTTTAAGGATTGCCACGCGCCAAAGTCCCCTTGCACTCTGGCAGGCACATTACGTTAAAGAGCGCCTGGAAGCGCACCATCCCCAGCTACGCGTCGAGCTGGTGCCGATGGTTACGCGTGGCGACGTTATTCTTGATACGCCGCTGGCAAAAGTCGGCGGTAAAGGCCTGTTCGTTAAAGAGCTTGAGCTGGCGCTGCTTGAAGATCGCGCCGACATTGCCGTGCATTCCATGAAGGATGTTCCGGTTGAATTTCCCGACGGGCTCGGCCTTTCCGTTATCTGCGAGCGGGGCGATCCTCGCGATGCCTTTGTCTCAAACCGCTATGAAAATATCGCTGCGCTGCCGCACGGCAGCGTGGTGGGCACCTCCAGCCTGCGCCGCCAGTGCCAGCTCGCGGCCAGCAGGCCCGATCTGATTATCCGCTCCCTGCGCGGCAACGTCGGCACCCGGTTGAGCAAGCTGGACGCCGGTGAGTACGACGCCATTATCCTCGCGGTGGCGGGCCTACAGCGTCTGGGCCTCGAATCGCGCATCCGCCAGCCGCTCTCCGCAGAGCAGTCTCTGCCCGCGGTGGGTCAGGGTGCGGTGGGCATCGAGTGCCGTCTTGACGATGAGCGCACTCTGGCGCTGCTGGCGCCGCTCAATCATCCACAAACCGCCATTCGCGTCACCGCGGAGCGGGCGATGAATACCCGGCTGGAAGGCGGCTGCCAGGTGCCTATCGGCAGCTATGCCGAGCTGGTTGACGGCGATATCTGGCTGCGCGCGCTGGTCGGCTCGCCCGACGGTAAAACGATGGTGCGCGGCGAACGCCGCGGCCCGGCTGAAGATGCCGCCGCGCTGGGCGTCTCGCTGGCAGAAGAGCTACTGAACAGCGGCGCGCGCGAAATTCTGGCGGACGTTTATCAGGGAGAGGGTCCGGCATGAGCATCCTGGTCACTCGCCCTTCTCCGCAGGGGGAGGAATTAGTCAGCCGCCTGCGCGCGCTGGGGCGAGAGGCCTGGAGCTTTCCGTTAATTGAATTCGCACCCGGACGCGATCTGGCGCAGCTTGGCGCCGGACTGGCATCTCTTGGCAGCGGCGATATGCTGTTCGCCCTCTCTCGCCACGCGGTAGACTTCGCGCAGGGCCAGCTAATACAGCAGAAGCTGGGCTGGCCTGCGTCGCCCGGTTATTTCTCCATTGGCAGAGCCACGGCGCTGGCACTGCATACCGCCAGCGGAATGGCGGTTCGCTACCCTCTCGACAGGGAGATTAGCGAAGTGTTGCTACAATTACCTGAATTACAAAATGTTGCCGGTAAGAAAGCGCTCATCCTGCGCGGTAACGGCGGGCGGGAGCTGCTGGGAGAAACACTCCGACAGCGCGGCGCCTCGGTGGCGTTTTGTGAATGTTATCAACGCTGCGACCGTCATTACGACGGCGCTGAAGAGGCGATGCGCTGGCAGCGCCGCGGCGTGACGATGCTGGTTGTTACCAGCGGTGAAATGTTGCACCGGCTTTGGTCGCTGACGCCCGAATGGTATCGCGAAAGCTGGTTGTTAACCTGTGAGCTGCTGGTGGTAAGCGAGCGTCTTGCAATACTGGCCCGGGAGCTGGGCTGGCGGAATATCAGGGTAGCCGATGGCGCTGACAATGACGCGCTGCTGCGTGCTTTACAATAACTCTCACAACTGGAAGCCATAATGACGGAACAAAAAGAGAACTCCGCCGTGGTTGAAGAGACCAGGGAGGCCGCGGACAACGCGCCAGTGTCTCACACAGCCGAAAAGAAGAATGGCGGCAATAAAACCAGCCTGACGCTGAGCGTGGTAGCTATCGCCATTGCGCTGGCGGCGGGTGCCGGCATGTACGGTTTAATGAAGAAGCAGAACATCTCGCAAACCGCCTCCCGCGACGAGCTGGTCAGCCAGGTTGCGGCGCTGCAAAAAGCGCAGGATACGCAAAAAAGCGAGCTGGAGTCGGTGATCAAGCAGCAGTCCACGCAGCTGGATGAGGCAAAAAGCCGCGAAGATACGATGGCGAAAAAGCTGGATGAGCTGCAGCAAAAAGTCGCCACCATTTCCGGCAGCGATGCGAAAACCTGGCTGCTCGCGCAGGCAGATTTCCTGGTCAAGCTGGCCGGCCGCAAGCTGTGGAGCGATCAGGATGTCACCACTGCCGCCGCGCTGCTGAAAAGCGCCGACGCCAGCCTGGCGGATATGAACGATCCGAGCCTGATTGGCGCCCGCCGCGCGATCACCAACGATATTTCTACCCTTTCAGGCATTGCGCAGGTGGATTACGACGGCATTATCCTGAAGGTGAATCAGCTCTCCAACCAGATAGATAATCTGCGCCTGGCAGACAATAACGACGACGATATGCCGATGGACAGCGACGGCAGCGAACTCTCCAGCTCGCTGAACGAATGGCGCATCAATCTGCAAAAGAGCTGGCAGAATTTCATGGACAACTTTATTACCGTTCGCCGCCGGGATGAAACCGCCGTGCCGCTGCTGGCGCCGAATCAGGATGTCTACCTGCGTGAGAACATCCGATCCCGCCTGCTGGTTGCCGCCCAGGCCGTGCCGCGCCACCAGGAAGAGACTTACAAGCAGGCGCTGGACAACGTCTCTACGTGGGTACGCGCCTACTATGATACGGACGATGCGACTACCAAAGCTTTCCTCGACGAGCTGGATAAGCTCGGCCAGCAGAGCATTAATATGGACGTGCCGGATTCATTACAGAGCCAGCCGATTCTGGAAAAGCTGATGCAAACCCGGGTGCGTAATCTTATGGCCCAGCCAGCATCGGCTCCGCAGGCGGCGGCCGAGCCTGCTCCCGCTGCCGCAGCGCAGGGAGAATAAGTCATGTTAAAAGTTCTTTTGCTTTTTGCACTGCTGATTGCCGGCATCGTCGTCGGCCCGATGGTGGCAGGACATCAGGGCTACGTCCTGATCCAGACCGATAACTACAATATCGAAACCAGCGTAACCGGCCTGGTCATTATCCTGATCCTGACTTTCGTGGTGCTGTTTGCTATTGAGTGGCTGCTGCGCCGCATTTTCCGCACCGGGGCGCACACCCGGGGCTGGTTTACCGGCCGCAAGCGCCGCCGCGCCCGCAAGCAGACTGAACAGGCGCTGCTCAAGCTGGCAGAAGGGGATCATCAGCAGGTAGAAAAGCTGCTGTCGAAAAATGCCGATCACGCCGAGCAGCCGGTGGTTAACTATCTGCTGGCCGCCGAGGCCGCGCAGCAGCGCGGGGATGAAATACGGGCGAACCAGCACCTGGAGCGCGCCGCCGAAATGGCGGGCAACGATCTTATCCCGGTTGAAATCACCCGCGTGCGCCTGCAGCTGGCCCGCAATGAAGATCATGCCGCGCGCCACGGCGTCGACCGGCTGCTGGAGATCGCTCCGCGCCATCCGGAAGTGCTGCGTCTGGCAGAGCAGGCCTATATCCGCACCGGCGCCTGGTCGTCGCTGCTCGATATTCTGCCTTCAATGGCGAAAGCTAACGTCGCCGATGAAGAGCACCGCGCCGCGCTTGAGCAGCAGGCGTGGATTGGCTTAATGGATCAGGCGCGGGCAGAGCACGGCAGCGACGGGCTCGGCGCGTGGTGGAAGAATCAGAGCCGCAAAACGCGCCATCAGGTGGCGCTACAGGTGGCAATGGCCGATCACCTGATTGAATGTGACGACCACGAGACCGCGCAGCAGATCATTATTGACGGCCTGAAGCGCCAGTATGACGATCGCCTGCTGCTGCCTATTCCGCGGCTGAAAACCAGCAATCCGGAACAGCTTGAGAAAGTGCTGCGCCAGCAGCTGAAAAGCGTGGGGGATCGTCCTCTGCTGTGGAGCACGCTGGGCCAGTCTCTAATGAAGCACGGCGAATGGCACGAAGCGACAGTAGCCTTCCGCGCCGCGCTGAAGCAGCGCCCTGATGCGTTTGACTACGCGTGGCTGGCCGATGCGCTGGACAAGCTGCGCCAGCCTGCCGAGGCCGCAGCGATGCGCCGGGACGGTTTACTGCTCACCTTGCAAAACAATCCGCCTTCCTGAACATAAGGGCCGCAAGGCCCTTTTCTTTTACCGGTCAATCCCGCCCATAAAAAAACGCCCGCGCTGAAACCAGCGCAGGCGTTAACAGGTCTGTATGACAACAAAAGGTGCTTCACTCAACGTTGTGTCCAGGGGGTTTGATGAGGCCGAAGCGACATCTTTCAGTGGACGATAAGCACCGCAAATGGCTCTGCATCATTCCGGAGTTTATGAGGCTTTCGCGAACATAAGAGATGGAATGAGCATCTACGCCACTATTATTGCATAGCCGGAGCAACTCTGACACCGCAGAATCAGCGGCAAAAGTGATTTAGGATTAAATGAGATGTCGTCGAATGGCGACAAGGCAGTATATTTGCGTGCAGACAGCTGATTTCAGAATAGAAAAAACCCCGCCGAAGCGGGGTTCAAATTTGGTCGGCGAGAGAGGATTCGAACCTCCGACCCACTGGTCCCAAACCAGTTGCGCTACCAAGCTGCGCTACTCGCCGAAATACTGCTTTTTGAATTTTTAGTTCAATTCGTTCAGAGCTGTGGTGCGAGGGGGGGGACTTGAACCCCCACGTCCGTAAGGACACTAACACCTGAAGCTAGCGCGTCTACCAATTCCGCCACCTTCGCATATCACAAAACTCTAAATAATGGGGTGGCTAATGGGACTCGAACCCACGACAACTGGAATCACAATCCAGGGCTCTACCAACTGAGCTATAGCCACCACTGTATTCTTTTACGCGGTCCTGTCACTTCACAGGCCACCGCAGCTCCAGCACCGGAAGAAAATGGTGCGCCCGACAGGATTCGAACCTGAGACCTCTGCCTCCGGAGGGCAGCGCTCTATCCAGCTGAGCTACGGGCGCTTAGCGCCGTTGCGGGGGTGGATAATACGGACGTCACGCCCCGCTGTCTAGTGCTTTTTTAAAGAATACGCGCGTTTGGTTATGCTTTACGCATTTTGCCGCTTATTGCTGCGAATCCGCCTGCTCAGTGCCCCGGCTAAAGCCTAACAGCTTATAAAGCAGGGTGACGACGGCGAGGAAGATAATGCCGACAAACAGCGACATACGCGTATCTTCGTTAATGCCCATTCCGACCAGCACACAAACCAAAAACGCCATCGTCAGCCAGTTCGCGTACGGGAAAAGCACCGAGCGAAACGGATGGCTCATCAGCGCCTGCTTGTGCTTTTCGCGAAAGCGCAGCTGGCTAATCAGGATCACGAACCACGGCACCATGCCGGGCAGCACGCTGGCACTGTAGACATAAACAAATACCCGCTGCGGATTCGGGATAATGTAGTTCAGGCAGGAGCCAATCAGCAGAATTGCGATAGAGACCGCCACGCCCATCACCGGCACACCGTGGCGTGAGACTTTCGCCATTGCCTGCGGCAGCTGGCGGTTTTTCGCCAGCGCGTACAGCATGCGCCCGCAGCTGTACATGCCGCTGTTGCAGCCGGAGAGCGCTGCGGTCAGCACCACGAAGTTAATAATACCGGCCGCAGCGGTAATACCTATTTTCGCGAAGGTCAGCACAAACGGGCTGCCGTTTGTACCTATTTCATTCCACGGGAAAATGGTGACGATGACGAAAATGGCGCCCACGTAAAAAATCAGGATCCGCCACAGCACCTTGCCTACCGCGCTGCGCAGTGTCACCTGCGGATTTTTAGCCTCACCGGCAGTGATGCCGATAAGCTCGACGCCCTGATAGGAGGCGACAACAATACACAGCGCCGTCAGGAAGCCCTTCCAGCCGCCGGCAAAGAAACCGCCGTTCTGCGTCAGGTTATCAAAACCAATGGAGTGGCCGCCGTTGCCGAAACCGAAGAAGATAACTCCGAGGCCGATAACGATCATCACGATAATGGTGGTGACTTTGATCATCGCAAACCAGAACTCCAGCTCGCCGTACAGGCGCACCGCCGCCAGATTCGCCAGCGCCACCAGCCCGACGGCGATTAGCGCCGGTATCCACTGCGCCATCTCCGGGAACCAAAACTGCACGTACACGCCAATAGCGGTTATCTCCGAAATCCCCACCGCCATCCACATAAACCAGTAGGACCACGCCGTCAGGTAGCCGAAGAAGGGGCTCATGTAGCGATGTGCATAAACCGCAAAGGAGCCGGTCACCGGCTCCAGGAACAGCATCTCGCCCATTGATCGCATGATGAAGAAGACGAACAGGCCAGCGATAATATAGGCCAGCAGCACCGAAGGACCGGCCCATTTTAAGGTACTCGCCGATCCCATAAACAGCCCGACACCAATGGTGCCGCCCAGAGCAATAAGCTCAATGTGCCGCGCTTCCAGCCCTCGCTGCAGAGTTGGTTGTTTTTCAGACATAGATCCTCTGTATTTGCAATGTTCCGGTCAACGCCGGTTATTGTTATGTAACGAATAAATTGCCGATAGCAGTCTGTTTTAATGGCAAACAGCCTCTTAAGGATGCGAATGGTTTAACAATTCGCGATAAATGGCAAATAAACTCTCAAATATGCGATCGCGTTGCGCATTTGCTGCACAACGCAGTTGAAAAAGCTAAAAGATTAGAGGCGGCCAGTATAATGCCAGCGGAGGTAGCGCAGCAGGCGCAGCTGTCGCGTGATGCGGCTCGGCTGAGACAGCAGGCGGTACAGCCACTCCAGGCCGAGCTTCTGCCAGACGCGCGGCGCGCGCTTCACGCGCCCGGTGAACACGTCGTAGGTACCGCCAACGCCCATATACAGCGCCCGGGGATGCACGCGCCGGCAGTCGCGCATCAGCAGCTCCTGTTTCGGAGAGCCCATCGCCACGGTCACAATTTTTGCCCCGCTCTGGCGGACGCGTTCAAACAGCGCATCCCGCGTCTCGGCAGTGAAGTAACCGTCCTGGCTGCCGACGATGTTAACGTTCCACTGCTTGCGCAGCCGCGCGGTAGTTTCTGCCAGCACCTCGGCTTTGCCGCCAATCAGAAACACCGGCGTACCCTCTTTGCCTGCGCGGGCCATTATTGCTTCCCAAAGATCGGCACCCGCCACCCGCGAGACGTTCGCCTGCGGATATTTTTTGCGAATGGAGCGCACCACGCTGATGCCGTCGGCGTACTTAAACTCGGCGTCATCCATCAGCGCCCTCACCTCGGCATTATCTTCCGTAGTGAGCACTTTTTCCGCGTTGATCGCCACCAGCGTGCCCTGCTTAATATTATTGTCGGCGAAGA
Source organism: uncultured Pluralibacter sp. (assembly GCF_913775985.1). Classification (GTDB taxonomy): domain Bacteria; phylum Pseudomonadota; class Gammaproteobacteria; order Enterobacterales; family Enterobacteriaceae; genus Pluralibacter. The sequence goes on along the minus strand of NZ_CAJYMB010000087.1, from coordinate 30,444 downwards.
GGTAGTTCAGCGCGTGCTGCATATCCCGCCAGCCGATCAGCTGCAGCCCGCGAATGCTGTACAGCGGGGCAGCATTGAGTTCCGTCATCTATTTTCCCGTCAGACCAGAGGTTGCCGCGTCGCGCCCGGGCGCTGGTGAATCAGCCCCGCGCTATCCAGCAGCCAGTAAAGCAATTTGGCAATCAGCAGGCACAGCCCGAAAATCACCATAAAAAAGACTACCCGTGAAACAAAGGAATCAAGCCCCTCTCTTGCCAGCACGATCATGTTAAAGATCGCCCCAAAGCAGAAACTGTGCAGGATCGCCGCTTTATAGCGATTCGTCTCCTGCAGGCCCTGCTGATACAGCCAGTCGAACCATTTGATAATCAGCCCGACGACAATCGCGCCGAGGGGAATAAACCACATTCCGCCCATCACCACCAGCGATCCAATCAGCGTGGGGGAGATAGCCAGGCCCGAATGGTTATTCAGCACTTCCCAGGTAAAGTAGTTTGCCGTATTCAGCACCATCGTCGGGCGGTCCGGCCACAAAGAGCCCGGGATGAACACGTAAAAATCGCGCACGATAGGCGCCAGCCCCTGAAACTCAATTTTATCGTAGTTTTGCAGCAGCAGGGCCAGGTTCTCCCACGGTGAGAAAGTATCGCGCGTCAGGTAGAGGAATGTGTAAAAAGCTTCGTCACCGCTGACGTTAAGACCATAGCGCTTAAGCGCCAGCCAGAACATGCCCACAATCCCCAGCACGCCCGCCGCCGCCAGCATCCACAGCGAGATCCAGCCGCGAATAATGCCAATAAACAGAAAAATGGCGAAAGCGATGATGATGTTCGCCCGCGTACCGCCGACGATAACGTAAGTCAGCAGCCCAAAGGCCACGGTGCTGATAAGAAAGAAGATCCACGCCCTGCTGTCCTGGCGCAGAAAGTAGATCACCAGCATCGCGGGAATGAAGAAGTAGAAAAAGCGCTTCAGGGCTACGCCGGAAACCTGGCTTGAAAATATCTGGCTGTAGGAATGCAGCTTAAACAGCAGGAAGCCGTTATGCATAAAGAAAATGCCGACGCACAGCAGCGCCATCGCCGCCAGCAGAAACCACATCAGATGCGTTTCCACGCGGTTCATCGTAAATAGCGGCCGCCGCTCGCCCTGCGCGGACGCGCTGCGCAGGCGGGTTTTGTAGGTCACGTAGTAGACGGCGTAAAAACAGGCGGCAAACAGCTGAGCCTGCAGCAGCACCTCCGGTGGGGCGATACCTACGTCAAAGCGGAACACCAGCGTCATCGACAAAGGAAAGCCGAAGAAGAAGGTCAGTAAAAAGAGAAGCGAAAAGAAGACGTTAAAATTGAAGCGCACCCGGCGAAACTCGCGGTATGTCAGGGTCGCGATAAACAGAGAGGCAAACAGCCAGACCGTAAACAGGCCGGTAAACTGCATCAGACTCATGACTCTTCACCTGCGGCAATGCGCAACGCCCGATGCCAGGGCTGCATATAGTTGGGACGGAAAAAGGCAATTTGGGTTTTGTCCACGCTCGCCAGCTGGCGGCGCGCCTCGCGGACCGTTGCCTCGTCCAGCGGATCGCCGCTGAACAGTACCGGGATGTTCTGTTCGGCCATGTCCTGCCAGAAGGGATTCTCGCGATTCAGCACGCAGGGAATGCCCGCCTGAATAAGCAGGCACAGAGTACCGATACCCTGCTGGCGCGGAAACAGGAAATAACCTAAATCGCAGCGTCGCAGGAGCGTCAGATAATCATCAAACGCCAGCCTGTCGCGCAGCACCTGCAGACGTTCACCGCTGAACAGCGATGCGCCGGCGGCGCGCACTTCCTCGATATAGGCGTCATTGTTGTCCGGATAGCCCATCGGCACCACCACGTTAACGGTATCGCCAAACTGCTGGTGGATCGCGCGCAGGGCCGCAACATGCTCATTGCTGCGATCCCCGGAGTTGCCCACCAGAATCGTCAGCGGCCCGGCCTCGCGCGGTGCGGGCGCGAGGTTATTCAAGGCCGGATCCATGCGGGTTGGGAAATAGAGTAGCGCCGTGCGCACGTTGGGATGACGGGCAGAAAAATAGTGAAGATCGCCGCGGGTCGCGAATACGCAGCCCGCGCGCCCCTGCGCCATCCGGCGCAGCGGATAAAAAAGGCGAAACTTGAGGCCCCGGGAGACTTCATACAGATCCGCGCCCCAGATATGCCAGCGAAACTGCGCGGGCCGGATGCCGCCCGACAGCAGCGCCAGCCACAGGCTGGTATTGAACTGGCCATGGAAAAAGAAGCGCTGCTGGCGATCCGCTTTCGCCAGTGCAACTACCGCCTGCGCCAGCGCCTTCTTGCTGGCAAAGCAGCGCAGCCGCAGGGCCGAATTACCTTCTGCCAGCGCCCGCTCGTCGCCCACCACCATAAACTCGCGGGCGTGCTCGCTGCCCGCCGCCAGCTCGTCGTTAAAAAACCGCAGGACGGTCAGGTTGTGGTGTGGGATATCCGATCCCAGTACGTGTATCAGTGCTGTCATGCCCGTTTACGCCAGATAAGGAATACGCCGCTGCACAGCGCAAAATAGACGATATAGGTCGCCATGTAAGCCTGCGCGGCACCTGCCGCACCGTGAACCGGGATCAGCCAGTGCGAGAACGCGGTCAGTAGCGCAAACTGGCTAATTTCAGCCAGGATGTACAGTCGCAGCGAAGCCCTGGCGATCACCAGATAACCGTAGACGTAGGCGCCCACCTTCAGGACATCGCCAACCAGCTGCCAGGCAAACAGATCGCGCATGGCGGTAAACTGAGACGAAAAAAGCAGCCAGATAGCTACATCGCGCAGCAGCCAGACCGTCAGGCTGGCGGCGGCAACCGCAGGCAGGACAAATTTTAGCGCCTTGCCAATCTCGCGCGTAATCTCTTTTTTTTCACTGAGCCGCGACAGCGTGGGCAGCAGGTAGACGCTGAATGATGCGGTAATGAACTGAAGATAGGCATCGGAGATGCTGCTGACGCCCTGCCAGATCCCCACCTCGTCCCAGCTGTAGCGGGACGCCAGCAGATTTCGCATCATGACGTAGGCCACCGGCAGCGTAACAGAAGTGATAAGCGCCATCAGCGTAAACTTGCCGAGCTGGCCTGCCAGCAGATTATCCCAGCGCGGCCGCAGCCAGGCAAAAGGTATCGCCCCCCGGCGGGCCAGCATCACGGCCGCCGGAACCACCACCAGCGCCGGCACCAGCGCCAGCCCCAGCAGCGCGCCCTGGTAGCCGCCGATCCTCCAGCAGAGCAAATAGGCCGCTACGCCGATAGCGCTGCCGATCATCAGCGCCAGCGCATTGCCGGCGGCATCGCGAAAGCCTTTTAGCAGCGCCAGTAGCAGGTTTGCCCACGCAATGCCCAGCTGCACCAGCGCCACCAGGCGTACCAGGCCCTGATAGCGATCGTGGCCAAACAGCGCCTGGCTGACCGGAGCAGCCGCTAATACGAACGCAATCGCCAGCAGCGTTGAGAAGCCGAGCACCATGGCCGACGAGGTGCCGACCACGCTGCGCAGCTGCTGCGGATCGTCGCGGTACTGGGCCACGTATTTCGTCACGCCGTTAAAAATGCCCGCGCCCGCCAGCACGCCGAGCACCGTCACCAGCTGGCGAAAGTTGCCCGCCTGGCCGATACCGGAAGGTCCGTACGAGACCGCCAGCAGCTTAACCACCAGCAGCCCGGCGCCGATTTTGACCAGCGTGCTGGCCGCCGTCCAGATGGACGCTTTTGCCAGCGACATATCAGGCGAAATAGCTCAGCAGAGAGTTGATCACCGTCCGCTGATTTACCGGGGAGAGGTTGTAGAACAGCGGCAGGCGCAGGAGGCGCTCGCTCTCGCGCGTGGTGACGCGGTCCTCACCGCGAAACTCGCCAAATGCCTCACCCGCAGGAGAAGAGTGCAGAGGGATGTAGTGGAACACGGCCAGGATCTCGGCCTCTTTCAGCCAGGCGATCAGGCGGCTGCGATCGGCTTCGTCGCGCAGCTTGATATAAAACATGTGGGCGTTGTGGACGCACTCCGCTGGAATGGTAGGCAGCGCGATGCGTCCGGCATCGGCCAGCGGCTTCAGGGCGTCATAGTAGGTCTGCCACAGGCTCAGGCGCTGCTGGTTAATGCGGTCTGCCGCCTCCAGCTGCGCCCACAGGTATGCGGCCTGCAGATCCGCCATCAGGTAGCTGGAGCCGATATCGCGCCAGGTGTATTTGTCCACCTGGCCGCGGAAAAACTGGCTGCGGTTAGTGCCCTTCTCACGGATAATCTCCGCCCGCTCCACCAGCGCGCGATCGTTGATAAGCGTAGCGCCACCTTCTCCGCCCGCGGTGTAGTTTTTGGTTTCGTGAAAGCTGAAGCAGCCGATATGGCCGATGGTGCCGAGCGCTTTTCCTTTATAGGTGGACATCACGCCCTGCGCAGCATCCTCGACCACAAACAGATTATGGCGGTCGGCGATGGCTATGATCGCGTCCATTTCGCAGGCGACCCCCGCGTAGTGGACCGGCACGATAGCGCGGGTTTTATCCGTGATCGCCGCTTCGATCAGCGTTTCGTCGATATTCAGCGTATCGGGCCGCACGTCGACAAAGATAATTTTCGCCCCGCGCAGAACGAAGGCGTTAGCGGTAGAGACGAAGGTGTAGCTCGGCATGATGACTTCATCACCCGGCTGAATGTCCAGTAGCAGCGCCGCCATCTCCAGCGAGGCGGTGCAGGAGGGCGTCAGCAGCACCTTCGCGCTGCCAAAGCGCTGCTCCATCCACTGCTGGCAGCGACGGGTAAAGCCGCCATCGCCGCAGAGTTTGCCGCTGTTCATGGCGGCCTGCATATAGTCCAGCTCGCTGCCGACAACCGGCGGGGCGTTAAAAGGGATCATCGTTTCACCTGTATAGCCAGTAAGCGGTGCCCGCAATGGCCGCGCCGCTTTTTATGTAAAGGTTCTGTGCGGCGGTGTTGCCGGCCTGAGTTGCAACGCGCAGCGCGGTCAACCCGCGCTGCTGCGCCCAGTGGACAGCCGCCTGCATAAGCATTTCGCCCGCGCCCCAGCCGGCCAGCAGGCCGATGCGCGCTTCGGACGCGTTAAGCTGGCGCAGGGAAACAAAGGCGCGAACGTCACCGCCGGCACCGCGAAAAACCAGGCACTGGTGATCGAAGGTGCCGCGCACGGCGTTTTCAATCCACTGCGCGTAAAAGCGGCCGCTGTCCTGCGGATCGTACCAGGGTGCGCGAAAGCGGCTTTGAGAAAATATTCCTGCGGCCAGCGATCTCAGTGCGGGAATATCGTCTTGCGTAGCAACAGCGGCCTGCGGATCGACCGCGGCACTGCCAATAGCAAGGCAAAAATCCACTTCCCCTTCCACCAGCCGGAATCCGAGCTGCTGCAGCGCGTCCAGCTGCGCGCTATCCCGGGCGGCAATTTTGGCCTGTACCCGCGCCCAGGGCGCCAGCGATTCCGCCATTACGTCCGGCGCGGCGTCGTCAGGGCGCAGGATAGCGCTGTTAATGCCGAAGAAAGCGCTCTCCCAGCTCAGCGGCTCAATGCGGGCGCGCAGGGTCACGGCGATGCTCCGGGCGAATATTCAGGAAGCGGCTCACCGCCACACGCCTTTGGTATCAACAATATAGCGTTGAGAAACGGCATCGCCGCTGACTGTTTTAAACGCTTTATGATCCACCAGCATCACCAGCACGTCGGCACTTTGCAGCGCGGACTCAAGGCTTGCGAGGGTGCATTTCCCTTCCAGTTTTTTCGGCAGATGATGGACGTTGGGTTCAACCACCAGCGTTTCGCCCCGGTGCCAGTCGGCGATCAGCTGCGCAATCTCCATTGCCGGACTCTCGCGCAGATCGTCAATATCGGGCTTAAAAGCCAGGCCGAAGCAGGCGATGCGGACATCGTCAGCGCGCCTGCCGCTTTCGGCCAGACAGTCCGCAACGGTGGCTTTAACCTGATTCATCACCCAGTGCGGCTTGTGGTCGTTAACCTCGCGGGCGGTGCGGATCAGGCGCGCCTGCTCGGGGTTCTGGGCTACGATAAACCACGGGTCGACCGCAATGCAGTGCCCGCCGACGCCGGGGCCCGGCTTGAGGATATTGACCCGGGGGTGGCGGTTCGCCAGGCGAATCAGCTCCCAGACGTCAATGCCCTGATCGGCGCAGATCAGCGACAGTTCATTGGCAAAGGCGATGTTCACATCGCGAAAGCTGTTTTCGGTGAGTTTGCACATTTCGGCGGTGCGGGCGTTGGTTTCGATGCACTCGCCCTTGAGGAAAATTTTATACAGCTCGCTGGCGCGGGCGGAACATACCGGCGTCATGCCGCCAATCACCCGATCGTTATTAATCAGTTCCACCATCACCTGCCCCGGCAGCACGCGCTCCGGGCAGTAGGCAATATTCACCTGCGCCTGCTCCCCCGCCTGCTGGGGGAACGTGAGGTCCGGGCGCATATCCGCAAGCCACTCGGCCATCTGCTCGGTGGTGCCCACCGGTGAGGTGGACTCCAGGATCACCAGCGCGCCCGGCGTCAGTACGGGCGCAATGGATCTGGCCGCGGCCTCAACATAAGCCATGTCAGGTTCGTGCTGTTCTTTAAACGGCGTCGGGACGGCAATCAGGTAGGCATCAGCCTCAACCGGCACCGTGCAGGCCTGCAGATAGCCGTCAGAGACCGCCGCTTTCACTACCTTATCCAGATCCGGTTCAACGATATGAATCTCCCCGCGGTTAATGGTATCCACGGTGTTTTGATTGATATCGACGCCGATAACCCGCTTTCGATGTGAAGCAAAAGCGGCCACCGTCGGCAGTCCGATGTAGCCAAGGCCGATCACTGAAATGGTAGAGAAGCTCATCGTTGTCCCTGATTGTGCTTAAGTGCGGCGAGGATGCGGCTGCAGGCCTTACCGTCGCCGTATGGATTGTGCGCGCGGCTCATTGCGTGATACGCCTCTTCGTCGGTGAGGAGGCGCGTCACTTCATCAATGATGCGCTGGCGATCGGTGCCTACCAGCTTCACGGTGCCGGCATCTACCGCTTCCGGCCGCTCGGTGGTATCGCGCATCACCAGCACCGGCTTCCCGAGAGAAGGGGCTTCTTCCTGGATGCCGCCGGAGTCGGTCAAAATGATCCACGCGTGGTTCATCAGCCAGACAAAGGGCAGATACTCCTGAGGCTCGATGAGAATCACGTTATCAATGTGGTCGAGAGTGCGCGTCACCGGCTCCCTGACGTGGGGATTCATGTGCACCGGATAAACAATCTGCACCTCGGGATGGGCGGCAGCAATATCGGCCAGCGCGTGACAAATGTGCTCAAAGCCTTCACCAAAGCTTTCGCGGCGGTGGCCGGTGACCAGGATCATTTTTTTATCGCCGGTGAAAAACGGGTAGCGCGCGGCCATTTCCGCCTGCTGCGCGTCGTCACTCAGCACCCGATCGCGTACCCACAGCAGTGCGTCGATCACGGTATTGCCGGTGACGGTGATGTCGCCGTCGCGCAGGTTTTCCGTCAGCAGGTTACGCCGCGAGTTTTCCGTAGGCGCAAAGTGGTATTTTGCCAGGTGTCCCGTCAGGGTGCGGTTAGCCTCTTCCGGCCAGGGGGAAAGCATATCGCCCGTCCTCAGCCCCGCTTCGACGTGCCCGACCGGAATACGCTGGTAAAAGGCCGCCAGGCTCGCCGCCAGCGTCGTGGTGGTATCGCCATGTACCAGCACTACGTCGGGTTTAAACGATTCCAGAACCGGCTTCAAACCTTCAAGTATCCGGCAGGTGATTTCAGTAAGCCCCTGACCTGCTTTCATAATATTGAGGTCGTAATCTGGCGTAATAGAAAACAGCTGGAGAACCTGATCGAGCATTTCGCGATGCTGCGCGGTAACACAGACTTTCGCCTCAAAATAGGGGTCTTCTGCCAGCGCGTGAACCAGCGGCGCCATTTTGATGGCTTCGGGCCGGGTGCCAAATACAGTCAATACTTTCACATCTTTTCTCTTAAATTGTGGGCGAGGGCCGTATTGTCCTCATCCCGGAAGCCATTTACGCTGCGCGACGGCGTACCAGCGCAACACCCGCGCCGATCAGGGCGCCAACAATTCCCCACATCACCATCAGAAAGAGCCGGCGGGGGCTGTCGCGTTTTACCGGTTCTTCCGGAGTTCGCAAATATCGGTAGGTCTGAAAACGCGGATCGAGGGTCGGCCCCACGTTCAGGGTAGTCAGCATCGCGCGATTCTGGTCGTAGTCGAGATTAAAATCCGGGCCAACGGCCTGCAGATTTTCCAGCCGGGCCTGCAGCATCGGGCGCCCCAGCAGGAAAAGTTCGGAGTCCGGCAGCTCTTCGGCAGGTACGTCGGTAGCGCTGCGCGAAATGTTGTTCTGCTGTGCGACCTTTAGTCCCTGCTCAATATTGTGGATCCGTCGTTCATAGATAGTGCGGGCAACCTCTTCCTGACGCTTAACTTGCGCCTTGGTCTGGATAGTGCGCGCCGCCCAGGCACCTTTCAGTTCATCGTTCAGATGGCGCGCCGCGCGCTCGCTGGCAAATGCCACATACTGGCGCAGCAGGTTGTTCGCATCCGGGGCGGTCTCGGCCACCAGCTTGACGCTGTCATTGAGATTTTTAAGGGCGTCACCTGGGGTAAACTGGATATCGCTAATCAGCTCATCCAGCAGCGCCGCATCGTTGCGCGCGTTGCCCGACTGGCGCTGCTTGTAATAATCCGTCTGGGCCCAAAACTCGCGGCGGGTATCCCAGGAAGCGAGCTGCATAATGAACTCTTTGTACGACTCATCCATTACCGAAGGCTGATCCGCCGCGGTAGGATTAGCACGAATATCAAGGTTGCGCAGGAACTGCTGCTGGGAGTAGAACCCGCCCAGCATGTTTACCGTCGGACGATCGGTAATGGCCGTTGCGCTCCACTCCTGGCGGGCAAAAAAAGTGTAGACGAGCGCCGCCAGCGCGAACAGAAAGGCGATGCCCAGGATCCAGCGCTTTCCGGACCACAGCGTACAGAACAGGCCGCGGATATCGAGTTCGCTCTCAGCGTTTACGGCGGGTGTTCCCGGCAATTGTTGCATCATCTTTCGTCCGTATTGATTAAGTTATGTCGGTGACTTGTCGCTATTGCGGCGCATCCGTCTTTTAATGCGTTTGATAAAGCGGGCAACCTTCCAGGCACGCTTGATGCAATAACCATAGAGGAAGAAGGCCATACCGAACAGAATCAACATTCCCCACTCGGGAAGAATGTGCGTGTACTCGCCCAGCACGCCAATACCGGCCAGCAGGGCTGCGGCAACCGTAATCAGCACAAAGGCCTGACGGGAAGTAAACCCGGCGCGCATGATAAGGTGATGAATGTGCTGTCTGTCCGGTGAGAACGGGCTCATCCCTTTGCGCAGTCGGCGGTACATAATCGCCACCATATCCATCAGCGGAATAGCGATAAGCCACAGTGCGGTAACGGGACTGATAGGGTGCGTTTTACCCTGAGTGGTTTCCATCAGGATCCAGATAACGGTAAAACCGATCAGCGTACTGCCCGCGTCGCCCATAAAGACTTTGTAGCGGCGCCCTAGCACGCCCAGATTCAGCATGATGTAGGGGAGAATTGCGGCAATCATGGCAAAACACCACATTGCAAGGCTGGTCTGGCCGTCAAACAGCAGGATGATACCGATAGCGGCAAAGGAGACGCAGGAGAGCCCGCCGAGCAGGCCGTCGATGCCGTCCACCATGTTGAAGGCATTGATGGCGGCCCACACCGCGAAAAGCGTCAGGAAATAGCCAAAAGGCCCCAGAACCAGCTCCCAGGATCCAAAGATATATCCCAGACTGCGAAGATAAAGTCCTCCGAGGACCATCATGACAACGCCGATTAGCGCCTGAACGGTAGCGCGAAATTTCACACTGATGTCGAATCGGTCATCCAGTGCACCGACCAGCACCAGAACGCCTGCGCAGGAAAGATAGAGCGCGGCATGCGGAATATAGTATCGGGCGATTAAGAAGGTGAAACAAAGACCTGCAAAGACTGATATGCCACCAACAAGTGGAATGAGGCCCTGATGGCGCTTGCGGTAGTTCGGTTTATCTACCAGCCCAATTCGTTTTGCTACTTTTCGCGCAAAGAAAAGGAACAGGGTTGTGAATAAAAAAATACTGATCAGATCAGTACTTGCGGTCAGTAAATTCACAGTAGGTGCTCTCTGAAAAATTGTTAGCGAAAGTATACTCACGATAGTCAGCATTCAGAAGAGGTAGAAAACTGAGATTTCGGTAAGTCGCCTGTAATTGCTCAAAATATTGTTGTATTAGCGAGCTACAATAACGGACGCAATAGCTTTATGCAGACCACATCGCCCTGGCACATCCCAAAACAAAAACGCCACGCAGCGCGTGGCGTTCAGACAGATTAACGCTTACGAACGCTTCATCATATCGAAGAAGTCATCATTCGTTTTCGTCATCGCTAACTTGTTGATGAGGAACTCCATCGCGTCAATTTCACCCATTGGATGGATGATTTTACGCAGGATCCACATCTTCTGCAGCTCTTCCTGAGTGGTAAGCAGCTCTTCTTTACGCGTACCGGAACGGTTGTAGTCGATGGCCGGGAAGACGCGTTTTTCAGCGATTTTACGTGCGAGATGGAGCTCCATGTTACCGGTGCCTTTAAACTCTTCGTAAATCACTTCGTCCATTTTGGAGCCGGTATCCACAAGCGCCGTGGCGATGATAGTCAGGCTGCCGCCCTCTTCAACGTTACGGGCCGCGCCGAAGAAGCGCTTCGGACGATGCAGGGCGTTAGCATCCACGCCGCCGGTCAGTACTTTACCGGAAGCAGGAACCACGGTGTTGTAGGCGCGCGCCAGACGGGTAATGGAGTCGAGCAGAATGATAACGTCTTTCTTGTGCTCGACCAGGCGTTTAGCCTTTTCGATAACCATTTCGGCGACCTGCACGTGGCGGGATGCCGGCTCGTCAAAGGTAGAAGCAACCACTTCACCTTTAACCAGACGCTGCATCTCGGTCACTTCTTCAGGACGTTCGTCAATCAGCAGCACCATCAGTACGCAGTCCGGATGGTTATAAGCAATGCTCTGGGCGATGTTCTGCAGCAGCATCGTTTTACCGGCTTTCGGCGGTGCCACGATCAGACCACGCTGGCCGCGACCAATCGGCGAGGCCAGATCCAGTACGCGAGCGGTTAAGTCTTCCGTTGAGCCGTTACCGCGCTCCATGCGCAAACGTGAATTTGCGTGCAGCGGCGTTAAGTTCTCAAACAGGATCTTGTTACGCGCATTTTCAGGCTTGTCGTAGTTAACTTCGTTAACTTTCAACAGTGCAAAGTAACGCTCACCCTCTTTAGGAGGACGAATCTTACCTGAAATGGTGTCACCGGTGCGGAGGTTGAAACGGCGGATTTGGCTGGGAGATACGTAGATGTCGTCGGGGCCTGCGAGGTAGGAGCTGTCTGCGGAGCGGAGGAATCCAAATCCATCCTGCAGAATCTCCAACACGCCGTCGCCAAAGATATCTTCGCCACTCTTTGCATGCTGCTTCAGGATGGCAAAAATGATGTCCTGCTTGCGCATACGGGCGAGGTTCTCTAGCCCCATATTTTCGCCGAGAGTAATCAGCTCAGAAACCGGCGTATTCTTTAATTCGGTAAGATTCATAATGGTGTGAGGGGTAAATCTCGAACGTAATTGTGAATGGTATGGCAGGAACATCCATGCCTGTTTGCGGCTTATCACTTGTGTCTGTACGTGGTCTGGTCAAGATAAGAGCGCAGAACCGGGACGTTGAGACGGAAAAGTAGAAAGCCTGGAATCTTTCGGCTTCACGCGTAGGTATAGAAAGTACGGGAAGCGCTGGCTAAATCAGAGTCAAACTACATAAGGTATGTTTAAAACGAAGTCAACTTAACTTAGCACGACTTCAAGCAAGCGTCCAGCGGTCCATTCACTTTAGGAACGCCGGACGCCGCTCGCGGGCGCGAATCAGGCGAGATTAGCGTCCAGGAACTCTTTCAGCTGGCCTTTGGACAGCGCGCCGACCTTGGTAGCAACCACTTCGCCGTTTTTGAACAGCAGCAGAGTCGGGATGCCGCGGATGCCGTATTTCGGCGCCGTGCCCGGGTTCTGGTCAATGTTCAGTTTAGCAATGGTCAGCTTACCGTCGTACTCAGTAGCGACTTCATCCAGAATCGGGGCGATCATTTTGCACGGACCACACCACTCTGCCCAGAAATCGACGAGGGTAAGCCCGTCAGCCTTGAGTACGTCCGTGTCAAAACTATCGTCAGTCAGGTGAATAATTTTATCGCTCATATATAACTCCGCAGGAATAAGCCTGATGCGTTGGTGTAGCATTAACCAGCAAACAAAGCCATATTAATGTATACAGTTAATCGTTCAGATTGCGCTCGTATGGCGCGAACCGGCTTATCCATGTGCCAGAACAGCGCTTCGCAAGATTCAAATCTGTGATTCACGGATTATCGCTCCCAGTCACCATACCGGAGTAGGCGCCTGTGGGACTTGCTTCGTCAACCGATGGATGCAACCTGAGTGATTTGCGTATCGCGTTAGCCAACTTTAGGTTGACGTTATTTCACCGGATACGCTTTCTTAATGCAATAGTAAGCTGATATTCTACCACACTATGAGCAAAACACATTTAACTGAACAGAAGTTTTCCGACTTCGCCCTGCACCCAAAAGTCATAGAAGCCCTTGAAACTAAAGGGTTTCAGCACTGCACGCCCATTCAGGCATTAGCGCTTCCGCTAACGCTTGCGGGCCGCGATGTGGCGGGACAGGCGCAAACCGGTACCGGCAAAACGATGGCATTCCTGACGTCAGCGTTTCATTATCTTCTCTCTCATCCGGCGGCTGAAGGCCGTCAGGTAAATCAGCCCCGGGCGCTGATTATGGCCCCGACCCGCGAGCTGGCCGTTCAGATCCACGCTGATGCAGAGCCGCTGGCGAAAACTACTGGCCTCAAGCTGGGTCTCGCCTACGGTGGCGACGGCTACGACAAACAGCTTAAAGTGCTGGAAAGCGGCGTCGATATTCTTATCGGCACTACCGGTCGCCTTATTGACTACGCCAAACAGAATTACATTAACCTCGGCGCGATCCAGGTTGTCGTGCTGGACGAAGCCGATCGCATGTACGATCTGGGCTTCATTAAAGATATTCGCTGGCTGTTCCGCCGCATGCCGCCGGTTACCCAGCGCCTGAATATGCTGTTCTCCGCAACGCTCTCCTACCGCGTGCGCGAGCTGGCGTTCGAGCAGATGAACAACGCCGAATACGTTGAAGTGGAGCCGGATCAGAAAACCGGGCACCGCATTAAAGAAGAGCTGTTCTATCCTTCCAACGAAGAGAAAATGCGCCTGCTGCAGACGCTGCTGGAAGAAGAGTGGCCGGATCGCGCGATTATCTTCGCTAACACTAAGCACCGCTGTGAAGACATCTGGGGCCACCTGGCCGCCGACGGGCACCGCGTTGGTCTGCTGACCGGCGACGTTCCGCAGAAAAAGCGCCTGCGTATTCTTGAAGATTTCACCCGCGGCGATCTGGATATTCTGGTCGCAACCGACGTTGCCGCCCGTGGGCTGCACATTCCGGCCGTTACGCACGTCTTTAACTACGATCTGCCTGACGACTGCGAGGACTACGTTCACCGCATCGGGCGTACCGGCCGCGCTGGCGCCAGTGGTCACTCCATCAGCCTGGCCTGCGAAGAGTACGCGCTGAATGTACCGGCCATTGAAGCCTACATCGGCCACTCAATTCCGGTCAGCAAGTACAATCCGGATGCGCTGATGAAAGATCTGCCAAGAGCGCTGCGCCTGGCGCGCACTCGCCCGGCCAACGGTCCGCGACGCTCCGGCGGCGCACCGCGCAATCGTCGTCGCACAGGTTAATTACGCTATGCTCAGCCCCGCCTCTTCGCTGTATGCCGCTATCGATCTTGGTTCCAATAGTTTTCATATGCTGGTAGTGCGCGAAGTCGCGGGAAGTATTCAAACGCTGGCCCGCATCAAGCGTAAAGTCAGGCTCGCCGCCGGTCTTAATGCAGACAACACGCTATCTGAAGAGGCTATGGAACGCGGCTGGCAGTGCCTGCGCCTGTTCGCCGAGCGTCTGCAGGACATTCCCCATGTCCAGACGCGCGCCACCGCCACCGCCACCCTGCGGATAGCCACCAACGCCGGTGAGTTTATCTCCCGCGCCGAAGAGATCCTCGGCTGTCCGGTGCAGGTCATCAGCGGCGAAGAGGAAGCGCGCCTGATTTATCAGGGCGTGGCGCATACCACCGGTGGAGACGATCGCCGTCTTGTTGTTGATATCGGCGGCGCCAGCACCGAACTGGTAACCGGCACCGGCGCGCAGACCACATCGCTTAACAGCCTCTCGATGGGCTGCGTCACCTGGCTTGAACGCTACTTTTCCGATCGCAATCTCGATCAGGCCCATTTCGATGCCGCCGAGCAGGCCGCGCGCGACGTGCTGCGTCCTGTGGCAGATACGCTGCGGCATCACGGCTGGCGAGTCTGCGTCGGTGCCTCCGGCACCGTGCAGGCGCTGCAGGAAATCATGATGGCGCAGGGCATGGATGAGCGCATCACCCTCGACAAACTGCTGCAGCTCAAGCAACGTGCTATTCAGTGCGGCCGCCTTGAAGAGCTGGAAATTGAAGGTCTGACTCTGGAGCGGGCGCTGGTTTTCCCCAGCGGGTTGGCCATTCTGCTGGCTATTTTCAGCGAGCTAAAAATTGACTATATGACCCTTGCCGGCGGCGCGCTGCGCGAGGGACTGATTTACGGCATGCTGCATCTCACGGTAGATGAAGACATCCGCAGCCGCACGCTGCGTAATATCCAGCGCCGGTTTATGGTTGATACCGAGCAGGCACAGCGCGTCACGCAGCTGGCCTCCTGGTTTGTCGATAGTCTGGCCCATAGCTGGGTGCTGGATCCGCTGAGCCGAGAGCTGCTGCTCGCCGCCTGCCAGCTGCACGAAATTGGCCTGGGCGTCGATTTTAAGTATGCACCGCAGCACGCGGCCTACCTGGTAAAAAATCTGGCGATGCCGGGATTCACGCCGGCGCAGAAAAAGCTGCTGGCGGCGCTGGTAATGAATCAGACCAACCCGCTGGATTTATCCACTCTGCATCAACAAAATGCCGTCCCGCCGCAGACCGCAGACCGGCTCTGCCGCCTGCTGCGGCTGGCAATCCTGTTTGCCACCCGGCGCCGGGACGATATTGTGCCCAATATCACGCTCGCCGCCGAAGGCGAGACGCTCACACTGACGCTGCCCGCAGGCTGGCTACCCGCCCATCCACTCGGTGCGGAGCTGATGCAGCAGGAAAGCCAGTGGCAAAGTTACGCCCACTGGCCGCTGATAATTCAGTAAGCCCTTTTTGCCCGGCCCCGCCAGGCTACGACTTGCCTTTTGCCCGGGCCAGCATCTCTTTAATGCTGGCCACGTTGGCCTGCCCCTTGTGCATTCGCTCTTCCGCAGAGATTACCTTGCGCGCCTGCTCCCAAACTAAATCGTCCTGCGGCAGCTCAAGCAGAAAACGGCTGGGCTCCGGACGCACCAGTTCGCCGTATTGCCGCCGCTCTTTGCATAAGGTAAAGGTCAGCTCTTTCTGGGCGCGGGTGATGCCTACGTAGGCCAGCCGACGCTCCTCGTCCACATTATCTTCATCAATGCTGCTCTGGTGCGGCAGCAGTCCCTCCTCCATCCCCACCAGATAAACATACGGAAACTCCAGCCCTTTCGAGGCATGCAGCGTCATCAGCTGGACCTGATCGACCTCTTCGTCACTTTCGCCGCGCTCCATCATGTCGCGCAGGGTAAAGCGGGTTACCACCTGGGTCAGGGTCATCGGCTCTTCAAGCTCCGATCCCTCCAGCATCTCCGTCATCCAGCCGAACAGCGTATTAACGTTTTTCATCCGCATTTCGGCCGCTTTCGGGCTCGGCGAGGTCTCAAACAGCCACGACTCGTAGTCGATACCGTGGATCAGATCGCGAACGGCGGCAATCGGCTCCCGCTCCGCCAGGCGCTGCACTTCTGCCAGCCAGTGGGTGAAGCGCGTCAGGGATTCATAGCCGCGGCCGGTGAGGGTTTGCGTGAGCCCCATATCAAAACTGGCGGCAAACAGCCCTTTGTTGCGGCTGCCCGACCATTCACCCAGCTTCTGCAGCGTCGCCGGGCCGATCTCGCGCTTTGGTGTGTTGACGATGCGCAGGAACGCGCTGTCGTCATCCGGATTGGTCAGCACCCGCAGATAGGCCAGCAGATCTTTAATTTCCGGCCGCGAGAAGAAAGAGGTGCCGCCGGAAATGCGGTAGGGAATGCGGTTTTGCATCAGCAGCTTTTCAAATACCCGGGACTGGTGGTTGCCGCGATACAGGATGGCGTAATCTTTATACTGCGTTTTGTTGATGAAGTGGTGCGCGATAAGTTCCCCGGCCACGCGCTCCGCCTCGTGCTCTTCGTGGTTTGCGCTCAGCACCTTCAGCTCAACGCCGTAGCCCAGTTCGGAAAAAAGCTTCTTCTCAAACACGTGGGGATTATTAGCAATCAGGATATTGGCCGCCTTCAGGATCCGCCCGGATGAGCGATAGTTCTGCTCGAGCTTAATCACCTGCAGCGCCGGAAAGTCCTGGCTCAGCAGTACCAGGTTCTGCGGCCGCGCGCCGCGCCAGGAGTAGATGGACTGGTCGTCGTCGCCGACCACGGTAAAGCGCGCCCGCGCGCCCACCAGCAGCTTAACCAGCTCGTACTGGCTGGTGTTGGTATCCTGATACTCATCCACCAGCAGGTAGCGAATTTTATTCTGCCAGCGCTCGCGCACCTCTTCGTTACGCTGCAGCAACAGCGTCGGGAGCAGGATCAGGTCGTCAAAATCCAGCACGTTGCAGGCTTTCATGTGCGCATCGTACAAGCTGTAGCAGTGGGCGAAGATCCGGTCCCGCTCGCCTTTGGCCTGAGCGGCGGCCTGCGCCGGCGTCAGCAGATCGTTTTTCCAGTTTGAGATCGTGGAGATCAGCTGCTGCAGCAGCACTTTGTCATCTTCGATCAGGTTCTCGGTCAGCTCTTTCAGCAGCGCGGTCTGATCGGTATCGTCAAACAGGGAGAAGTTAGATTTCATCCCCAGCGCGGCAAATTCGCGCTTGATGATCTCCAGGCCCAGCGTGTGGAAGGTGGAAATCATCAGCCCGCGGGCCTCTTTGCGCCCCAGGGTTTGCGCCACGCGCTCTTTCATCTCCCGCGCCGCTTTATTGGTGAAGGTCACCGCCGCAATGTGGCGGGCCTGATAGCCGCAGTGGTGGATCAGATGCGCGATTTTATTGGTGATAACGCGCGTTTTACCGGATCCCGCGCCCGCCAGCACCAGGCAGGGTCCGGTGACGAATTCGACGGCTTGCTGTTGTCCGGGATTTAAACGCATAGGATCACTCGATGAAAGAAGGGAGGGGAAAAACAGAGCGTGGTAGTATAGCCAGCCTTAAGCAACTCACTCAAGGCACTATCATGGCAAAAACAGCAGCAGCACTGCATATCCTTGTAAAAGAAGAACAACAGGCTTTAGATCTTCTTGAGCAAATTAAGAACGGCGCAGATTTCGGCAAGCTGGCAAAGAAACACTCTATCTGCCCGTCGGGCAAGCGCGGCGGTGATTTAGGCGAGTTCCGCCAGGGCCAGATGGTTCCGGCTTTTGATAAAGTGGTCTTCTCCTGCCCGGTGCTGGAGCCTGTCGGTCCGCTGCATACCCAGTTTGGCTACCACATCATCAAAGTGCTGTACCGCAACTAATAAAAAGCCCGGCGGATGCGAACACCTGCCGGGCTTTACCTTCACTGTATATTATCCCGCGACGGCGATACGCTTCATATCGGTCATGTAGCCGCGCAGTTTTTTACCCACCTGCTCAATGGCATGGCCGCGAACGGCTTCGTTCACATCGCGCAGCTGGGCGTTGTCTACCGCGCCTTCGGCGATGGCTTTACCCAGATCGCCCGCCTGCAGCGTGGTCATAAACTCTTTCAGCAGCGGCACGCAGGCGTAGGAGAACAGGTAGTTACCGTACTCGGCGGTATCAGAGATAACCACGTTCATTTCATACAGGCGCTTGCGGGCAATGGTGTTTGCAATCAGCGGCAGCTCGTGCAGCGATTCGTAGTAGGCAGACTCTTCGATGATGCCGGCATCTACCATGGTTTCAAAGGCCAGTTCAACACCGGCTTTCACCATTGCAATCATCAGCACGCCTTTGTCGAAGTACTCCTGCTCGCCAATTTTACCTTCGTACTGCGCCGCGGTTTCAAAAGCAGTTTTGCCGGTCTCTTCGCGCCAGGTCAGCAGTTTCTTATCATCTTCGGCCCAGTCCGCCATCATGCCGGAGGAGAATTCACCGGAAATGATATCGTCCATGTGCTTCTGGAACAGCGGCGCCATGATCTCTTTCAACTGTTCAGACAGCGCGTAGGCGCGCAGTTTCGCCGGGTTGGAGAGGCGGTCCATCATCAGGGTGATGCCGCCCTGCTTCAGCGCTTCGGTGATGGTTTCCCAGCCGTACTGAATCAGTTTTTCGGCATAGGCCGGATCGGTACCATCCTGCACCAGCTTGTCGAAGCACAGCAGAGAACCCGCCTGCAGCATACCGCACAGAATAGTCTGCTCGCCCATCAGGTCAGATTTCACTTCGGCAACGAAGGAAGATTCCAGCACGCCCGCGCGGTGACCGCCGGTGGCCGCAGCCCAGGCTTTGGCAATCGCCATGCCTTCGCCTTTCGGATCGTTTTCCGGGTGAACGGCGATGAGCGTCGGCACGCCGAAGCCGCGCTTGTACTCTTCGCGCACTTCGGTGCCCGGGCACTTCGGCGCTACCATCACGACGGTGATGTCTTTACGGATCTGCTCGCCCACTTCCACGATGTTGAAACCGTGAGAGTAGCCCAGCGCCGCACCGTCTTTCATCAGCGGCTGTACCGAGCGCACAACATCAGAGTGCTGCTTGTCCGGCGTCAGGTTAACCACCAGATCCGCCTGCGGGATCAGCTCCTCATAGGTGCCGACTTTAAAACCGTTTTCAGTGGCTTTACGCCAGGAAGCGCGCTTCTCAGCAATCGCTTCTTTGCGCAAAGCGTAAGAGATATCCAGACCGGAATCACGCATATTGAGGCCCTGGTTCAGGCCCTGCGCGCCGCAGCCGACGATGACCACTTTTTTACCCTGAAGGTAGCTCGCGCCATCGGCGAATTCGTCGCGCGCCATAAAGCGACATTTGCCCAGCTGCGCCAGCTGCTGGCGCAGGTTCAGTGTATTGAAGTAGTTAGCCATGGTGATTCCTCGTTGTGTTGTGCTGCTTATTATTTGTTTCGCCTTCTGGCGACGATGTACCCACATTACAGCAGGAAATTCATTGCGCAAATTGATATATTCACAACATCACATTGCAGCTTATGCAACATTAAAACAGGTGAGATAAGCGATGGATTTACGCGAACTGAAGATGTTTCTTCACCTGGCGGAAAGCCGCCATTTTGGCCGCAGCGCCCGGGCAATGCACGTCAGCCCGTCAACGCTCTCCCGGCAGATCCAGCGCCTCGAAGAGGATCTCGGCCAGCCGCTGTTCGTACGCGATAACCGCGCGGTGACCCTCACTGAAGCGGGTGAAGAACTGCGCACGTTTGCCCAGCAAACTCTGCTGCAGTATCAGCAGCTGCGCCACGCTATCGATCAGAAAGGGCCTTCCCTCTCCGGCGAGCTGCACCTCTTCTGCTCCGTTACCGCAGCCTACAGCCATCTGCCGCCTATTCTTGATCGCTTCCGGGCCGAGCATCCCTCGGTTGAAATTAAGCTCTCCACTGGTGACGCCGCCGACGCAATGGAAAAAGTGGTGACCGGCGAAGCCGATCTGGCGATTGCCGGAAAGCCGGAAACCCTACCCGGCGCAGTGGCCTTTTCAATCCTCGAAAATCTGGCGGTGGTGCTGATTGCCCCGGCGCTGCCTTGTCCGGTACGTACTCAGGTCACCCAGGAGAAGCCGGACTGGGCGACGGTACCGTTTATCATGCCCGATCAGGGGCCGGTGCGGCGGCGCATCGAGCTGTGGTTCCGACGGCACAAAATCAGCAACCCGTCGATTTACGCTACGGTAGGCGGACACGAGGCGATGGTCTCAATGGTGGCGCTGGGCTGCGGCGTGGCGCTGATCCCGGAAATCGTGCTGGAAAACAGCCCGGAGCCGGTGCGCAACAGGGTAATGATTCTGGAGCGCAGCGACGAGAAAACACCGTTCGAGCTGGGCGTGTGCGTACAAAAAAAGCGGCTGCACGAGCCGCTGATTGATGCGTTCTGGCACCTGCTGCCGGGCAATTAACCGGCAGGCGGGCCTTAACCGGCGAGGAAAAAGCGAAATGCCGGGTTGTTTGTTTCGTCGTGGCAGTCGTAGCCCAGCTCGTTGAGCCGGGTTTCAAAGTCCGGTTCGTGCTCGCCGAGTTCGAATGCCGCCAGCACGCGCCCGTAGTCGGTGCCGTGGCTGCGGTAGTGAAACAGGGAGATGTTCCAGTGGGTGCCCAGCGTATAGAGAAACTTCAGCAGCGCGCCGGGCGATTCCGGAAACTCGAAGCTGTAAAGCCGCTCCTGCAGCGGCATTGACGGGCGGCCACCCACCATGTAGCGCACGTGCAACTTCGCCATTTCATCATCAGAAAGATCCACCACGCTGTAGCCGCCGTCGTGGAGCAGATTCAGGATCTCTTTACGCTCTTCTACGCCGCGGCTGAGCCGCACGCCGACAAAAATGCAGGCGTTTTTCGCGTCGGCAAAACGGTAGTTGAACTCGGTCACCGAGCGCCCGCCCAGCAGCTGGCAAAACTTGAGGAAGCTGCCCTGCTCTTCCGGGATGGTGACTGCCAGCAGGGCTTCGCGCTGCTCGCCCAACTCGCAGCGCTCGGAAACATAGCGCAGGCCGTGGAAGTTGACGTTGGCTCCCGACAGCACGTGCGCCAGCCGCTCGCCGCGAATATTGTGCTGAGCGATATATTTCTTCATGCCCGCCAGCGCCAGCGCGCCGGACGGTTCGCCGATGGCGCGAACGTCCTCAAACAGATCCTTCATCGCCGCGCAGATAGCATCGCTGTCGACGGTGATAATATCGTCCAGATACGCCTGGCACAGGCGGAACGTTTCGTCTCCGATGCGCTTAACCGCGACGCCTTCCGCGAACAGCCCGACGCGGGGCAAGTCAACCGGCTCGCCCGCGTCCAGCGCCGCCTTCAGGCACGCGGAGTCCTCTGCCTCGACGCCGATGACTTTGATCTGCGGCATCAGCTGCTTGATAAGCACCGCAACCCCTGCCGCCAGACCGCCACCGCCCACCGGCACGAATACGCGGTCAAGATGGGCATCCTGCTGGATAAGCTCCAGCGCCAGCGTGCCCTGCCCCGCAATTACCATCGGATGATCGAACGGCGGCACCCAGGTAAATCCCTGCTGCTGCGCCAGCTCGATGGCTTTTGCTTTCGCTTCGTCAAAATTCGCGCCGTGCAGCAGCACCTCGCCGCCGAAGCCGCGCACCGCGTCCACTTTGATATCCGCAGTAGCGACAGGCATGACGATCAGCGCTTTGATGCCGAGTCGGGCAGAGGAAAATGCCACGCCCTGGGCGTGGTTGCCCGCCGAGGCGGTGATCACGCCGTGCGACTTTTGCTCTTCCGTCAGTCCGGCCATCATCGCGTAGGCCCCGCGCAGCTTGAAGCTGTGCACCGGCTGGCGATCTTCGCGCTTGACCAACACCACGTTGCCGAGGCGCGAAGAGAGCTTTTCCATTTTTTGCAGCGGCGTTACCTGCGCGGCTTCATACACCGGCGCGCGCAGCACGGCCCGAAGGTACTCCGCCCCCTCCGGGGCGGCAGATAGCGGCTGGGACTCGGCCATTGTTAGCCTCCCAGCTTCGATTTATCGCGCACCGCGCCCTTATCTGCGCTGGTGGCAAGGCTGGAGTAGGCGCGCAGGGCGAAGGAAACCTGACGCTGGCGATCGCGCGGCGTCCAGGCGCTGTCGCCCCGGGCCTCCTGCGCTTCGCGGCGGGCCGCAATCTCGCGATCGCTGAGCTGCAGCTGAATACCGCGGTTCGGGATGTCGATTTCAATCAGGTCGCCATCTTCAATCAGCGCGATGTTGCCGCCGCTGGCCGCTTCCGGAGAGACGTGACCGATGGATAACCCGGAGGTGCCGCCGGAGAAGCGCCCGTCGGTGATCAGGGCGCAGGCTTTGCCGAGGCCCATGGATTTGAGGTACGTGGTCGGATAGAGCATCTCCTGCATACCCGGGCCGCCTTTTGGCCCTTCGTAGCGGATAACCACCACGTCGCCGGCAACTACTTTGCCGCCAAGGATCGCGTCGACCGCGTCGTCCTGGCTCTCATAGACTTTCGCCGGGCCGGTAAATTTCAGAATGCTGTCGTCCACGCCCGCAGTTTTCACGATGCAGCCGTTTTCCGCGAAGTTGCCGTACAGCACCGCCAGCCCGCCATCTTTACTGTAGGCGTGCTCCAGCGAGCGGATGCAGCCCTCGGCGCGATCGTCGTCGAGCGTATCCCAGCGGCAGTTCTGCGAAAATGCCTGGGTGGTGCGGATGCCCGCCGGACCAGCGCGGAACATCTCTTTTACCGCCGGATCGTCGGTCAGCATGACGTCGTAGCGCTGCAGCGTTTCCGGCAGCGTCAGGCCAAGAACGTTTTTCACGTCGCGGTTCAGCAGACCGGCGCGATCCAGCTCGCCGAGAATGCCGAGCACGCCGCCGGCGCGGTGAACGTCTTCCATATGGTATTTCTGGGTGCTGGGCGCCACTTTACACAGCTGCGGCACCTTGCGGGACAGTTTGTCGATATCACTCATGGTGAAGTCGATTTCCGCTTCCTGCGCCGCCGCCAGCAGGTGCAGAACGGTGTTGGTCGAACCGCCCATCGCAATGTCCAGCGTCATGGCATTCTCGAAAGCAGACTTGCAGGCGATGTTGCGCGGCAGAGCAGAGTCGTCATCCTGCTCGTAGTAGCGCTTAGTCAGCGCGACAATCCGCTTGCCGGCGTTGATAAACAGCTCTTTGCGGTCGGCGTGAGTGGCGAGCAGCGAGCCGTTACCCGGCTGCGACAGACCCAGCGCTTCCGTCAGGCAGTTCATGGAGTTAGCCGTGAACATACCCGAACAGGAGCCGCAGGTCGGGCAGGCAGATCGCTCAATCTGGTCGCTTTGCTCGTCGGACACGTTCGGGTTAGCACCCTGAATCATCGCATCCACCAGGTCGAGCTTGATCAGCTGATCGGAAAGCTTGGTTTTACCGGCTTCCATCGGGCCGCCGGAGACGAAAATCACCGGAATGTTGAGGCGCAGGGAGGCCATCAACATCCCCGGGGTGATCTTGTCGCAGTTGGAGATGCACACCATTGCATCGGCGCAGTGTGCGTTAACCATGTATTCCACGGAGTCGGCGATAAGCTCGCGCGACGGCAGTGAATACAGCATGCCCCCGTGCCCCATTGCGATACCGTCATCCACCGCGATGGTATTGAACTCTTTCGCCACGCCGCCGGCGGCTTCAATCTGCTCGGCAACCAGCTTACCGAGATCGCGCAGATGCACGTGGCCCGGCACGAACTGGGTAAAGGAGTTAACCACGGCGATAATCGGCTTACCGAAATCGGCGTCGGTCATCCCGGTTGCGCGCCACAGCGCGCGGGCACCCGCCATATTGCGGCCGTGTGTGGTGGTGGCGGAACGATACTTAGGCATGCTCTTTTTACTCCCGTCTGTCTCATTAGGGGGACGATGCGTGCCGTCCCCATTTTTAATCTTAATTAACCTGATCCAACCAGCCCCATTTATCTTCCGTTTCACCGGTGAAGAGGCCAAAGAATGCTTCCTGAATGCGTTTGGTCACCGGACCGCGGCGGCCTTCGCCCACCTGAATACCGTCAACGCTGCGCACCGGGGTTATTTCCGCGGCGGTACCGGACATAAAGACTTCGTCAGCCAGGTACAGCGACTCGCGCGACAGCACCTGCTCGCGAACCTCAATACCCAGATCTTTTGCCAGCTTGATGATGGCATCGCGGGTAATGCCCGGCAGCGCGGAAGAGGTGAACGGCGGGGTGAACACGATGCCATCTTTCACTTCAAACAGGTTTTCACCCGCGCCTTCGGAAATGTAGCCGTTCACATCCAGCGCGATACCTTCCTGATAGCCGTGGCGGCGCGCCTCGCTGCCGACCAGCAGGGACGAAAGATAGTTACCACCGGCTTTTGCCGCCGTCGGAATGGTGTTTGGCGCGGCGCGGTTCCAGGAAGAGACCATTGCGTCAATGCCCTGCTCCAGCGCTTCTGCACCGAGATAGGCGCCCCACGGGAAGGCGGCAATAATCACATCGGTGCTGTAGCCGTCCGGCGGGTTAACGCCCATGCCCACGTCGCCGACAAAAACCAGCGGGCGGATGTAGGCGCTGGTGAGATTATTTTTACGGATGACTTCACGGCAGGCTTCCATTAATTCATCGACGCTCTGAGACACCGGGAAACGGTAAATTTTGGCTGAATCGCGCAGGCGCTGCATGTGCTCGCGGTGGCGGAAAACCACCGGGCCTTTGTGCGAGTCGTAGCAGCGAATACCTTCAAACACAGATGTACCGTAGTGCAGCGCGTGTGACATCACGTGTACTTTGGCCTCGCCCCACGGAACCATCTCACCGTTGAACCAGATGTAATCAGCTTTTTTCGTCGTCATTTTTCTTCCTTTTGCGCTCAGGCGCGGATTTGTTGTGATGTTGTTGCGTGTTGCAAAATCTCGACGCAGGCCACGTCGACCAGCTTACTTAGCTGGCTAAACAGTAATTCGACCGGGCGGAGGCTGGCAACGGTCAATTCAATATTTATATTTTGCGCGTCGGCAGCCGTTTCCATATTCATGGCGCGGATCTGAAATCCGCGGTGGCGCACCACGCGCAGCACGCGTTCTAACGTTTCAGGGTTAAAGCGGGCCTGCACAGCGACCTGATGTTGCATCATGATAATTTCTCCAGCATTTCTGCATTGCTGGCGCCGGGCGGCACCAGAGGCCAGACGTTCTCAAGCTCGTCGATTGAGACGTGAAGCAAATAGGGCCCTTTGCTGTTCAGCATGGTGTCGAGCGCGGCTTCAACCTGGTCTTTACGGGTGATATGCTGGCCCGGAATGCCGAAGGCGCTGGCCAGCGTGAGGAAGTCGGGATTGTCGGTGAGCGTAGTTTCGCTGTAACGCTCCTGGAAGAAGAGTTGCTGCCACTGGCGAACCATTCCCAGACGCTGGTTATCCAGCAACACAATCTTCAGCGGCAGCTGTTTGCGCTTAACGGTGCCGAGCTCCTGCACGTTCATCATGAAAGAGCCGTCACCGGAGATACAAATAACCGTATCGTCCGGGCGTGCAACCTGTGCGCCGACGGCGGCCGGTAAACCAAAGCCCATCGTGCCGAGGCCGCTGGAGGTAATAAAATTTTCCGGCCGCGTATAGGTCATGTGCTGCGCGGACCACATCTGATGCTGGCCAACGTCGGTGGTGACAACGGCATCTTTCGCTTTACGCGCGGAGAGCTGCTTTAACAACAGGGGCGCGTAGATAGCCTCGCCCGGGTGATCGTAGCGCCATTCGAACTCGCGACGCATATCCGCCGCGTGCTGTCGCCAGCCATCAATCGCCAACGGCTGCTGAAGCGCGGGCAGAATAGCGTTTAAATCGCCCTGTAAGCCAACATGCGCCTGGCGCAGCTTGTTGAGTTCCGCAGGATCGATATCGATGTGGATAACTTTTGCGTCGGGCGCGAAGGTATTCAGCTTGCCGGTCACCCGGTCATCGAAGCGTGCGCCGACGGCAATCAGTAAATCACACTGCTGGACGGCGAGGTTCGCGGCTTTGGTGCCGTGCATGCCCAGCATGCCCAGATACCCGGGATAGTCAGCGTCAACTACGCCCAGCCCTTTTAACGTGCAGGTTGCCGGCATCCGGGTGACTTCAAGGAACTCGCGCAGCGCGGGCACCGCCTGCGCCATGCCAACACCGCCGCCCACATACAGAACGGGTTTGCCGGCAGCGGCAATCATCTGTTTTGCCTGAGCGACATCGGCGTGCGGGAATGAAAACGGCTCATCAACGGTGGACAGCCAGGGCTCGAAACTGGTGCTGCCCTGCTGAATGTCTTTCGGGATATCAACCAGAACCGGGCCCGGACGACCCGAGTTCGCAAGCTCAAAAGCCTCAGCCATGATGCGCGGCAGTTCTTCCATGGACTGCACCAGAAAGCTGTGCTTGGTGCAGGCGAGAGACAGGCCGAGCACATCAACTTCCTGAAAAGCATCGGTGCCGATAAAGGGCGAAGAGACCTGTCCGGTGATAGCAACCACCGGCACAGAGTCGAGCAGCGCATCCGCCAGCCCGGTAATTAAATTGGTTGCCCCCGGGCCGGAGGTGGCCATGCATACACCGGTTTTACCGGTGGCCCGCGCATAGCCGATCGCGGCCATCGCGGCCCCCTGTTCGTGCCGGCACAGCAGGTGTTCGACGCCGCCGTCATACAATGCATCGTAAATTGGCATGATTGCGCCACCCGGATAGCCGAAAACCGTATCGACACCCCGCTCTCGCAACGCATGTACCACCCACTGAGCCCCGTTCATAGTCATTTTCCCGTCACATTTTTGGAGAAACAGAATTTTATGCTGATACCGCTTCTCTGCCGCTCGCTGATATTTTTAGGTCATAAAAAAACCCCCGAACCTTTCGGTGCGGGGGTCTTAGTTCGTTAAGGCCTGATCTTTAAGCCTTTCCTCGTCCAAGTGCAGCCCCGCACGGTGGGATAATAATCACCACCACGCTAATCACGACTAGGCTAATCACTCGTAGAAGGGCTTTCATCTTGGCTTTTCTTGTATCTTGTTCGAAGGAATACCTAAAGAGTTACCACAGACATTACAAAGATCACAAGATTTTTTTATAACCTTGCGCGTTGAGTTATTAACACTATTTATCTAATCAATTGTTAAATATAACAAAAAGGCATGATGAAAGATTTTAAAGATTTAAACATCTATTCTTTGTGCGATCGTGCGCGCAAATATCACGTACGTCAGGGAAATAACGAAAAAAGTGCGGAATCATCGCCGTAATCGGCAATGTCGCTTGTGGTACTTATCTACTACCCGCTCTACAGTGCCTGCCTGGAGGATGTTATGGCACTGGCGATTGTTTATACACGTGCAGCACTCGGCGTCAATGCGCCGCTCATTACCGTTGAAGTGCATATCAGCAATGGTCTCCCCGGATTAACGCTCGTCGGCCTCCCGGAGACGGCGGTTAAAGAATCACGGGACAGAGTACGTAGCGCGGTTATCAACAGTGGCTACGAATTTCCGGCAAAGAAAATTACGATTAACCTTGCACCGGCGGATCTGCCGAAAGAGGGAGGTCGATACGACCTGCCTATCGCCATTGCGCTTCTGACAGCCTCTGAGCAGCTCAAAGCGCCAGGGCTCAATCTGTATGAGTTGATGGGCGAACTGGCTCTTACGGGGGCATTACGCGGCGTCAGCGGCACCATCTCCGGCGCGATGGAGGCTATCTCTGCCGGCAGACAGATGATTTTGCCGGCAGAGAATGGATCCGAAGCCGGACTCATTGAGGGATCAAACTGCTTTGTCGCCAGCCATCTGCTGGAGGTATGCGCGTTCCTGGAGGGAAAGGCCTCGCTCGAACACCCGCAGCCGCAGTTGATAGACTGCCTTGTGGACGACGAGGCGGACATCAGCGATGTTATCGGCCAGCAGCAGGGGAAGCGCGCGCTGGAGATAGCGGCCGCGGGCGGCCACAATCTGCTTTTCATCGGGCCGCCGGGTACCGGAAAAACCATGCTGGCCAGCCGCCTACCGGGCCTGCTCCCCGACCTGAGCAATCACGAGGCACTGGAGAGTGCGGCTATTTTAAGCCTCGTCAATGCGGGGCGTGTTCAGCATCAGTGGCAGAAGCGCCCTTTTCGCGCGCCGCACCACAGCGCGTCGCTCACGGCGATGGTTGGCGGTGGCGCAATCCCTCTGCCCGGTGAGATCTCATTAGCCCATAACGGCATTCTTTTTCTCGACGAGCTGCCTGAGTTTGAGCGTCGGGTACTGGATGCATTAAGAGAGCCGATAGAGTCAGGCAAAGTGCACATCTCCCGCACCCGGGCAAAAATCAGCTATCCGGCACGCTTTCAGCTTATTGCCGCTATGAACCCAAGCCCGACCGGACATTATCAGGGTACGCACAATCGCTGTACTCCGGAGCAAACCATGCGTTATCTGGGGAGGCTGTCGGGCCCCTTTCTTGACCGCTTCGATCTTTCACTAGAGATACCGCTCCCGCCCGCAGGATTACTAAGTCAGCCACAGGCCGCGGGTGAAAGCAGTAAGGAGGTAAAAGCACGCGTTCTGATCGCCAGAGAGAGACAACTCGCAAGGCAAGGGACTCTGAATGCGTTACTGGGTAATCCGCAAATCAAGACCTTCTGCGCATTGAGTGATGCGGATGCCGTCTGGCTTGAACAGACGCTGGTTCGGCTTGGGCTGTCTATTCGCGCCTGGCAAAGGCTGCTAAAAGTCTCCAGAACCATTGCCGATTTGGAGGATGCTGGGCAAATCTCACGAATGCACCTGCAGGAGGCATTAAGTTATCGGGCAGTTGAGCGGCTGCTGCTTCATTTGCAGAAAATGATGGCGTAAAAAAGGGGCCAACGCCCCTTATTATCAATCTTCGCTTTCCGTGTACTCTTCAGCACCGTCGGCCTGCGGCTTGCCGCCTGACAGCGTATGAAAACGCTTCGGCCGCTTGATGCGCGACATGTATTTGGTCCACACGCGCTCAATTTCAGTTACCGGCTCGCGTTCGCCGCGGCATACGGCAACGAACTGTTTTTCATCTTCGGTTACCGGCTCACGCTTGCCGAGATCCAGCTCGTTAAATGCGTAACCGTGGCGCTCCAGTAATTGCGCTTCCTTGATGGTGAAATCACCGTGACGCGAGAACCCGCGGGGATAATGTTTATTGTCGAAAAAACGATTAGTTGTCGTAAAGCTATCCGCCATCCTGCACGCTCCTAATTCTTTGGCTGAGCTATTTATGGCGCGGAGTATTAGTTACGCTTGACAGAGTGTAAAACAAAAGATTTAAATCATTACGACAAATAAAATTGTGGAGACGGCTGTGGATACGGAATTGCTAAAAACTTTCCTCGAAGTGAGTAAGACTCGCCATTTTGGCCGGGCGGCAGAAGCTCTTTATCTTACTCAGTCAGCCGTTAGCTTTCGCATCCGTCAGCTGGAGAATCAGTTGGGCGTGAACCTCTTCACCCGCCACCGGAATAATATTCGCCTGACGCCTGCCGGAGAGAAGCTGCTGCCTTATGCCGAGACGCTGATGAGTACCTGGCAGGCTGCACGTAAAGAGGTGGCGAATACCTCACGGCACAATGAATTTTCTATAGGTGCCAGCGCTTCTCTGTGGGAGTGCATGCTTAATACGTGGCTCGGCCGGCTATACCGGGCGCAGAGCGCACTTCAGTTCGAAGCCCGCATTGCGCAGCGCCAGTCGCTGGTTAAGCAGCTGCACGAGCGGCAGCTGGATCTGCTGATCACTACCGAAGCACCAAAGATGGATGAGTTTGGCAGCCAGCTGCTGGGGAATTTCACACTAGGCCTGTACTGCGATGGGCCAGCAAAGACGAAATCGGATATGAACTATCTGCGCCTCGAGTGGGGTCCCGATTTTCAGCAGCATGAGTCTGGCCTTATTGCACCTGACGATATTCCTCTTTTGACAACCAGCTCAGCACAGCTCGTACGGCAGCAGCTGGCCGCGCTAAACGGCTATTCCTGGCTTCCGTCAAAATGGGCTGACGCGCAGTGCGATTTGCATATGGTGGCGGACGGCTCGATCCTGTCGCGTCCGCTATATGCCATTTGGCTGCAGAACAGCGACAAACAGCCGCAAATTAAAGAGCTTCTTAAAGTGAGTATTTTCGACTGAGGGTTGCAAACCCGGATGGTAGGGGTAGGAGAGCGCAGATTACGGGCAAAAAAAAACCTTAGCGTTTGCTAAGGTTTTTTCTTATCTGGCAGGGGCGGAGAGACTCGAACTCCCAACACCCGGTTTTGGAGACCGGTGCTCTACCAATTGAACTACGCCCCTAAATAGGGTGGCGGAACGGACGGGACTCGAACCCGCGACCCCCTGCGTGACAGGCAGGTATTCTAACCGACTGAACTACCGCTCCACCGAATACTTCTGTAACCACCGGTTTAGTACCCCGGCTTACTGCTTAA
>NZ_CAJYMB010000086.1 GCF_913775985.1 uncultured Pluralibacter sp. | reverse complement strand
ATCGGCGACAGCGGCGGCACGTACCAGACCATCGGCAGGGTGCGATACTCCGGGTGCAGCGGCAGGGCCAGCTGCCACTCCATCGCCATTTTGTAGACCGGCGATTTCTGTGCTGCATCAATGACGTTCTGCGGGATGCCCTGCTTAAGCGCCTCTTCAATCACCGCGGGATCGTGCGGATTGAGGAACACGTCGCACTGGCGCTGGTAGAGGTCAGTCTCTTTCTCGGTGCTCGCGGCCTCTTCGATGCGGTCGGCGTCATACAGCAGCACGCCAAGATAGCGAATGCGGCCAACGCAGGTTTCCGAACACACCGTCGGCTGGCCGGACTCAATGCGCGGGTAGCAGAAAATGCACTTCTCGGATTTGCCGCTTTTCCAGTTAAAGTAGATTTTCTTGTACGGGCAACCGCTGATGCACATTCGCCAGCCGCGGCACTTGTCCTGATCGATAAGCACGATGCCGTCCTCTTCGCGCTTGTAAATCGCGCCGCTCGGGCAGGTGGCGACGCAGCTCGGATTCAGACAGTGCTCGCACAGGCGCGGCAGGTACATCATGAAGGTGTTTTCGAACTGGCCGTACATCTCTTTCTGAATGTTCTGGAAGTTCTGGTCCCGGGCGCGCTTTTCAAACTCGCCGCCCAGCAGCTCCTCCCAGTTCGGGCCCCACTTAATTTTGTTGATCCGCTGGCCGCTGATCAGCGAGCGCGGGCGGGCGGTGGGCAGATGTTTGCTTTCCGGGGCGCGGTGCAGATCCTGATAGTCGTAGGTAAAGGGTTCATAGTAATCGTCGATGCCCGGGATCAGCGGGTTGGCGAAGATTTTCGACAGCACCCCGACGCGGCCGCCGAGGCGCGGCGTCAGCTTGCCGCTGATGGTGCGGATCCAGCCGCCTTGCCACTCGTCCTGATCTTCCCAGTTCTTGGGATAGCCGATACCCGGCTTGGTTTCAACGTTGTTAAACCACGCGTACTCCATGCCTTCGCGCCCGGTCCAGACGTTTTTGCAGGTCACCGAGCAGGTGTGGCACCCGATGCATTTGTCCAGATTGAGAACCATACCGACCTGAGAACGGATTTTCATTTTTTCGCCTCCTGGATCTGATCGCTGCCTTCGTCATCGAGCCAGTTTATGTTTTTCATTTTGCGGATCATGATGAACTCGTCGCGGTTGGAGCCGACGGTGCCGTAGTAGTTAAAGCCCCAGGCCAGCTGGGCGTAGCCGCCAATCATGTGGGTCGGTTTCGGACAGATGCGGGTGACGGAGTTGTGGATCCCGCCCCGGCGGCCGGTCACTTCGGAACCGGGGATATTCATAATGCGCTCTTGAGCGTGGTACATCATGGTCATGCCGGGCGGCACCCGCTGGCTGACCACCGCGCGGGCGGTGAGCGCGCCGTTGGCGTTAAACGCCTCTATCCAGTCGTTGTCCTCAATGCCCAGCTCCCGGGCATCGGTTTCGCTGATCCAGACAATCGGCCCGCCGCGCGACAGGGTCAGCATCAGCAGGTTTTCGCTGTAGGTGGAGTGGATGCCCCATTTCTGGTGCGGCGTCAGGAAGTTGAGCGCTTTTTCCGGGAAGCCGTTGGGCGGGATTTCCCGCATGTGGGTCACGCTGCGGGTGTCGATTGGCGGGCGATACACCGCCAGGGTTTCGCCAAAGGCGCGCATCCAGAGGTGATCCTGATACAGCTCCTGGCGGCCCGACAGGGTGCGCCAGGGGATCAGCTCGTGCACGTTGGTGTAGCCCGCGTTATAGGAGACGTGCTCGCTCTCCAGTCCCGACCAGGTGGGGCTCGAGATAATTTTGCGCGGCTGGGCGACGATGTCGCGAAAGCGGATTTTTTCATCCTCTTTATTCAGCGCCAGGTGGGTGTGGTCGCGGCCGGTGAATTTTCCCAGCGCCTCCCACGCCCGCACCGCCACCTGCCCGTTGGTTTCTGGCGCCAGCGTTAGAATCACTTCCGAGGCGTCGATGGCGGTTTCGATGCGCGGGCGGCCCTTCGCCGGGCCGTCCGGTTTGAGGTAGTTGAGCTTGCCGAGGAACGCTATTTCGCGATCGGTGTTCCACGAAATGCCCTTGCCGCCGTTGCCCAGTTTGTCCAGCAGCGGACCGAGAGAGGTAAAGCGCTCGTAGGTGGCGGGGTAGTCGCGCTCCACCACCGCAATGGACGGGCCGGTTTTGCCGGGCACGTAGTCGCACTCGCCCTTGCCCCAGTCGGCCACTTCAAAGGGCTGAGACAGCTCCGCCGGGGAGTCGTGCTGCAGCGGCTGCAGCACCACGTCGCTCTCCTGACCAAGGTGCCCAACGCAGACGCGGGAGAACTCGGCGGCGATACCTTTATAAATCTCCCAGTCGCTTTTTGCCTCCCAGGCGGGATCGACGGCGGCGGACAGCGGGTGGATAAACGGGTGCATGTCCGAGGTGTTCATGTCGTCTTTTTCGTACCAGGTCGCCGTCGGTAGCACGATGTCGGAGAACAGGCAGGTACTGGACATGCGGAAGTCCAGCGTCACCAGCAGATCGAGCTTGCCTTCAATGGTCGCGGTCTGCCACTCCACCTCTTCCGGTTTTACGTCATCGGTCTCTCCCAGCGCCTCGCCCTGAATGCCGCTTTCGGTACCGAGCAGGTACTTGAGCATGTACTCGTGGCCCTTGCCGGAGGAGCCAAGCAGGTTGGATCGCCAGATAAACATGTTACGCGGGTGATTGTTGCCGCTGTCCGGCTGCTCGCAGGCCATGCGGATGCTGCCGTCTTTCAGCGCGCCGGCGGTGTAGTCCGCCGGGCTGACGCCCGCCGCCTCGGCCCGGGCTTTGATGGACAGCGGATTAAGGTTCAGCTGCGGGGAGGAGGGCAGCCAGCCCATGCGCTCGGCGCGCACGTTAAAGTCGATCAGGTGGCCGCTGAATTTAGCCGGGTCCGCAAGCGGGGAGAGCAGCTCTCTGGCGGTGAGCTTTTCATAGCGCCACTGGCTGGCGTGATTGTAAAAATAGTAGGTGCTCTTCATCTGGCGCGGCGGGCGGGTCCAGTCGAGAGCGAAGGCCAGCGGCAGCCAGCCGGTCTGCGGGCGCAGCTTCTCCTGGCCGACGTAGTGCGCCCAGCCGCCGCCGCTCTGGCCGACGCAGCCGCAGAACACCAGCATGTTGATCATCCCACGGTAGTTCATGTCCATGTGGTACCAGTGGTTGACCCCCGCGCCGAGAATGATCATCGATCGCCCGTGGGTTTTGTGGGCGGTATCGGCAAACTCCCGGGCAATCTGTGCGATATGCTGCTGCGGCACGCCGGTGATCTGCTCGGCCCACGCGGGGCTGTAGGCTTTCACCTCGCTGTAAGTTTGGGCCGCATTCGGATCGTCCAGACCGCGGTCCAGTCCGTAGTTGGCGAGGATCAGGTCATAGACGCTGACCGCCAGGCTGGCGGTGCCGTCCGCCAGCGTCAGCTGCCGGGCGGGAAGGGGGTGCAGCAGCAGCGGCTGCTGCTTGACGCTGCGAAAATGCGGGTTTTCGTTGCCGCCGAAATAGGGAAAGGCTACCTGCACCACGCTGTCGTGATTGTCGATAAGCGACAGGCGCAGGTCGATCTCCTCGCCCGCCGCCAGCGGTTCCAGATTCCATTTTCCCTCTTCGCCCCAGCGGAAGCCGATAGAGCCGTTCGGCACCACCAGTTCATCACCGGCGTTGAAGGCCACGGTTTTCCACTGCGGGTTGTTGGTTTCCCCGAGTCCGTCCACCAGATCCGAGGCGCGCAGCATTCGGCCCGGCGCGTAGCTGCCGTCTTCCCGCGCCTCAAGCTGCACCAGCATTGGCATGTCGGTATAGCGGCGGCAGTAGTTAAGGAAATAGTCGCTGGGGTTTTTGAGGTGAAACTCGTTGAGAATGACGTGGCCCATCGCCATCGCCAGCGCGCTGTCGGTGCCCTGTTTGGGCGCCAGCCACTGGTCGCAGAGCTTGGCAACTTCAGAGTAGTCCGGCGTAATCGCGATGGTTTTGGTGCCCTTATAGCGCACCTCGGTAAAGAAGTGCGCGTCCGGGGTGCGGGTCTGGGGCACGTTGGAGCCCCAGGCGATGATATAGCTGGAGTTGTACCAGTCGGCGGACTCCGGCACATCGGTCTGCTCGCCCCAGGTCATCGGCGAGGCGGGCGGCAGGTCGCAGTACCAGTCATAAAAGCTCAGGCAGGTGCCGCCAATCAGCGACAGGTAACGGGTGCCGGCGGCATAAGACACCATCGACATCGCCGGAATGGGCGAGAAGCCCGCCACGCGGTCGGGTCCGTACTGCTTGATAGTCCAGACGTTGGCGGCGGCAATCAGCTGATTCAGCTCCTGCCAGCTGCTGCGCACGAAGCCGCCGTGGCCGCGGGCCTGCTTGTACTGGCGGCACTTCTCAGGATCGTTCATCAGCGCGTCCCACGCCGCTACCGGATCTACGTGCTGCTCCAGCATCCCGCGCCACAGGCCGATCAGGCTTTTGCGAATTAAGGGGTATTTCAGGCGGTTGGCGCTGTAGAGATACCAGGAGTAGCTGGCCCCGCGCGGGCAGCCGCGCGGTTCGTGGTTGGGCAGATCGGGGCGAGTGCGCGGGTAGTCGGTCTGCTGGGTTTCCCAGGTCACCAGCCCGTTTTTAACGTAGATTTTCCAGCTGCAGGAGCCGGTACAGTTCACCCCGTGGGTTGAACGCACGATTTTGTCGAACTGCCAACGCTGGCGATAGCTGTCCTCCCAGTCGCGGTTGTTGTTGTACACCTGGCCGTGGCCGTTAGCGAAGCTGTCGCCCTTCTGCTTAAAGTAGCGAAAGCGATCCAGTAGTTTGCTCATAAACGTGCTCCAGTGATGTCTGCAAAAATAGCCCGGTTGGCCGCAGCGTCCGGGCTTGTGGTGTATCAGGCTTTTGGCGTTTTGCGTCGGCCGTAAACCAGCCAGGTCACCAGCACGCAGACCACG
This sequence comes from uncultured Pluralibacter sp., assembly GCF_913775985.1. Taxonomy (GTDB): domain Bacteria; phylum Pseudomonadota; class Gammaproteobacteria; order Enterobacterales; family Enterobacteriaceae; genus Pluralibacter. The sequence continues at coordinate 2,573 of NZ_CAJYMB010000086.1, read as the reverse complement.
TAGAAAATCAGGAAGATTTTCATCGCGCCCACCGGCGAGCCGGTCATCGCCAGCGAGGAACCAAATGCTTTAGGAATGAAGAAGCCGCCCACCGCGCCTATGGCGGAAATGAAACCCAGAGCCGCGGCGGTATCGGTGACGGCCTCGTGCTGGGCCAGCTCGTCGCTGCCGCCGCGCTTTTTCACCCGGTCGAGGGTTATCTGGCGAAAGATGATGGCGATCATCTGGAAGGTAGAGCCGCTGCCGAGCCCGGCCGTCAGGAACAGGCCCATAAACACCAGATAAAAGGCAATAAAGCTGCCGCCGGATCCGCCGCCGGGCAGGGTCAGGAACAGCAGGGCGGTGAATATCGCCATGAAGATAAAGTTAATCAGCGTCACCCTTACGCCGCCGAGCTTATCGGAGATAAAGCCCCCGGCTGAGCGGGCCAGCGCGCCAAGAAAGGGCCCGAAAAAGGCGAGCTGTAAAATATTGACGTCCGGGAACTGGGTTTTCGACAGCATGGCGAAGCCGGCGGAGAAGCCGATAAACGAGCCAAAGGTGGCAAGGTAGAGCAGGGCGAGGATCCACATGTGCAGGCGGCCCAGCACCGGCAGCTGCTCGGCAATGGAGGCTTTCGCGCTGGCGATATCGTTCATCCCGAACCACGCGGCCACGGTAAAAATCAGCAGCAGCGGAACCCATACCCAGGCGGCGTTGGCAAGCCACAGAGTATCGCCGTCCGGTTGGGTCACGCCCTGCACGCCGAGGAAGGTGAACAGCGGAATAAACACCACCACCGGCGCAACCAGCTGCATTACGCTGACGCCGAGGTTTCCCAGTCCGCCGTTAATCCCCAGCGCGCTGCCCTGACGGGCCTTTGGAAAGAAGTAGCTAATATTGCCCATACTCGAGGCGAAATTGGCCCCGGCAAAACCGCACAGCAGCGAAATAATAATAAATACTTCATACGAGGTAGATGTGTCCTGCACCGCGTAGCCAAGCCACAGGCACGGAATAACGAGAATAACGGTGCTTATTACCGTCCAGTAGCGTCCGCCTAATATAGGCACCATAAAGGAGTAGGGCACCCGTAATATAGCGCCGGAAAGTGCCGGGAGCGCAGTAAGCATAAACAGCTGATCGGTGGTAAATGCAAAACCGACTTTATTTAAATTAACGGTGACGGCGCTAAATAGCATCCAGACGCAGAAGGCCAGCAGCAGGCAGCCTACTGATATCCATAAGTTTTTACGCGCAATCTTTTTACCTTTATTATCCCAAAAGCCGGACATCTCCGGCCGCCAGTCTTTCAGTAGATAATGATTATCTTTCTCATTCTTTTGCGACATATTCACCCTCATTGCAATAATCTATTGATAAGCAAAAGCTAATGAATATCTGCAGGCCGGCTGGCTTACAGTTTTAGGCAAAGTCTTATTGTGAAATTAAGCGTAGATAATAATAGAAAACTCCGCGACAGACGGTGGAGAATATTTTATGAAAATGCAGGCGAGGGCGAATTAAGACAGTAATTCAAGCTGTATAATATATTCTATATGTTTACGAAAAGCAGAATCATCAATGGCGCTGTGCGGCAGAATATAAATCCCGTCCAGACCGCAGACCACGGCAATTAAGCGCCAGGCAATATCCTGTACCGCGTCTTTCTGTACAAACTCCCCGGCGTCGACGCCTTGTTGGATCATGCGAACCACCTCATCGTGCCACAGGGTCATGGTGAAGGTGTAGGCGCGGCGCAGAACCTCGTCGCTCTCGGCCAGCAGCTGTGCCTGGCGCCACAGCCGGATATAGGGCTCCAGCTGGCCGTCTTCGCTGGCGAGCAGGGCGAACAGGCGCTCCCGCCTGCCGTTTCCGGCCTCCCGGATCTGAATGTCGAGCATTTCCCGCACCAGGCGGATAAACGCCTCGGCTTTCAGCTCTCCTGCGCTGGCGAAATGGTGATGCACCTGGCCGGCGGCCACCTCCGCCCGCGCGGCAATATGACGCACGGTCATCGCGGTTAGCCCTTCATCGAGGGCCACCGACATCGCGGCGCGCAGGATCGTTTCCCGACGCTCTTCCCGGTTTAAATAGCTCATGGTTATTTCCTCTGCAGCGGCAGGCGAGCATAACAAAAAGCTGGACAAATGTTCAACTTTCTAACAGGATCGCGACCTGGACAAGTGTCCAGTTTTGACGTGATGAGGGAAATAACATGTTTCGCCAATGGGTTACATTAATCGCTATCGTTCTGGTCTATATTCCGGTCGCGATTGATGCCACGGTGCTGCACGTCGCGGCGCCCACGCTGAGCACGGCGCTCGCGGCGAGCGGCAACCAGCTGCTGTGGATCATTGATATTTATTCGCTGGTGATGGCCGGAATGGTGCTGCCGATGGGCGCGCTGGGGGACCGCATCGGCTTCAAGCGCCTGCTGCTGCTCGGCAGCGGCCTGTTCGGGCTGGCGTCGCTGGCCGCGGCGTTTGCGCCGGGTGCCGAATATTTGATTGCTGCCCGCGCGCTGCTGGCGGTGGGCGCGGCGATGATCGTGCCGGCGACCCTCGCCGGGATCCGCAATACCTTTAGCGAGG
>NZ_CAJYMB010000085.1 GCF_913775985.1 uncultured Pluralibacter sp. | reverse complement strand
CGTTCAGCTGCCTCGGTCAGCCTCTGGATCGCCGGTTCATCACGTCGTGTATCCGGTTGATAACGAAACACCGTCCTGCTCAGCGATAACGTCCTGCATGCCTGGCGGATGCTCATCGTAAACTGCGTGGTCAGATAGCTGACGAGCTCACGCTTTATCGCTGGTTTTAAAGCTTTTTTTCAATGACGTCTTTCAGCGCCCGGCATTCCAGACTCAGATCGGCAAACATCTGCTTCAGACGACGATTCTCGTCTTCGAGATCTTTGATCTTTTTGATGTCAGCAGCTTCCATCCCGCCATATTTCGCCTTCCAGTTGTAGTAGCTGGCTTCGGAAATAGCAGCCTCGCGGCACACATCTTTGACGGTCCTGCCAGCTTCGACTGATTTCAGAACGGCAATGATCTGGTGCTCGGTGAATCGGATCTTACGCATAGCGATCTCCTCAGGTGACATAATCAGTATGTCGGAAGATCTCTAAAAATGAATGGGCCGTTTTGGTGGGATACTTACAGTTATACTCCCGCTCCGATTCGAGCAAAATACTGTCGTTTGCAACGATGGAAATCAGATAGCGAATGTAGCCGCTCAGATATTGTCTTTCAGACTGAGTGACGGTACCGCCTGTCGGCGTCCAGTATTCGAATCCCAGATTAAGCAGCGCGAAGAAACGCTTGAGGAAGAGATAGTTCCTGGCCTGCGTGATAGTGCAGTTCAGCCAAATGCCCGTTTTAATGCGTTGCAGAAACTCGTTGGCCCCGGCATTCGCCGCGGTCAGTGTGGTAGAAGACGTTTTTATTAACTGAAGCTGCGCCATCGATTTTCTCCGGTGGCACAGTGATACCCGTCAGGCTGTTCGGACCCGATACTGTATATATACGCATATTACTTATCCTGCGGTTGAACAAAACCTGCTTTTTTCCTGGCCTCCTCAAGCGCGCGTAGCGAAGTGACAAACTCGTCTTTGCGAAGCGCAAAACCGCGCTCGGGTTTGCCCTTGTAGAAATAAATCAGCACGGGTCCGGTGATCGTTCGCAGACCAGGAACGAGGTTGTCGGGAATTCGCATAAGATATCCCTCTCAGTAGGTTTACTGTTTTTTTGTACAGTACACTAACGAAGACAGCTTGGAAAATCCGAAAGCATTTTAGGCAAAAGAAGTCTGTTTAATTTTATTACTATCGATGAGTATTCTAACAATATAAATATCACCATATAGAAATAGCCACCAACAGGTATTACACAAAACTAATTGTACATTTAAAAATATGTACAGCGCTCACACTAACCGATGTGAGCGCTGGCTAAAAACTTATCCGGACACTTTATTATAAGACGGCACTGCAGTATCTTCAGATAATTGTAGATTCGGCTGGCGGGAATTCGCTGATGCAATTAGAAGCTCTCGTCCAATTCTAGCCTTATTTATAGCATAAGATAATTCAATAATATTCATACCCGAAGAAGAATATAATTGATGTATTAAGGGGTGATCATCATAAGATAATAACCAATGGGATTTACTACGCATCATTTTTTTTGCGAAGCGTGTATGATCGTTTTCTGAGAAACAGAATTTGTTATATATATTTCTGCCTTCTTGTACATAAGGAGGATCGGCATATATAAAATCACTCTCAGTCCTTTTATTCAATGATTTGCAGGCATCAACTTCAGTTACCTTAATTTTCTTCGAGTGTTTCGCTATTAACTCAATACGTTTTATAAGATTCTCTTTATTGAATCGACAGTCAATAGTATATGTATCATGTGATTGATTGCGTCCTCCAATTGGACCAGCGTGCAACATTCCTGACCGATTTGTTCGGTTCAGAAAAAATGCAGAAAAACCCTTTTCAAGATCAGTACATCCTTCTGGAGAAAAATATATATTTCTCCAATTATGCCAAGCATCAATAGTTACAGGTTCTGACTCAATCATTGAGATTAACGAACTGGGATCCTTGACAATAGTACGCCAAAAAGAAGCAATACAGGGATTTAAATCATTCAAAACTAATTTACTAATCAGCCCAGATATTAGTAAGGGTAACGTTCCACCAGCGCCCCCACAAAAAGGCTCAACTAATGTACAGCCATCGAGCTTATTCGATACGATAAACAATGCCATAAATCTTGAAAGCTTGGCCTTGCCGCCCGGATATCTCATCGGTGATACATCCTGCGGTATGTGAGGTATACCAAAATCAACACTTACAGCTTTTTTTTTCAATAAATTCAATTGATTGAATTCATAAGTTAACATAAAGAATACCTCAAGATGCTCATCTTTTTAAATTATACATACTATTGAGCTTGATGGCCACTTGAAATCCTGGGTAAAAAATAATCCATTAAAGACTGCAACTTTACCTGCACATGCGTAACCTCTTGTAAAGTAAGAGCATGTTCATCATTGTGAGTTACTAAATTCGATATCAGTTTTCCTGAATCTTTGTACATGATCAAATCCGAACGAACAAGCTTATAGCTACTACTATCCAGTTCGTTAGGAAAAATCTTTTTTATATTATCTATAAAGTAACTTAATAAAGAATCAAGTTCCAGATAATGATATTTAGCTTCTATTCTATAATTTTCATGCAGTGGCGATTTTTTAATAATATATGACAAAACAACTTGGATGAGTGTCCTGCTTAAAAGAATAGCACTGTGTTTATATTTATTAATATTTAGAAATTTACTTTCTTGAATAAGCTCACTTATTTTTGCATGTCCACATATGTCATGTGTTGTTTTTTTCAGTAAATAATTATTTTGCTTTTTTTTACTCAAAGGTTTAACAGGAGTAACAGGCACAACAGAACTCATACCATTATCATTGTTTTGTTGTTCAAAATCATGTTCTGTTTCAGTATCATTATCTGACAAATCGAATAATGAGCTATCATCTTCTATTTCATCTTCATCATAAGTATCCTCTGGTGAGGAGAACTGATTAATGATCAATTCTAACTCTCTTATATACTCACCAATTTTTTTATCATCTTCTTGTCGTGTTGAAAGTCTCTTGGTAAAATTTGCATCTATAGCAAGCTTGGCGAGGAGATGGTTGTACGCATTTCGGCTAATCTTCCTTACAACAAGTTCACCCTCGCTATTTAAATTAATATTCGCTATCTTAGCTTTGAAGTCTTCTCTTTGTATTAATCTAAAAATTGCTTCAGTTTTAATATTGTCAATATCATTAATTAGACGATCCTTCTGCTCTTGAGATAAAGTTGGAAGCTCCAGAATTTGATCCGTTAATCTAGTAAATAGTATAACTCCACGAATCCTTGAAGTAGGCACGCTATTATTAATGGATAATCTAAGTGCATTTATATTATTAAATTCAGATAACAAATCAACATAATATGCTCCTTGTGTATAAACACTCCATCTCTTTATAGATTCTTTAGTATGTTTTGATGCTATGTAAGTTCTGGCAGCTGAACGACTGCTAAGTTCTACAAGGTGTAATTTTTTTATTGTCTGAACAGCTGAATAGTAATTTGGATGACGTTCAATCTTTGAAATCAAGTGTGCAAAGGGTGTACCTTTAAGTACATTCGGTTTTTTTATTATTTTACAGGCAGTTAGCCTTCTATTGCCCTCAACAATAATTCGTTTACTGGACTGCTCCTCAGTTGGTATTGCGTATAATATTTCATCAGGATAGAATCCGTTAAATAATATCGAATTAATCAATTCCTTTATATTATAACGTGCCATCATCAATATAATTATTTCTTTTTCAGTTTGTATTTTACCTTGTTTTTTATAACCTAAAAGCCTTGGATTACTAACATCTAATTGAAGTGATGATAAGGCCTTTGTCGTCAAAGTAATTTTACCAAACATATCGTTCCTTAACAGTTTTATGGTTGTAAAGGACGATTTTACAAAATCACTACAATGTAAGCAAAACTATCTTTGGCTAGCATGCCTAATTGTTATAGAGTAACAACTTATCATGCGGTTGTTTTATGTAATCCTGAGGAGCTCTCACTATGGAAGCAACCAAATATTTTTGTCTGAACCTGCTGTGTGCCCGTCATAGACAGCTAAGTTAGATTTTTTCTACGATTCATATCTTTTCTTTAAACCATTATCTTCGCCTGGGCTTGATTTCACTCAATATCGTTAACATTGAAAAAACAGGTCAGCTCCCGAATGTTTGGTCAATTTCAAGCTCACTATCCTAAATCACTCCAGACACTTATACTTCTTCAGCAACACCTGAGCTGACGTCGGCCCAGAAGCACGCCTTGGCGCCGCTGGGGATAGGCTTCCCCGACTTCAAGTGCTTCTCCCACTTCGCCAGTAGTCGCCCGGCCAGCCTCTCCAACTCCGCCTCAGTCATTTGACGCTCGATCCCCTTCCTGCGCATCTCGGTGCAAATTTGGTACAAAACCGGATGCTGCCAGGGGAATTTTTCAGCGCAGTCGTAGCGATATGACTCGTTACGCCAGCGCCTGTACTCGGCGATGATATCGGAGGTTGTCAATCCCAGCAGCCCGCCGCCAGACTCTGCCGCCAGAGCCACAAATTCCGCCAGGCTGGGTGGCCAGAAGTTTCCTTCGGCGCAGCGGCTAACCAGCGCGCTGCAAATTTTTTCCAGTTGTTCACTGGTCAGGTGCCGGATCTGCGCCGTCCAGAGTTTGTCAGGTACAGAACCATTCTTCGCAATCCACTGCTGGCCGTATATCCTCCCCATCACTTCCCAGAAACTCCTCGCTGTCGTCCTGTTCCCATCGCTCGAAGGCTTCACGAATTTGTCTTGTGGCGCTGGATTCACCGGTGTTGTGTTCATGCTGCTGGCCTCCCGTATTGAATTTTGCCGTCAGGATGTCCCATTTATCGCGGAGCTTTGACGGACAGAGGATATTCGTTCGCCAGAAACTGTCCTGGCTGGCGCGCTTGAAGAGTTGGCAGATTTGCTTGTGGGTGAATCCGTCAATCTGGCGCATCAGGCGCACGTCGTTCGCCCAGACTGTCCAGTTCGGCTCGCGCTGGGTGGGATTGGTGATTTTTATTCGGTCGTAAATCCAGACCGCACAGTCCAGATCGTCCTGTGAGCCCCATCGTCGCCCGGACGGAGTGCTGACCACCGCTTCCGGATGGCGTGAAACAAAATCGTGATTTTTATCACGGTCAGAGAGTTCGCCAGAATTCTCTGACGAAGGGGTTTTAAGATCTTTTAGATCTGTAGTTTTAAGATCTGTGTAGAGAATAGATTCGGCTTTTGAGCCGTTTCCATTCGGCTCTTCTGCCGAATCCAGCAATGACGGGAATATCCGGGCGATCAGGGCGTCTCCGTCGATACGATAATGCTTCACGGGCGTGCCCTTAACCTTGTGGGTGGCAACTTCGATGATGCCGGGGAAATAGTCCTCCACCAGCTTGTTAATCGCCTTGCGTACCTGGTCTCCCGTCACTCCACATACCTCTTCGGCTATCGTGTCGTGACTTTTGTAAAACCAGCCGTCCTGATTTGCTGATTTTCCCGACCAGAACACCAGCTGATTCAGGATAGCGCCCAACAAGTGCGCCTGTCGGTCGCCGGAAAAAACTCGAGATAGGGACGCGGAATAGTAATGACATTCCCCTGCCCTGACATCGCATGGATAACGTCGAAAGCACGCAGACTCATCAGAATACCTCCAGACCACAACCGGGTAATGACATTTTCAGTGCGGTGAATGCTGCGATAGCGCCGTCAATTTCCTTCAGGGCACTGGCGGGTAACGCGCCAAGATGTACAGTATTGACTGCCTGGATCCCTTCTCTGGCTGCAATAGTTGCCAGGAATACAGGGTCGCCGGGTGATTCAAGTCTGGCGCGACGCTCAGGGGGTAACGCTGCCATGGTTACCACTTTCAGGGAGTTGACCAGAGGTGCATATCTCGGCCCTTTAAACTTACGGAATATGCGTTTCAGGCGCTGAATGGCGTTATTCAGTTCTCGCTCAGAATCGATCACCGGCAGAATTTCACCGCCTCCCTGAGCATGGTAATGCTTAGCAACGGCCAGTGCTACCGTCTTCCACCCGTCGTCCAGCGCCCACTGCTCCAGTTCGGTAGCTATGGCTTCAATGGGAGGTATGATTTTCATCATTCAGTACCTCGCATTTTTTCCCTTTAGCATGACGATCGTAGATTTCAGGGTCGTATTGCAGCACGCCGCCAGATGCTGACTGAAGACGGGATGCACGGCCTTCCGGTAAAGGGATTGAAACCGATACGGGCAACCTGGGTGGTTACATTAACTGGGTCTTTACCGAAACCGATCATGCCAGTCCCGATCCGCATATGGTGGCGGTGGCATGTGGGGAAAGCGCGGATGAGGGTAAGCCTGGTAATAACAATACAGCGGCTGCCCCTTCCACTGAGACCGGAGTCTCACAAGAGCGTCAGGGGCCGTTCTATTTCCTTTTTTCCGACAGCGTAAAAGTGGGTCGAGCAAATAAGATTACCGGCTTGAAAAAGCGCTTGCTGATGTCGCAAAGGAAATCAGTCAGGACGAATACCAGGCACGTAAAAACGGCTCGTGGAAGGATGAACAGCCGTGCGCGCAGGACATACAAGAAGAAACACCGCAGCCTGCAGCGCCGGCAAATACAAAATGCGACTCAAATGAGGGAGAAAAAGAGAAAATACAGCCCCAGCCTGTTATCAGCTATCAGAGCGTGGGCGAAATTCTGGAGAAAGAGCTGGCCGATAAACCTTCCCCCGTACAGGACAATCTCGGTATATGGCGTAGCGTAATGCGTACGGACCCCCGCTTTACGAAGCCGCTTACCGGAACAGGCTTTGATGGCACCAGCATTAACTCTGAATACATGATTATGAAGGCTACGGAGCTTTTCGGGCCAATCGGCAGCCGCTGGGGCTTCGACATCATTGAGGACCGGATGATCCCCGGGGCCCCGCTCAGTGAGGCTATCTACGAGAATAAGAAATTCGTGGGTAACCGGATACTGCGCGACGCCGACGGTGCTCTGCTGTTCGAGCAGAATCACAGCCTGAAGATCCGCCTCTGGTACAAAACCGAGAATGACGAAGGCAGTATTTATGCCTACGGCGCGACACCCTATATCCAGAAGACAAAGAACGGCATCAGATGCGACGGAGAAGCGCAAAAAAAATCCCTTACGGACGCCATTAAAAAAGGGCTCTCTCTGCTGGGCTTCAGCGCCGACGTATGGCTGGGCATGTATGACTTGCCTGAATACGTGGCCGAATTACATACCGAGTTTGGACTGAAAAATGCCATCCATAACGCTGAAGATTCAACCCGGCTTTATGCCGAGCTGGACGACAAAATGACCCGCGTGGCGAACACTATCGAGAAAGCCACCAGCGTAAATGAAGCGAAAAAGGTTTTCGATACGCTGGCGCGGGAGGTCGAAATTCACCGGAAATCGGCTGAGGAAAAAGGCGATGAACAGCGCACGCGCTATCTTTCAAGCCACCTGCGTCGCCTGACCAAAATCCGGGATGACCGTATTCAGTTACTGACGAAAGAGGAGCAGCCAGTATGAGCCAGCACGTCACGGCAATCGCGGTCGCTGCCAACATGTCCAGACTGCTGGCACTCGTTGAAGCGGGAGAATTCTCACCGGAGGATATCGCCGACACGCGGGAGGGCGAAGAGCTGACCCTCAGTGAAAAATTCGACGGCATCATGACCCTGGCCCGCAATCTTGAGGGCCAGGCAAAAATAGTGGGGGATGAAGCGGCCCGCCTCAGCAACCGCAAGAAATCTTTTGAAGGCCAGGCCAGGAACCTCAGGGAGTATATCCTGAAGTGTATGCAGACTGCCGAGCTGAAGACGTTTAAAACCGAGCGCAACACGCTTACCGTACGTAAAGGATCTCCGCTGGTCGTTATCGACGACGAAAGCCAGCTGCCGGATGAACTGGTTAACGTTAAGACCATCGTTACGCCGGACAAGCTGAAAATCAAAGAGGCTATTGAAGCAGGCGATAACGTCAAAGGCGCACACATCGAAATCGGCGAAAGCTCACTTCAGGTGCGCTAGGCAATTTATTCTGTCATTCACAATAATGGTTATTCTGCCCGGGAAATAATATTTCCTCGGCCACGTATACCCTTAATAACGGGCAAGCGTAATTATGCTGCACAGTGAGGCAATCATATGTCCAATAACGATCTGCTTACAGATAATGAGCTGATTGAATTGACCGGCTATTACATCCCGTCAAAACAGCGTGAAACATTGAAACATGCCGGTATTTCTTTCGTCCGCCGCCGTGATGGACGCTCCCGCGTCACCTGGACGCATGTCAATGCTGCCCTGGGTGGTATTCATGCGCAGATAATCGAAGAGGAGGAGCGCCCTGATTTCGACGCGATCTGATTATGAGCCGAAAAAGAAAAAATGCTGACGACCTTGTGTTGCCACCTCGAATATACAAAACACCGTATATTTATTATTACAAACCCACATCAAAGGAGAGTTATTCTATTGGGCCATTATCACTGACAATATCAGAAGTATGGATACGTTACGAAAAAATAATTAATGAACAAAGCGAATCCATGACATTTAAGAAACTGTGGAACCAATTTTTAAACAGCGCTTATTATCTGGAACTTAAGCCCCGAACTCAGAAGGATTACCTGCAGCATCAAAAAAAGCTGCTGGCCGTGTTCGGCAAACTCCTTGCAGATAAAATAAAAACGGAAGATGTCAGGCGATTTATGGATCTTCGCGGTGTTCAGAGTAAGACCCAGGCAAACCATGAAATGAGCAGCATGTCGCGCGTGTTCCGCTGGGGCTACGAGCGGGGAATGGTGAAGCATAATCCCTGTCAGGGCGTCAGCAAATTTAAGTCAGTGGCCCGCGGTCGGTACATCACGGACGCGGAATATGAAGCCATCTATCTGGAAGCTGACGCCGTCACCCGGGTTGCAATGGAAATCGCCTACCTGTGCGCAGCCAGGCTGGCAGATGTACTGGGGCTGCAATGGCGTCAGGTCTCTGATGAAGGCATTTTCATTCAGAAGGGCAAAAACAGCGTTCGCCAGATTAAGCAGTGGACCGAACGGCTGCATGAAGCCTTTGAACTGGCCAGAACGTTCTCAACGCCAAACAATCCGAATGCCTGCGTTATCCAGGGAAAGCACGGCTGCGGATTTGGCAAAAGAGGACTCAGCCACCACTGGGAGGACGCCAGAAATAAGGCATCCATTAAGCTGGATTACGTTCTGGACTGCACGTTTCATGATTTAAAGGCGAAGGGAATTTCAGATTACGAGGGCAGCAGCCGTGATAAGCAACTTTTCAGCGGCCATAAAACGGAAAGCCAGGTGCTGATTTACGATCGTAAAACGAAGGTCTCCCCTACCCTCAACAGGCCGCCCATCAGATCTAAAATTGAGAAAAAGTAGTAATTTTACTCTACGAAAAAATTCTACGAACGTTCTACGAGCCCATAGCAAAAAGGGGTTACCTTCCGGTAACCCCTTCTTTTAATTGGCGGAAGCGTAGAGATTCGAACTCTAGAACCCTTTCGGGTCGCCGGTTTTCAAGACCGGAGAAATTTCTTTTTTTATCATTGAGTTACGTTTTCTGCATGGTATATTCACAAAATTTAAGCACTCAAAAAATCAATAAGTTAACCACTTTTTAAAACTTAATATACCAACAATTTTAATCAGATTATCCACCATATATGTTCGAAGTTGAGCACCGTCATGGGGTGTCGGGGGTCGGAGGTTCAAATCCTCTCGTGCCGACCAACTTTTTCAGAAAAACCAGCCACTTGCGGCTGGTTTTTTTATGGGTAAAATTTGATGGGGTGAAACTGGGGAGAAATGGGGGGAAAACTACCGTCCAATGTGCCTATCTCACGACGGGCAGATCCTGCCATCGCGTAGTATAACGAGGTGAGAGCATCTCCCTTTTCATTTGCCATTGCTGCTGAATACCCTGCCCCGCAAAATAGAGTGTTCCGCGTCCATCCTTCGCGTTTAATGCGTCCAGTACTTCCATCAGCTTCTCACTACCTGCGCGAGGTGCGTTGTCGTCGAACAGGTTGAGCTGGGCAACGCTTTTACTAAAAAAATCTCCCAGCATCACTCCGGCTTTTTGGTATTTCCGACCCTCCAACCAGACAGCATCAAGACAGCGCGTAGCCGCACCGATGATGTCACGCGTGTCACAGGTTGGCGTGAGCAATTTTACAGATGCACTATTTCCATAATATGGCGCTCTGGTATCGAATGGGCTGGTTTTTATAAATGCTGAGACAAACCTGCAATGCTGATGCTCACCCCGCAATTTCTCAGCAGCACGGAACGCATGGCTGCAGATTGCCTGGCGCATGTCATCATAGCCGCTGACGCGTTCACCAAACGATCTACTGCTAATGATTTCTTGTTTAGTAGGAGCGAACTCTTCAAGCTCAAGACAGGGTTCTCCATTCAACTCACGAACAGTTCGCTCCAATACTACGTTGAAATTTTTCCTGATAACCCATGCCGGAGTGTCTGCGAGTTGCAGAACTGTATTGATGCCCATCGCTTGCAGTTTTTTTGTCAGCCGCCGCCCAACTCCCCAAACTTCATCGACGGAGTAATACGCCATTAATTTCCGCTGCCGATCGACATTAGACAGATCTACGACCCCGCCCGTCTGGCCTTGCCATTTTTTCGCCGCATGATTCGCTAATTTCGCCAGGGTTTTGGTCTGCGCAATACCTACGCCAACGGTGAGATGCGTCCTCTGCAAAACAGTTGCGCGTATTTCCCGACCAAAATCCGTTAAATCCCGGCAGTTCCGAACGCCTGTAAGATCACAAAACGCCTCATCTATTGAGTAAATCTCCACCCGCGGGCTCATCTCCTCAAGAGTGGTCATAACCCGGTTCGACATGTCGGCATAAAGTTCATAATTGCTACTGAATGCGATAATTCCGTGCCGCCTAAACTGCTCCCGTTGTTTGAAAAATGGCTCCCCCATCGTCACAAATTTTTTGGCTTCAGCTGATCTGGCGATCACGCAGCCATCGTTATTACTGAGTACAACTACGGGTCGCCCCCTCAAATCAGGGCGAAACGCCGTCTCACAACTGGCATAAAAGGAGTTAACGTCAACGAGCGCGAACATATCAGCCAGCAGTCTTGACGATGTACGTGACGACGCCGAAAATCTCCAGCCCCTCCTCAGCACCGATCTCGATCGGCCGGTATGCTGGGTTTTCAGGCACCAGCATGACGACAGGATGTAGCTGCAGGCGTTTGACAGTAAACTCTCCATCTACGGCAGCGATGACTATATCTCCATGCTCAGCTGTTTTAGCGCTATCAACCACCAGCAGATCTCCCTCTCCTATCCCCGCGTCGCGCATCGAATCGCCCGCGGCCTTTACAAAGTAGGTTGCGCTGGGATGTCGTATCATCAGCTCATTGAGATCAAGGCGTTGCTCAACATAATCCTGAGCCGGGGATGGAAATCCACACGGCACAAAATCGGAAAAAAGAGGGAGCGCGACAACTCCCCGCAAATCTGCTGGTTTAATGAACTGCATATCAATCACCACAACAATACTGAATGTACATACAGTAGTTTTATTGTTTTTAAAGATCAATATCCCTTTCAGCATGGCAGCTTCAACCTACTACCAAGCTTTGATTTTTTACCTTTGTAAATTTTCAATTTCAGGATCAGGGGTCATTGACAGGTAGCACCAAGGGGGCTAGTATTGATTACATGAGGTAGCGGAAAGGCCGCGGCCCAAGCCCGAAAGGATGAACAAATGAGCAACGAAATGACCCAGGCAGAATTAGCGAAAGTTAACGCAGAAATTGCAAAGCTGATTGCCGAGACCTCAAAACTCAACAGGGAATCAGCCTGGTATCCGATAGTTGTGGCGTCCGGCCTTATCGGCGCGGTCGCTACCATCACAACGGTACTGCTCAAATTCATTTAACAGAAAGCCCCGAACGGGGCTTTTTGACAGGTACTCTATGCGACTCATCAATGATTACACTCCCCCGTCACCGGAAGATTTGGAAAAATTGAAGGAATGCCTGGGTTTTACAGGAAACCAAATGGCAGATTTGGCTGGCGTGGCCAGTAACAGTCAGTGGAGAAAATACACTGGGGGTGCGGAGCCACGCGCTATGTCCCCGCACATCCTGTTTTTTATGGCTGCGCAGTTGGCACTCGATGACAGCGAATTGACCCGTGTGCTGGATAAAATGAAAGAAATAGGCGCATCGCTATAAGCTGCGCTTTTCCAGCTCTTCTACGCGCCGGGCCAGCACCTGAATTGCGGCCAGGGCGTCCATGAGTAAGGGGTTAGAATCAAGCACCAGCTTCTTCTGCGTAATCACCTCGTCGCCTTGCTGATACGTTAATTCACTCTCTTTTACATAGGCCTCGTCAATGGTCCTGATTTGCTGCGCAATCACTCCGCGACGAACCCTCTCCTGCTCGTCGTCTTTATAAATGAAAGTTACTAAATCCATTGCGCAGATATTATCCAGAGATATTTTCCCATCTGTACGACGCACATCTCTCTTATAATTTATATCTGACGTCCCTCCAAACTGAACATATCCCCGATTACCTAAAATCTGCCCATCATTCAGAAACTGAAAATATTGAAGTTGCGCTGAATAACCCTGTACTGATATTACAGCTTTGTGATTATATCCAGCATATTCTTCAAACCAGAATCCGGCCCCTGCTTGACCATTATTGTCACTCCCTCGACTAGGGAATTTACTGAAAAATCTAGGCGCAGCTAACACCGAGCCGTTTCCCCCTTTAGGATCATTCACGTCCATTCCTAAAAACCCCAATGGATCATAAGAACGCACCGTCTTCCCTGCGTCTATCCAAGTAGTGACGAATAGATTTTTTTCAATATTGAGTCCGCTAGTTAGTGATAGTGAGTCTTTATTCCACGCTATGAGTCGATGGGTGTAATCAGCAGTTGAATTACCATAATGAATATCTATATATGGCGTAGCACCGGATAACTCTATACTAGCTGCGTAGAGTGCTTTCCCCTGCAAATTTCCATTTTCTACATTACTTATGGAGGTATTTAGCTTCTCCCACGATGGTACTACCTTTTTCCCACCATCAGGTTTGGCTATTGTAACGTCACCACTCCCAAAGAAGATACTTTGTTGGTTAGCTATATCTGTATAAGTCTGATTAAAACACTTTTGAATGCTACTGGCGAGTTCATCGCTAATGGTTGCCATGCTTACCTACCGTAGTTGAAAATTGCGTAGGGTATGTTGAGAATCTCTCTACCGCTAAACGTATCTCTGAAGGACTTTTGATATCTACTTTGCCATTTATACTGAAGATTATAACCATCCCATCTCATAAACAAGCCACTGTAACCAAATGTCGTTCCGTCATATGAGACATTCCCCGGGGTGTTATTTAACAGTATCCACGGATTAAATCCAGGAGAGAAAGACTGCACGTTATTATCAACATCTAATGTTGGATGAATAAATCCTTTAATGCGTGGCATATCATAAGAGCTAATATCAGACCAAATCAATTCTCCTCCACCATTGTAAACATTGAGATATCCTTTTTGCAGTGGTTGAGTTCTACTTGTCCTTATTATCTCAACTCCACCAGGTTTAAACATCCATGCACCCGGAATGCCCCAGGATCCTGGGGTCATCCGGAACCAATGTAAAAAACCCTCTGTTGGATAAAAGTTAGTGGATAAATAACCAAGCTCTTTTAAGTCGCCAAATGGCGTACCACCTCCATAAGCGCCAACATCACTTATTGATGGTGTCCTTTTATCATAGAAAACTGTGTGTCTATGGTCAGAGTCGATAACAATCGCGTTGTTCTCGTTTCGCACTATAAATCCATACGGCATCATTTGAACCTGTATATATCGACTAATACGTTTGAGTCATATGCTAGCGAATAGCCATCCATATATCTAACCTCAACACTACCATTTGTGGCTATAGCTATTAATTCAGTTGACAGCAATCCGTTGTTCCATGAATCCAGACCTTTTACAATTGTTGCAAAGTACTCGCTATCATTTATATCCATTCCATACCATGTGGCAACCTGTCCGGCTGGCACTCTCACCTGTATTTGTGTAACAAACCTGGTAGAGTAGTCCCCCATGTCGAACATTACGGTTCCGTCCGGATGCCTGACTAATAGACCATAACTCATTAATATAATCCCATCGTCACACGAGCCACTCCATTCTGGTCAAATACTTTCATTCCAGATGAATCAATAGTTACACGTCCACCGCCTCCCGAACCATTTATAGAGAAGCCACCATCTTTGTTTAGTGCCCATCCTGACTGTTGCCATACATAGTTTGAAGATTGAATTGTATTTGATATTTTCGCAAAATCGATGCTTGCATCTTTAATCATCGCGCTGCGCAAATATGCATTTGCACCCTCGACGGCAAATGCCATTACGGCATTGCCTCCCGCGCCGGGTGTGTATACCCCAAACATATCTGCGGACACCAGGAACTGGCTCTGGCCATTACCGTTGATGCCCAGCTGAATACCGGCCACTACGGGCGTTCCACCGTTGCCTGTTGCAACTTTAACGCCCCACTGCGCCCCGAGCTTGCCGTTAATATCCGCAACAGTGGATGCAGTCTGCTGGACCGTTGACGACATATCGCCGTATTTCGAGTTCAGCGTATTGACCTGCTCGGTTGTCGATTTCTCCAGGCTAGTGACCGTTTTATTGGTCTGCGTGATAGAGGCACTGTTGTCGCCGATCATACTGCGCATCTGGTTAAAACCGTTGGCCATAGCCAGACCGTTCTGAGCCACGGTTTCATTGAGCCCAGATATAGACGACTCTGCATCATTAACGCGGGATGTTAACTTTGACACCTCCGTTGTGGTTGACGTTATTTTCCCTTCTGCATTTGTCACTCGAGTAGTCAGCCCCTGCAGAGAGCTTGCTATCCCTATTGATGATGTAACGACAATATTTCTGATGAGTAATTTTGTCGTTGATGGAGTAGCCGAAGCAGAAGCAAATCTCAAATAGACAAACTGCCCTTTATATGATTCTGGTATAACCAACTTAATTTGCTTTGTCTGATATCCGGTTTTTATCCCTGACATCCAACCTTCCTGCCTGACAATCCATTCTGCGTCCTTAAAGTCAGGTGATGATACAAATCCCATGCTGTCCGAACTGGTCGCTGAAACTGATACCGTGGACCGCATTTCAAATGACACTATCATCTGCATCCCGGCCTCAACGGGTATCGCCGTAACGTTAGCGACGCGGATTGAATCACTTCCGGTTTGAAGAGCCTTTTCCGCGCTGTTGTAGGTAAATGACGAGCCAGGACCAGAGTCTCGCCAGCTGTCAGCGTCACTCGATAAATCACCGTTAACTATCTGATTACCCAATATCAGCATGTTGTTGAGTTGCCTGATGGCATTGCCCTGCGACGTCAGCGTCCCTCCCTGCTGCGTAACCTGGCTCTGCAGAGCCTGGAGCGCGCTGGAGTCCGCCTTGGCGTTAACCTTTGTCGTGAGGCCGTTTAAATCGGTCTGGCTGGCTTTAGTATTCAGGCTGTTTGTCAGGCTGGTGATGCTCTTGCCCTGAGATGAGAGCGTATCCTCCGCATTACTGACCCTGTTCGTCAGTGACGAAATGGCGCCAGCATTTGCCGATGAAAGAGACTCTGCCGTCACATCAATCAGAAATACATCATCGAAATACTGCTCTCCGGCAGACAGTGATGACAAAATGCTAACTGTAGCAACCATATCCTCAGCTGGAGACCAGTCAGCTGATAAATATGCCCATGTTGATGAGGTTGACATCTCAGGCTTAAACCTTAACTCCTTCAAAAAGTCATCTGACTCAGTTCCTATCCTGACTTTGTTATAGGCTTCATTATCCACTTTGGCAGAAGGATTTCGCCGGTAATAAACACCATATCGATATACCCTTCCTGATGTAACTGATACCTTCTGCTTAAAAGTTACGAGGCCAGTCATGGTTTTCAGAATCTTTTTCCCACCTTTCGGATTAGTGGCTTCTATAATATCGAAAGGACCGGATGACTCCCACTCAGCCACATTCATCTCAAATGACGCATTTTTTAGCATATTGCCAGGAGTGACAGTTTTTGCCTCAGCGTTATTTGATACGTTTGTCAGCGTATTGTTCAGACTGGTAATTAATGAAGACTGTGAGTCTATTTTCCCCTCGGCAGAACTTACTCTATTTGTCAGCCCGGTTATTGCAGAGCTCTGAGCCTCTATTTTTTTTACATCAGTCACGTCGACGACAAAGGCATCGTCAAGATAAATATAGCCAGAATTAAGAGCAGCCCTGAAAGAGAGAGTAAGCGTTACGTCACTCGAAGGCGTGTACTCTGTGCTGAGTCGCGCCCATACCGAGCTCGTCACCAGGTTGTTTAGCGTCAGAAAAAAATCTTTCACGGGACCGCTGTCATTACGCAAGCTGATTTTAGTGTTGCTGGGGTCGCGTATTTCAATGACTGATTCCCGTCGGAGGAATCCACCAAATTCGTACGTGCGCCCTGCCTGCATAAATACGCTCTGGTTTAAAATACATGCCGAGCTGGTAGTTTTCCCCGCTCGCAGTATTATTTTTCCAGAATGGGGATTTTGCGCATTGAATACCTGCCAGCCAGAGTTACTCCAGCCTGCAAATTCGCGCTCAAACGATGCATTCTGCAGCATATTACCGATGATCTGCCCCGAGGCATCCAGGTCGTTTTGAGTCTGTGACAGGCTATTTTCCAGCGCCGTGAGCGAACTACCCTGGGATGTGATAGCGCTCCCCTGCTGAGAAACCTTCTGCTCCAGTGACTGTAATGCTGACGACGACGCCTTTGTGGCCACATCTGAGTTCGTTGCTGATAAATCGCTGCGGAGTTTCGTTATCAACGCTGCCTGCGCCGAAATATCGCCTTCATCGTTACTCACCCGCTGCGTCAGGCCACTCAGAGCATCTGACGTTGCGGTGAGCTGCGTTTGCACATCATCAGCAGCCGGCGACCAGTCAGTCCCCTTATTCCCCCTCTCCAGTTGAATGCGGACGATGTTGCAACCGGTTTGTTGAGTCGTGTCCTCAAAAATCATCGTCACGGCGTTGTTTGTTAACGCCATCACCGAATATGCCGGCACTCTCATAGTTCCGGTCCAGCGATACAGCGTTGCTGACTCCTGAGTAATCACACCGCTATTTGCAAACAGGCGCAGTGACCAGTTATCACCTCCCGGCCTCTTCCCTAACGCTACAGACGTGAACGGTTTTGACGTTCCAAAATTGGGCTGCAGCTCAGTGAACCACAGCGAGTATGTAAAGTCCGTATCCTGACTGACTGTCATAGAGCGCAGATCTTTAATCGCCGTTAACCCCCACTGTTCGTAACGGCTGGTCGGTGATTTTTTAGCGACGGGTGCAGCACTCCTGTCCGTATTCAGCAGTAGGTTTGCACCACCTACGCTCAGGTTATCAATACTGCCCTGAAGTTGAGTCAATGCCTGTCCCTGGGATGTCAGGGTGTTACCCTGCTTCGTTACCTCCTGCGACAGCTGCTGAACGCTGTCGGCACTGGCTTTTGTCCCCACGTCTGCATTCACTGTCTCCAGGTCGTTTCTCAGGCGGGTCAGCGCGCTGCCCTGAGACGAAATCGTATCCCCCTGCTGAGTAACCTGAGCCTGCAGGGATTGCATTGCTGATGCGTCAGCTTTGGTGGCGATACCACTGCGTTTAGTGATAATAACGTTACGAACCATCACCCGGGCGGTGGACGGTACAACAGAGCCTACCCCAATACGGAAATAAATAAATTTCGCGGTATACGCTGCCGGTACCGTAAATTCCTGATTAATCGAAGACCAGTCTGTTGTCAGGCTCTGCATAAACCCGGTGGTATTCATCCCGCCTATCCAGCCTACGGGATTACCCAAATCCGAAATGAATCCCATCGTGTCCTGGCCACCGCCTGCATAGCCATCAGTGCCGCGCATTTCGAGCATCAACGTAATTTTTTCACCAGGCTCAACCGGAATTGGCGTGACGTTGGCCGCTCGGATTGATGCCGTCGTTGAAATCAGGGCTTTTTCACTGCTCCATTTAAACCCGGATCCATTCCCTGAATTGACCCAGCCGGCTGTCGACGTTGAAAACGTACCGTTATATATTTCGCTGCCTGAGATTTGCGATGCGCTGAGGGTTGTCAACTGGTCTGCCTGAGAGGTGATGCTGTTCTCTGTGGCCGTTACGCGCTGCGTCAGCGACTGCAGTGCGCTTGAGTCAGCTTTGGCATTGATTTTCCCATTGAGCGTAGAGACGGCAGTATTCAACTCACCCTGAAGCGACGTGATTGCCTGTCCCTGTGAAGACAGAGTCTTACCGTTCTGGCTAACCACATTCTGCAGCTGCTGCAGAGCGTTGGCGTCTGCCTTCTGCGCCACGTCATCTCTAACCTTCCCCAGCTCCTGCTGAGTGTTGCCCAGCGATGTGCTGATTTGCGTCAGCGTGCCGGCCTGGCTGGTTTGCTCATCCGTCAACGTATCGAGGCGCTGGCTCACCTCCGATTTATTCGCGTTGAAATCCGTCTGTAACGCGGTTACATCAGACGCAATCGCTTTTTCAGCAGTAATGCGAACCTTGCGTTCATTAAAAATCAGGCCACTGGTCAACAGGTTCGGATCGGCACTTGTGCTACCGCCCCGTAACTGCACAGCCAACAAATTTCGTGAAGCGGCCTCGGCTGAATCGGCGGCGGTCATGGCGGTGCGGAGTGACTGAATCTGTGCCTGAGATGCGCCCGGTGATGGACGACCTACGGCCAGCCAGTCAACAGCGAAATAGTTATCAGCATTCTGATTTTTTGAAAAATCAAACCGCAGCCGCCGTATGGTATCTGATGCCTGCCAGGGGATATCGGCAATCGATATAACGCTGATTCCTGTAGCGGGATCAAACGCGGGTTCCGGTATGGCTAATCTGCGATTATCCTGCCAGCCCTGCTCTGCGGCACCGATCCAATAAACATAGCCAGACCAGACAGGATTCCCGACGCGTTTCATTCGCAGACGGAGATATTTATACGAGTCCCCATCGATGGCTAACGGATTTGGTGACCGCATTGTGGAGGTCGAGCCCGCCGGTAATATCCACCCGTCATCAGTAACTGGTAAGAGGGTATTGTTCGCATCATCCTGTGCCCAACCTTCTGGACCGCTGTCGTAATACCAGATTTTCAGACTATCAAACTGCTCACCAGTACCGGCACTGATTGACGCGATCTGCTGGGCCAGGCTATCAAACCCATCCTGCATGGTGGTATTTGATGAGCTGATCTGCGCCTCTACCTCATCTTTCGCCGCCAGCAAATCAGCGGCGGCCTGGGCTGCTACCTGACTGGTATTATCCCTGGCGTCAGCTGCCGTCTGAGCAACATCCTGAGCGCGTTTTTCAGCTTCCGCAGTCACTGCTGCTTTGCGGTCAGCGATCTCTTTAACGATGGTATTGGTATTTTTCGTGATGCTGCCAGCCTGCTCAGCTAACTGCTCAGCTTGCTGCGCGACCCCTCTGGCGGCCTCATCCGCAATTGAACGCGCCGCATCAACGGCATCAGATATAGACTGTGAAACGTCTGCATTATCCTGAATGCCCTTATTCAGCTCACCCCAGGTATCCGTGTCACGAATAGCGTCGTCCAGATTTTTGTAATAATCATCCATGTTGTCGCTGGCCATTCCGTAGACCCAGCCTGTCCAGGGTGATTTGTTCCCCAGGCGGTCTACCAGGCGGGCGCGATACCAGAACTGCTGGGCGAACTGCAGGCCCATTTGTTGGTAGCGATTCCCCGGGTATGCAACGTCAGTCAGCTGCAGCGCACCATTCCCCAGCCCATCAGGACTGTACTGCACTTCGGTCCGCTGTGTGTCCCCCGAGTTAGCCGGGAACCCCCAAGAGATTTCAATGCCGGCCGTGAGCGAAGTGGTGACCAGCCCCACCGGCGCCAGCGGTTCGCCAATTTTTCCCGTCAGCGTCTTCTCTTCAGAATACACCCACCCGCTCGACACTTCTGCAGCGTTGATTGCCCGGACGCGCACAAGATACCGGCCAGCATAAATGCCGCTCACCTCGAAGGAGGTGGTAGAACTGCGAGGAACGTTGACCCAGTTCCCGTCGTTACGGCGCCACTGAGCCTCATAAGAGATGGCATTTTTAACGGCAGCCCAAGTTGCCTGCATGGTTTCAACGCTGATCCCTTGGTTCACTACTGAATATGACGTGATGGACACGCCCTCCGGCGCAGCCTGATGGCTTGGGGGAACTACGCTTACCGGACGGTCGTCAATAATGGCGCCGGTATCGATACGGGAGAACTTATCCGGATCGTGAGCAGCACCAGATACAGTAAATGTGCCATCGCTGTTGTCGGACACGCTTACCACACGATACTGCTGCAGATACAACTCATCCCACTCAATAGCCCACACGGATTCCGTCTGAGGGGCTTCGCTGAAGGGGATGGTGATGGTTACCTGGCGGGCGCCGTTAACGGACTGAATAGTCCTGCTCTGGGAGATTCCTGACGGCAGGTTAACCTGCAAGCGTGCACCGGGTTTTGCATCAACGTTGCGGTCAAAGGTAATGACTCGCCCGCTGACAGCGCTGATGCGACCGCCGTTGGAACGACCTGCCAACATTTCATCTGCGACGGCGATAATGTAACCCGGCTGCGGAATATTCCCATCGAGGCCAACGCCAAAAGTAACGACACGGTCTTTATTATTGGTGAGGATCCCCCAGCGCCCTTTCCTGTTCGCCTCTGACTGACGGGTACATCCGATGGCCGTCATTTCCAGCTGATTGAAGCCATAGCGCGCTACAAGCGGCTGCTCGAAAACAGGCTCCATAGCGTCAGAATATGCGTTGGCCGGGTCTGACCATGACACCAATGCAGTGGTGTAACGAGTTTTTGCTGAACTGCTGGAGTAGGTAAACTTACCGTCAATCACATTTGCCCGGGTATATGTGTAATCCACATCGCGAGGCATATCAGCCAGGGCAACAATCTGGTCACCTCCCCAGTAGACCATACCCCGAAAAATGGCCGCGAAATCACGCAGGACGGTATAAGCGTCATTGCGATCCTGCACGTAAACGTTACAGGTATAACGAGGCTCTACACCATCTCCTCCCTTTCCATCCGGGACCAGCTGATCGCAATACTGAGCCACCTCGTAGAGCGTCCACTTGCTGATGTTTTCAGCGGTCAGGCGGTTACCCAGGCCAAAGCGACCGCTCACCACCAGGTCATAAAAAATCCAGGCTGGGTTATCGGTCCATGCCCACTTGAATGCACCGGTCCAGACACCAGAATATTCCCGGGTCTCCGGGTTATAGGTATCCGGCACCCGTATGACTCGCATTCTCGGCTCACAGGCAATCTGCGGAATAGAGCCATTGAACTGACTGGAATCAAACTCGATATACAGCAATGCGGTGTTCGGGTAGCGTAATTTTGCGTCGATGACCTCTGTGTAGCTTTCCAGGGTCATTTTATCGCCGACTTTAGCGCTATTGGCATCAGCAGTAATTTTGCGCAGACGTACTGTCCAGGTGCTTCCTGCCTGAGGTAGCTCAATGCGATGGCTACGCTCATAGCCCGACGTCGTTTTCCCGGTCACGGCCGTATCAACTACCGTCTGCCAGCTGCCGCCATCAGTTTGCAGATCGATGGCATATTTCACTGAGTTACCGACCAAGTCCCCGTCATCTTCCTGATTAAACAGTGACGGCCATTTCAGTCGCAGACGGATCGCGGAAAGCTGGGTATTCGTGAAGGTATGAGTCCAGGCCGTAGCACTTTTTAATTCGGTACCTACGCCAATTTCATTTTCAGAACCCGGGATACCCTGGATATAACTCTGCGCCTGCGTGCCCGGGCGAAACTCCCATGCCACGCCACTAAAATTCTGGGATCCGTCAGAATTTTCCAGCGGGGTGCCATCCAGATAAATATCCTTTGCAGTCAGGCCACCAGCAAACTCCCCCTCACCCAGCGCAAGCAAGATTTTTGCCTTGGCGACGGACTGCAGATCATCAGGTTGCTCAACTGGAGTACGCGTTTTAGGTTTACCGCCTTTGCGGCCTTTGATTAGGGTTGCTTTTGACATATTACGCCCATAAAAAAGGCCCCCCGAAGGTGGCCTGATGGAAAAGTTATTTATTACTGTTGGTCTTCAACATATATCCCGGCAGAGATAATAGCTCCGCCTATACGCCGCCGACCATATCCAAGCGGTACAGGGTTACCTTGGGCAGTGGTGTTAGTCACACTACCAAAAGCATAGGAAGCTTTATTATCACTATCTTGCTTAGAGGAAAGTCCGCTTGGTTGAGGAGAAAGCATTTGAATGACACCACCAGCCATCATTCCCACACCCGTGGTCATAAGTCCGGCAGCCAATGGCGATGCTGTACCACCCGACACATAAGTCATGATGGCACCGACAGTAATAAGCACTGCTCCAGCGATAGTTTGTAAAAGTCCTGCTTTTTTGCTTCCTATAATGACTGGAACTATTCTTATAACTTTCCCGGAAGAACTGGAATCTAATTCCTCTTTACTTAAATTTCTTTCTCCTTTAAATACTGCAAAAGTCAAACCTCTTTCCTTGCTTTGTATCATGAAGGATTTAAAACCTTCTATAGTTGCCGCAAGAGCCACAGCGGCATCGGAAACCCGGGAGATTAGTCTGTTATGCTCTCGGCCAAATTCCTTTCCAAGTTGCCCACCTAATACAATAGTAGTCATCACCTCTTGCATAAATTCCCCCATAAAAAAAGGCCGCTTAACGGCCTTAATGATAATGAATTAGAGCGAGATAGGTCTTATGTCCAAATTGCCACTCGGATCGGCTGATAAGCGTACGCCTTTGTGCTGACCAGGCTTCAACACTATTTCTCGCTCATTAAGAAAATCGTCTGCAATGCAAACTTTTCCTTCACCTTTAAATCCTAACATCCACTCACCTGCTGGCAGTTTAAAATCAGCCCTTTCGCTAGTATTTAAACTTGCCGCGCGTTTTTTATTAATATAAAAGCCATAATAGCATCCACCACCTAATAAACCGTGGTCTCTAATAACAGTAAGAGTCGCACCATTATCAATCGCTTCTTGATAAGAATAGACCCTATCTTTCGGAGCTAACTTGGCCTTAGTCGGGTCCGTTGCTGATGTAGCACAGCCAGTTAAACTCAGTACAGAGAGTGCTATAATTAATGCTTTCATATTACTATCCCTTTATTGTCATTTTCTTCGAGATTAACACATAGAAATGTAACGGACGATCTTCATTGTTCGTTCTTGCCAGTACCCTCCATAAGGCACGCGCTGACTGAGATGCCCATACAAATGGTGCAACAGCATGTTTCCCTCAAGCAGTATCCCGGCATGATTCCATTTGTTTGCCTGAACCTGCATGATTACCATGTCGCCGGGCCGCGGTGCGCCAGAAAATTCCCTGAAGCCACACTCGTACCAGCGATCATGATATAGGTTCTCGGGATAACTATCCTCCCACCACGGATAATCAAGTCGGAGATCGGGTAGTTCAATACCGTGCGTCTGCCAGAAGTAGCTCATAATGAGCCCGTAGCAGTCGGTATGGCCCAGCACAAACGGGCGCTCCAGAAGCGGTAATTCCCCCCGAGGCTGGATAGTACGCAAATCACCCTCCGGCCAGCTGACGATGTGCCAGGGCAGTAGCGTTGCATCGCACTGTGCTTTATCCAACTCGCTGGGCTGTGTGGTAGCATCAGGGTGGCTGTGGACAATGGCAATAACCGTTCCCCAGTCCTCCGCAGCGGCGTAATCCTCAGGCGACAGGTGGAAATGTTCTGTCGGCTCGACCGCCAGATTTCGGCACGGGAAATATCGCTCCACCCGGCTCTTCTGACAGACAACTCCGCAACACTCCCGCGGATACTCCGCCGCCGCATGAGCCATAATGGCATCAATCGTTTTTTGTCGCATATCAGCTCCTGATCAACGAAGTGCCCGGGAACCCACCAAATGGCAACTCATTATTTTCACCAAACCGCAGCTTGCACGCCCGCAGCGTGCCGTTACATACATCCTGAGATGGGTCATCAACCGGGAGGTTGTTTTTGTCGAAATAGCGGCTACCGGCGTAATCGCAGCCGTCGCCGGAACGGTACTTGTTGCGTATGCACCAGGTGCAGAGCGAGTGAAGCTGGCGCGTCGGGATCATCAGCCCCTGCAGATCCATCGGGCTGGAGAGCGTGAACTCAACCGCTTCGTCCGTTTCAATGTCTTTCGAGTCAATATAAAAGACCTTCAACTTTTCCTGCGTCGGATCTGCCGTTGGGTTTCCGGCCGGGAAGTTCTCAGCGTCCAAATACTGTGCCAGCGTGTCATGGATAGACACCTTAGCCTGCAGCAAATCGTCATATGCCAGACACAGCGCGGTGATAGAGCTGTCGAGGTTAGCGACCGACAACTTTGGCTGTGCACCGCTACCGCTGGTTGAGGCCTCAATTCCCTCTACCTGGCATGGCCACGCGGAATACTCCATCCCCTGCCACCAAATAGACTTTGCCGGGAGTTTAGCCTCATCGCCACCCGCAGCGCTGATTTCCTCCGGCGTATGGGCGATATTATGCGAATGAAAGCGCAGAACATCGTCAACGCCAAACGCTGTGCCATCGACCTCATACAGCCGAATTTCATTTCCCGGCTCCAGTTTTTGATAGTCACTATTTAAGCTCATGGTGCAAATGCCTGTTCAAAGGTTGCGGAAATGTTGATGATTTTTTTATTCAGCGGGGTTTTCTGTAATGTATTGGCAGCTACGCGCCATAATGCCAGTTCGCCAAAGGGGGGCTGAAACGAAAATGACTTTGTTTTGTGCCTTCGCAGGAAAGCATAAATATCTAACGCTATTTGCGGATCGCCAGAAAATGAAAACTCATAGCTTAATGATTCTTCATTTATTCCGTTACCGGAGACCTGAGAATAACCATCGCCAAACTGCACTTTACGGATATTGTCTGTGCTTTTGGTAGGAGACTGGCTGGCGGCCTGAATACGCCAGCTGAATGCTTCAATCGCCATGTTACCTGCCTTTATTTGCGCTCCAGATAATGCCACCAGGACGTAGCTCTTTAGCTATTCCCTCACGTACTGACCGATCGACGACTTTTTGATATGCGCGACCCAGTGCGTCAGGATTTCCCTGCTGCTGTTCTGCACCAGCCTCCTGCGTGGTCACATTGACGGGTGCATACACGCTCACGCTACCAGCAGAGAAGCCCGCAGTCGCACCGTCGCCAACATAGCCTCCAGTGGCATAGCCCCTCATCATCCGGTAGAGGTTGCTGATCCCGATCCGGCTGGTCGCCTCTTTGGTGAAGACGAATTCTCCGCGGTGAACAACACCGGCCGGCTCGTATTTACCGCCGTGGCCGGTATAGCCACCTCCGTCAAATCCCGACACATACCCGCCATTCCAGTGCAGAGGTAATGCTCCAGCCGCAGAGTTATATGCCCCTGATGGCGTACTTCCACCACTTGACGCGCTGCCTGATAGCCATCCCATGGCGGACTGAAAGGTATAGGCCACAATCAACTGATTGATGACCTGGGCAATCATTTTCAGAATTGAGGATGTAAAGCTCTTGAAGCTGGCTTTGCCGGTCGTCGTCAGCTGGGTTAGCTGATCTGCCAGTCCGCTGAATGTGGACTGGGACGCCTGCTTCATCGCGTCATAGACGTTAGTAGCCGAGTCCTGATATTCCGCCCATCCCTTTTTAACGCCACTCAGCCAGTCACCGCGCAGCTGATCCTCAGCATCGTAGTAGCTATTTGCAGCCTCGAGTTGCTGACGGTATCCGGCATCCTCCAGCGAACCTCCGGCATTTTTCCAGCCTGCAGCCAGCTGGGCCTTTGCCAGCTGCCTCTGCCCCATACGGTCGCTGATAGTGGCACCGCCCTGCATTGCCTGCTGCTTTTCCGCCATCTGAGTGACGTACTTTTGAGCAGTATCCATGCGCTTATTTAGCTGTTCCTGGGCTAGAATCTGGTCCCCTAACAAGGCCTTTTGGCGCGCCAGTTGCAGAACTTGCTCTTTACTCGACAGAAGAGACGCTTCCTGCTTCGTAAGTATCCGAGTGCGGGAGGCTTCTTCCAAAACCTGAAACTTTGCCTCAGTGGTCCAGAGATCCTTACGCTGCTGGCTGATGGTATCGTTTAGCCCAGAATGCTGCTGCAATGTTCGCAGCTGAGCCTGCAAAGCCAGTAGCTCTGCTCGCTCAGAATCAAGTGTTTTATCACCTGTGGAAGTATGCGTTCCGCTTTTCTTGCTCCGATTTTTCCCAAGCTCGTCAGCGGCTTTAGACACCGCATCCTGCTGTCCGGGCCCGGCGGCCACACGCGCACCTCGGGCACGCGCAACATACCCCATCTCGCCGGCGCGAATTCGTGCATCTCGCTCCGCGATCGACTTCAGCAACTCCGCATTTTGTTTCTTGTTGGCTTCAATAAACGCCTGGTTTTGGGCAATAGCGTCCTTACCAACATTGCCCATCCCCGGGATTTTTTGTGCAGCCTTTTGAGCACTCAGCACAAATTCGCGAATGGCAATATCGCCGTTATTAAGTAAAAGCTTGACCTGTTCAACGGTCCCGGCAACGACATCCGTGATGAGGTTTAGCGCGCCAATTGTGTGATCGCCCACCCAATGCCAGGCATCTGACGACCATTTTTTGACGTTATCCCACATCTGCTCAAGAGGGGTACTGGCATCATCAATTTGCTGCATGCGCTCACCCATGGTGTCCGCAAACAGCTTCATTCCCTCAGTAACAGCGACTTGCTTCCCCTTCGTGCGCTCCAGCTCGTCAATGTGTCGCAGCTGCGAGACGCTGAGAAAGTTGTACTGCGTGTTCAGTTCTGCCAGCGCCTTGACGGGATCCCGTGCAATCGAGCCAAACGCGGCCTCGATTTTGGAGGCGTCATCCCCCATGACCTGCGACCACTGCTGCGAGGCTCCGGCGGCTATGCGCAACTGCTCTGTGCTGTATTTCCCGGTTTCAGCAATGCGAGCCAGCACCTCTGCCACCGATGACGTGCTGGAGTTTGTGCTCTCCCCTATTTCGTCAGCCATTTTCCACAGTTGGGCAGTGGTAGTTGCTGACGTGCCACCAGTGATTGTTATTGCACGAAACAGTGCCCTGTTTGCCTGCTCAGCTTGCCACGCCGCAACGGAAACAGCGGTCAATGCAGCGGCGAAACCGCCAACGATAACCCGCCCGGGAGTCAGAAAACGTAACAGGCCCTTTGCATGTTCAGCATTCTCAGAAAGCGCGTTAGCATTCTCTGACAGTGATTCCTCGGACTCATCGGCTGAAGATTTAACACCCAGCAGCTCTTCTTTTATGATCTGGAAGAGATTCCCCACACCGCCAAACGAGTCGCTGATTTGCCCGCCCTGCTGCATGAGAACCATCCACAGCGGCATACCTCCGGCAATGGATGTGGCAATATCCGTGAACTGAGCGGGCAACATCCGCATAGCCTGCCGATACTGGCCAGCGCTGAGCGCACCTTTTTTCCAGGCGTTTTCCTGCGCCTTTAGCTGAGCAATCAGAGGGGCCGCCTGTTCTGAGACGCCGAGCTGAGCGGCTTTCAAATTCAGCAACTCAGTACGCGATAGCGTCTGAGCATCAACCTGAGATTTAAGCTGCTCAATAAAACGAGCGCGGGTCTGAGCGGTTTTTTCCTCAGCCCGCTGTAGATCTTTCTGTCTGGCCGTCGTCTGGGATATCAGCGCCAGATAGTCCTGCTGTGAAATGTTCCCCCTATCTCTCGCCAGTCGGAAACGCTCCTGAACGGATGACAGAGACGATGTTTCTCCGGTGAGCCTGGTGACGCCATCGATTTCGCGAAAAAAAGACTCGGCGAGCGCATCCTGCTGGTGCGCCAGCGCGGCTGCCCGCGCTTCATTCTCTCTGAGCTGTTTATTCAGCCCTGCAACTCGCTGATAGGTTTCATCGGCGGACTGCCCGACGGCCTGAAACTGTACGCTCAATCCGGCCGCCGCTGCGGCCTGCCTGCTTTGACTTTCCGTAGCGGCAGCACTGCTCGCCGCAGATTTTGACAATGCTGCAGCCTGAGAATCTGCCACCTGACGCATGCGCGACTGGACCTTGTCCGTCTCGATAGCCAGGCCGCTGAACTGGTTTTTAATTCTGGCGACCTGCTCAGTGAACGTGGCGCTGTCGAGGTCAAGATTGATAACCAGATCGCTAATCTGCTGGGCCATACCGGGTGCCTCCTGTGATTCCCTCTGCAGCCAGCATCATGGCATCGTCATCCTGTTCATTATCCGCTCCGGCCCCGGCTGACGGTGACAACAGGCTGAAATCCGCAGGGGTGATATCCGGATCCCGGTACATGAGGTTAGAAATGGTGTAGAGGAGAGATGAAAAATGCGCATCGAGCTGCGCGTCCTGAAAAAAACGCTCTCGATAAAACAGATGCCAGTCCGCCAGTTCGGAGGACGTCATGCCAGCCAGCATGGCGCGCCAGTCGGGCCGCCCAAACTCGCGCGCCAGCTTCAGGACAAAATCAAGCTCGCTGGCTAGGGCTTTTCCACCGTAACAGGCTCATCATACGCTGCGCTGGCACCGGCGTTATCACCCTCCTGCTGCTCATCAACGATCGGTGTAATCATTCCCGACAGGGTTTTAACGGCAACTTCGGCCTGTCCGATAGCCTCTGCGGGCCATGAACTCATGACCTGACTGAACAGCTCATCCTCCGATGGCCCTGCGGGATCATTGTGCCAGAGGGAATACGAAATCAGCCGGGCGCCGTTACGAATGCTCATGCCGATAAGCTGAGTCGTCATGGCCTGCTCGCTCTGTTCCTCACTGGCAGCCGCCAGCGCCTTTTCTTCTTCGGCCAGATATTCCAGGTAATTGATGCGCTGCAGGGCTGACAGCTCGGAGAGCGTTGTGGTCTGGCCATTAAATTTAAACTGCTCTTTTTTCAGAAACATGTTCGCTATCCTTAGGATGCTATGACGGTAATTTTGCAGGTAGCTACAAAGCTTCCGTCATTGCTCATGCCGATGATGTCAGCGCTGCCAGCAGCCACGCCGGTAATAATCAATGATTTCCCGCTAGGCGATACCGTCGCTTTGCTACCATCAGATGTGGCCGCACGGAACGACTGATCCGATGCGCTGGCGGGCAGGAACGAGAGGTTAATCGTTGTGGTGGCACCGACCGCAACACTCGCCGTCGCTTTATCAAATTTTACGCCTGTTACGGCGATTGCAGCATTGCCGCTTTCTTCAGCCAGGCCCGGCTTGCCGGTATTTGTGATTTTAGCGGTACGGGTAATGACCTCTTTCGCCGGAATGGCTTTGCCCAGGCTGCTGCACCAGCCCCGGAATACATCCACGGCACCGTTGGGATATTTGATTTTGTAGGCACGAACGGATCCATCGCTGAACCATGTAACCAGCGATTTTTGCCCTTCCTCGCCAGGCTTCCATGCCAGCGTCAGCGACGTATCTCCTGCCGATTTTGCGCCCTGAGCCGTAGACGTCCAGTCGGCGTTTTCATCATCCAGATAGGTATCATCGTAGGACTCCGCCGTCATTTCGCCCGGCGTCAGCTCTTTAATTTTTGCCAGTCGCTGCCAGTCCGAATCGGCCAGCGGATTTGCATACGGATTACCCGTGCCGGTGTACAGCCATAGTGTGGTGCCAGCACCCTTTACGGGAGCCAGCGGGTTTGGAGTTGCCATATAATTCCTTATCTCTGATAGGTGAGGTTGTACGTCAGATCGACCGATCCCCACGTGGCCATTTCATCATCACGCTGGTAGTCGTAGCCCATGGGTATCATCGTTTCTATAAGTGGAGCTAATGCGGGGATAGTCACCAGGGCCGGATAGACTTTCTCTTCCATCCAGGTATCCAGCGCGCTGTCCGGGTGAGTGGATTTAAGGAATACCTCGATATGCAGAACTGACTGCCAGGTATCTTCGTCGAGGCTATCTCCGGTGTATTCCGCATCGGATAAATAGACCGCCAGTGCCGGCAGATCCTGCTCTTCAAGAAAAACCGGTCTCCCGTCAAACCAGGTTACGCGATCCGGAATGGACGCCTTCAGCTGGTCCAGAACCGCAAGACGAATAGCAGTGTGTTTACTCATCGCTTCAGGTATATCCTCAGTTGATTTTTTAACGCTGAAGACAGCTCCTTCGGCATATCGCTGTCGATGAGCTGTTTCGACAGGGTCGTAAATGCCTGGGTTAAAGGAGCGTCAAGTGGAACTTTCACGACATCTATCGGGTAACGGGTTTTCCCTAAACGCCGCATGACCTGCCATCGTCCATTTGCAAGCTGCTGGATGAACGCATTCCTGAAGGTATACGGGCCAATACGCAGCACGCTCCCCCGACCGTGGGCATCCCCTTTCTTTCTTGATAGCTGTGCGCGGGCCGCGCCCAGCTTAATCGCAGGGAGATTCCCCCTGTTGACTCGGATCCCCGCAACAAGCCGCTCTGGCTTCGCACGACGAAGGCGTGAGCGCTGCCGAACCAGCTTTATGGGCAGCCCTTTTTTACGGTTGTCACCAACCTCAGCCTCTTTGGCCACGGTTCTGCTTCCCTGAGTTATCGCACGCCCGGCTACCCTGTTTAACGCCTGGGCGGCGGCCTTTGGCACCATAAGTCGGCTAAGGCTGTTCAGGTTCTGAATAACGCGCTCAAGCCCTTTGACAGACATAATTTACTCCAGCCAGATCTTTGGCTTTCCGTTGAACGTCTGGTGCCGGGTGACCTGCCATTCTGAGTTGTCATACTCAACAGCATCGTTTCTGGCAGGCCGATACCCGTCTGCAAAAACCACCAGCACGGTGGCGTTACCGGAAACCGGCCCCATTTCTTCAAGCAGCTCCGCAGGAACAACGTCATACATCGTGCCGTTTATGACAGCCTGCCTGCCCATTTTCCGGACGGTCGCGGCGTCCATGCGGGCCGCCATTTTGTCAAACGGGTTAGGCATTGATTTTGACGTCAACGGAAGCAATACCCGCGCCAGCGCTGCCCCAGGCAACACCGGCCAGAACCGCATCGGTCGCTTCAAGCTGAACCTGCCCCGCTTTTAGGTACACCTTCTGACCAGCTTTGATATCATCCGCCGCCAGCTTGGGCAGCTGGAAAACGCCTTCAGTGAAGCCATCGCCGGTGTCACCAACCTGAATATCGGTAATTGCGATCGCAACCAAATCGCCAATGACAATCACCGAACCGCTGATTAGCGTGTCCTTTCCTGCATTCTCCAGAGGGATGGTTTTACCTTCCTGCACAAAATTTTTAGCCATAACATCTCCTATCAGCCCCGGAGGGCTGATTTCAGGTATAAAAAAAGCCCTTAAGGGCTGATGGGTAACGAGAGGTAAAAAGTTATTTACCGGTTGACTTTGTCAGGCCGCGATAATCGAGCGGTGCCACGCCGGCATCAATGCGAACCTTCGTAGCAATACCATCTGTGTTGAAGCCTTCCTGCTGGTCGATATAGGGAGTATCAACACCGTTCAGATAAGCCACCTCAATGGTATCGCGGCCTTTTGCAGCGGCCAGATACCAGGCTGATGGATCCTTATCATCAAGCCGGGGCTCTGCGATGACTTCGGCGAAATTCTGGATGGGGTTAAAAATCCCGGCATTGATATCGGCACCCTTGACGCTTGCAGATTTGATGGTCTGATTAGCCAGCGTTTCGAGGCCTACCGGCACCAGCATGTATGCCGGGCGAATATTCAGAGAGCGCTCTCCTTCTTTCTGCAGGCGCATCAGTTTGCGGGCATCATCGATGCTGTTGACAGAAATGGCGCCTGAAGAAATGTTTTTGTGATCGGCATGGAATAAGGGTTTGCCGTCAGAAAGCTTTGGATTATCAACCAGCACCGCATACACCAAATCGCCGATTGTCGCCTTTGCAGCGCGCCCCATTTTTGCCGGAACATCAGTCAGCGCATTCAGATCGTCGTTGATAATAGCCTGACGGGTAATGGAGAAAATTTCGCCGTAGGTAGCCAGTGCGATCGTCTCACCTTTGTCCCCGGTGGTAACGTATTTATATTCGGCACCCTCTCGGACCTTACGCAGCGAGTTGAAACCGCCCATCCCAACGCGGTGCGCTGTTTTAAAATCTGACAACTGGCCTTTTTTAGTCCAAAGGTCAAAGGTTTCAGTTGCCTCATCCCAGCCCTGCAGTAACGACTTGTTCGCCACGTCGAGCAGGATATTGCCAAAATCAGAGGTGCTGTGTGTCAGCGCCAGGCCAACCATCTGCATAGGGTTATAGCTTGCAACGCCAATGCCGCGCTCGGTCAGAGCCATTCGCGCGTATTCACGCAGCGTCATCCCGTTATAGACGTTTTCCCGCTCCAGGCTTTCATACCCTGCACGGGCCATCAGCGCCTGGCGGATACCATCACCGACAAAATTGCCGTTGCCTGCATAAACGTGAGCCTGTGGCGCTTTATTTGACGGCGTTGCCGTTTTACCCAGCGCTGCCAGGAGTACGTCTTTTGCCTGATCAACCGTGCAATCAGGGTCTGCGATGCACTGATTTTGCAGATCCTGGTGTTTGCCGCCGAACATGGCAAAAAGGTCGTTGATCCCGGTTACGCGCTCACGCTGCTCGTTAATAACCTGCGCCCGAATAGTGTTTTCGTCTGCAACAACGGGCTGCGGGACCGGAGGTTGCTGAACGGGCTGCTGCGGTTCACGCTGGGCAGTGTTGCGCGGCGGGGTAATCATGTTGCGAATGCTGTTTGGCATCTTTTCAAATTCCTCAATACGTTTCGAATGGATGCAGGCCATAGCCTGCAGGGACGGGATTACCTGATCAGCAAACCCCATGGCAAGACAGTCATTGCCGTCCAGCCAGGTTTCATCGTCGAGCATCGCCGCAATTTCATCAGTAGTTTTTCCAGTTTTAGCGGCGTAAGCAGGGATCAGCACCGATTCGACCTTATCCAGCAAATCAGCATAGTCCCGCATGTCGTTGGCATCCCCGCCGGCAAACCCCCAGGGTTTATGGATCATCATCATGGTGTTTTCCGGCATAATCACTGGATCTCCCACCATTGCGATAACAGAGGCCATTGAGGCAGCCAGACCGTCAATGTGTACGGTTATAGCGGCGCCGTGATGCTTAAGGGCATTAAAAATGGCGATGCCATCGAAGACATCGCCACCGGGCGAGTTAATGTGAAGGTTAATGTGGCTGATATCGCCAAGCGCCTTGAGATCGCTTACGAATTGCTTCGCTGTTACCCCCCAATAACCGATTTCGTCATAGATATAGATATCCGCTTCGTTACCGGCACTGGCGCGCATGCGGAACCATGAGTTATTTTTTACGCTGGCTTTCGGACGCTGGTGCGCCCGCATCTTTGGCTTCGGCACTGGTGCCTCCTTTATCATTGGCAGGGTCCGTGTCAAATATCAGCCCCTGCTCTCGGTTTTCATCAATTTCAGCCTTGCGGCGCGCCTTAACATCGTCCGGATGTCGCCCGCTGGCCCGTACCCAGTCGGACTCGGTCGCTGCACCGCCGCGGATCTGCGCCTTCCAGGCATTGGCCTCTTTTACCGGGTCAATCCAAGGCATTACCGGGCCGGAGTAAACCGCGTTGTATAGCGACTCCATGTCAATTCCGCGTGGCACAACAATTTGCCCGCTTGCCACGGCCATTTTCAGCCATGCACGATAAATCGGCCGGGTAACCAGCCCAATAAACCAGTCCTGAAGGATTAGATAACCGTCAGTTGACTCCACCAGCTCCTGCCGCTGGGCGCTGTAGGTGCCATTATAGTTCCTAGCGGTACTGGAAAAACTCAGCCGGCTACCGGCGGACACAGCGCGCAGCTGGCCGTTGCGAAAGTTTTCCAGATTGGGGTTCGGACGATCGGATTTGACCATGCCGATATCCTCGCCTGGCAGCAGGTCGTCGTAGATAATGCCGGGCTGAATATTCAGCTCCCTGTCGTCATCCCTGCCTGAACTTTCTTCCCAACTTTGACCATCCCCTTTCTTGATATACATCCCGAGAGCGGCAGCGATACGAGCTGCCGTCAGTTCAGAATCTTCATACTCTTTCAGAGCGCTAAGACGCATCAGAACGCCGGATAACAAGGACGTTCCGCGCATCTGGTGCAGCCGGCGGACAAACTTCAGATGCAGCATGCTTTCTGCATCAATACGCTTTGTGTCCAGCTGGCGCCCGGAAACGGGCAGGCTCTTATAAACCAGATAACCCTTAGGTTTACCCCAGTCATCGGTATACACACCCTGATTTAGCTTATTTGCCTCATCACTGGTCTGAGGAACAAAATCGGCTTCCAGCGCTTCCAGCCAGAAAGGGATACCGGCCGTGGGGACCAGTCCATTACCTGTACCGCTTACAATCTGTGCAAAGACCTCACCGTCACGCAGCCAGCTGCGCAGCATCAGACGCTCCAGCATGGGGCGGGTAAACTGGTGGGTTACCTCTGGCCTTATTGACCACTCCCCCCACTTTTGACGAATATCGGCCGCGAGCTTTTTGGCAATTTTGCCGCTCTTTAACTTCGGATGAGGCTCGACGACGATCCCGCCCTTACCAACCACACGCTCCTCAAGCTTGTCAAAGATGCCGATCACCAAATCATGGTTGTTATCAAGCCAGCGCGCCTGCTCACGCAGAGAGGCGGCCCCCATCTGACTGAGCTGATCCGCCGAGCGGTTCTCACGGCGAGCCTTGTGTGTGCGGGTAGGTTTAACAGCCTCGAATGCCTGAATCATGGCGCGAGACCTCAGGCGTGCAGCCTTCCAGCCTGGAGAAAACACGCCGATCGCATCGTCTAACAGACTCATGAAAACCTCGCCAGCTTGTATCCAGTCCGCCCCCGGCGCTGGGTATCGATGGAAGAAAGGCGCCGCTCCCATTCCTGACGGCCCTTACGAATTTCAGACAGGTTTTCCATCGTCATTTCCTGACCGTTAAACCTGATGGATTTCCCATCCAGCACCGCCATTTCCGCGTCCGTGTAACGCTGGATCATGGCTTCTACATTACTTCTGTTCACAACCAGCCTCCTGAGGTAGCCCATGGGTTAGCGTCATCTGCTATGTTCTTTTTTCGTTTGCGCTTTTTGGCCTGGACTGGTGTCGGGGGTGCTTCTTCGCTAACTTCCTCCGGCACTTCCTCCAGCCAGGTTTCCCGCCGCGCCCACTCAGGCGCATCCGGCCATTTAATTTTTTCGTAGCCGCGAAGGATAACCAGCGCATCAGCGTAAACCAGCAGGTCGAAAGCTTCGTTGGCCCCGCGTCCCGGCTTTTTCCACTTGCCATCAATATCACGCTCCTCATAGGTAAGTTCGTCGTAGAACCAGCTCCCCAGCCATTTTGGGAAATGGATGTAGTTCGGCCCCGGAGTTTCACGCCAGAGGGCATTGTTTATCCGGTCCTTGAGATCGTTGGTTTGCAGGAGATAAAGCGGGACGTCGCCCGCGGCCTTTGCGCGACGAGTAGAGCGACCGGTATTGTCGGGCAGTGACTGAGAAATTAATTTTTCCCTGCGGTGGCCATCGCCCTTAAACAGGTAGACGTTGCGGCCTATTCCCTCACGCCGGCACTTTCGCCAGAACCGATATGCGTTATCGGTGACGCCATCCTCACCACCGGAGTCAACAGCCATTGCCATCAGGCGCATGCAGCGCTTAGGGTCAGATGCAGTTCGCCATGTTTTGTTGTATACGTCGGTCAGCAGCAGGTCCCAGTCCTCCGGATAGCTCGCTGGATCGATAGCCAGGCTCTCGCCGTTTCCGTCGCACCGCAGGGATTGCCGAATATTGTAACGGTCCACCAGCCAGCGCTCCCCCATGCTGCCGTAACCGGTAACCTGAACAACGAAGCGTCGATTGCGCCCTCCCTGCACGTCTACGGTGGCCACCATGAAACGCACGCCATCGGGGACGCAGCGTCTGGGTACGTCCTCGGCGCGCTGCTCGAGTAATTCGCTTTTGCGCTGGTCTGTGCTTGCCCGCGGCAGATAGGGCCGCCCAAAGTCGGTGTTTACTACCGTTTTGAGCGTCTCTTCGCTCAGGGTCTTCTCGTACTCTTGCTCTGCAGCAAGATATTTGTATATTAGCTGCGACCAGGTTTGATAAGCCGCTGCGGGCCCTTCCATCCAGAAGGAGGCAATGCGCGAGCGGCGTCCGTCGCCGGTAATGTTTCCGTCCCGGTCAATGGACTGTCCATCACGCAGCCATACGCCCTTCATGTTCAGCTCGCGCTTCATATCCGCCAAAACCTTTCCCTTACAGGCAGGGCATTGCAGATACGCCGCCTCGCTGGCGGCCACCAGATCAGTCGTATCGCGGTAACCGGTCATATTGGCAACTTCAGGCTGAAAATATTCCCCGCAGTGGGGACAGGGCCAGTAAAGCCGCCGCCGGTCGCCGCGGTTATACAGCGAAAGAATGCCGGTTGTGGGCGGCGCCTCATGGGGCGAGCTTTGTCGCCATTTGGTGTCGATAATGTCGCGGCCCGGCGAGCTTTCAACCAGCGTCATGCCGGATGACATAAATGTCGTGGTTCGCTTGGACGCCAGCGAGAAGCCGTCCCCCTCTCCGTCAATATCTTCCGGAAATCGGTCATAGTCGGTGAGTGCAACAAATTTGTAGTCCGATGAGGACATGATATTGACCGATGGCCAGCCCAGCTTAAGGTAGTTTCCGGCGCGAAAAGTGCGGTCATGGACGTTATTGTCATTACGGCGTGGGCTAAGCCTCGTTTTAACTTCCGGGCTGCATCTGAAAGTTCTGTCCAGACGCTTTTTGGAGTGCTCCCGCGCCTTTTCCTCTGATACCTGAATGACCAGCATATCTGCCGGGTCACATACAATGCTGTAAACAATCCAGCCGTCAATCAGACCAATGGTTTTACCCGTTCGCGCCGGCCCTACAAACACAACTGCATCATATTGGCGTGATGCCAGGCAGTTCATTGGCTCGATGACATACGGAGCGAGATCGGGATCCCAGCGGACCGAGTTACCGGCGCCCAGTGGCACACGCATATACTCGGCTACCGCATCGGCAACCAGCATGCGCCGTGGAGCGCGTAATATTCCGGAGACATCCTGTCGGATCCCCTTGGCGGATGCCCGCTTTGCCATCAGTCTTCCTCCGGTTCATCCTCCTCTGCTTCGGCGTCCATGACCTTCTCTGCCATCTGGTCGCGCAAATCATCAATGATGCTCTGCACGCGGGCAACCGCAGCCGGCGACAGAGCGCAATCCCGTTCCAGCACATCAGGCAGCGTTTCCAGCACCATGACAACAGCCTTGGCCATTACAGAAAACTCTCTGGCCACCTCATCAGCCGGGATAAGCTGGCCGGTGTCCTGCTCAAACTTGATCCGCTCATTCTCGGCCTTCCAGTGCGCCAGCCTGTCGGAAGGCGGCATGTCGTCAATGTTGGCAGAAACCGTTGGGATCATCAGTTCGGTGAGGATATCGGTGATGAGGTAGAGCTTAAGCTTGCTGTTGCTGCCCGCTGCGGGTTCGATATTTTTCAGCCTGGCAGCCACCGTCTGCCGGTGGACGTCAGTAATAGCCGCGAGCTGGTTAATGTTAAGCTTGAGAGAGGCAATTTCCTGGTCCATGATGGTGAACGCTTTTTAACCGATTCGACATCTTTGAAAAATGGCCCTCATATAAAACAAAGACCTACCAGCATGATGATGATGACCATGGATCCGAAAAACCAGCCGATTCCCGCGAGCGCGCCGCCCCGTGGCAGGCCACCCCGCCGGGAGGACCCGTCCCTCACACGGCCTGGACGTCAGCACTGCCGACGCTGCCACCATCGGCATCGAGCACACCTTCCGGGATCCGGTTCTCAAGCGGCTCGTTCTCAAACACTCGCAGGCCATTGAATCCCAGCCATGTGGTACCCTGACTGACGTTGCCCGCGATAAACTCCAGCACATCACTCATCAGCTGGCCTACGACGGCCTGGGTGTTCTGACGCCAATAGCTTTCTATAGACACCAGCAGCGGGTCTGATCCATCTTTTATGCTCTGCTCACCGACTGCATAGGACTTCTTTTTCGAGGTGTCAGTGATACAGAGCAGCTGCGATGTCTGAACAGCATCAGCATTTGATGCGTTGATCTGCACCGTGATGATGGCTGTTTTACTACCATCGTTGTTGGTGCTGGATGCATAGAACATCGACAGGGTTAAATCATTGCGTTTAAACATTGCGGTTGCTCCTGTAGCGGTTACGTTTGCGTTTGTGCGGCACCGGCTGGTGCTCGCTTTGCGGCGCCGGGATCAGCTCTCCCTCCTTAACTACTGCCTCCGTAGTGTGCTCAGTGGCTTTAGGATCAGCTGCAGATGTTGGCTCGTGCTGTTCTCCGCCCTCTTCAACCTCCACTTTAAAATAGGGGTTGTGATTCTTTTCGTGGCGAAAATGCAGCGCTGAGAGCGGCAAATCCATATATGACCTGCCGTTGTGTTCGACGGCTATCAGCGCGCCATTAATATATTCAATTTTTAAACTGTCCATCACTTCCCACCTGATGTAGGTAATTGGCAATTCATCTGCCATGCTCGGTT
Source organism: uncultured Pluralibacter sp. (assembly GCF_913775985.1). Lineage (GTDB taxonomy): Bacteria > Pseudomonadota > Gammaproteobacteria > Enterobacterales > Enterobacteriaceae > Pluralibacter. The sequence goes on along the minus strand of NZ_CAJYMB010000085.1, from coordinate 5,641 downwards.
ATGCGCCAGAATGTCGCGCTTTGTTTGCTGGTCCAACGCACTAATATCATGGTCGGTGAGGTAGAGAGGCTTGACCCAATCGCATGCGGTATCTGTCACCTCAACCCTTGCGGATCCACTGCTCGCGCAGCTCACGATCAACATCGCCGTCAGGCATATGATTAACAGTTTGCTGTACTTCACTTGCCCCCCTCATTACCTCTGTCCTACGCTCTGCCACTGCCACTCTGGCGGCGGCGCTTTCTTCAGTGCGCTGCCGGGCGGCCTTTTCATCTGCTTTGCCGCTGCCGCGAACATGACCAAGACCAAAAGCGCCTACAATCATTGCCAAGAGAGCGACAACAGCACCGGCTATAGTCTCAATACTCATAATCACCTCACGCTAAAGCAGCTCGGGCAGCGGCATAACGACTTCTCCTGTCCTCCAGCCCGTTTAGTCCGCCGTTGATAATTTTGGTCACTCGGGCAATATCACCGGAATACAGCATGCAACCGCGGGTAGTGTAGAACCATGCAGCCGACCTGGCGGCATAACGTTCCTGCTCCAGCAACTCAGGGGCGTCGAGCAATTCGATACCCATCGCCCCACCACATTTTGCGTAATTTTCACGACCGGTAATTTGCAGCAGACCGCGCCCGCGATATCGCCACCCATCACCCGGGGATTTATTGCCATTGCGACCGCCATAAACAATGTTGGCAATTTGGGGCTGGTGGGCAACCTGCTTACCCGGCACCCGGCCCAACATTTCGCACTGATAGTCGGTCAGTCGATGGCCGAATGTCTTTTTCAGGCCATCTACGCTGTAGTTGAAGCTCTCCACCAGCGACTTAAATCCGTCCGACTCATGCCCTACCTGAGCAATAAACATCGCCACATCGTCTACCGCAGTAATAGCAAACTTGCTTATTGCCGCATCAATGTGCGGGAACCAGCGCGTAGCTAACTCGGCGCTGATACCAGCCGCCCGCTGAAATTGTTGTTGATTCATTAGTGCCTCAGAACGTCAACGATCCGCGCCACGTTGCCCCTGACAACCATCAGCACAGACAGAAAAATGATATTGGCCCCGATAGTGGCCCACGATGAATGGGGATAAATGCCGCACAGGTATGCCAGCGGCACAGCGCTGTATATGACCGTAATTAGCCATGCCAGCCGTGACACCCACGGCCTGTGCCGGGCATCACCCCGGCGATAGAACATCAGTGAAACAACAACACCAGCGCAGAGCAGCGCGTTTATTGTCGCAGTAGGGTCATTTAGGACCATCAGAACCTCCTCGACGCGTGACTATTGCCACCAGCGATGAAATGTCCTGGTTGTTGAGGAATGTCAGCACCTTTACTGCAAGTGCGGAAACGAACACTGCGCCCAACGCGTCGAGTGGCTTATCGTTATAGCCAGTCCAGTCAGCCAGCTTCGCTCCCACGAGCCCGGCGCAGAGCACGCCAGCGATAAACGAAACGACAAAGTAGCCCAGGCGTCGTAACGCGCTCAAATCTGCCGCGGTGGCTATATAGAAAATGGCCCCGGCGAACGCCCCGAATACCACACCATAATCTGTGCCAGTCAGCAGCCCGTAGACACTAGCGCCAGTTAGCGCGCCACCAGCAACACCCGTGCTGGATAAAGGATCGGACATCAGTCCCCCTCAGTTGCTGTGGATCCTCTCAGAATGAGGGGAAATAAAAAGGCCCGCCTAAGCGAGCCTCAATGATTAATTTTTGGTTTATCTAACGACGATATGACAGGGGTACTGATGCAATGCACCTCGCGAATACCCCTGTCGTATCGCCGGAAAGCAAAAACCCCGCGCTAGCGGGGTTCTCGTTATATTCAAATTGTCGCTTTTGGTCGCTGCCGAGTGGCGCAGCTCTGCTAAGCATGCCTTAATTATCAGAATTTTTAGCGCAAATTCAATATAGCTGAAACAAAAAAGCACTTTTTGTTCACTCCGCTTTTTTCAGTTCTTGCCTTGCAACCAGAAAAACCTTTGCCTGGAATATCTCAAGACACCATTTAACACGCCTTCGCGCCTCATCTGAAGACAGCCACGGCGCCATCTGCTGCAGTTCCCGGCTAATGTCGGAGATTTTCTTGCGCGTCGTGTAAAACCCTACTCCCACGACATAAACCGGGTCCGTCGTTTCGAATGACTCCAGCACGCACTGCTCGACGAAATCAGCATCATCATCATTGAGCGCGCTGTCGATAATATTAATGGTGGGCTTCGGCCATAAAATTGAGTGCGCCCGGCTCAGCGCCTGCTGCCCTCGATATCCTTCCTCCCGAGCCTGAGAAAGTGCAGCTGTAAAACGTTCCAGAGCAGTATCTGACCAGGAGGCTCCTTTAATGCCTCGCCAGCAAGCATGGCCTTTTGGAATTCGCGGTGCTGTCCCGCCCCTGACATTATCGCCCCAGATTGTCAGCAGCGATCTAATCCATCCTGACTGAATACCTGTCAGTAAGACGGATTTCCCCAAATAACGCTTATGCGTGGCCTTCGCCACTTCATTAAGTGCTGCAATATGTTTTCGGCGTTGCTGCGGTGTCATTTTTTCTCCTTATTACGCGAGAACGCCGAGCGCAAAGGCTCGGTCCAGTACGTTCTTTAACATTTCGAGTTGCGAGCCATATTTATGCTCAAATTTAACCGGGTCATTGTGTAGCTCGTTGTGGTGACGGCGGCAGAGTGGGATCGCAAACGCATCGTGCGCCTTCGTCCCCATGCCACCTTGCCCGTGACCTATCAGGTGATGAGGGTCATCGGCTGGCTGACGGCAGCACTCGCATGGCTGCGATTTAACCCACGCCAGATAGCTTTGGTTTTCCCAGCGGATCCGCTTTGGCTTTTTGAAAAATGAGGCTGGAGGCTCAGGATCAACAAGAAGTGGTGTTATGGGCGCATCCAGGACAGGTTCCTGCAGAGCGGGAGCGGGGGAATAGCTGTCGATGTGTCGCTCCAGAATGCTGGTGGCCAGCTCTGTTGGAATAATGTCACTTTCACGCCAGACTGAAGGAATGGGCTCATTCGCTAAGCGCAGCGCCTGCCGTGCCAGAGACTCGGTAATAGCCTCTGACGCTCCGTGAGTTAATGCCCACCAGCACAGCTCCGCAACAGATAGCACACGCTCCCGGTTATATCCCAGATCGCGCAGAACTATTTCAATAATCCACTCGATTAAGTTTTCCCTGGCAATTCTGGTGAGAAGCTCAGTCGACTGGTCGCGCAGCTTGTTGTCGCAGTGCCAGCAAACACGTATCGCGCCAGGCGGGTGCCGCATCGTGACCAGCTCGTCGTGATGGTACTCAGAGTGTGGGTACTGACATTCGTGACGCCGATTTTCCAGCCAGTATTCAAGACCGGAAATGCCGCCAGCGATACGAATGACTCGCTCGTCAGTAAAGAAACCAGCAATTTCAGAATCCTCTGCCAGCGGTTGGCGGGCGTCCGGAACCCGCCCCGGCGTCAGAGAGGTCATGTTCTGGGGAACCGACTCAACAAGAATGCGTCCACGAGAAAACAGCGGCATCAGTTCTCGCCCCGGCTTTAGCAGCACAATCCCCAAAGTGCGGACGGTCTCTGCCGTCAGGATTGCACGCATATGACCTCCGGATCGAATTCTGATACCGCGACGGTAACCTGCCCTTTTGGAATAACCGGTCCCCATTCGAGTAGCAGACGTTTAATCTGGCTGTCGTCCTGCCATATGCCGGCGCGGGTAAGAGCGTCAAATAGCGCCTTATTGAAATTATCCAGATCACGACGTCGGCGGTCAGGAGGGTACAGGGTGACGATTACTGAAACCGGCCCCATCAGAGTTAGTGGTCGCTGATGCAACTGCTTAAATACAGCGGCGCAAGCTTCGGTCTGATAAGCTCGTCCTTTGGCGCTCACCATATGTCGGCCTTTCAACCGGCCACTGCTTGGCGCGCGCCAGTAAGCGTTTACGCTTGGCGGAAATGGTAGTGATAGCGTCAGCATTTCCATCATCACCCCCAAAACCTCTGCTCAAAACGGCGGTTTGGGCGCGGTGCCTTTTCTGACTCAGGCAGATATGCGCTCAGCGTCCAGTGAATGAAGTCGTTACTAAGCGATCGCTCTGTCTTAACGTTATTGTTGCGGTACCGTCTCTCGAGATCATCAATCTGCTCGGATGTAAGGTCGGTATGCTGAAACCAGGTTCGCTTCATGCATCACCCCGCTGGGATTTCGGCATGAATAAACCGCTGGCGCCGGACGGCGTCAGGAGTAGGATGTTTTGAATGTGGTTTTGCGCCATGGTGTCTCTCCATTGGCGCAGCAGGTATAGGGTGTTCAGGCCTATGACAATGCGGGAGCGATGGAGAGCTCGGGAGAGTTCGGCGAAATGGGGAAAAAGAGAGAGGGGGTGGCGGCGGAGCTTAAATGGGGAGAGAGAGGGCCGGACGTGACCGGGAGAGGCGGGAATCGCCGGCCAACATGGGGGAAGTGGGAAAGGAGAGAGAGGCGGGATTCGAAAATCGAATCCCGGCCGTCTTGGGAGCGCAGGCGAGCGGGAGAGAGGGGGAAGTGGGCGCGGGAGAAGCGGGTGCGAGGGCGACGTGGACGGTGTGGCCCGGGAGGCGCGAACGCGAGGCACGGTGGCGGTTGCGGGCGCGGCGGCGAGCGGCTGGAGGTTGGGGGAGGACCCGACAAGTGGGCCCCACCTGTCGGTGACCCCGGGAGAGAGGAGGGGGCGCGGGCCAAGCTGGGGCGTGGCCTCCGGCCGGCCCAGCAAGGCACGGGGAGAAAGGAGGGGAAATGGGCTGGCGGTCCACTAAGGGAAAAGGAAAAAGAAAAAAGAAAAAGAAAGAAAGGAATTTCTAGGGATTTAAATATTGTCTGTGCTCAATTTTAATTGATTAAAATTATTTCTAGGGCTCTGAAAATTCCACTAAAAATCCTGTTAGTGAATTTCGACATGTAGAACTCAAGAAAAATTCCACATGTCAGATTCGAGTATTATTTGTATTACTGTCTTAGGGTTTTCTCTTGATTTGCACCGGCATTTTCTTAGGGTGATTTATAAATTCAATTTTAGGCTTAGGGGGAGAACTACAGGGTGTGACAATGGCCGGACTCAGCTTGGCAGACCAGAGGAGGGTCGGTGCCCGAAGCATTCGATGGAGTTTTACCTTGGAAAAAGTACGAATTACCCCCCGGACTATTGGATGAGTACGAATTAACCCCGTAAACCCGAAAACTAGTAATTTTCCACCCTCAACTACCGATACCAGATAAAAAAACCCCAAGCAACTTTGCAAGCGGTTTTGGTCTATGTGGCAGGCCAGTCAACAAGTTTTTTTATTAAAAAAGATAGGGCCCACCTATCAGATATCTCTTCTATCTATCACTTTCCCTCTCACCCCCTCTCTCTCTCGTTAGATGCCGGAGGCTGCGGCTCGCGCGTCGGCGGCAGCGGGTGCCTCCTCCGCAGCTGTCCTCGCGGCTCGCTCCGCCGCCCCCCTCCACTTCCCTGAGCGTCACTGGTTGTGGGTGGCCCCTCTGTTGCCTTGACAAGCCACGCGCTGCCGGCTACGGGCGCTCCCTCCGCCGCTCGGAGTTCTGTACTCTGTTGCCCCCTCCTCCCGCCGCTCCGAGCTCCACCGCCCCCT
>NZ_CAJYMB010000084.1 GCF_913775985.1 uncultured Pluralibacter sp. | reverse complement strand
CCCGGCAGCATCTTTAAGCCACTATTCCGGAGCATAAATGAAACTCATTGGCACCCTCGATTCCCCTTACGTCAGGCGCACCGCTATTTCTCTGCACCTCTACGGCGCGGCGTTTGAAAACCTGCCGCTGTCGGTATTTAAGGATCTGGAGGCTTTTTCCGCCCTCAGTCCGGTGGTCAAAGCTCCAACGCTGCTGCTGGATGACGGCACCCGACTGATGGACTCCACGCTGATTATTGATTACTTCGAATCGCTCGCGGACGTCGGGCACGCGCTGATGCCGCAGGAGGTTACGCGGCGGGCGGCAGACGTACAGCTGCTGGGCTTTATCCTCGCCGCCAGCGAAAAGGCCGTCCAGCACGTTTACGAGCACCGTCTGCGCCCGGAAGAGAAGCGCCACCAGCCGTGGGTTGAGCGGGTGACCCACCAGCTGCTGGCCGCCTGCCGCGAGTGGGAGTCGCTGCTGGCGAAGCGCGTCCCGCATGACCGTGTGGATCAGGTTGCCGTGACCGGCACCGTGGTCTGGAGCTTTATTCAGCATCGGCTGGCGCAGGTGGTGATTGCCGCCGACTTCCCGCACATCCAGGCATTCGCCGATCGCCACGAGCCGCTGCCGGCATTTCGCGCCTGGCCGCTGAACTGATCCCGAGGGAGGCAGAAGGTATGCCTCCCCTGCGGCTTTATCCCAACGCAAAATGTGCCTTTATGCCGTCTGAAGCCGAACAATATCCCTTATCAATGTAGTGAATAAGCGATTAACTCTCTATAATCCCCGGCGGCGCCGATCCCACACAAAGGATCGGGTATTACTTCCATACCTCTCTTTCCGGCATTTCAGGTGCTGAATGGGGCAAGAGGCAACATCATGTTCACCCTTTCCGCGTATATCGCGTTTTTCCTGCTTTGCAGCTACGGCATTTTTAAACTCGACCTGCACAAAGACTCGCTGTCAAAAAGCGTGTTTATTGCCATGTTCCTGGGTGCGCTGACTGGCGTCTCGCTGCACTTTATCTCTGCCGATGCCCGCCAGAGCGTCATTGACTGGTACAGCATCGCCGGTAACGGCTACGTTAACCTGCTCAAGCTGGTGGCGATCCCGCTGATTTTTATCTCCATTCTCTCCGCGATTAATAAGCTGGAGCACGGCGCGGGCCTCGGGCGCATGTCGCTGACCATCGTCGGCTGTATGCTGTTTCTGGTGATGACCGCCGGCTTTATTGGCCTCGTCACCGCCCACGCCCTCGGCCTGAATGCCAGCGCCTTTTCGCACCTGCAGTCGACGCTGACTGCCGACGACGTGGCGAAAACGGCGGCCATTTCCCTGCCGGCGCTGATAACCTCGCTTATCCCCACCAACCTGTTCCTCGATTTGACCGGCGCGCGCAGCGTTTCGGTGATCGGCATCGTTATCTTTACCCTGCTGGCGGGCATCGCCCTGCTGAAAGTGAAGAAAGAGGCACCGGAACAGGGTGAACGGATCGGCGCGGGCATTGACGCCATTCAGTTCTGGGTGATGAAGATGGTGCGCATCGTTATTGCGCTGACGCCCTACGGCGTAATGGCGCTGATGGCAAAAGTCTTCTCCTCCTACCGGCTGGAGCAGTTCGTCAGCCTGCTGGGCTTTATCGCCGCCTGCTATATCGCGGTGCTGGCCATGTTCGTGGTGCACGGCCTGCTGGTAGCGCTCACCGGACGCAACCCGGTGCACTACTTTAAAACGGTTTGGCCCGCCCTGACCTTCGCCTTTGTCTCCCGCAGCAGCGCGGCGTCCATTCCGCTGGCCATTACCGCCCAGGAAAAATTCGGCGTGCCGAATACCATCGCCAACATTGCCGCCTCCTTCGGCTCCAGCATGGGGCAAAACGGCTGCGCGGGCATCTACCCGGCGATTATGGTGGCGATGATTGCCCCAACCGTCGGCATCGATCCGTTCTCGCTGTCGTTTCTGGCAGCGATACTGCCGGCGATTGCGCTGGGCTCCATCGGCGTGGCGGGCGTCGGCGGCGGCGGCACCTTTGCCGCGCTGATCGTGCTCTCCACCCTGAACTTCCCGGTGGCGCTGGTGGGGATTTTCATCGCCATCGAGCCGGTGGTGGATATGGCCCGCACCGCGCTGAACGTTAACGGCTCAATGATGTCCGGGGTGCTCGCCACCCGCCTGCTGCGCAAAAGCGCAACGCGCAAATAACCCCCCGTGTAAGATGCCCGGCACCGCCCTAAATGAAATAAGGCAGTGCCAGGCAATAATGACTACAGGCTGACTCTATTTTATTTATTTCAAAATTAGCTATCTTATAACTCATAAATATTTACTGATAACAAGATTAATAACCATATTTACTTTGCGAGAATTACCTATCCCGCCACCTGATACCCGCCCGCGTGTTTAGTTACATAATAGACATGTCACAAAGTTAAAATTAAGTATAATAAATAGTGACTCAATATCAGAGTTATCTTCTGCATTAATCAATTAGTAATAAGTTGCGTAGCATCCGTGAAAAACAGGCTAATCGTACAGCCACCGCGCTTTATCCCTTTTCAGAGGAATAAATGATGAGTGAAAATACCCATGCAAGAAGGAGCGGTATTGCGCAGGTTATTTTTAATCTGCTCAATCCCATTCCGTACGGACTTTTTATAGCAGCGCTTATTTTTGACATCATTTACGTCTACAGCGCTAACTTGATGTGGACCAAGAGCGCCAGCTGGCTCATTCTTATCGCCCTATTATTTGCCGTGATCCCCCGAGTTATTAATCTGGTTCAGGTCTGGTTCAGCGCCGCACGCCGCACCCTGCCCGCAGGTAAAATCGACTTCTGGCTGAACCTGATTGCTATTCTCGTGGCTATTCTCAACTGTTTTGTCCACGCGCGCGATGCCTATGCTGCCGTACCGCAAGCCGTCATTTGCTCAGCAATTACGGTGATATGCCTGTTGATTGCAAATATTATTGTTTCCACCCGTCGTAACGCCACCGGGGGAGTTTCATCATGAATAAAGTAATGCTTGCTGTCCCCGTAATGCTGACGCTTTCACTGGCGCTGGCCGGCTGCGATCAAAAAGCCACGCTGTCTCAGGCCCAGCAAAGCGGGCCAGAGCCGTCGCTGCCAAAGGCGCAAGACTTTTTAATCCCGCCGCTTCAGGTGCCCACCGGTGTAGGCTGGACATCAGGCGCCACGCCGCAGGTCGCGCCTGACCTGAAAATAGAGAGAATCGCCGGTGGTCTGATGCACCCGCGTAACGTCTATACCCTGCCCAACGGCGATATTCTGGTGGCCGAGAGCAATAGCCCTGGTGAAGAGCCGATTACCACGCCAAAGCAGGTGATTTCAGGCTTTATCAAAAACATTCCAGGCAAAGGCCGCCCGGGCGGCAATCGGATTACCCTGCTGCGCAAAGCAGGCGACGGCTGGGAAAAGCACACGTTCATTGAAAATTTAAAATCGCCGTTTGGCATTCAGCTTATCGGTGATTCGCTGTATGTCTCAACGGCTGACGATATTCGTCGCTTCCCGTACCAGACCGGTGAAACTCATATCAGTACGCCGGGTACCGTACTGGCCGATTTACCGGATACCATTAACCACCACTGGACAAAGGCGATGGAGGCCAGCGCCGACGGTAAAAAGCTGTACGTTGGCGTCGGATCTAACAGCAACATCACCGAAAATGGACTGGCTGTAGAGTACCGTCGTGCCAACGTGCTGGAAGTAGACGTGGCCACCGGTGCCAGCCGCATTTACGCCAGCGGCCTGCGCAATCCATCTGGCCTGGCTATTAACCCGCAAAGCGGCAGGCTGTGGGCAGTAGTGAACGAGCGAGATGAAATCGGCGCCGATCTGGTGCCCGACTACATGACGGCGGTGCAGGACGGCGGCTTTTACGGCTGGCCGTGGAGCTATTTCGGCAAGCATGTAGATAATCGCGTGCAGCCGCCGCGTCCGGATATGGTGGCTAAAGCAATTAAGCCGGACTACGCGCTCGGCTCTCACGTTGCGCCACTGGGCATTCTGTTCTACACCGGGAGCAATTTGCCGCAGAAATACCGGGACGGTGCCTTTATCAGCGAGCACGGCAGCTTTGACCGTATTCCACTTAGCGGCTATCGCGTAAGCTTTGTCGCCTTTAAAAACGGTCAACCGGTCGGTAAACCGGAAATGGCAGTGGGCGGTTTTGTCTCCAAAGACGAGAAATCGCTGTACGGCGCGCCGGTGGGTCTAACGCAGGATAAGGACGGCGCGCTGATTGTTGCCGATGACGTCGGGGATAGCGTATGGCGGGTAACGGCGAAATAGCATCACAGTGAGACCAACATGAAACGCCCCTCGCCGCTGCGGCAGGGGCGTTTTTTTATGGCTCAGAAATCCCAGATAACCTTGGCGATAACCGCACGCTCGGCACCGTAGAAGCAGCCCTGGGTATCGGTAAAGCAGCTGGTGACGTAGTCCCGCTTGGTGAGGTTCTGGGCGGTAACCTGCACCTTGCCGCCCTTCAGGGTCTGCAGCAGGTGCCCCAGATCGTAATGCACCTCGGCGTCCATCACTCCGTAGCCCGCGGTGCTGAACTGGTTCTCCATGGTGCCGCCCTTGCTGCCGTTGGTGAAGCGTCCGCCAACCCCTGCGCCGAGGCCGGAAACCGCAATCCCTTCCGGCGCCTGCCAGTCAACCCACACGGAGCCGTAGCGGCTCGGGATGCGCAGAGGACGGCGGCCCACCACCTCACGCTCGCTGTACTGGGTGTACTCCACATCCTGCCAGGTCATGGCGCCCACGACGCTGAACTGCTCACTCACCTGCCCGCGCGCCTCAAGCTCCACGCCGCGGGAGCGAATCTTACCGTCCTGCACGAAGGCCTGGGAGAACACCGGATCGGTGGCCAGGGCTTTATCCTGGGTGAGGTTAAAGGCGGCGATAGTAAACAGCGCGTCCATCGACGTCGGCTTGTACTTGATGCCCGCCTCGTACAGCTCGCCGCGAGACGGGTCGAACATCCGCCCGTTTCTGTCCATGGAGTTGGTGGGCTGGAACGACTGGGCGTAGGTGAAGTACGGCGCGATGCCGTTCTCGAACAAATAGTTAATCCCCGCCCGCCAGGTGGTGGCCTCGTCGCGCTGGCGGGTATTATCACCGCGCGCCAGAGGCATCAAATTGGAGTTGCGCTGGCTTGACCAGTCGTGACGCACGCCGACGGTAGCGCGCCACTGCTGGTAGCTGAGCTGATCCTGCGCGTACAGCCCGGTCTGGGTATTCATGATCCGGTTGTTCTGATAATCACCCATCGGGCTGTACTGGGCGTTGTGGTAGTCCGGCTTATAGATATCCAGCGGGGTCGCAGTGCCCATCGCGTAGTTGCCGTGCCCGTTAAAGCGATCCCAGTTCATCCCCACCAGCAGCTGGTGGTCCACCTCGCCGGTGGCGAAGTGTCCGCGCAGCTGGTTATCCAGGTTGATGGTGTTGAAGTGCTCGTCCGAACCCACCCGCATGCGGTCGATGGTGCGCATATCGTCCTGATGCAGGCCACCAAAGATCGTCGCCTTGTACTTGGTGGTGTTTCCGCTGTAGCGCCCGGTCAACAGGGTTGACCAGTCATCATTAAAGAAGTGCTCGGCGCTGTAGCCCACCGCCGCCTGGCGGCGGGAAAATTTGTTGTGGTACGGGTCACCGGGATAGGCGTCGGTGGGCAATTTACCGTTCGGGTTATATTTCGCGGTGCCTTCCACCGGCAGCGACGTCTGGGCGCCGAGGCGCGGATCGTGCTGGACCCGGGCGTACAGCGTCAGCTTGTTATAGTCATCGGGAATGAAGGTCACCGACGGCGCCAGCGCCCAGCGCCGCGCGGTGGTGTTGTGCTCCTGCCCGTTGCGGGTATCGCCGGTGCCGACGATGCGGTACAGAATGCTGCCGTCGTCGGTGGCTTTACCGCCAACGTCAAACGAGCCACGCTGGTACTCGTGGTTACCGGCCTCCAGCTCGACGTGGCGGATGGTCTTAGCCACCGGCAGCTTGCTGTTCATGGTGACAATACCGCCGGGATTGGCCAGGCCGTACAGCACCGATGCCGGGCCGCGCAGCACGGTAATATCTTCCAGCAGGAACGGATCCACCTGCTGCGTCCCGTAGATGATGCCGTTATTCATCCGCAGGCCGTCAAGGAACTCATCGTTAAAGCCCGTCGCGCCGTAGTTAAAGCCGCGAATCGAATACTGATCGAAGGCGGTCACCCCGCCCCACTGCTCTGCCGCTACCCCGGGGGTATAGCGCAGCGCCTCGTTCAGGGAACGCACGTTCTGCAGATCCATCTGCCGGCGGGTGATCACCGAAACGGACTGCGGCGTCTCCAGCAGCGGCGTATTGGTTTTAGTGGCGCTGTTGCTGGATTTCGCCAGCAGGCTGCCGTCGGAATTCCCGCTATCGGCCACCACGTTTAGCGTTTCCTCCGCCAGCGCCGAAAGTGGCGCCATCAGCGCCATCAGCGCGACGGCAAGCGGCGTTAACCGCGGCGTATTTCTGAAAGACCTGCGCATCAATAAAGACTCCCCTAAAAAAAGTAAAATAGTATGTTATAAAGTAACATCAGCTGTGCGCGGCAGTTATAGCGTTTCTGCCCGCGGCTGGCAACGGTCTGCCGACTTTAATTTTTACTCCGCGCCCGGCGCCTGGGCATTAACCAGCGCCCGGTAGCGCCCGTCCTCTATCGCCATCAGCGCCTCGTGGCTGCCCAGCTCGGCGCAGCGGCCCTCGTCAATAAACGCAATCTGGTCCGCCGCGCGCACGGTAGAGAGCCGGTGGGCGACAATCACCACCGTTTTCTCCGCCACCAGCGCCTCGATAGCCTGCTGGACGTAATACTCCGATTCGCTGTCCAGCGACGCGGTGGGCTCGTCCAGCAGCACCACCGGCGCATCCTTCAGAATGGCCCGGGCGATGGCGATACGCTGGCGCTCGCCGCCGGACAGGGCGCTGCCCGCCTCACCCGCCGGGGTGTCGTAGCCTTTCGGCAGCGCGGCAATGGCGTGGTGGATATGCGCCCGGCGGGCGGCGGCCTCGATGGCCTCCTGACTGGCATCCGGCTTGCCGAGGGCGATATTGCGCGCCAGGGTGTCGTCCATCAGCCAGACGTCCTGAAACACCACCGCCACGTAGGTCAGCAGCTGCTCCGGCGGAATATGGCGCAGATCCGCGCCCCCCAGCAGAATGCGGCCCTGCTGCGGATCGGCGAAGCGGCTCATCAGCCGGGTCAGGGTGGTTTTACCGCCGCCAGAGGGCCCCACCAACGCGGTCAGCGAGCGGGCAGGCACCGTCAGGGAGAGTTCGCGCAGCACCGGGCGGGGCTGCTGCTGATAGTGAAACGTGACCGCCTCCAGCCGGAAGTCAAAATCCGCCGGCACCTGCGCCGGCGCTTCGGTGACCAGATCCGGCTCCGCCAGCAGGGCGTTAACCCGCTGCAGGGCCGCATCCGCCAGCTCGAACAGCCGCACCATCGACATCCCCAGGGTCAGCGGCTCCACCATCTGCGCCAGCAGCACAATCAGGCACAGCAGCGAGGCCAGCGGCAGTCCACCGGTGACAAACAGCCAGATCCCCAGCGCCCCGGCGGCGGCCAGGGTCAGCTGCACCCGCAGCTGGGCGGCGGCAATACGCGCTACCGTGTCGCCGCTGGCGTGCTGGGCCTGATGCTGGCGGGCGAAAACATGCCTCAGGCACGGGGCGTCATTCCCGGAGCGTCCGGTGGCACGCAGCATTGCCTGCCCCTGCACGTACTCGACTATCGCCGCGCTGGCTTCCGCGTCGGCGGCGTCGATGCGCTGGAAATCTTCCCCGGCGCGGCGGCGGGCGCTCAGCAGCAGCGGCGCGGCCCATGCGGCCCCCAGCAGCAGCAGTACCCCGACGCGCCACTCGAGGAAAAAGG
>NZ_CAJYMB010000083.1 GCF_913775985.1 uncultured Pluralibacter sp. | reverse complement strand
AAACCCTGCTCGGCGCCGACGACAAGGCCGGCGTAGCGGAAATCATGACCGCGCTGGCGGTGCTGAAAGAGAACAATATTCCCCACGGCGATATTCGCGTGGCTTTCACCCCGGACGAAGAAGTGGGGAAAGGCGCGAAGCATTTTGACGTCGCCGCGTTTGACGCCCGCTGGGCCTATACCGTCGACGGCGGCGGCGTGGGCGAGCTGGAGTTTGAAAACTTCAATGCCGCCTCCGTTACCATCAAAATCGTCGGCAACAATGTCCATCCCGGCAGCGCAAAAGGCGTGATGGTTAACGCCCTGTCGCTGGCCTCGCGCATTCACGCCGAAGTGCCCGCTGAGGAGAGTCCCGAGCAGACGGAAGGCTACGAAGGCTTTTACCACCTCACCAGCATCAAGGGCACGGTGGACAGCGCGCAGATGCACTACATTATCCGCGACTTTGACCGCAAGCAGTTTGAAGCGCGCAAGCGCAAGATGATGGAAATCGCCAAGAAAGTGGGCAAGGGTCTGCACCCGGACTGCTATATCGAGCTGATCATTGAAGACAGCTATTACAATATGCGCGAGAAGGTCATGGCCCATCCGCACATTGTCGATATCGCCCGCCAGGCGATGGAGGACTGCGACATCGAGCCGGATCTTAAACCGATCCGCGGCGGCACCGACGGTGCCCAGCTTTCATTTATGGGACTGCCGTGCCCGAACCTGTTTACCGGCGGCTACAACTACCACGGCAAGCACGAGTTTGTGACGCTGGAGGGCATGGAGAAGGCGGTGAGGGTTATTGTACGCATCGCGGAGCTGACCGCCCGCCGCTAATACCGAGGAACAGGCGCGCCGGAACTAGTCCGGCGCGCCGCGGTTTTACTCTTCGAAGAACCAGTAGCCGCTGTTCACCAGCGCCGCCAGCATCGCGAGGAAGGACGGATCTTCCAGCGCGTCGCCAAACTCCCCGGCGCTCAGGGTGCAGTGGGCGGCAATGGCCTCCAGCGCCGGACGGTGTGGGGAATCAAGCAGCTCGCCGTTAACGAACACTGCATCGCCAATCCGCAGCACCCGTAGCCCGCCGAGGCGCACCAGCTTGTCGCCCTGCAGCAGCGCGTCGTATATCTCATCGGGCTGATACGGCGGCTCCGGCGGCGAAACGTCCAGCTCGTGGCGCGACTGGCTGATAAATTCGCCAAACCACTGGGTGAAATTTTCCGGCTGATTGATAAGCCCGGTCATTATCTCCCGCAGCTTATCGATCTCCTGAGGCAGGATATCGGCCGGATGCGCGCGCGCCGGCACGTCCGGATCGCTGTAGCGCTGGCTGCCCAGCTCCCGCTGCAGTACATAGTCGGCGAAGCCGCTGATAAGCTCTTTGCCGCTCGGGGCGCGGAAGCCAACCGAATAGTTCAGGGAGTTTTCCAGCGAATAGCCTTCGTGGGGGAAGCCCGGCGGAATATACAGGATATCGCCCGGCTCCATCTCTTCATCGATAATGCCCTCAAAACGGTCGACCTGCAGCAGATCCGGATGCGGGCAGTGCTGCTTCATCGGCACTTTTTCCCCCACCCGCCAGCGGCGGCGGCCGGTACCCTGAATGATAAACACGTCGTACTGGTCGAGGTGCGGCCCCACGCCGCCGCCCGGTACCGAGAAGGAGATCATCAGATCGTCGATGCGCCAGTCCGGCAGGGCGCGGAACGGGTGCATCAGCGCTGCGGCGGGCTGGTGCCAGTGATCTACTGCCTGAACCAGCAGCGACCAGTTGGTTTCACCGAGGTGATCGTAGCTTTCAAACGGGCCGTGGCTGACCTGCCATTTGCCATCGAGATGGCTGACCAGGCGGCTGTCCACCTCATCTTCCATCGCCAGGCCGGCGAGTTCATCAGGGCTGATAGGATCGATAAAATTGGCGAAGCCGCGCTTGAGCACTACCGGGCGTTTCTGCCAGTAGCGTTCGATAAAGTCGGGCCAGTTGAGGGTTAAGTGATAATCCATATTGTGATATTCCGCAGGCAGTTTTCGCCGATTATAGCGGAAGCCGCCGCCCGGGGATGCAGGCGGCGGCAAATAATGTCAGTTATGCTTCCCCGCCCTCGCCGTGCTTGTAGCCGAAGATGACCTCCATGCGCGCGCCGCCAAGCGGACTGTCGCCGGCGACAATTTTGCCAGCATACTGCTCAATGATCTCCCGGGACACCGACAGCCCGACGCCCTGGCCGGGGCGCAGAGTATCAATACGCAGTCCGCGATCGAAGATGACCTCGCGCTTGCCCGGCGGGATCCCCGGCCCGTCATCGTCGACAATAATGTGCAGATTATCGTCGGTCTGGCGGGCGGATACCTCGACAAACTCCAGGCAGTATTTGCAGGCGTTATCCAGCACGTTGCCCAGCACTTCCATAAAGTCGTTCTGCTCGCCGATAAAGCTGATTTCCGGCGAGATATCGAGACTGATATCAACGCCTTTATTCTGGTAAACCTTATTGAGCGCGGAGGTGAGCTTGTCCAGCAGCGGCGCGACCGGATACAGCTCGCGGCTCAGCAGGGCGCTGCCGCTGCGAATGCTGGCCCGGTGAAGATAGTAGCCAATCTGCTGGGAGATGCGGCTAATCTGATCCAGCATCACCGGCTCGGCCGCTTCCACTGTCAGCTTGCTGCTGCGCAGGGATCGCAGGGTGCTTTGCAGCACCGCCAGCGGGGTCTTCAGGCTGTGGGTCAGATCGGTGAGGGTGGTGCGGTATTTGTCATAGCGCTCGCGCTCGCTGGTCAGCAGCCGGTTTAGATTGAGCACCAGATTAGTGAGCTCGCGAGTGGTTTCCGGGTTAAGCGCCTCGCGGTGGTGCTCTTCCAGCTCGCGCACTTCTTTGGCCAGCGCCTCAATGGGCTTAAGGCTCCACCAGGCGGCGACCCACAACAGGGGGATAACCAGCAGCAGGTTAGCCGCCAGCACGTAGATAAACCAGCTCCAGACCATGTATGAGCGCTTGAGCTCCACCGGAATGGTGTCTACCACCACAATCACCAGCTCCGGCATTCGCGACGTTGCCGGATAGAGATTGACCGCCACCGAGTGCGTCATCTCCGAGTCGTCATCTTCTTCGCGGATCTCTTCCAGCTGCTGCTGTATCGCCCGGTTATCGCGCAGCAGCATGCTCGAGAGGCTGACGTCGGTCTCAATTTCGTGAAAGCCGTCAGCCTTCAGCCATTCAGGCCTGATCCTCTCTCTGAGCCAGGGAACGTCCCGCTGCGACCATAGCAGCTTGCCGTTCTTATCGTAGATAAGCGCCATCGTCGGGCTTTGCAGATCCAGGTTCTCCGGTAGCTCCAGATGAATTTTATTATCCTGATAGTGGGAGAGGGTGTAGAACAGGTTGCTCTCCCCGCGCAGCAGCCGGAAGGTGGTTTTGTCAAAGCTGACGCTGTAGCCCACCAGCGCCACCATTCCGTAAGCCAGGGACAGCACGGATACCACTGCGGCGGTTGCCAGCAGGAAGCGGACGCGCAGCGAAAGAGGCAATATTTTTTTTAACACGGCTTTACTCGCGCAGTTCGAACAGGTAGCCCTGGCCGCGCACGGTGGTAATAACGTCCCCGGTATAGCGGGCCTGAATTTTTTTGCGCAGGCGGCCCATCAGCACGTCGATAGTGTGGCTTTCCCGCAGTTCGGCATCCGGATAGAGCTGCAGCATCAGCGAATCTTTGCTGACGACTTTGCCGCTGTTGCGGATAAGCGTTTCCATAATGGTGTATTCGAAGGCGGTTAGCTTGATGACTTCGCCATCCACCGACAGCTCACGGCGGGAAAGATCTACCTGGAAAGGCGCAATGCTAATCACCTGTGAGGCAAGCCCGCTGTTACGGCGCATCAGCGCCTGCATCCGGGCGGCCACTTCTTCGATGTGGAACGGCTTGGTGACGTAGTCATCCGCACCGGCGCTCAATACCTCGACTTTATCCTGCCAGCCTTCCCGGGCGGTAAGCACCAGCACCGGCACGGAGACGTGATGGCTTCGCCAGCGGCGGATCATCGATAGCCCGTCTTCATCCGGCAGTCCTAAATCGACAATCGCGATATCCGGAACGTGTTCGCTCAGATAATAGTCGGCTTCTCTGGCATCTTCCGCGGCATCCACCTGATTACCCAGCTCCTGGAGCTGGACTTTAAGATGGTGGCGCAGCAGAGCGTTATCCTCTACGACGAGTACGCGCATGCTAATTCTCCCTAACGCTGTTTAATTGGGCCAGTTTAACGCTGAATATGCCCTAACAGCATAGCGCAGCCAAACTAAATGCTGGCTCTCTGCGCTGATGATTTGGCTCAGGAAATTTAAATAGGATTTGGGCACGCAACTTAGCCCAGCCTCACTATACTCAGAACATATAACGAGATCCAAAAGGGTGCCGTTTATCCTGCGGCAAGAATGCGTTAACGCTGACCAGCCTCTCTGCTGGTCTTTTTTTTAGTACGACTTTGTGAGGTTTTATGCTGTGGATAGAACAAGGGTTATATCTTAGAGTGCAGGAGCTGGAAAACGGGCCGCGCCCGCTGCCGTCGAAAAGCGGATTCAGCAACGAAAAGGCCTATCGCGTATTGGGCTGCTTTAATCCTTCCGAAACATCGGATGCCTACTATATTTTGTCCAACGATCGCGACGAGATTTGGTTTATCTGCAATCGCCACCTGCGTACCGTTGGCCTGTATCAGGAGCTGCACGACTTTCGCTTTAACCTGCCCGATATCCTGCGGCACTGAGCCTTTTCCGGCAGCACGGCTGCCGGAATACTATAGCGTTAACCGCGCCGGTAGAGATCGGGACGACCTTCCGGCCGCGTTTTGAAGCGGCGATGAAGCCACATATACTGATCCGGCGCCAGCCCGATGGCCTGCTCAATCGCCTGATTCATCAGGGCCGCCACCTCTTCTTTATTCTTATCAATCAGCGTCTCGCCAATGTCGGGCAAAATCACCAGCTCGTAGCCTTTACCGTTTGCTTTGCGGCGCGGTACGAAGGGGACCACCGCCGGCCGGGCGCTTTTCACCAGCATGTAGCTGCCGCCGGTGGTGGCCGCATCCGGGACATTAAAGAACGGCACAAACACGCTGTTGCGCGGGCCGTAATCATGGTCCGGCGCGTACCAGACAATCTCATTTTTTTTCAGCGCCCGGATCATGCCTTTCAAATCGTAGCGGTCAACCATCGTTTTGTTTGAGCGCAGGCGACCGCGGGTCTGCAGCCAGTCATACAGCGGGTTATCATTGGGGCGATAAACGCCGACGCCGGGATTGAGCATGCCGAAGATGCGCGCGCCCAGTTCCAGAGTCAAAAAGTGCATGCCGATGAGCAAAACGCCCTGACCGCGGGCGCGGGCCTGCTCCATGTTTTCATAACCGGACACGGTGAACCACTTGCGCAGCCGCCGGTCCGGCCAGAACCAGGCCATCCCCGTTTCCAGCACGCCCGTGCCGACCGATTCAAAATTGTTTACCAGCCGGGTTTCTCGCTCGGCGTCGGAAAGTTCGGGGAAGCATAGGGCCAGATTGCGCCGTGCTACTTCCACCCGGCGGGGTAGCAGGCGCATGGCCGCTTTTCCCAGTACGCGGCCGAGTCTGAAAATGACGGGATAGGGCAGCAGCGTAATGCTCCACAGCAGGGCGATCCCCAGCCACAGCAGCCAGTAGCGAGGGCGTAAAAATGAGAGGGAAAATGTTGGCAGCGTGGTCATTACGGTGAGGCTCGTCGGTTAAGGAAAACTTTCGGTTAAAAAAAAGTTATTACGCAGAGGTAAATAGGGAACTTATAAAATACGCAGGGCAATATCTTACCACAATTTGCGTTTTCAGGGGCTAAGCGGAGAGCGAACGGTGCTTTTTACGTCAGTATTGATGCGGCGTTGAGGATAACTGCGCGCCGCGGTAAGCGTTATTGAAGGGGAGAAAAGCTCCTCTTCCCCGCAGGAAAGAGGAGCAGACGGATTATTTCAGGTCGTCAACCATCGCAATGGCGCGGCCAATGTAGTTTGCCGGGGTCATCGCCTTCAGGCGGGTTTTTTCCTCTTCCGGCAGGGCCAGGCTGTCGATGAACTGCTTCATGCCTTCGGCATCAACCCGCTTGCCGCGGGTCAGCTCTTTGAGCTTCTCGTAAGGCTTCTCGATACCGTAGCGGCGCATCACCGTCTGAATCGGCTCTGCCAGCACTTCCCAGTTGTGGTCCAGCTCGTCCAGCAGACGGTCGCGGTTCACTTCCAGCTTGCTCACGCCCTTGAGGGTGGACTGATAGGCGATCAGCGCGTAGCCAATGCCGACACCCAGGTTGCGCAGCACCGTTGAGTCGGTGAGATCGCGCTGCCAGCGGGAAACCGGCAGCTTGCTGGCCAGGTGCTGGAGCACGGCGTTGGACAAGCCCAGGTTGCCTTCGGAGTTTTCGAAGTCGATAGGGTTAACCTTGTGCGGCATGGTAGAGGAGCCAATCTCGCCGGCAATGGTCTTCTGCTTGAAGTGGTTGAGGGCGATGTAGCCCCACACGTCGCGGTCAAAGTCGATAAGGATCGTGTTAAAGCGGGCGATGCAGTCGAACAGCTCGGCAATATAGTCGTGGGGCTCGATTTGGGTGGTGTACGGGTTCCACTCAATCCCCAGCGAAGTGACAAACTCCTCGCTGAACTGGTGCCAGTCAACTTCCGGATAGGCGGCGATGTGCGCATTGTAATTGCCTACCGCGCCGTTAATTTTGCCGAGGATCTCAACCCGATCGAGCTGGCGGAACTGGCGCTCCATGCGGTAGGCGACGTTGGCCATCTCTTTGCCCAGCGTCGACGGGGTGGCCGGCTGGCCGTGAGTGCGGGAGAGCAGGGGGATATCGCGATACTGCACCGCCAGATCTTTCACCGCAGCAATCAGCTGGCGCCAGTAAGGCAGCACCACTTCGTCCCGGGCGGTCTTCAGCATCAGGGCGTGGGAGAGGTTGTTAATGTCCTCAGAGGTGCAGGCGAAGTGGATAAACTCAGACACCGCGTGCAGCGCCGGCACGTCAGCCACTTTCTCTTTGAGAAAATACTCTACGGCTTTGACATCGTGATTGGTGGTGCGCTCGATAGTTTTGATTCGCGCAGCATCTTCTTCGTTGAAATCCGCCACGATTTTATCGAGGTAACCGTTTGCGTCGGCAGCAAAAGCAGGAACTTCCATGATCGCTGCGTGCGCGGCCAGCTTTTGCAGCCAGCGAACTTCAACCTGAACGCGGAATTTCAGCAGGCCGTATTCGCTGAAGATGCCGCGCAGCGCGCTGACTTTATCGCCGTAGCGTCCATCGACGGGGGAAACGGCGGTCAGTGAGGATAATTCCATAGATCACAACTCCGGAGTTATATGAGCAAGAATTTGTTTAGCCTGAGTGGTCAGGCGATTACGGGAGAACATTAGCTGCAGGCGGCCGCCGCCGACCTGGTGCCAGAGCACCGCGGCGCGAATGCCCGCCAGCAGCGCGGCGCGCACTTTAGCCTGCACCTGCGGGCTTTGCAGCACTGCCGGGGAGCCGGTAACCTGGATGCGCGGGCCCAGCGGGCTGATGACGTCAACGTAAATGGCCGCCATCGCGCTCATCAGGGTTTCAGACTGCAGATCGAAATGCTCAAGCTGGCGCTGCAGGCCGGAGATACGATCCCCCAGCGTGTCCATCGCGCCTTTCGCCGAAAACAGCTTGCGCTCCAGCACCATCATACTGAGCGTATAGCGGGTCAGTTCGGCATTAAGACCCTGGCGGCTGCTGGCGTTGAGCACGCCGAGTAGGGTTTCAAGCCCGAGACGAAGATTACTTTCGCTACCGCCGAAAACGCCGAGGGTGGAGTCCGGATTCAGGTCAATAACGCTGTTGAGCGACACGTGCAGCGCGTCGCTATCGCAGTGTCCCTGATGGGCCAGCTGCTGCACCAGACGGGCCGACTGGCAGATGCCCGCCAGCGCCAGGGTGATGTCGTAATAGTTCTTCGCCACGTGCTTTCCTTGTTGTGCTGTGTTGTCTGTTAAACCGGCAGCGGCAGACGCTGCTCGATAATGCCGCCGCCCAGGCACACGTCGCCGCTGTAGAACACGGCAGACTGACCCGGGGTGACGGCGGCGACGGGCTCGTCAAAGCGAACCTCAATTTTATCTTCGCCCAGCGCCGTGACGGTGCAGGGGATGTCGGTCTGGCGGTAGCGGGTTTTTACCGTGCAGCGCAGGGTGCCGGCCAGCGGCTCGCGATCCACCCAGTGCAGCTGTTGGGCAATCAGCCCGACGGACATCAGGCGCGGATGCTCGTGCCCCTGAGCGACAACCAGAATATTGTTCTCAACGTCTTTATCGACGGTGTACCACGGCTCTTCGCTGCCCTCTTTGGTGCCGCCGATGCCCAGCCCTTTACGCTGGCCGAGCGTATGGTACATCAGGCCCTGATGTTCGCCGATAACGTCGCCGTCAACGGTAACGATTTTGCCAGGCTGGGCGGGCAGATAGCGGCCAAGGAAATCGCGGAATTTGCGCTCGCCGATAAAGCAGATACCGGTAGAGTCTTTCTTTTTTGCGGTAGCCAGATCCAGCGTCTCTGCAATGCGGCGCACTTCCGGTTTCTCCAGCTCGCCTACCGGGAACAGGCTTTGGGCGATCTGCTGGTGGCTGAGCGTATAGAGGAAGTAGCTCTGATCTTTGTTGCTGTCCACGCCGCGCAGCAGCTGGCTCTTGCCGTTAACATCGGCGCGGCGCACGTAGTGGCCGGTGGCGATGTAATCAGCGCCGAGGTCTTCAGCGGCGAATTCGAGGAAGGCTTTGAATTTGATCTCTTTGTTGCACAGGATATCCGGGTTCGGCGTGCGGCCCGCTTTATACTCTTCCAGAAACAGCTCGAAGACGTTATCCCAGTACTCTGCCGCAAAATTGACGGTGTGCAGTTCAATGCCGAGCCGGTCGCAGACCGCCTGCGCGTCCGCCAGATCCGCCGCCGCCGTGCAGTACTCCTCGCCATCGTCTTCCTCCCAGTTCTTCATGAACAGGCCTTCTACGTGGTAACCCTGCTGCTGGAGCAGGTACGCGGAGACGGAGGAATCGACACCGCCGGACATGCCGACGATCACTTTTTTCTGGCTGTTATCTGACATGGAATACTCACTACATTGAACTTCGAGGCGGCGTATTCTAGCACGCGACCCCGAGCTTGACACCCTTATGTGGCGCGCTAGTTAAACGCGCCAATGATCTCCACCGGCAGCCGCTGGCCGCTCTGCCAGCAGCGGATGCTTTCGGCCACCAGCGGCGAGCGCAGGTTATCGGCGTTAAGAATTTCATCGGCGGTGACCCACAGGCAGCGGTCGATATCGCTGTCGTGCGGCTCGGTGGCGCAGGGCGCATCCAGCTCGATGGCAAACAGGAAGCGCAGGAACGGGGTTTTGTCCGGCGCGGTCCACTGGTGCATGCGGATAAACTGCTGCGGCACGGCGCGGATGCCGGTCTCTTCCCACAGCTCGCGCCCGGCGGCCTCCAGCAGGGTTTCGTTGGCTTCAAGATGCCCGGCAGGCTGATTCCAGGTCGCTTTACCGCGCACGGTCTCTTCGACCACCAGAAATTTGCCCTGCGCGTGAACGACGCAGGCGACGGTGACGTGTGGCTTGAGCATAGCTGTCCTTAGTTAGATGGGTCGGTTGATGCCGTTGTAAACTTTGTCGAGCTGCGAGAGGCGCGCGTCGTAGGCGCGGTTCAGGCAGCTTACCGATCCGCCGCACTGGCGGCGGGTTTTCAGCCACTCGCGCTGCTGGTCCTGCAGCTCGCCGCGGGCACCCATGGCGAAAAGCCCTTTAAGGAAGTCGTACTGAGTGACCATTTTCACGTCTTTATCATTCAGGGACAGGTTGGCGCAGATCGCCTTCTCGTCCGCAGAAGTCGCTTTCTAGCAGTCAAAGCTCG
>NZ_CAJYMB010000082.1 GCF_913775985.1 uncultured Pluralibacter sp. | reverse complement strand
GCCCGCGGGATCGAGGGCGGGGCCGATCGCGTCATTCCCGACTTTTCTGTGCTGATCAAAAATCGCGGCCTGACGATCGTGGCGCTGACCCTGATGCTGTTCCACCTCGCCAACGCGGCGCTGCTGCCGATGCTCAGTATGCGGGTTGCTGCAATGCCGGGCGGGCTCAATCCCGGGCTGTACGCGGCGGCGACGGTGATTATCTCCCAGGGCGTAATGATCCCGGTCGCGATATGGACTGCCCGGCACCTCGAACGCTACGGCTACTGGCGCCTGATTCTGGTGGCGCTGCTGGTGATGCCGGTGCGTGCAGGGCTCGCCGCCAGCAATGGCGACGCGCTGATGATGATCCCGGTTCAGACCCTCGACGGCCTCGCGGCGGGGATCCTGGGGGTGGTGGTGCCAAGCTTTATTGTGGCCCTGCTGCAGGGCAGCGGGCACGTCAACGCCGGGCAGAGCGTGGTGATGCTGCTGCAGGGCGCGGGGGCGGCCATTAGCCCGGGGCTGACGGGCGTACTGGCGGGGCGCTACTCGTTTTCCACCGCATTCACGGTACTGAGCCTGATCGCGCTGGTGGCGCTGTTCGTCTGGTGGCGTTTTGGCGAACGTGGGCAGGCGGTGGAATAACGCACAATTGTAGCTTTAATGTTGTGCATATATTAATCCGGTGTTACGTTATTACAACATAACACTAGATGACAGGCGAGGTCACAATGGTTGAAAAAGCGAATGCCGAGTTCTGGCGGAATATTCCTCCGATAACTAACCCGTTCAAGCCCGACGCGCTTCCCGAAGCTTATATTAAAGATGCGGCCAGCGACGATCTGCGGCTGTACGCCCCTTTTACCGACACTGTTTCCTCCCGCCCGCTGTGGATCTCCCCGTCGGAGAATCGCTGGAGCGACATTTTGATGGCCACCAAAGCCGGGCTGGTCAACCGCCACTATCATCCGCACGAGATTTTTGCCTACACCATTTCCGGAAAGTGGGGCTATCTGGAGCACGAGTGGACCGCTACCAAAGGGGACTTCGTGTTTGAAACCCCGGGTGAAGGGCACACGCTGGTGGCCTTTGAGCACGAAGAGCCGATGCGCGCCTTCTTTATTGTCCACGGCCCGCTTATCTGGCTGGACGAAGAGGGCAAGCCGGACGGCTATTTTGACGTTCACGACTATATCGCCATGTGCGAAGCGCACTACGAAAAAGTGGGACTGGGCAAAGAGCGCGTCCGGGAACTGTTCCGCTAAACCGACCTATCGAATGTGTACTGACCCGGCCCCCGCGCCGGGTTTTTCAGAACTTTCTCCCGCCTGAACGCGCGTTTTTTCACCGCACGCTGCGTAATGTATGCCAGACTCATTATCAGTAGTCCGCTAACCAATAACCGCCCTTCGCCCGCGGGCGCGTGATGAACAGGCCCCCATGCAAATTAACGACGACGACGAACCTTCAATCTTTCCGCACGCCAAAGAGCGGCTCGCCTTTTATCGCAGTGAAATCCACCATGAAATCAACTCCTTGGCGGCCAGGAATAATGCCCTGCTGGCGGCGCAGTCGTTTCTGATCATTGCCTACGCTTCCTGCATGGGCAATCTCAATCCCCGCTGGGGCGATATTTTTACCCTGGTGGCGCCGGTGATTTTGTCGATATTTGGCGTAATGAGTTCTCTTTCTGTGGGGCCCGCCATACGCGCGACTTACAAGATTATCGAGCACTGGCAGCGCAAGCAGGACGCGCTGTTTACCGCAGATCTGAAAATCGGGTCCGTGTGCGACGACGCACCGCTGTTCGACGATAAGCCCTACAGCTACACCAGCTACCGCTACGCCACCTACTTTTCAAAAAAGACCCCGGTGTACTTCATTATGCTGTGGATAGTGCTGGGCCTGCTGGCGGTGGCGCTTCACTACATGAATGAGGTGCCCTACCTGAAGCAAATTCTCTCCGCGCTGAAATAGCGCGACGCCGTACCCGGCGCCGCGCGGGGCCGCTAGCAGTCATCAATAATGAGGCAGGCGGTGTTCACCGGGCCGTGGACGCCCACCACTTTGATAAGCTCGATATCCGCCGTCGAACTGGGGCCGGAGATAATGTTGATGCAGGACGGCATCCGCTCTCCCGCCTGCGCCCGCCGGTGGAGGATCTGCGCCAGCTGCGCAACCCGGGGCAGGATCGTACTTTTACGCAGCACCGTGATGCAGGACGTCGGCAGCAGACTCAGGGAGCGCCCGCGCTCCGGGGCAGAAAACAGCACTACGCCGCCGGATTCCGTCAGCCCGTACTCCGCAAACACTACGCCCACATTGGCCTGCTCCGCCAGGCGCACGTTTTCCTCGCCCAGCGCCGGGTCCCATACCGCCGCGCCGAGCGCCTCCTGCAGCCGCCGGGTTATCCCCAGCTCCGCCAGGCGAGCGTCGCCGCTGACGATTGCCGGGCCGCCGCCGTACTCTTCGCACAGGCGCAGCGCGGCGTGCGGCGCGTCGGCGGGGCTGGTGAGCTCGCAGTGGGTCATCATCGCCGTAGAGGCAAAGTCGATAAAGGCGTCGCAGCGCTCCTGCGCCGTTAATTCGGTCAGGCGGGTTTGCGGATAGTCGTTCACCGGCGCGGGGGCCGGTACGGGTTCGGTGCGCGGCTCGCGCCCCAGCGATCTGGCAAGGGTATCTAAAAATGCCGTGCGGTTGTTCATGATTTTTTTCCCTCTGCCTGATGTTTCTTAAACCAGCTGCGGAAGCTCTCGCCGTCTGCCTCGGGCAGATCCCGGGCTTCCGTCCAGTCGCCGATAGCGCCGATGTTGAAGGGCGCTTTGCCGCCTTTAATAAACCAGCTTGCCGCGTGCGCGCCCGCCACCATTCCTACTTTCCACAGACCCGGGTGGCTGTTGGCGTAGGTAAACATCTTGATGGCACGCTGCTCCGCTTTCGGGGTGATGCTGTTTTCCGCCATCACCCGGCGGTGGCGCAGGATCAGTTTAGAGAGCGGGATCTGCACCGGGCAGACGCTGTCGCAGGCGGTGCACAGCGAGCAGGCGTAGGGCAGATCTTTAAAATCGTCATAGCCGCCGAGCAGCGGGGAGAGCACCGCGCCGATGGGGCCGGGATAGATCGAGCCGTAGCCGTGGCCGCCGATGTGGCGGTAAGCCGGACAGGTATTCATGCAGGCTCCGCAGCGGATGCAGCGCAGCACCTCGCGAAACGGCGACCCGAGCACCGCCGAGCGGCCGTTATCAAGAATAACCAGGTGGAACTCTTCCGGGCCGTCTACGTTGCCGGCCTCCCGCGGGCCGGTCAGCCAGGTGTTGTAGCCGGTCAGCCGGGCGCCCACCGCGCTGCGCGCCAGCAGGGTAATCAGCACGTCCACCTCTTCAAAGGTCGGGGCAACGCGCTCCATCCCCATCACCGCAATATGCGTCTTCGGCAGGGTGGTACACATCCGGGCATTGCCTTCGTTAGTGACGAGGCACACCGAGCCGGTTTCGGCCACCGCGAAGTTGCAGCCGGTGACGCCTA
The DNA here is from genome assembly GCF_913775985.1 of uncultured Pluralibacter sp. Taxonomy (GTDB): domain Bacteria; phylum Pseudomonadota; class Gammaproteobacteria; order Enterobacterales; family Enterobacteriaceae; genus Pluralibacter. The sequence continues at coordinate 4,443 of NZ_CAJYMB010000082.1, read as the reverse complement.
CCTCGGCGGTGAGGAAGTCCTGCCGGATTTTCTCGCGGATAAACAGCGTCATCGCCTCCGGCGTTTCCGGGCCGTCGTAGCCCAGCGTGTCGTGCAGCACCCGGCGGATCTGGTGGCGATCTTTGTGGATGGCGGGCACCACCACGTGGGAGGGCGGATCCCTGTCGAGCTGGAGAATGTACTCCCCGAGATCGGTTTCGATGGTTTCGATCCCCGCCTGCTGCAGGACGTGGTTCATGCCGATCTCTTCGGTAACCATCGACTTCGACTTCACCACTTTTTTGGCATTTTTCGCCTGTGCCACCTGCAAAATGTAGCGGGTGGCGTCCTCTTTGGTTTTGGCGAAGTAGACGTGGCCGCCGTTCTCAGTCACTTTTTCCGACAGCTGATAGAGGTAGGCATCCAGATTATCAAGCACGTGCTCGCGGATCTGGCTGGCACGCTCGCGCCACGCCTCCCAGTGGCCCAGCTCGTCCACCATCTTCTGGCGGTTAGCGCCGATGCGCTCCTGAGCGTTGGCCACCGCGCTGCGCATCACCGGATCGTCAATTTGCTGGCGGATGCGGATTTTAAAATCGGTATCGCTGGTTTTTAAGTACATGTTGTTTCTCCCTCAGCGGCTCATCAGTACTTCGGCAATGTGCATCACCTTCACCGGACGCCCCTCGCGCTGCAGGCGCCCGCCGATATTCAGCAGGCAGCTCACGTCGGCGCCAATCAGGTAATCGGGCCGGGCATCCATCATGTGCGCCACTTTCTCCTTCACCATCTCGCCGGAGATCTCCGCCATCTTGACCGAGAACGTCCCGCCGAAGCCGCAGCAGGTCTCCTGGTCGGCAAAGGGCAGCAGCTCCAGCCCGTCAACGTGGCCGAGCAGCGTCAGCGGCTCCTCCTTAACGCCCATTTTGCGAAACAGGCTGCAGGAAGGGTGATACACCGCCTTGCCCGGCAGCCGCGCGCCGACATCTACCACCCCGAGCTGGTTAACGATAAACGACGTCAGATCGAACATGCGGGCGGCAACCTTCTCCGCCCGCGCGGCCCACTCCGGTTCATCCTGCAGATAGCCCGCGTAGCTTTTAACCGCATAGGTGCAGGAGCCAGCCGGAGAGATAATCGGGTCGTCATTCTCTTCAAGGGCGGCAATCAGGTTCTTCATCCCGGGAATTGCCTCGCGGATATAGCCGCTGTTGATCGCCGGCTGGCCGCAGCAGCACTGCTTTTCCGGAAAGTTAACCCGGCAGCCGAGCTGCTCAAGCAGCAGCACCGAGTCGCGCGCCATCCGCGACTTCAGCGCGTCGCCGATGCAGGTGACGAAAAAATTGATGTTCATGGGGGAGGCTCCATTGCGTGTTTTGAGGCAAAAGGGCGCGGCAGGCGAGGCGGAGTGGCTGGAGGATCGGGTGTAAAACGGAAATGTGAAGCATGCTCATCCTGAACGCGTAGATATTTTATTTGTGTGATAAATGTAAGGGTTATACCGCGTAAAGGGTGTGGGAATGTGTGATGGGGGGCACGTTTTTGGTGGGGATGTGAGCGGTGAAGTAGGTTTGAGGGGAATTTGAGTATTGCTTAAAAGAACTTAAAGATTCCGAATGGAGCTTAAAATTTTTTTCAAAACCCTTATGCTGCATGTAGACAAGAAAAGCTGCATGTTTATGGGGAAAGTGATTTTGCGAACTGTAATATACGTTAAAAAGAGCCTTGTTTTCATTACCTGCTTTATTGTGTCTTGTTTGCTCACGATTTATGGGATGCCGCTGAACAAATTAATGTTGAAGGCTGTTGATTATAGTTATCAATGTTGTGGGAGGTATCTGGCAGAGAATTATGAATATGGAACGGATCCTGTTTCTTTTATGGCGATTGTTGTGACTAATATTGGTTTGGCGATTGTTTTGATGTTTTTGGTAAGGGTTGTTAGGCGGGGTGTTTGTGGTTTTTTATGAATTATGTGTGGTTTTGTTTAATTAGAGGACTGGCTATAATGTGATATGTTGTTACTGGTGGTTGACATCAGTGATTAGTGTTCTTTTTAACCTGTAGAAATAGGATATAATCTATTTTGCTTGTTGTGTGTTATCTATGGCTGAGAGTTTCGGTATTTAGTCGAGGATCCGCTATTGGTAGATTCAATATCGCTATGGTAACTCTACCGAGACGGGTATTAAATACCAGGAATAACAAGTTGAAAATGAAAAGGACATGAGAAGCAGTAATCAAAATTGGACTAAAGGTACGATGAAAAAATAAATAAAATATATGTATATTAATAAGTTATATGCGATGGCTCATTAGAGGAAAGAGCGTGCTTCATAAAATTTTTAAGAATTGGTATAGTTTTGTTACTGCGTACAATTTTGAGAGTTAGATATGAAGAAAGAAATCACAGAAAGTGAGTTAAGCGAATACGGATTTACTGAGAAAGAAGTATCACGGTTGAGTGAAATTTTGACGAGACCGGAAAATAAAAATGACACTTACTTTACATTGTTAAACGATCTAAGAAAGCGGTTTTGGGGTGGTATCATAGGTGTTGTTATTGCTTTTATAATTGCTATTTTTTGGTTTTTGAATTTTGAAAAAAATGACTTCACTTACCCAATAATAATCTTATTTCTCTTAATTGTGATTTACAAGCTGACACCTTTTCCAATGGCCTTGAAAGCTTACAAATTTTACTTAAAAAACAAATGATTATTGCTCTTTGACCTCATGCGTTGTATTGCCTATCTGTATCCCTTTTACGATTGAAGATACTCCTGTAAGAGCCAGAGCCGATCTGTTTATAGTCGTTATTTTTTTGTAAAAATTTGGTTCTGTATAATAAAGTAGCCTACATGCCTCAGGTTTTAGTGTAAATTTGATTGCTCTGTAAAATGAAGTGATATTCCTAATAGGCTGATAAGTAAGTAGATTTTATTTCCCCAGCCAACGGCCAGCTTTTGCGGAGTCTATTAACAGTTGAATGGTCAAGGGGGCTTCCGGATCGCCGAAATCGGGAAAATAGTATTCAAAGTTTATTTCGAGTGGGTTGATATTAAATTCAATTGTATATTTCTCCAGAAGGTCATATGCATCTAATGGATCCAAGCGAAAATCATTGTTTAGATCCGTATTATGTTGTAGTTTGAAGCGACGAAATGAGAAAATACTTGGGGCATTATATTTCTCGATTAGAGAAAATACGGCTTCTTCTATATTATTATTTACCACAGTTTGTCTTCCTTTCTTACGATGAGGTTATATCGGGATACTGATTCGTAAGTTATCTGCGCAACATCAGCAGCCAGGATAATCCAGCCAATAACAGGAATGGTTCGCCCGGTGAAAGTCGCGAGCCGCATCGTCATGATTTTTTTTATTCTGAACGGGTTAGCTTGCGTAGGAGAATGTATCCATGTAGGCAACTTTACCGGTAGCATGGTGTCTTTCAGCATTTTTCTTGAGAATTTAGATGCATAGCTAGTCCCTTTTGTTGCCCCACCGAATTTACCGGGAACTGTCAATAAGTTAGCACCGCTGTAAACGGCTACTGCAGCAATAACATCCTTAGCCCCAGTAAAATGCTCTGCGGTTACATCGACCATGATCCAGAAGAAAAGCTCTCCTGGAGGCAGATTAGTCAAGCCGCCATAAAAGTAAGTACCGCCAAGTTGCTCTGTGGTATCCATGCACAGTCCCTCAGTTTGGTTTGTTTATGACCATAGCAAATAGGATCGCGAGACTGCAAGGAGCCAATGTAAGCATAGTTTTAGGAACCACGGAAAAATTATGTCTTTACGAGTTGCCTAAAAGGTTCGGATTTAATTAGTTTTTTCTGACTTTGTGGGACAACCTGAGGTCATAAAAAAGCCTGCAGGGCGGGCCTTAGGACTTCATCGGGTGACTCTGGTAATTACCGATGGAGAATTGTGGTGGAGCTGGCTGCAAGCGCCACCAAATTCTAACTTTCTGATTCTTGGAGCTATATAGCAGGAATCAATGCTACAGTAGTATAATACACTACGAAAATTCCTATAACTTTTATAAGCTTTTGTCAAAGTCGGCCAACAACCGTTGCAATGCGGTCATTATAAGCATTTACTTGCACTTGGTTATCCTGTGAGCGGTCAACACGATATAATTCTTCGTTGTCAGGCTGGGAGTAACGGCCCCCTGTGACGATGCAGCTCATATCGATACCATTATAATCACATATTAAGCCCAATCGTTGGAGTGACCATATGTGATCATTTATAGGCATATGAATCTGGTTCAATGCAGCGAGTTTGGCGGTTATTTCTGTATTAACGGCGCTCATAACGCTTCTATGCGGACTGACCCCACATCAGTAGACAAATCCTGTCCTCACGACGAGGCCTGCTCGAAGGCCTCCGGACTGACGCCGCCGAGATGACTGTGGCGTCGGGCCCGGTTGTAGAACACTTCAATGTAATCGAA
>NZ_CAJYMB010000081.1 GCF_913775985.1 uncultured Pluralibacter sp. | reverse complement strand
GCTTACTATGCCGGCATTCGCGACGCGCTTACCGGCAACGGCGAAAATCCGGTGCCGGTAAGCCAGGCGATTGTAGTGATGGAACTGCTGGAGATGGGTCTTGAATCGGCGCGCCACCGGGCAACGCTGAGCCTTTCCTGATAATACGCGCCGCCCGACGGCGCGTATTGTTACTCAGGCGCTGCGGACTTTATCCGCCAGCGCCTTTTTCTCGCTCGCGGACAGGAACGCGCTCTCCAGGCCGTTAATCTGCGCCTGGCGGATCTGCGCCGGCGTCAGGCCCGCAGCAGGCGCCGCTACTTCGTATTCATGAATAATATCAATGCCCTGTACCGCCGGATCGTCGGTGTTCAGGCTGGCGCGCACGCCGTGCGCCAGGAATGTTTTCAGCGGATGGCCGGCAAGCGCCGCTACCGTGCTGGTTTGAATATTGGAGGTCAGACAGGACTCAATGCCGATGCCTTTTTCTGCCAGATAATCCATCAGGGCCGGATCTTCAACCGCCTTAACCCCGTGGCCGATGCGCTCGGCGCCCAGCTCGCGGATTGCCTGCCAGATGCTTTCCGCCCCGGCCGCTTCACCGGCGTGAACGGTAATATGCCAGCCGGCATCGCGGGCGCGATCGAAGTGGCTGCGAAAGCGCGTTCCGGGAAAACCCAGTTCGTCTCCGGCCAGATCCACGGCAGTAATTTCATGGCGGTGCGCCAGCAGGGCGTTCAGCTCCTGCTCGCAGGCGGCCTCGCCAAAGGTACGGCTCATAATGCCGATAAGCTTCGCCTGCACCGGGAATTCGCGGCAGCCTTCGCGCACGCCCGCAATAACTGCCTCGACCACGCCTGCCACCGGAAGTCCGTGGGTCATTGCCATATAGCCCGGCGAAAAGCGCAGCTCGACGTAATGCAGCCCGTTGAGTGCGGCATCTTCGATATTCTCGCGCGCCACTCGGCGGCAGGCATCGAGGTCGGCGAGTACTTTTACACCCCAGTCGAGCTTGCTCAGGAAGCTCACCAGATCCGGCTCGCTGCTGGTCACCTGCACGTGCGGGCGCAGGGCCTCAAGGGAGTGGGCGGGCAGCGCAATATTGTGCTGCTGGCCCAGCTCTAAAATGGTTTGGGCGCGGATATTGCCGTCAAGATGGCGGTGGATGTCGGTCAGGGGGAGATCGCGGTTAATCATGAGATCCTCGTCAGGCTGGAAAGATCGCCAGAGTATAGCATGAGCCGCGCCGGGGATGGGACGGCAACACTTGCCGCCCCGCGCCCGCTATTTAATTAGGTACCAGTAACAGTGAAGCAAACATGAAGGTCAGTAATTTGTTCGTGCTGCTGATGGTCAATACTGACTTACCCGGCGGGAAGGTCAGGGTTGAGGTGGATGCGCCGTCAAGATAGAGGTTACCGTCGATCCCGCGAATACCGGTGTCCACGCCGCCGTCTTTGGTGCTGCTCAGGGTGATTTTTGCGCTGTTGCTGCCCACGGTAATTAGATAGTCCGTCAGCGGCTGCGCAGAGGAGGCAAACAACACTGGCGTGGCGGTAATACTTTTCCCGGTTGAGTTGTACACGCTAAATGTCAGCAGTTTAGATTTGCCCCCGGCAGGCGTGTACTTGATGATGTTTTTACCAATCAGGTAGTCGGCGTAGCCGTGAACGGCGACTTCGTTGTTGTCCTCCAGCGAGAAGACCGACGTGTCAAGCTCTATGCCGGTATTGGCATCGCGAAACTCCGCTACATATTCCAGAGACGACCAGTGGCGGTGCACGGAAGCCACTGTTGTGATGGACGGGCCAGAATCTACGGCGCAGGTTTTACCATTCTCGTTACTGTTATTGACCACCAGACCGGCCAGGTAGTAGCCCGGGATGCCAAAAGAGTAGAAGCCATCTTTATTGCCGGAAAGCTGGCCAAGCAGAATATTGTGTTTGCCGTCGGAAGTTGCAAGCTCAATACCGTAAGTCGCGAAGGCCGTCGCGTTGTAGGTAATATTGATCGGAAGACGATCGCCGCTGCCGACGCCGCTGCCGCCGAACTGATTGATATTGAAATCGACATTGATGCGTTTTTGATCGCCATTGCCAACTTCCCCGGAGCAGGTTTCATACTGCTTATAATAGCCTTTACCTCCTTCTGTACTGTCCAGATAACCCAGCCCGATACGCTGAATGCGGTCAGCGTGACTATAGCCGGTCAGCTTCGACAACACGGAGGCGCGCTTCAGCAAGTCCGCGCTAATATCCTGCTCCAGCGTCTTCTGGGTAACGTAACTGTTAGAGTAAATTTCGATAGAATTGCGCAGCTGGATAGTCTTAAAGAATTTAGCCTCGTAGCGTCGGCGGAATGATTCCAGCAGCCCTGAAAGTCCTGAGAGGAATAATCCCCGCGCCAGCGAGTTGCGTTTTGCCCATTCGGTCGGGAAATCGTGAGAAAGCTGGGCGTTATTTTTCAGGACGTCGGTGAGCGTATCGCGGATCTTTTTATGCTCGGCATAGAATCTTTTGTCGTTGGCCTGATAGTTTTGATTATAAAAAGCGTCATCAATATTGAGCTTCTCTTTGTTTTTCAAAATATCAATTGAGGCACAGGTGGCAATATTTAACAATGAGCAGAACAGCGGCAGTCCCTGATAGGTGTAGCCGTTTTTGTCTTTTAACAGCAAATTAGGTGACTGCTGCTCGTAGGAGGTAATAACATCATTGTATTTGCCAATCAGTTGTACGTGCTGATCGCTGCTTGGAGGATTATTCTGGAATGATGCAATGAGATTCGCGTATGTAGTGTAAACATTAGTGGTGCCGGCAAAGGCCCCTTTCATTAAATTATAGTTATTCTCATCAATGGCCTTGTTAACGATGCCGGTAATCATATCCTTATAATCTGTGGTTGAACTGAGAGTGCTGTTGAGGTACTTAAACCCCAGAGACAGGAACGCTGACAGCACCCAGCCCACCACCGGCACTGCCGCAACCCCGGCAACGGCAGCTGTTTCCATAATATTATACAGTCCGTTGATATTATTGTTTTTAATGCTGCTGATAATCAGCGAGCCGTCAAAACCGCCCGAGGCAAAACGCTTTTTAACGTCTTGTAAAACATTGCTAATAGTATCTGTAGAGCCGGGATACCAAAGTTTACCGATTTGCGAGAGGGAGAGCAGCGTGGCCGCCTCCGCTTCACTCATTATCCTGAACGGCAGCGGAAGATTAATCATGCCGCTGGCCGTAAGTGCGATACCACCTTTCAACAAGTCGCGTCTGTTCATAATGATATTTTACCCTGAGTATATTTCATTTCAGCCTATACCAGTTCTATTTCATGCTATACAGGCGCAAACAGGGGATTGACCCAAATACAGCCTGAGTTATTAAGGGTATAATGCTGCGTATGTGATGCGCCGGGACGTTATTAGCAAGTCGAATAACGACTGATAATACGCGGAGTTATTATGGGTATAGTTAGATCTGGAATACAGCACGGCGATCTACTCTATAAATTCATATTTACTGAAAGCAGTCAACGGATTTTAATGCTATAGTATTTTATTGAATAACGGGCACAAATTCGGTCATGTAGCTGGGGTAACTTGCAGGTAATTAAAAAAGGGCGCCGGTTGGCGCCCTTAGTGATTTACCGCTTGTTGAAATGGCGCATTAGCTCCATCGCATCATAGACGTATTTATAGTTCGGCTGCCCGTCAATCTCCTGATTGTGGGCATTCATAAAGTGGCTAATGCCAATGCCGTTAACCTGATAGATGGAGTCAGGTGTTCTTACCGCCCACATGCTGTAGCTCGACATCAGCAGCCACTGGCGCTCGGGCATTGCCGATTCCATATCGTAGCCGGTGCTGTAATCGCTGACCGGGTTTTCTACCCCCAGATAGTGTTTCATCAGCATCGGCACCACGTCTTCGTGGCTGGTCAGCTTGTGGCTGTTCTGCGCCAGCGCTGCCCGATCGTCAGGATTAATTACGATAAACGGCACCTTGGTCTGGGCGTCGGTAAAGTTGCCGTTATGGCCCCAGAAGCCCATATGGTTGTCATTCATCTCCTGAGCGTGATCGCCGGTCAGAACTATCAGCGTGTTGTCCAGCGTGCCGCTGGCCTTCAGCTCGTCAAACACCTCTTTCACGAGGGAGTCGATATAGTAGACGCTGTTTTTATAGCGGTTAAACAGCGGTGTCGGATCGGTATCGTTCTTTAGGGTCATGTAGTTCAGGTCGTTAACCGGCGAGAACTTTTCACCATTTTTGGGAAACTCGTAGGCGTGTGCTGAGTCGTAAAACAGGAATGAGAAGGTGGGACGGTTCTTATCCTGCTCGCGATACCAGCGCATCCAGTCTTTATTGACGTTGGCGTCGCGGTCCGGCACGGTCGCGCCTTCGCTATTAATGCGCAGATTTTTCACGGTGGCGAAAACCGTGCGGTCAAACTCCGGGAAGGTCACTTTCGCGGAGGTGAAGATCCCCAGCTGGTAGTTCTGCTTCTGCAGAGTAGTCACGAACAGCGACGGTACGTTATTGTGCAGAAACGCTTCCCAGTAGGTGCCGGGCACGCCGTAAAACAGGCCGAAAATACCGGTGCGGGTTGCGTTGCCGGTGGAGTAGTGGTTGTCAAAAATAACGCCGTTATTTTCCGCCGTCAGCTTAACCATATTCGGCGAGACGGCGTCGGAAAAGGTATCGAAGCGCCAGGCATCGATCAGAATAAACAGAATGTTTTTTGGCTTGTGGGTAACGGGATTAATCATCAGCGGGTGAATCGGATAATTGAGATGGCGGGCGCTGTCGTCCACCGCAGGCTGGTGCCGTTTGCCGCCGTCTTTATCGAAAAAGCCCATGATTTTTTTCGACGTCAGCGGATAGTAGAGCGGTAATTTCTCCTGCACGGTCATGATCGGCGAATAGGAGTACCAGAAGCCGATCATATAGACGATGTTGCTGATAAGCAGCGCCACCACCGCAAAAATAGAGCTCCACTTAACAATCTTACGGCCCTTGCCGGCGGTGAATTTACGCTCGATGCCGATTAAAATCAGCAGCTCAATACTGAAGGCGACAATGAAAATCAGCGCGATCATCGCGTAGCTTGCCAGCGAGAAGTCAACCACCTGGCCGGAGAGCACCAGCGTCAGCATCGACTGATTGATGTGGAAGCGGTACTGCTCGAAAACGATGGTATCAACGTACAGCGAAATCTGGGCAAAGGTGAACAGCAGGGCAACAATAATGCGGCGCAGCGTCTTATTAATAAACAGCAGCGGCGAGCAAATTAGAAACAACAGCAGGTATAAAAGGAAAAAGTTACCCAGCACCGCGAAGAACGAGAAACTGTGGGTGGTGATATTAAACAGGCTGCCGGGCGTGGTGAAATAGCGGATGGCAATCAGCGCAGATATCAGCACGTTGACCAGTGAGAAAAGAAAAAGTTTTTTCATAACGATACCAAATTGTTGTTTCCCGAGTAGCAAATCCAGCGTTCCGTCCTTAGCCCGCACTCGCTCCACGAATACGCGCCGCAAAAGGGCACGCTATAGTAATTCCCGCTCCGCGCTATTGCCAGCGCCGCGCTGATAATTAGTGGTACAGAATATGAAAGCGCGGCCCGGGCGTATCATCGCGGGCCGCGTAAAGGAACGGAAGGAGAAGAGGGGATCAGTGGAGCGCGTGAATGGCGTTGATTAAAGCCTTAACGCCAGCTTCCAGCTTGCTGCGCGGACAGCCGGCGTTGAGGCGCAGGAAACCCGCGCCCTCGTCGCCGTAGGTATAACCCGGCATGATGGCGACTTTTTGCTGCTCGATAAGCACTTTTTGCAGCAGCCTGTCGTCAATGTTCAGTGCCCGCAGATCGATCCACGCCAGATAGGTGGACTCCGGCGGCTGCCAGTTCAGCACCGGGAATGCGCCGTTCAGGGCGTCGGCGATGTAGCGCATATTCTCCTGCAGATATTCCCGCAGCGCGTCGAGCCAGGGCTCGCCCTGAGTATAGGCGGCAATATGCGCCACCAGCGCCGGCACTGAGGGTGAAGAAAGCCCATCGCGATTTTTCAGCGCCTGAAGATAACCTTCCCGCGCCTGCGCGTCGCTTATCATCCCGTAAGCGCCGGTAAGTGCCGGAATATTAAAGCTCTTTGAGCCTGAGGTGAATAGCGCCCAGTCCGTGCGGCCCACGGCGGCCCACGGCGTATGGCGGTGCGCGCCCCAGACCATATCCATGTGGATCTCATCGCTGATCACCCGCACGCCGTGTTTTTCACACAGTGCCGCCATGGTTTCAAGCTCGTCCCGGCGCCAGACTTTGCCGGTGGGATTGTGTGGGCTGCACAGCAGCAGAATTTTATTGCGCGGTTCAGCCAGCGCCGCTTCCAGGCCCACCATATCGCACTCCCAGCCCGCCGCGCTTTGCTGCAGAGGCACCGCCGCAACCCGGCGCTGGTTGCCCTCAATGGTTTTATAGAATGCGTCGTAGGCCGGGGTGTGGACCACTATGCCGTCCCCGGTGTCCGACCACTGGCGGATCATCTCTGCCACCATATAGATAACCGACGGGCCGTACACCACGCTCGCGGCGTCAATCTCGCAGCCAAAGCGGCGGCGGTACCAGTGCTGCACCGCACCGAGAAACTCGTCATTTTTCCAGCGGCTGTAGCCGAACACGCCGTGCTGCAGGCGTTGGGTCAGCGCCTCAATCACACACGGCGCGGTGGCGAAATCCATGTCGGAGATGGTAAATGGCAGCAGGTCGGCGTGGCCGAAGCGATCCGCGACGTAGTCCCACTGGGTGCACCAGGTGCCGTGGCGGTCAACCACCGTTGAGAAGTCATACATATGCGTATCCCGTTATTAAATTAAGTCGGCGACGGGCCCCGCGTGCGGGGCCCGATGTGATTACGCCTGAACGCTGTTCATCAGGGTGCTTATCTCGTCCTTCACGGACTGCACCTGCGGGCCAATCACTACCTGCAAATTATGCTGGTTGAGCTGGACGACGCCGATGGCGCGATTGGCCTTCAGGGCTGCCGGGTCAACCTTACTCATATCCGCCACGGAAAGGCGCAGGCGGGTAATGCAGTTGTCGAGGCTGGTGATGTTATCTGCACCGCCAAGGGCTGCCAGAATCGCTGGTGTATTGTAACCGGATTTTCCGAGGGTGCCCGCTGTGGCAGCTTCCATGCTGGCAGCCGCTTCCACGTCGCGCCCCGGCGTTTTGAGGTTAAAGCGGGTGATGGCGAAGCGGAAGATTGCATAGTAGGCGGCAAACCACACGGCAGCGGCGACCGGCACCAGATACCACTTGGTGGCCAGGCCGTGCAGGATGCCGAACACCACGAAGTCGATAATGTTGCCGTCGGTGTTGCCGATAGTCACGCCGAGCACTGCCATCAGGGTGAAGCCCAGGCCAGTCAGCAGGGCGTGGATAACGTACAGCACCGGCGCCACGAACAGGAACAGGAACTCCAGCGGCTCGGTAGTCCCGCCTACCACACAGGCAATCACGCCGGAGATCAGCAGGCCCTTAATTTTGTGACGGTTTTCCGGGCGGGCGCAGTGGTACATCGCCAGCGCCGCGCCGGGCAGGCCGCCGAGGAACGCCGGCATTTTACCCTGGGAGAGGAAACGGGTTGCGCTTTCAGCAAAGCCGTGGCTGCTCGGGCAGCCCAGCTGGGCCTGGAAAATAGTCAGCGCGCCGCTCACCTGATGCCCGCATACGTCCAGCGTGCCGCCGGCTTCGGTGAAGCGGATTAGCGCCACCAGAATGTGGTGCAGGCCGAACGGCAGCAGCAGGCGCTCGCCGGTGCCGAAAATCATCGGCCCAAAATCCCCGGCGCTGTTAATCATGTTGCCCAGTGCCGCGATGCCTTTGGCGAAGAACGGCCACACCAGCGGGATAACCAGACCGACCAGCCCGAGAACAACGGTAGTTATAATAGGGACGAAGCGGGTGCCGCCGAAAAAGGCCAGCGCGTCCGGCAGGCGGATAGTGTGAAAGCGCTCGTGCAGGAGCCACACTACGATGCCGCAGATAACCGCGCCGAGGATGCCGGTATCAATCGACTGGATCCCCAGCACGAACTGAATGTTGTTTGCTTTCAACACCGCCGCGTCGGCGGTGGGCAGAATGCCTTTCGCCGTCAGCCAGAAGTTAACCGCGAGGTTCATCACCGCAAACCCGACGAAACCGGCAAAAGCGGCGACGCCTTTGTTTTCCCGCGCCAGCCCGAGCGGGATAGCGATACAGAACATCACCGGCAGGAAGCTAAAAGCGAACGAGCCGACTTTACCCATCCAGATAAAGATAGCCTGCAGGAACGGCACGTCGAGCCACGGCAGCAGGGTGGTGACATCGTGGCTGCTCAGGGAGCTGCCGATGCCCATCATGATGCCGCAGAAAGAGAGCAGGGCGACCGGCAGCATAAAGGTTTTACCCAGCTGCTGAAAAAACTCCCACAGTGTAATTTTTGGTGCTGCTTTCGCCGTCATTGAACGACTCCTCAAGCTGATTAAATCAAAAGTGATTACGCAATGGGCAGCAAGATAAAACGTTTTACCGCTTTTTAGTGAGAGTAAAATCACATAACCTGACGATAATAAGGTCTATAACTACGGCAGTCAGATAAAACGTTTTATCGAGCATACGGGAGCAGGACGCGATTCATGGCGGGCGTAAAAAAAATCACGATTAACGATGTTGCGCATGCGGCGGGCGTCTCTGTCGCCACTGTATCGCTGGTGCTGAGCGGCAAGGGACGTATTTCGAGCG
>NZ_CAJYMB010000080.1 GCF_913775985.1 uncultured Pluralibacter sp. | reverse complement strand
GCGTCCAGCTGCCGTCCGCGCCGACAACCGCGTGGCCGAGCTCGGTTTCACCATCAAAAATGGTCACCGTGCTGCCAGGCTCGCCCTTACCACTGAGGGTTGGCGTACTGTCATTCAGGCTGCCGCCCGCCGCAACCGCAGCGCCGGTTTCGTCATTGGTGATAACCAGATCGCTGACTGCCGCTGGCGCGGCGGTGTCTATGGTGAAGGTTGGAAGCGTCACGGGTGCGCTAACATTGCCCGCCGCGTCAGTGGCAGTCGCCGTTAAGCCGCTGTAGGTCCCGTCTGCCAGCTCCGGCAGAACCAGCGTCCAGCTGCCGTCCGCGCCGACAACCGCGTGGCCGAGCTCGGTTTCACCATCAAAAATGGTCACAGTGCTGCCCGGCTCGCCCTTGCCGCTCAGGGTTGGGGTGCTGTCGTTCAGGCTGCCGCCCGCTGACACCGCCGCGCCGGTCTCGTCATTGGTGATAACCAGATCGCTGACTGCCGCGGGCGCGGCGGTGTCAATTGTAAAGGTCGGGAGCGTTATCGGATCGGAGGCGTTGCCGGCGGCGTCGGTCGCCACCGCGGTCAGGCTGTCATAGGTGCCGTCAGCCAGCTCCGGCAGGACCAGGCTCCAGCTGCCGTCCGCGCCGACAACGACGTGGCCGAGCTCGGTACCGCCGTTAAAAATGGTGACCGTGCTTCCCGGCTCGCCCTTACCGCTCAGGGTTGGGGTGCTGTCGTTGAGGCTGCCGCCCGCCGCCACGCTGGCGCCCGTCCGGTCGTTAAGGACGGTGATATCGCTGACCGCATCCGGTGCCAGCGTATCTACTGTGAATCCGGGGACATGAGCTGCCTCGCTGCGGTTGCCCGCGGCGTCTGTGGCGACGACGGTCAGATTATCAAAGGTGCTGTCGCCAAGCCGCGGCAGCGTAATACTCCAGGATCCATCGGCGGCGGCTTTTGTGGTACCGAGGATATTCGTACCATCGTAGATAGTGACCGTGCTACCGGGCTCCGCCAGTCCGCTGATGGTGGGTGTGGAATCATTTGTCGCGCCGTTGGCGGAGATTGCGACGCCGTTTCCGGCAACATGCAGCACTGCAACAAAAGGTGGCGTGACGTCCGGAGGATTACCCTTATCCGGATTTTCTGTAGTCCCGCCACCGGTACTGCCGTCCGAATCACCGTCATCAATAATCACATTTCGATGATGATCATCTTTATCATCGGCCAGCGCCAGCGTGACCGCCGCCGCTGCCAGGCCGCCCGCAGCAGCAAAAAGCCAGGGGCTTAAACTGTCTCCCCCGGCCTCTTCAATCATCAGCGCGTCAATATCGCCTAACGGCTCAAAATGCAGGCCGGCCTGAGGATCTTTAACCCACCAAAGCGCGCCCTGCGCATCCTCAAGTACCAGCTCGTTACCATTGCCATTTTTATCAACCACAAAGTAATTATGCACTGTTGTGGTTTCGCCGCTTTTAAGGGTAATAACCAGGTCATTACCATTACGTGAGAGCTGAGATATCTCTTTTGGATCGAGCTTTATTTTAACAATCGTCGGCCCGGAAAGATTAATAAACGCGCCATTAGCAGAGGTAGTTGCACCGCCATCTCTGGCAGTAAGCATAATATTCGCCATACATGAACCCTCATTTCAGTATTATTTTTAGCCATTATAAAATTGAGTTAAAGAGAGTCCCGGATCACAATAAATACAAGTTCTGAAAAAACAAAAAGTATCGACATCACTAACGTGAAATCAATAAATTATTTATTCAGACAAAAGACAACCCTTAATACCTTGCCGAGCAAAATATTATTTTTAATTGTTTTATTTTTACCACCCAACCATAAATAACCACATCAATCACAATGAATTGGGGAGGCTTGCCAGTGGCGTTAGGCCAGGCGCAGCCTTCTTACTCCGCAATAAAATGGAGTATTGTGATTAACAGCAGTAGCGATATGGCAGGTGAGATTTATTATCTATATTTCATTATTTTCCCGACAACTTAAGAACTATTCTTTAGGAGTGTAGACGGTGCAGTTACAAAGTGAAATGGGTTGCAATCAACGCTTAAAGAAAAATGTGACAAACCTCACTTACCACTAAGTAAGTACCTGTTTCGCATTAAAATAAAGTTTCTTCTGAATTAATACATATCGGTGAAAACATTATCAGCGACTGTATGATATATTTTAAAAATCTCAAAACATGATATATTTTAAAATTAATTTTTAACTCATTATTTAAAAATAAAAGAGAGCGTTATCATATTGATAACGCACCAGTAATCGGTTCAACAGAAAATTTTTTAAATAAAATCGGAGAAGTGCAGCGTTATACGCTGCTAAAAAGAGGATTATCAGAGTAAATCGTTAGTTTTCAGCTCGCGGACTCTGGACACCAGCTCATCAAGGCAGTCGTCCTTCATACCAAGCAGCTTTAGTGCTTTATCGAGAGAAAACAGGTACTGCGCGTTGCTGCCGAGCGGGCCGCTGGCGGCGGCGATTAGCGGCGCGACCACCTGAGGACAGGAGTCCGACTCATACAGAGGATGGCGGGGATCGATAATGAACACCAGCGCGTTTACCGTTCTGCCGTCATCCAGAGAGAGCCGGCACCACGTAGGCAAGTAGCAACCGGTGATCATTTCCCGCTTCCAGAGTAAAGAGAGCTCTTCTTCAAGCACATCCTCGTTCAGACAATAGGCCACGCCGGTGGTGCGCCCGCCCTGCTTAAGCGCCAGCATGCGTCCGGGCTGGCAGGAGGTACCGCGTCCGGCCGTTAAGCGCAGGCAGAAAGCCCGGTGCCAGCCCAGCAGCGTACCGGTGCAGGAGTCAATATAGTTAAGCGCCGGGTTCCATATCAGCGAGCCGTAGCCAAAAATCCAGACCGGGCTGTCATCAGGCCGACAGGCCAGAGTTGCAGCCAGTGAAGCCGCGCGCTGTTCTGGTGACCAAAACAGCGACTCTTCAATTGTGCCAAAAGCAGTTTTGCAATCTGCTTTCAACAAAAAATCACGGGTTAACACCATCTTTACCTCCGCCACTGCATGCTTCCCTGCCACCTCATTCCTGCATCTACCCGTCATAATTCACGCTGCAGGCAACGTGCATTAGTGAGGGTTGATCTGCCGAAATATTATCCAGAAGACGGTGATGATATGCAATGCCGCTGCCCCGTGAAAGCAACCCTTGCTAAACGTGAGTGAAAAGAGCAAATGGTAGACAAAGTACTACTTTTTCCTGTGCCATTTATCATCTTCCCCTTTCTGGTAATCGTTCTTGACTGCCGCCCATGCGACGCGATGGGCTGTCTCCTCACGCGTGGCGTCATCGCGACGGTCTTCTTTATGCCTGTACTGCTCCCAGGCACTGTTAAACGCTTCTTTGTAGATATCCTGCGCGTGGGCAGGTAGAACATGCTGCACGCTTTCCGGGAGCTCGTTGCGGTTTTTATAGGGCATTTTACCTCCTGATTTCAGCCAAACTCTCAGTGTGGATGAGATTAACCGCTTACGCCAGCAGGTAAATTATTCAGTGAAAATTAAAAACATAAGATACTGTTATAATTGTATAATTAACAGAAAAGAAAGAGATATATGAGCCAGAGATGAATTACCTATCAAGACGTAAATTTCAGTAAAAAGTCTGGGTTAAGCTATTCAGTCTGTTATTGTAGCGTGCTGGACTATCTATAATTAAAACGCCTGCTTAAATGGAGAAGCAACATGACACACACTCAAGAGGCGGTAAAAACCCGCCACAAGGAGACATTCCTTATTTTGCCGGTGCTGGCGATGGCGGTACTGTTTTTCTGGGGAAACAGTCAATCGCTGCCGGTTGTTTCGGGTATCAATCTTCTGGCGCTAATCGCCATTTTAAGCAGCGCGTTCAGCGTAGTTCGGCACGCCGACGTACTGGCGCACCGCCTGGGCGAACCCTACGGCTCGCTAATTTTAAGCCTTTCAGTGGTTATTCTTGAAGTCAGCCTTATTTCTGCCCTGATGGCCACCGGCGATGCAGCACCGACACTGATGCGCGACACGCTTTACTCCATCATAATGATCGTAACCGGCGGGCTGGTTGGATTTTCACTGCTGATGGGCGGGCGTAAATTCGCCACTCAATATATGAACCTGTTCGGCATCAAACAGTATCTGATCGCCCTCTTCCCACTGGCGATTATTGTACTGGTCTTCCCGATGGCGCTGCCTGGGGCCAATTTCTCAACCGGGCAGGCCCTGCTGGTCGCGCTTATCTCCGCGGCTATGTACGGCGTATTTCTGCTGATTCAAACCAAAACCCACCAGAGCCTGTTCGTATACGAGCATGAAGACGAAGGTGACGATCCACATCACGGCAAACCCTCTGCCCACAGCAGCCTGTGGCACGCAATATGGCTTATCGTGCATCTGGTTGCCGTTATTGCCGTAACCAAAATGAATGCGAATCCGCTGGAAACTCTGCTGTCGAGCATGAACGCGCCGGTAGCGTTTACCGGTTTCCTGGTGGCACTGCTGATCCTCTCTCCGGAAGGTCTCGGCGCCCTGCGGGCGGTACTTAACAATCAGGTCCAGCGCGCAATGAATCTGTTCTTCGGATCGGTATTGGCCACCATTTCACTGACGGTGCCGGTAGTGACGGTAATCGCCTTCCTCACCGGCAACGAGCTGCAGTTTGCCCTCGGCGCGCCGGAAATGATTGTAATGGTAGCGTCGCTGATGCTGTGCCAGCTCTCGTTCTCTACGGGGCGCACCAACGTGCTCAACGGCGCGGCGCACCTGGCACTGTTCGTGGCTTACCTGATGACAATCTTTGCGTAAAGCTGCATCAGATACGAAAAAACCCGCCGCGGCGGGTTTTTTTACATCTTTAAGTGAGAGCTTAGTGGCTGGTATCCAGCTCGTCGAAATTCTTCACCAGATCGTCAATTGCTTTAATCTGCTTCAGGAACGGCTCCAGCTTGGCCAGCGGCAGCGCGGACGGGCCGTCGCATTTTGCATGCTCAGGATCCGGATGCGCCTCAATAAACAGCCCCGCCAGCCCGGTAGCCATGCCGGCGCGCGCCAGCTCGGTAACCTGACCGCGGCGGCCGCTGGAGGCGGCACCAAACGGATCGCGGCACTGCAGCGCGTGAGTGACATCAAAGATAACCGGCGAGTTGCCGGAGACAGACTTCATGACGCTAAAGCCGAGCATATCCACAATCAGGTTATCGTAGCCAAACTGGGTGCCGCGATCGCAGAGGATTACTTTATCATTACCGCCTTCGGCGAATTTATCGACGATGTTACCCATCTGGCCGGGACTTACGAACTGCGGCTTCTTAACGTTGATTACCGCGCCCGTTTTCGCCATCGCCTCAACGAGATCTGTCTGGCGGGCGAGAAATGCCGGAAGCTGAATAACGTCAACTACTTCGGCAACCGGCTGCGCCTGCTGCGGCTCGTGCACGTCAGTAATGATTTTCACGCCGAAGGTTTGCTTAAGCTCCTGAAAAATCTTCATGCCCTCTTCCAGGCCCGGTCCGCGATAGGACTTGATGGAAGAGCGGTTAGCTTTATCAAAAGAGGCTTTGAACACGTACGGAATGCCGAGCTTCTGGGTAACGGTAACGTAGTGTTCGCAGATGCGCATGGCGAGATCCCGCGACTCCAGCACGTTCATGCCGCCAAACAGCACAAACGGCAGGTCGTTAGCTACGTTGATATCACCAATGCTGACCACTTTTTGTTTCATGAGATCGCCTTATCAGAGGTTAATCGGATTTGTTCCGGATTAGTGCAGAGTAATGTGTTTGTGCGAAATCGTGTTGATCTGCGCGCGGATGATTTCACTGATCGGATCCTCCGGGCATTGCTCAACGAAGTAATTCAGATCGTTAAGCGCCACGTGCTCGCACTCAAGCTGGGCGTAGATCAGACCGCGGTCGCGAATTTCATAGGGATCTTCAGGATTGAACTGCAGCAGCGCCTCGCTGACCCGCAGCGCCAGCTCCATTTGATGCTCTTCCATCAGCGCCGATTTGAGCGTGTCCAGCAGCTTGCGGATCACTTCCGCATTGTCGGCCTCATCGAGATCTTCATTAAAGAGCTCCGCCACCGGACTCACGTTACCTTTCAGCCACACTTCAAGGGTGTGCTCGTCCAAAGTATCGCCGGTAAACGGATTGATGAGCCACATTTCGCCAGTTTCCACGTCGGCCCGCAGTAAAAGCTGGGTAGGGAAAATCACTGGCGTCATCGGTAAGGAGAGGCGCTGCGCGATCCACAGCATAATGGCGCCGAGCGAAACGGCGCTGCCTTCGCGGTTTTTCAACACCTTATCGAGCCACAGCGCGTCGGAAAGACGATAAATGCCATGGGAGGCGCAAAATCCCCATTCGTCATAAAAAAGCTCAAGTAAGCGCTCAACCTGGCGGCTGTCGGTCCAGGCAGGGCTGATCTCTTCCTGCGCCAGGCGAACCAGCTGCTCCAGCTCGTCGGTCACATACTGTCCCGGAAAGTCGTCCCGGATCAGCTCAGATATGAGGATCATGCCATCACATAGCGGCGCTTTATTAAATTCGAAATCTGCTAATGACCTCATGCCCTACCCCAACAGCGGGCTGCCTCTGGCAGCCGAATAACTTCAAAAAAGGTGCTTATAATAGCGCGATCGCCACAATAATTCGAGCAGCAGGGTCGCGCATTAAGGACGCGGTGGGCAGCTTTCGCGCGGGTTTGCGCGGAGAAAGAGGACGTCGGTGCGCG
>NZ_CAJYMB010000079.1 GCF_913775985.1 uncultured Pluralibacter sp. | reverse complement strand
CATGTGTTAGGCCTGCCGCCAGCGTTCAATCTGAGCCATGATCAAACTCTTCAATTTAAGTTTGATGCTCGTGAATTAAACTTCGTAATGAATTACGTGTTCACTCAGAGACTTGGTATTCATTTATTGTCCGAAGACATTAAGAATCCATGTCACTTTGAGTGCCCACACAGATTGTCTGATAAATTGTTAAAGAGCAGTGCGACGCGCTTTAGCGCTCTGTCGCGAGGTGGCGTATATTACGCTTTCCTCATTCAGAGTCAAGCATTTAATTTCGCTTTTCTCTGTCGGCGTTTCTGGAGAAACCCCGCTAACCCGGCGGCCTGTAAGCCGTTGTTCCGTGTCAGTGGTGGCGCATTATAGGGAGTAATTCTGAACTGGCAAGTATAAATCTCAAAAAAGATTTCAACCGTTCACTTTTGCAGCAAAACACCCAACAAACCTCAATAGTAGCCTGGTTTTTAAACAAAAACGGGCCTTTCGGCCCGTTTTTACGTTTCAATACACGCGTTATTGCGTTGCAACAATCCGATTGTCTTTCACCGTAAGGTGAACAAGCTTACCGGGTATTAACTCACCAGAGAGAATCTGCTGTGCCAGCGGGTTCTCAATCTGCTGCTGGATAGCGCGTTTCAGTGGTCGCGCCCCGTAGACCGGGTCGTATCCGTTTTCGCTGAGCAGCTTGAGCGCGTCATCGTCAATCTGCACTGCATATCCGCGCTCTTCCAGGCGTTTGTACAGCCGCTGAAGCTGGATATTGGCAATTGAAGCAATGTGCTGTTCACCCAGCGGATGGAATACCACCACCTCATCAATACGGTTAATGAATTCCGGACGGAAGCTCTGGCTTACCACACCGAGCACCAGCTCTTTCATATGACCGTAGTCCAGATCGCCGAAACGCTCCTGAATCAGATCGGAACCAAGGTTAGACGTCATGATAACGACCGTATTACGGAAATCGACCGTCCTCCCCTGCCCGTCAGTCAGACGTCCGTCGTCAAGTACCTGCAGAAGGATATTGAAAACATCCGGATGCGCTTTTTCAACTTCGTCCAGCAGAATCACTGAATACGGACGACGACGTACGGCCTCGGTCAGATAACCGCCCTCTTCGTAACCCACATATCCCGGAGGAGCACCAACCAGGCGCGATACCGAATGTTTTTCCATAAATTCAGACATGTCGATTCGCACCATTGCATCATCGCTGTCGAACATAAAGTCGGCCAGCGCTTTGCACAGCTCGGTTTTACCTACCCCTGTTGGGCCGAGGAACAGGAATGAACCGATTGGACGGTTAGGATCGGCAAGCCCGGCGCGGCTGCGGCGAATCGCGTTCGAGACGGCCTCAACAGCTTCATCCTGACCAATAACTCGCTGATGCAGCTCCTGCTCCATCCGCAGCAGTTTATCGCGCTCACCTTCCATCATCCGCGCCACCGGAATACCGGTCCAGCGGGCCAGCACTTCGGCAATTTCGACATCTGTTACGCGGTTGCGCAGCAGGCGCATTGTTTTGCCTTCCGACTGAGTCGCAGCCTCAAGCTGTTTTTCCAGATCCGGAATTTTACCGTACTGCAGCTCGGACATTCTCGCCAAATCGCCAACGCGCCGCGCCTGCTCGATAGCGATTTTCGCCTGCTCAAGTTCGGCTTTGATCGTTTGTGTTCCGGAGAGCGATGCTTTCTCTGCTTTCCACTCCTCTTCTAATTCGGAATACTGGCGCTCTTTATCCTCAAGTTCTTCATTGAGCATATCCAGACGCTTAACACTTGCTTCATCCGACTCTTTCAGAAGAGCCTGCTGCTCCAGCTTAAGCTGGATTATGCGGCGATCGAGTCGGTCGAGCTCTTCCGGCTTGGAGTCAATCTGCATACGAATGCTGGATGCGGCTTCATCGATCAGGTCGATAGCTTTATCCGGCAGCTGCCGGTCGGCAATATAGCGATGGGACAATGTCGCCGCCGCCACAATCGCCGGATCCGTAATCTGCACGTGATGATGCAGCTCATAGCGCTCTTTCAGGCCGCGTAAAATAGCAATGGTGTCTTCAACTGACGGTTCAGCCACAAACACTTTCTGAAAGCGCCGTTCGAGAGCCGCATCTTTCTCTATATACTGGCGGTACTCGTCGAGCGTGGTCGCACCGACGCAGTGCAGCTCGCCGCGCGCCAGCGCAGGCTTAAGCATGTTGCCGGCGTCCATCGCACCGTCGGCTTTGCCCGCACCAACCATCGTATGCAGCTCGTCAATAAACAGGATGACGTTGCCTTCCTGCTTCGACAGATCGTTCAGCACACCTTTCAGGCGCTCTTCGAATTCGCCGCGGTATTTTGCGCCCGCCACCAGTGCACCCATATCCAGAGCCAGCACTCGACGGCCTTTAAGTCCTTCAGGGACTTCGCCGTTAACAATACGCTGGGCAAGCCCTTCGACAATGGCGGTTTTACCTACACCTGGTTCGCCAATCAGCACCGGGTTATTTTTGGTACGGCGCTGCAGAACCTGAATAGTTCGACGGATCTCTTCATCGCGGCCAATCACCGGATCGAGCTTGCCCTGCTCGGCACGCTCGGTAAGATCCACAGTGTATTTTTTCAATGCCTGGCGCTGATCTTCAGCACTCTGGTCGTTCACGCTTTCACCTCCGCGCATCTGTTCGATGGCCTGGGTCACGCTGGCTGCTGAGGCGCCGGCAGATTTCAAAAGATCGGTCAGCGTACCGCGTGATTCAAGCACCGCCAGAACGAACAGTTCTGACGAAATAAAGTTATCGCCCCTCTTTTGCGCCAGTTTGTCGCAAAGGTTCAGCACCCGCACAAGATCCTGAGAAGGCTGAACATCGCCGCCGGTACCTTCAACCTGCGGTAAACGGCTGAGCGCCTGCTCAATAGCGGTACGTAGCTGCCCGGCGTTAACACCGGCAGAGGTAAGTAAAGGACGCACCGAGCCGCCTTCCTGGTTCAGAAGCGCGCTCATTAAATGAAGTGGTTCGATGAATTGATTGTCGTGCCCCAGTGCGAGCGACTGGGCATCAGCTAAAGCAAGCTGGAATTTGTTGGTAAGACGATCCAGACGCATAACTTCCCCCATAACAGGTCAAATTTGCTACTGGAGATTAAATGAGGTCATCCCTCAATTATTCAAGGTTAAAGACCTGAACTATGCGAAAAATAATTCTGCCATCTGGATCGTCTTGATTCTGTAGGTTATCTCAGCCAAATAAAACTTGCCATACGACCCGTAGTACGATCCCGGCGATAAGAGAAAAAATCCTCCTTTTCGCTTAGAGTACAGCGTTCACCGCCGTAGACCTGAGTCACGCCGATCCGGGCCAGGCGCTGGCGAGCGAGCTGATAAATATCCGCATAGTACTTATCGCCCTGCGGACGGAATGCGCTGCTGGCTGCGCTATCTTTTTGCATAAACGCGTCCCGCACTTCCGGTCCAACTTCAAATGCCTCAGGACCAATCGCCGGCCCAAGCCAGGCGAGAATGTTTTCAGGCTTATCGTGAAAACAGGCAATGGTCTCTTCCAGCACGCCTTCGCACAATCCGCGCCAGCCCGCGTGCGCTGCCGCAACCTCGGTTCCCGACCGATTGCAGAAAAGCACCGGCAGGCAGTCCGCCGTCATGACTGCACACACCTGCCCCGGGATATTACTGTAAGCAGCATCGGCTCGCTTAGAAGGATACGCCTCGCCGGTAAGCGTAAGCACGCGGGTGCCGTGAACCTGCTCCAGCCACACGGGGCGAGACGGCAGCGCCGCCGCCTCGTAAAACCGGCGGCGATTCTCCTCAACATCTTCAGGATTGTCGCCGCAGTGCGCGCCCAGATTTAGCGAATCGTAGGGAGGAAGGCTTACGCCGCCCGTACGGGTAGAGCTGCAGGCACCGACGCCTGCAGGCAGCGGCCAGTCTGGAATGAGAACGCGGGTCATAGCCAGGTCACATCATCTTTATGCTCTTCAAAATCGGCGCGCATCGCGTCGATCAAATCGACCATATCCTGCGGGATTGGCGCGTTCCACTCCATCAGAACGCCGCTGACCGGATGGTACAGGCGGAGCATTGTCGCATGCAGCGCCTGGCGATCGAACTTGCGCAGTGCATCGATGAATTCGTCAGAGGCGCCCTTCGGCGGGCGCGGACGGCCGCCGTACAGCTGATCGCCCACCAGCGGATGCGTGATGTGCGCCATATGTACGCGAATTTGGTGAGTGCGTCCGGTTTCAAGCCGCAGGCGCAGGCGTGTATGGATGCGGAAGTGCTCCATAATGCGGTAGTGCGTTACTGCCGGTTTGCCCATCGGATGCACGGACATGTGCGTGCGCTTGGTCGGATGGCGGCTGATAGGTTCTTCCACGGTGCCGCCCGCCGTCATGTGACCGATAGCAACAGCTTCATATTCGCGAGTAATTTCACGCAGCTGCAGGGATTCAACCAGCCGCGTCTGAGCAGGAACGGTCTTCGCCACCACCATCAGGCCGGTTGTGTCTTTATCCAGACGATGGACGATACCGGCGCGCGGCACATCGGCAATCGGCGGATAGTAGTGCAGCAGCGCGTTAAGGATCGTGCCGTCAGGATTGCCGGCGCCGGGGTGCACCACAAAATCGCGGGGCTTGTTAATCACAATAATATCGTCATCTTCATAGACAATATTTAACGGGATATCCTGCGGCTCAAAACGCGCTTCTTCTTCAATTTCTGCGTTGATGGCGACGCTTTCACCGCCGAGGACTTTCTCTTTCGGCTTGTCAATCATGACCCCGTTTACCAGCACGCGCTGGTCAAGAATCCACTCTTTTATACGCGAACGTGAATAATCCGGGAACATTTCGGCCAAAGCCTGATCTAAGCGTTGACCCAGTTGTTTTTCGGACACTGTTGCGGTGAGTTGTACTCGTTGTACCATAGGAAGCTTCTTCGTTTAACGTTGGGTTTTACGGCTTTGCCGTTTAATATAGTGTGCTATTGTAGCTGGTCTTGATCGGGAGCAGGAATGATAATCTCCCGCATAAACATTCTGAGGAAAGTCAAAACGTCATGACGCGCATGAAATACCTGGTGGCCCTTGCCACACTGAGCCTGGCTTTGGCGGGTTGCTCTGGTTCAAAGGAAACGGTACCTGACAACCCGCCGAACGAAATTTACGCGACCGCTCAACAAAAGTTGCAGGACGGTAACTGGAAACAGGCAATAACGCAACTGGAAGCGCTGGATAATCGCTACCCGTTTGGTCCGTACTCTCAGCAGGTACAGCTGGATCTGATTTATGCGTATTACAAGAACGCCGATCTGCCGCTGGCTCAGGCGTCTATCGATCGCTTCATGCGCCTTAACCCAACGCATCCGAATATTGATTACGTCCTTTATATGCGCGGTCTGACCGACATGGCGCTGGACGACAGCGCGCTGCAGGGCTTCTTTGGCGTCGATCGCTCCGACCGCGATCCGCAGCACGCCCGCGACGCGTTTAACGATTTCTCCAAACTGCTGCGCGGCTATCCTCAGAGCCAGTATGCGACAGACGGCTACAAGCGCATGGTGTTCCTCAAGGATCGTCTGGCGAAATATGAGCTGTCGGTAGTGGACTACTATACCGCGCGCGGCGCGTGGGTTGCCGTGGTAAACCGCGTTGACGGCATGCTGCGCAACTACCCGGATACCCAGGCCACCCGCGATGCGCTGCCGAAAATGGAAAATGCTTACCGCAAAATGCAGATGAATGCGCAGGCAGATAAAGTTGCCAAAATCATTGCCGCCAACAGCAGCAAGACAAGCAGCTAAGCACTCACCTGTCACACAAAAACGGCAGCCTGCGGGCTGCCGTTTTTATTTGTGATCGGGATTCTTTCTGGAGCAATTGCGCACCAATAAATCCATTCAACTATGGCCCGCTTTTCGGACTTCCTCAAGCACTAATTGACCTGTTCCTGCCCTCACTCACAAAAAAGCGCCGTTGACAAAAAGTGACAAAATAACGTGATCTACATCACACAACTTGACATCAGGAACGGTATGCTGGGATCACCAAGACGGAAAGACAAGAGGTAAAATTTATGACAATGAACATTACCAGCAAACAAATGGAAATTACCCCGGCCATTCGCCAGCATGTCGCAGACCGTCTCGCCAAACTCGATAAATGGCAAACCCACCTGATTAATCCCCATATCGTTCTGTCCAAAGAGCCGCAGGGTTTTGTTGCTGACGCCACAATCAACACGCCAAACGGGCATCTGGTTGCCAGCGCGCGCCACGACGATATGTATACTGCTATCAACGAATTGATTAACAAGCTGGAAAGGCAGCTCAACAAAGTGCAGCATAAAGGTGAAGCGCGTCGCGCCAGTACATCGGTCAAAGACCTTAATAACGTCGAAGACGCTGACATCGTTGAACAAGAGTAATCCTTCACAACTGTGTTTATCTAACGCGCCTCAGGGCGCGTTTTTTATTGTAGCTGTTATTTACAGTTGACAGCGCGAAAACAGTACGGTTACTTTAACTGCACTACGTCAAGGAACTCATATGAAAAATAGCCTGTTCTTCTTCGCATTCTTTTTTACCTTCCCCTGATGGGAGGCGATTCGTCACGAGATAAAGAATGCGAAGACGAACATTAAGGCCTCCCAAATCGGGAGGCCTTTTTTATGAATAATAAGAAAGGCGATACTATGAATGCGGAAAACCCTTTACTGGCGCTGCGGGACAAAATCAGCACGCTGGATGAACAACTTTTGACCCTGCTCGCCGAACGCCGCGCGCTTGCTGTTGAAGTAGGCAAAGCAAAGCTGCTCTCGCACCGCCCGGTGCGCGACATTGACCGGGAGCGCGATCTGCTCGATCGCCTGCGCAATATCGGCAAAACCCACCAGCTGGATGCGCATTACATCACCCGCCTGTTTCAGCTGATCATTGAAGACTCGGTGCTGACCCAGCAGGCGCTGCTCCAGCAGCATCTCAATAAAACCAATCCGCATTCGGCGCGAATTGCTTTCCTTGGCCCAAAAGGCTCCTATTCCCATCTCGCGGCTCGCCAGTACGCGGCCCGCCACTTTGAGCAATTTATTGAGAGCGGCTGCGCAAAATTTGCCGATATTTTCGAACAGGTGGAAACCGGACAGGCCGACTATGCCGTCGTTCCAATTGAAAATACCAGTTCGGGCGCTATCAATGACGTCTACGATCTGCTGCAGCACACTAGCCTGTCCATTGTAGGCGAAATGACAGTGCCGATTGACCATTGCATTCTGGTCTCCGGATCCACGGATCTGGACACTATCGAAACTGTTTACAGCCATCCGCAGCCTTTCCAGCAGTGTACCCAGTTCCTCAGCCGCTATCCGCACTGGAAAATTGAATATACCGAGAGTACCTCGGCGGCCATGGAGAAAGTGGCCCAGTCGATGTCGCCAAAAGCGGCCGCGCTCGGCAGCGAAGCCGGCGGCGCGCTGTACGGTCTGCAGGTGCTGGAGCACGCCCGGGCCAACCAGGCACAGAATATTACCCGCTTTATCGTGCTGGCGCGCAAAGCCGTTAATGTCTCCGATCAGGTGCCGGCAAAAACTACGCTGTTAATGGCTACCGGCCAGCAGGCGGGCGCGCTGGTTGAGGCGCTGCTGGTACTGCGCAACCACAACCTGATAATGACTAAGCTGGAGTCGCGTCCGATTCACGGGAATCCGTGGGAAGAGATGTTCTATCTGGATATTCAGGCTAACCTGGAATCCAGCGCGATGCGGGCCGCGCTCAAAGAGCTGGGCGAAATCACCCGCTCCATGAAAGTGCTCGGCTGCTACCCGGGCGAAAACGTGGTACCGGTCGATCCCGCTTAACGACTGCGAAACGGCGGCTTCTTCATACCTGCAACGTCAACCGGCAGGGTGAAGATGGCGCCGGACAGCGGATAGGCAGCGATCTCTTCCGGGCGCATGTTTTCCCGCGTGGTGGTGATAAACAGCGTCTTCATATCCTGTCCGCCAAAGCAGACCATTGTCGGACAGCGCACCGGCAGGCGAAACTCTGCCAGCTGCTCTCCTTCAGGCGAGAAGCGGGCAATGCGCCAGCCGTTGTACATCGCACTCCAGTAGCAGCCCTCTTCATCCATCGCCGCGCCGTCGGGTATCCCCTCGCCGGCATTAAAGCAGCGAAAAACCTCACGGTGACCCGGTTCGCCCTGCGCGTCGAGCGGCGTGCGGTAAATCACCGCGTTCGGCGTATCCGAGGTGTACATCCACTTCCTGTCCGCGCTAAAGGCTAACCCGTTGGCTCCGCGAATATCGCACTGGATGACGCTTGTCCTCAGCTGATTATCGACGCGCACCAGCAGCGCGCCGTTGTAATCATCGGGACTCCAGAAGGTGCCGGCATAGAAGCGCCCATCGCGATCGGTACCACCGTCGTTAAAGCGCGCCAGGCGCGGATTGCTGGGATTGTCGCAAACTTTCTGAACGAGCGTGCCGTCCGGCTCGCTGAGCCAGATAGCGCTGCGCATTGCCACAATAAAACCACCCTGTTCGCGCAGCGCAAAGCAGCCGACTTCTTCAGGAAAACGCACTACCTGATGCTCGCCGCTGGCAATGTGGTAGCGGTGAATTTCACGTTCGAGAATATCTGCCCAGTAGAGGGCCTGCTCGTCTTCGCTCCAGGTCGGACATTCGGGAAGATGGCCGGTATAGTCAAACAGCTGCTGCAGTTGCGCCACGATTATCTCCTTATAAAAAAAGCCAGCGGGAATGCCCGCTGGCTTTTGAGTATAGACCCGTAAAACGTCGAACCGCATCGAACGTAACCTGAATTGTTCAGGTTATAAGTCACTGCCGGCTGTCATTAGCCTGACGCAGCAGCGTGCGGCTTTCGCTCTGGAAGCGCTGAGCATAGTCGCCAAACCAGTGCTCGACTCTGCGAAAACTGTCGATAAAGGCCTGCTTGTCTCCCTGCTCCAGCAGTGAGATGGCTTCACCGAAGCGTTTGTAGTAACGCTTAATAAGCGCCAGATTATTTTGTGAGGACATAATAATATCGGCGTAGAGCTGCGGATCCTGCGCAAATAGCCGCCCAACCATTGCCAGCTCAAGGCGATAAATCGGCGATGACAGCGCCAGCAGCTGTTCGAGCTGAACGTTCTCCTCCGCCAGATGCAACCCATAAGCGAAGGTAGCAAAGTGGCGCAGAGCCTGAATAAAGGCCATGTTCTGGTCGTGCTCAACGGCGCTGATGCGGTGCAGGCGTGCGCCCCAGACCTGAATCTGCTCCAGAAACCACTGATAGGCTTCCGGCTGTCGGCCATCGCAGTAAACCACCACCTGCTTGGCAAGGCTGCCGCTGTCCGGCCCGAACATCGGATGCAGGCCAACCACCGGGCCGCCGTGGGCCGCCAGCATCGCCTGCAGCGGGCCAGCTTTCACCGACGCCAGATCCACTAAAATACAATCATCTGGCAGCGCGGGCAGTCTGGTAATGGTCTCTTCGGTAATGTGGATTGGCACGCTGACGATCACCATGCCGGCATCGGCCACCAGCGTCTCGGCGTTATCCCAGTCATCCTGTTCAAGTGTACGAACCTGATAGCCCGACAGGGTGAGCATCTTATTAAACAAACGCCCCATCTGGCCGCCGCCGCCGACGATAACTACTGGCCGCAGCTGCGGGTAGAGCGTTTTAAAGCCCTTGTCATTTTCGCTGGAGTAGGACTCCCGCATCACCCGGCGCAGCACGTCTTCAATCAGATCGGGCGGCACGCCGAGCTTTTCCGCTTCCTGACGGCGCGAAGAGAGCATTGACGCCTCGCGTTCAGGAACGTAAATCGGCAGGCCATACTGGCTTTTAACTTCGCCCACTTCGGCGACTAGTTCCAGGCGGCGCGCCAGCAGAGCCAGCAGCGCCTTGTCCACTTCATCAATTTGATCGCGCAGGGCGGTCAATTCAGCAACCATAACGTCCTCTTAATCCAGACGCGCCGTCAGATGGCCGCGCAGATCGTTGTTAATTTCACGCAGCAGCGTCTCGGTGGTCTCCCAGCTGATGCAGGCATCGGTCACCGACACGCCATACTTCATCGCGCTGCGCGGCTGCTCGGAGGATTGATTGCCTTCGTGAATATTACTTTCAATCATCAGGCCGGTGATCGAACGATTGCCATCTTTAATCTGGGCAATCGCGGACTCGGCCACGGCAGGCTGACGGCGGTAGTCTTTATTGGAATTACCGTGGCTGCAATCTACCATCAGGGACGGTTTGAGTCCCGCCTGCGCCATCTCTTTTTCACACTGTTCTACATCCGCCGGGCTGTAGTTAGGCGCTTTGCCCCCGCGCAGGATAACGTGTCCGCCCGGATTACCGCGGGTTTGCAGTAAACAGACCTGGCCGGCCTGGTTAATACCTACGAAGCGGTGCGGCATAGATGCCGCGCGCATAGCGTTAATCGCCGTAGCCAGGCTGCCGTCGGTGCCATTTTTGAAACCGACCGGCATGGAGAGCCCGGAAGCCATCTCACGGTGGGTCTGAGATTCGGTGGTGCGCGCGCCAATGGCCGACCAGCTAAACAGATCGCCAAGGTACTGCGGGCTGTTCGGATCGAGCGCTTCGGTCGCCAGCGGCAGGCCCATGCTGACCAGCTCAACCAGCAGCCCGCGCGCAATTTTCAAACCGCTTTCAACATCAAACGAGCCATCCATGTGCGGATCGTTAATCAGCCCCTTCCAGCCAACGGTAGTACGGGGTTTTTCAAAATAGACGCGCATCACCAGATAGAGGCTATCGCTGACCTCGGCGGCAAGGGCTTTAAATCGACGAGCGTATTCAATCGCGGCTTCAGTATCGTGAATGGAGCACGGACCGCACACCACCAGCAGACGCGGGTCGCGTCCGGCGACGATATCGGAGATGGTTTTACGCGACTCGGCGATCTGCGCTTCCTGCGCGACAGTAAGCGGGAACTCTGCTTTCAGCGCTTCCGGGGTGATAAGGATATGTTCGTCGGCGATATGTACATTGTTCAGCGCGTCTTTTTGCATGATGGCAATCCTGTCTGGCTCGTTTGCGATAGGTTTTTCTGGGTGATGATGGGACCTACAATATCACAATAAGTAAAGATATCAATCCAAAATCCGTAAATTTTACTTTACACACGCTATTTTTTGCCCCTTATTAACCCTTAAATCGTAAAGATAAAAATACAGCAGACTGACAATGCTCTTGCCCGCCTGCTGTCCACTAACAGTTAAGGCCGAACCACTTCACTCTGTGCGCCGCGGCTCCCCTTACGCCAGCGCAGCACATCAATAACCACAAACAGCAGCAGGCTGGCCCCCATTACCGGCAGGGCTATCCCCAACGCGACAGCAATCACCAGCGTGCATACGCGTCCGCCGGCAGGCAGTTCCAGCCAGCTCTTTGTCAGCACTCTCAGCTGGCCGGCGGCCGGCGCGGAAGGACGTCGAATCCACCAGAGCCGGTAGCCAACAAGAATCATCCCGCACAGCGCCAGGCCGAAGGCGATAAGCAGCAGCTGGTTTGCCAGCCCAAACAGCACGCCCATATGAAAATCGACGCCCCAGCGGGTCAGCTTCGCCATTAGCGGGAAATCCGCAAAGCGGGTGCGGTCCACAATCTGCATCGTGTCCGCATCAACGGCCACCGCATCTACCCGCGTTGGCCAGCTGCGATCGACCTCGGTAACCGTCCACGCATAGCCCCGGGCTTTGGGCGGGCGGATTTCCACTTTGCTGGCGTCAATACCGCCGCGCCGCGCCAGCTGCAAAACCGCGTCATACAGCGCCGGACTGGACGATGGCATAACCATGCCGCCGTGCCCCTGGTGGTGATCGGCATGAGGATCGTTTTGCGTGTTCTGTCCATCCAGCCGCGTGTTGACTTGCGGGGTCATCCAGTTCAGGCTTGCCCGCAGCCTGTCAACGTTGCCTCCGGCCCACTGCGACCAGGTCAGGCCGGTGGCAGAGAATAGCAGCATGCCCACCAGCAGCAGCCATCCTGCGGTCACGTGAAGCCGGCGATTGTCCTGCACCGGATTATTTATGCGCCGCCGGGGGCGGGTAAAAAACCACAGCGCAATCCCGCCGCAGGCGGCAATCCACATCCAGGACGCGGCCAGCTCGCTGTAAACCCGGCCGTAATCACCCAGCAGCAGAGCACGGTGCACTTTATCGATCCACATCCGCAGCGGCAGAACGCCGCTGGTGCCGTAAACGGTCATATCGCCTTTCACTGCCAGCGTCACCGGATCGATAAACAGCGCCCGACTCTCTGATGCTCCCAGTTCAGCGGAGCGAAACATCACCCGGGTCGTCTCCCCCATTTCAGGCGCGGGACGCACGGCGTAAAGTGGTGAATCATCGCCGGTGGCACTTTGTGCCGCCGCAATCTGGTCGGCAAGCGGCCTTGCCTCTCCCCGGCCGTCAGCGGTGAGCGCCTCGTGAAAAATGATATTTTCCAGCTGCGGCGTTGCTACATAGAGCGTGCCGGTCAGTGCAGCGATAAAGATGAATGGCCCGACAAACAGACCAACAGAAAAATGGAGGCGCCGCAGCAGGTTTATCCATGCCGCGCGCGGGGTGCAGGTTGTCATACTTTTCCTTCAAAAAGCCAAAAGGGATCGAGGCGCAGTCGCGCCAGATAATTTTGATTAACAGGTAAAAGCTGACAGACGTGGCGGCGCCCGAGTTTCGGGGCGCAGACGAGGGGAAAAGTACCAGCACAGAACCAGCGGCGGAGGAATACGCAGCCGCTGTCGCCGGATGAGCAGGCTGAGCACCAGCACCAGCGCTACCAGCAGACCCGGAACGTGCGCAAACAGCACGCAGTAGCCGCAGGCCTCCATATCGTGAGCGGGTATTGACGCAGGGTGCGTCATGCCGCTATCGCCGTGGCCGTGACTCATCGACATCGCGTGGTCCATGCCGGGCATACTGCTCATGGGATCTTTTTGCAGTGATACAGAGATAAGCGGTGCAACAATAATCAGCGCCATAGCAAACAGCGCGAACCATGCCGCGTACTGCCTGTTACGATAATGATTAAAAAAGCCCTGCAGCATCTCACCTCCGGAAGGCGAGCATTGTAAATGATTTAGAGTGCTGATGTTAGCGATCGGTGCGACCGCGCGTGCCTGAGCAAGGGTAAATCACGCATTCTTTTTATGTTAAACGTAATCCTTTGTTACCTCCGTTACATATTTCTCACCAAAGAACGCGGTTTTTCGCCGCAAATAAATGAACTATTTGTGCTAATAGCATCATTTTTTCCATTCCAGAACTACACCTTTTCTAAACGCATGTTAATTAGCTCGCTAATTGAGTTACCTGACTTATCTTTTCACCTCAAAGCAAGCGGCCCTGATTTTTACATATCCGTAACGCGATATTCCCAGTCTCGATCTATATACCCTAAATAATTTGAGTTGCTTGAAGGCGGCTTGAAATATGACGGGTAAAACCGCGCGTGTCCGGATGTTACTGACTTTAAATGAATTCAGGAGATCGACGATGAAACACGTTTCACGCAGAGATTTTATAGCACTCACTGCGGGCGGCACAGTCGCCCTCGCCGCCGGGCAGGTACACGCCCATGATAACGAAGTGAAATCCTGGCCTGCGGGCGTCAGGGATCCCGGTCCGCACGATCCGATACGCGAAGCTGAGAATCCCGACATCGTCGATCCGCCCGCCACGGACAGCGGCACCCTGCCTAACCTTCGTTTCTCGTTCAGCGATGCCCATGTACGCAAAGGCAGCGGCGGCTGGACCCGGCAGGTAACAAAGCGGGAACTGGGAATATCCACCACCATCGCCGGTGTCGATATGCGCCTCAATGCCGGCGGCATCCGCGAGCTGCACTGGCATAAAGAGGGCGAGTGGGCCTACATGACTTACGGCAACGCGCGGGTCACGGCGTTCGATACTGAAGGCGGCTGGTTCGTGGACGATATTGGCGCAGGCGATCTGTGGTACTTCCCACCCGGCATTCCCCATTCTATCCAGGGCCTGGGTCCGGACGGCTGCGAATTCCTGCTGGCTTTCGACGATGGCGGATTCGATGAGGATAGCACTTTCCTGCTCTCGGACTGGTTCAAGCACATTCCGCCTGACATTTTAGCGAAAAACTTCAAGGTGCCGGTTTCGACGTTCAGTAAACTCCCCTCTCCGGAAAACGAGTATATTTTTGCCGGCACCGTGCCGGGCAGCCTCGATGCAGACGCCATCAAAGGCTCAGCCAAATCAAAAATCCGCTTTACCCACCGCATGATGGCTCAGGATCCGATCAAAGCCCCCGGCGGGACGGTGCGCATCACCGACTCATCCGTATTCCCGATTTCAAAAACCATCGCCGCGGCGCTGGTGGAAATTGATCCCGGCGGCCTGCGCGAACTGCACTGGCATCCAAACAACGACGAGTGGCAGTACTATCTGGAAGGAGAAGGCAGAATGGGCGTGTTTGCCTCATCCGGCCAGGCAAGAACCTTTGACTACCGCGCCGGCGACGTGGGCTATGTCCCGTTTGCGATGGGGCACTATATCGAAAATACCGGCAAAACCAGGCTACGCTTTCTTGAACTGTTTAAAAGCGATTACTACGCCGATATATCCCTGAACCAGTGGCTGGCAAGCACGCCGCCTGAGCTGGTGAAGCAGCATTTGCAGCTTGATGATGCGTTTATGCAAGCGCTGAGTTTGCAGAAGATGCCGGTGGTGAAGTAGCCTCCGAACGGGCGCAGCTTTCGACAGTGCCCGCAAGATTATCGCTACAGGTGTTTCTCCAGCGTCAGCGTAACTAATCCATAAGGAGCGACATCGCTGATGCTGCATTCAAAATTGGCAGCAGCATGAGTAAGATGAACTTTCCCGCCGGGTAGTCGCACCACATCAAACACGTCCAGTGAATCATCAATACTGACAAACCAGCGCCCGTTCCCGAGATTTTTAGCTGAGGTATCCACCAGCCATCCCGTATTTAACCCTTGAATAAAAACCAGCCCTTCCGTTGAATCGGGCAGCAGGGAGCGGTCCAGCGTCCAGCTGCCAGCCTCTTTCAGCGCGCCGGATTCCAGACGATAGCGGGCGATACGGCACGCGTGCCCTTCAGCGTCATTATGCGGCTGACCTGCGGACATCTCTCCCTGCCCGGTCGCCAGCCAACGCAACGAAACGCCGGTATCCAGCGCACAGGCAACAACGACATCCCCCGGAAAAAACTCGCGCCTGATCCAGGTGCTGATAGTGCCCGAAGAGATATCCAGCAAATCGCCAAGCTCTTTCTGCATTTTGAAACCATACGCATCAAGAATGCGCCGCAGCACAGGGCGGCCACCAGTAGCCAGTATCTCGTCATACAGCGATTTACCGTGCAGCGCAGTTTTAGTTTCATGGTTTGCATTTGCAAACTTACCGTTAATCAACCAGTAGAGATCGGCTCCGGTATCAAGAGCACACTTCACTACCGCCTTATAAGGGATGCTGTCGCGCTGTAGCCATGAGCTGATGTTATTGGCGGGAACCTCCAGTGCTTCGGCCAGCGCCCGCTGGCTGGAAACGCCATATGCAGAGCTTATTCGCTCCACAATCTCTTGCGCACTTAAATTCTCTTCAGACATAGTCACCACACAACAAAAAAGCGTTTCAACAATCGCAATTGCGATCTACATTGCATTGCATATTCTGCTAATGCGCAGATATGAATATTTCGAGGCTAATAGCCTGATATTGCGTGATGCCACGAACAAAATCAATGGCAAAACGCGCCGTCTTGAGCTCTCAAATGCAAGTTTTGCGAGAGAAAGTCAGTAAAAAATGAAACGCATAGCAATCATTCAGGAGGTGTTTATGCCTGCTCAAACAATATCCCCTGTTCGGACACTTAATCTGGGCCAGCGTACTCGCGGTCTGGACCGAATAACACAGCTGCGGGCCGAGCTGTGGCACGACGACGGCAGGGATCTGAAAAAATTTTTTGCTGCCGTACGCGACAGGCGCGATCCGCTGTACGATCAGAATAGCCGGACACTGTCCGCCCTGCTATTTCTCGCCGGGATCCCCGTCAGCCGGCACGCGCTCTCTCCTGAGGCATTTTCAGCAGAAGAAAAAGCCTCACTGATCCTGGCGATGAACCAGTTTCGGGCCATGGTCAGCCTGTTTCCGAAGCGTCTGGCGCTCCCCCGCTAAACACAATGTCGATTCCACTGGCGTCAATCCGCCGGGCATCGTTTTGCCTGAATTCAGGAGAATAAAGAATGATCTTTCGTCCCTGCGGCGATGAACAACTCGCATACATGCTGGCTGAAACGCGGCTTGCAGAACGCGCCCTGCTGGCGCGTACCTTCAGCGCACGGCTGCGAGCGTTAGCCGTCTATATCAACCGCTGCCAGCTAACCGGCACCGAAGCCGCCGAGCTCCTGCAACAGGAAGAGGCGCGCCTGGAAAATACATGTTCGGAGGTAATCTGATGGTCGATTCAGTGGATCACGCTCAGGAATACGAGCTGGCAGAACGCGAACGCCATATTCGCCGAGCGCGGCTGAGTTCAACCTGCGCATCCCGCCTGCTGTGTGAGGCGTGCGAGGCACCTATTCCCGAGGCTCGCCGGGCCGCCATTCCGGGTGTCGCGCTTTGCATTACCTGCCAGCAGCGCCGCGAGCAGCAGCAGCGCCACTACAGGAAAGATCGGTGAGCCAGCTCGCTTTTACCTGGCCCTGGAATGCCCCTCGTCAGGCCATCGCTTGCCCAGGAATGACTTATCAGCAGCAGCGGGAGCGCAATCGGCAAATCGAGGCACTGTTGCGCGTTCGGCGGAAGATAGCCACCCTCCCCGACTGCCTGCAGCGGGAGATTTATCGCCGCAGCGATGCCCTTGAGCAACGTAGCGGCACGCCTGCAGCAAATGGCTGGCTGCGCCAAGTAGGTCAGTATCTGCTACCGCGCATCGAACAGGTTATGGTGCAGTGGCGACTGGAGTCAGTTTCACGCGCGCTATCAATGAACATCTTCCGCGGCCATTTTGATACGGATTTCCTGCAGTTTCTGGCTTCACGGCTGGTGAACGTCACCACCCGCTATAATCGTCTGCCCGATATGAATCGGGCTGATGTTGACCGTCTGGCCGAGGATATCGCTCACTTTATCCGCGCCGAGCTGGCTAATATTGATATCGAAAAAGAAAGTGAGCGGGACAGCCTTTACCGCTGGTATCTGCACGCCGCGGCCATCTGCCAGCAGTTTAACGTTACCCCTCCCTGCTGGCTGCACGCCAGTAAACAAGCGGCACTGCTGGGCCCGGCGGTTATTCGCATGTTCAGCGAAGTGTGGTGGAAAACGAAACTAAGACGCGTAGCTCTCGAATGGCGCGAGCATTTACTGATTGCCTTTGGCTACGTAAGTAAAAAGCATCACCCTTTTGCCAGCAGCAATTGCCTGCGCGAGTGGCGCGAGAAGAAGCGGCGCACCCGCGATTTTCTGAAAAGCAGGGAGCTTGAGGATGAAGAGGGGCACCGCATCAGCCTGATTGACAAATATGACGCATCAATCGCCAATCCCGCTATCCGCCGCTGCGAGCTGATGACCCGCATTCGCGGATTTGAAACTCTTTGCCAGCAGCTGGGCTATGCCGGGGAGTTTTGTACTTTGACCGCCCCGGCAAAATATCACGCCACGCTCAGCAGCGGGCACCCTAATCCAGCCTGGAACGGCGCATCACCGCGCGAAACGCAGTCCTGGTTCAACCAGACCTGGGCACGTATACGCGCCAGGCTGCACCGTGACAATATCCGCATTTTTGGCATTCGGGTCGCCGAACCCCACCACGACGCAACCCCGCACTGGCACCTGCTTATCTTTTTACGCCCTGAGCAACTGGACGCATTCCGCTGCATTATGCGCGACTACGCCCTGGCAGATGACAGCGGTGAGCTTTGCTCCGACAGGGCAAAGCAGGCTCGCTTCGCGTCAGTTGCGATGGACAGCAGTAAAGGCAGCGCTACAGGATACATTGCCAAGTACATTGCCAAGAATATTGATGGCTATGCGCTGGATGGCGAGCGTGAGCACGAGAGCGGCAGGCCGCTGCGGGAGACGGCGGCAGCCGTAACTGCCTGGGCAGCGCGCTGGCGCATTCGCCAGTTTCAGTTTATCGGCGGCGCGCCGGTTACCGTTTATCGCGAACTGCGCCGCCTTCGCAGCGGTCCGGCGGCCAGGAGCCTGAGCATCTCCTTTGCCGCCGTTCACGCGGCTGCCGATGTCGGCGACTGGGCCCGCTATGTTAATGAACAGGGCGGCCCTTTTGTGAAACGTGACGATCTGCAGGTCCGCGCCTTTTATCTATCGATGGATAACTTCAACCGTTACGGCGAAGAGATTGTCACCATCCGCGGCGTTTACGATCGGCTGATCGGAGAGCGATTCGCGGTTATCACCCGGCCGCGCGTCTGGAAAATTGTGCCCCGCCGGTGCGAGGCCGGCGACTCGCGGCATCAATCGCCTTGGAGTTCTGTCAATAACTGTACGCCGCCGGGCATCGATTTCCTGCCAGAGGACCTTTCACAACCGCTAAATCGGCGCCAGCGGCAAACGCTAACCCGCTGGCTGCGGGTGGCAGGTTCACGTAATACACTGAGAGGCAGTTAAAAAACGTAAAGAAAATGGCTATTTATATCAGTGAGATATGGAGCACATATATTTTGCTTTTTTCTTCGCATCCCAAAATCAC
This sequence comes from uncultured Pluralibacter sp., assembly GCF_913775985.1. Classification (GTDB taxonomy): domain Bacteria; phylum Pseudomonadota; class Gammaproteobacteria; order Enterobacterales; family Enterobacteriaceae; genus Pluralibacter. The sequence goes on along the minus strand of NZ_CAJYMB010000079.1, from coordinate 27,953 downwards.
ATGTGATACTGTATAAATATACAGTTACCGTATAGGAGAGATTCATGGTTGGGGAACAGATCAACCGGTCGCAGTACAGATGGGCATGCGTGCAATTTATCGCAGAGGTTTCTCTGCTAGCCAACTGCAAGCCTACGGATCTCAAGCTCGCTTTAAGTCTGATAGCCGATCTGGCCAACAGCGAAAATAGCGAACCTGACGACACGCTGTTTTACAAAGCGGAATAGACAGGAGTTCATACTAAAAGCCAGCCACCGTATCTCACTGAACTCCCCCTGGCGCTGTTGTGCCAGGGATGACCCTCCCCCCTTAAATAGCCCGCTCGCCCTATCTGAAAGACACTATCTGCAGACCTTTTCTCTCACTATCAGCGAGGCAAAACAGATGCAGGTAATCGCACAGCAGGGGGACACCCTGGATGTTATTTGCGTTCGTTATTACGGACGAAGCGCCGGGGTGTTCGAAACGGTGTTGGCCGCCAACCCTGGCCTGGCTGACGCCGGACCTTTGCTTGTTCACGGCACAATTATCGATCTCCCGGAAGTAAAAAGCGCCCCCGTCACCGAGAGCGTCAACCTATGGGAGTGAGCATCGACAAAATCAGTACCTTTATTACCTACTGGCTGTCGGTGCTGCTGGCGTTTTTCGGTGTCCAGACGGCGGAGAAGCTGGCGCTGATGACGGGCAGCGCCTGTGCCATCTTCACCGCGCTGGTCAACTTCTGGTATCGCCGCAAAACCTGGCGCTATCTGGCCGACCGCTGCGATAAAAAGGAGCGCTCATGAGCAAAACGCTAACCCGCTGCGCAACCGCCGCCGTGCTGGCCCTCGCAGCGCTGCTTCCGGACTATCATCGCCTGCATACCTCCCCCGACGGGCTGGCGCTGCTTGCAAACCTTGAAGGCTGCCGGCTTCGCCCCTACCAGTGCAGCGCGGGAGTCTGGACCTCGGGCATTGGCCACACGGCGGGCGTAGCGCCGCACCGGGCCATCACCGAACGCGAGGCGGCCAGCAATCTGGTGGCGGATGTGCTGCTGGTCGAACGGCGGCTGAACCGCTGTACCTCCGGAGAAATACCCCAGCCAGTTTATGACGCGCTGGTGAGCTTTGCCTTCAACGTCGGGACTGGCGCTGCCTGCCGCTCAACTCTGGCCTTCTTTATCAATGCGCGCCAGTGGCAGCAGGCCTGTGAACAGCTTCCGCGCTGGGTGTATATCAACGGTGTTAAAAGCCCCGGCCTCGAAAACCGCCGCCAGCGTGAACGTGCCTGGTGCCTGCGGGGGGCGACACAATGAAAATTTTGCTATCGCTGTTGCTGGCGGCCTCCCTGGCGCTTCTTTTCATGCGCCATGAAAACAGCACTCTTCGACGCGCCCTCACCGCAGCCGGGCAGACTGCCTCCGCACAACAGCAAAACCTTAATCACCTCAGCGCGGAGCGGGACGCCCTTAGCCACCAGCTTGAGCAAAATAATCACCTGCAGGCCAGGTGGCGACAGCAGCTGACTGCCGCGGAGGAAGCCTCCGCGCGCCGGGAACAAACTATTGCGAGACTCCTCAATGAAAATGAAGCCGCCCGCCGCTGGTACGCCAGCGCTCTTCCTGATGCTGTGCGCCGGATGCACCAGCGCTCCGCCTGCGCCTCTGCCAGCGGCTGTTTACAACCGCTGCCCGCCGGTACAGCTGTGCCCGATGCCGGAAAGTCATCCGCGAACTAACGGCGATTTAAGCGCCGATATTCGCCAGCTGGAGCGGGCGCTTGCGCGCTGCGCAATTCAGGTCGAAACCCTTAAACAATGCCAGGAGTACAACCATGCTAAAACCCAATAGCCTGCGCGAGACGCTGCTAAAAATGCTGCCCGAACTTGCCGCCGGGCCGGACAAGCTGACTCTCACTGTAAGCCGCGGCGTGGCGATCGCCACGCTGGCAGCCTCGCTTTCCTATGAAAAGCAGTATCCGCTGGTAGTTCGGGTCCTGGGATTTACTGGCGATATTAATTCGCTGCTGGTGCCCGTTATCGCCTGGCTGCGCGATAACCAGCCGGACATCATGACTGGCGCCGAAGGACAAAAGAGCGGCCTGTCCTGGGAGGCAGAAAGCGCCGACGGCGGCGGGCAAAACATTACTCTCACCCTGCTACTTACCGAGCGCACGCAGGTTACCGAAAGCAATGGTGCGCTGCGCGCAGACGATCTCCCTGAACCGCAGCCCGCCGTGCCGGTCACACGCCCCAAAGAGCTATACGTGCATGGCGAGCTGGTGAGCAGCTGGAACGAATAACCCAACCAGATGTTGTGTGGCAAACCGCCCAATGGCATCTGATTGCGACAATAACCTCTCAACGGCATCCTTTTCTTATGAACACAAACGACAACTTTTTCGATATTACCCGGCTGATGGGCAACGTAATCCGCATCGGCGCCGTCGCTGAAATCGATTTGGCGCGCGGCCGCTGCCGGGTCTCCAGCGGCGACTTGCTCACCGACTGGCTTCCGTGGCTGACTCAGCGCGCCGGAAAAGCCCGCAGCTGGTGGGCACCTTCCGTTGGCGAACAGGTGCTGCTTCTCGCCATCGGCGGCGAGCTGGATACCGCATTTATTCTGCCAGGCATCTTCTCCGATGATGCACCGGCCCCCTCGGTCTCGGCAGACGCTCATCATGTGATCTTTCCCGACGGAGCGGTTTTTGAATACGAGCCGAAAACCAGCACCCTGACGGTATCCGGCATTAAAACTGCGCAGATAACCGCCTCTGAATCCGTCACGGTGACAGTGCCGCAGGTGACGGTTAAAGCCAGCAGCCGCATCACGCTGGATACCCCGGAGGTGGTCTGCACCCATAAGCTGACCACCGCCACGCTGGAAGTCCAGCAGGGAGGCACGATGAACGGCAATATCACCCACGGCGGCGGCGCGCTGTCCTCTAACGGCAAAGTGCTGCACACCCATAAACATCCGGGCGACAGCGGCGGAACCACGGGAGCACCGTTATGACAATTCGTTATTCAGGCATGAACCGCAGCACCGGCCGGACGCTAACCGACGGCGATCATATCCGTCAAAGTCTGAGCGATGTGCTGCGTACACCGGTCGGGTCGAGGATTATGCGCCGCCAGTATGGTTCGCTACTCTCGGCACTGGTGGATCAGCCGCTTACCCCAGCTCTGGAACTGCAAATCATGGTGGCCTGCTATATGGCAGTTCTCCAGTGGGAACCGCGCGTGCAGCTCAGCGCCGTGACGACCGAACGCCTCGCCGATGGCCGGATGCTGGTTAACCTGACGGGCCAGCTGCGCAGCAGTGGCGAGCCACTTTCATTAACCCTGCCAGTGAGTTAAATCATGCCCATTATTGACCTGAGCCAGCTGCCCTCCCCCGATGTGGTTGAGACACTGGATTACGAAGACATTCTTTCAGAGCGCAAAGCCCGCCTGGTTGCGCTGCTGCCTGCTGACCAGCAGGATGCCGTTAGCCGTACGCTGGCGCTGGAGTCAGAACCCCTGACAAAGTTTCTCGAGGAGAACGCCTACCGCGAGGTGCTGCTTCGCCAGCGCGTAAACGAAGCCGCCCGTGCGGTGATGCTGGCTTATGCCCGGGGAAGCGACCTGGACGTGCTGGCGGCAAATAACAATACCCGGCGGCTCACCATTGTTCCGGGAGATGACACCACTGTGCCGCCGACCCCAGCAATAATGGAGTCCGATACCGATCTGCGCCTGCGCGCCCAGCAGGCATTTGAGGGTGTGAGTGTCGCAGGCCCGGTGGGGTCCTATGAATATCACGGGCGCAGCGCTGACGGCAGCGTCGCCGATATCTCCGTCATAAGCCCACAGCCCGCTTACGTCACGATAAGCGTATTGTCACGAGAAGGTAACGGTACCGCCAGCAAAGCGCTGCTGGATATTGTGGCCCAGGCGCTCAATGCAGAGAACGTTCGCCCGGTGGGCGACAGAGTGACGGTACAAAGCGCGGAAATTGTGCCCTACACCATTGATGCCACACTCTACTTTTATCCTGGCCCGGAAGCCGAACCCATTCGCAAGACGGCAGAAGCACAGCTAAAGGCATATATCACTACCCAGCATCGCCTTGGCCGCGATATCCGCAAGTCGGCAATCTATGCGGCCTTACACGTTGAGGGGGTACAGCGGGTCGAGCTGGCTGCACCGGTGCAGGATATTGTGCTGGATAAGCACCAGGCTTCCTGGTGCACCCAATACCGCATTACCTCAGGAGGCGAGGATGAATAACCATCGCCTTCTGCCGGTCGGATCCTCACTGCTTGAACTCGCCGCGGCAGATGCGGCGGCAGATATCGCCGGTGTTCCCGTCAATCTCAGCACGCTCTGGAACCCGCAAACCTGTCCGGCTGAACTGCTCCCCTGGCTTGCCTGGGCGCTCTCGGTCGACCGCTGGGATGAAAAATGGCCGGAGGCCACTAAACGCAGCGTTATTCAATCCTCTTTTTTCGTGCATCAGCATAAAGGCACCATCGGCGCGCTGCGCCGCGTGGTCGAGCCGCTGGGCTTTTTGATTGAGATTAAAGAGTGGTGGCAGCTGGACGAAACGCCCGGCACTTTTCGTCTTGTTGTCGGCGTTCTTGAGCAAGGCATCACCGAAGAAATGTATCAGGAGCTGGAACGTGTCATCGATGACGCTAAACCGGCCAGCCGCCATCTGAGCGGGCTGGCTATCAGCCTGACCGCATCCGGTTCTCTGTTTGTCGGCTCTGGCAGCTATGACGGCGATAGCCTCACGATTTACCCCTATACCCCCGAAGCTATTACCGTCGGCGGGGAATACTATCCGGCTTCGGCCATCCATTTAATTGACAACCTGAGAGTAAATGCATGACAGCAAAATTTTATGCCATTTTGACCAATCAGGGTGCGGCAAGGCTGGCTAACGCCGCCGCGCTGGGGACCAAGCTCAACCTGACGCAAATGGCCGTTGGGGATGCTAACGGTACGCTGCCGGCCCCCGATCCGGCCCAGACAAAACTGCTTAATCAGAAGCGTATTGCGCCGCTGAACAGGCTTTCTATCGATCCTGATAACGCCAGCCAGATCATCGCCGAGCAGGTCATTCCGGAAAATGAAGGCGGATTCTGGATCCGCGAACTGGGGCTATTTGACGACAGCGGTGCATTAATTGCTGTCGCCAACTGTCCCGAAACCTATAAGCCACTGCTGCAGGAAGGCAGCGGGCGTACCCAGACAATCCGCATGGTGCTGATTGTTTCCAGCACCGCAGCGGTCACGCTGAAAATCGATCCAGCGGTCGTACTGGCTACCCGGCAATATGTTGATGAGAAGGTCATTGAGGTAAAAGCCTATGCTGATGACCTGATGAAAAAGCATATTGCGGCTGATAATCCGCACGCGCAGTATCTGCAGGCCAAAAATAACCTCTCCGACGTGGCCGACAAGGCGAAAGGACGCAGTGCATTAGGGCTCGGCTCTGCGGCACTCAAAAACACCGGCACCAGCGGCGATGCTGTTCCGCTGGCCAACGGTGCAAATACCTGGTCAGCAAAGCAAACCTTTTCCGGCGGCGCCGAAGGTTCCCTGAGCGGCAATGCCACCACGGCCAGCAAGCTACAGGCTGCGCGGAAAATCGGCGGCGTAGCGTTTGATGGTTCGGCCGATATTACTCTCCCGGGCGTTAACGCCGCAGGTAATCAGGCCACCAGCGGCAATGCGGCTACGGCGACTAAACTGCAGACCACACGTAGCCTATGGGGAAACAATTTTGACGGTACAACTAGTATCGATGGAACCATTACAATCAAGGGTAGTGATGTCGACAATACTTTTTTTAAGCTAATTCACGGAGATAGCTCGACAGATGGTGGTTATGTTGCTGTCGGTAATAATGGAAAAGATAGAGGCTATGTAGAGTTAGGCACTACTGATGATGCAATAACTAGCATTTATGCTCGTAAAAGGGACGCCAAAAATACTGTTATTTCAACTGTCACAATTCTAGATGAAAGTAACAATACTATCTTCCCCGGTACCGTAAAGGCGCTCAAATTCGATGGTAATGCCGCTACAGCGACAAGGCTTACTACTACTCGCAACATCGGCGGCGCGTCATTTGACGGCACTGCCGACATATCGGTCGATACATTGCGCCAAAATCTTAATCTTGGTGAAGGCTCAGCCCTCCCTGTCGGCGTTCCAGTTCCGTGGCCAACCGCCACGCCGCCTGCCGGCTGGTTAATATGCAATGGTGCTACGTTTGATAAGGCGAAATATCCCAAACTGGCGCTTGCATACCCTACTGGAAAATTACCCGATCTGCGGGGAGAGTTTATTCGCGGGTGGGATAATGGGCGAGGGGTGGATATTGATCGACAATTATTAAGCTGGCAGGATGCTACATCTCTTACTGACTATCATGGTGATGGATCATTTAATAACAATGGAAACTCTGCGCCACCACAAAACTATTTTAAAAATTATGACAAAAAGGATTACGCAGGAGCGAGCTTTACCGCCTTCGGCACATTTTCCGGCAAAGCTGAGACTCAAACAGTTGATGGCATCACCAATTATTTATCTGTCCGCTCAAGGAATATCGCATTCAACTATATAGTTAGAGCCGCATAAATTATAAAATATTAAAGAAGTATCATTATCTGGCGATTAGCGGAAGATGAATTCTATATAATTTTAAACAAAAACGCCTTTAAAGGCGTTTTTTATTTCATAGAAAGTTTTATCCCGTTGTGCCACCCCCAACCCAACCCCAACAAATAGCGCCGCTCGCTGAATTAAGGAAAATAGCACTCACCCCAACACCACGGAGTAAATTGGATGAGTGACTACCACCACGGCGTACAGGTTGTCGAAGTTAACGACGGCACCCGCGTCATTTCAACAGTATCAACCGCCGTTATCGGCATGGTCTGCACCAGCGAAGACGCTGATGCGGTAATGTTTCCGCTGAACGTTCCTGTACTGGTAACTAACGTGCAGAGCGCTATTGGTAAGGCGGGCAGCAAAGGCACCCTCGCCTCCTCGCTGCAGGCTATTGCCGACCAGGCAAAACCCGTTATCGTCGTCATTCGCGTCGAAGAAGGTAAAGGCGATGACGAGAAGGCCGCACAGGCGCAGACCATCTCCAACATCATCGGCACCACCGACGCTAACGGTAACTATACCGGAATGAAGGCACTGCTGACCGCCGAAGCAGTCACCGGCGTGAAGCCGCGCATTCTCGGCGTTCCCGGACTCGACAGTAAAGAAGTGGCGACCGCACTGGCCTCTGTTTGCCAACAGCTGCGCGCTTTCGGCTATATCAGCGCCTGGCAGTGTAAAACAGTGTCTGAGGCTATCGCCTATCGTGAAAACTTCAGCCAGCGTGAACTGATGCTGATTTGGCCAGATTTTCTTGCCTGGGATACGGTCAACAGCACGAGTGCAACGGCTTATGCAACCGCCCGCGCCCTCGGCCTGCGCGCGAGCATCGACCAAACCACCGGCTGGCACAAAACCCTGTCTAACGTCGGCGTAAACGGCGTTACCGGCATCAGCACCTCGGTATTCTGGGATTTACAGTCATCCGGCACCGATGCTGATCTTCTAAACGAAGCCGGCGTTACCACCCTGGTCCGCAAGGACGGCTTCCGCTTCTGGGGCAACCGCACCTGTGCTGACGATCCGCTGTTCCTGTTTGAAAACTACACCCGCACGGCGCAAATCATTGCCGACACTATGGCAGAAGGCCATATGTGGGCGGTGGATAAGCCGGTTACCGCAACGCTGATCCGCGACATTATCGACGGCATTAACGCTAAGTTCCGCGAGCTGAAAACTAACGGCTACATCATCGATGCCAGCTGCTGGTTCGACGAGGACGCGAACGATGCCCAGACCCTCAAAGCAGGCAAATTGTACATCGATTACGACTATACCCCGGTGCCGCCTCTGGAAAACCTGACCCTGCGCCAGCGCATCACCGATAAATACCTGGCGAACCTGGCCTCTTCGGTCAACAGCAAATAAGGAACCTGATATATGGCAATGCCGCGTAAGTTGAAATTAATGAACGTGTTCCTCAATGGTTATAGCTACCAGGGAGTCGCTAAATCTATCACGCTGCCCAAGCTCACCCGCAAAATTGAAAACTACCGCGGGGCGGGGATGAACGGCAGCGCGCCCATTGATATGGGTCTTGACGATGATGCGCTGTCGATGGAGTGGTCCCTCGGCGGCTTCCCGGATTCGGTTATCTGGGAGCTGTATGCAGCCACCAGCATTGATGGCGTACCGATCCGCTTTGCCGGCTCCTATCAACGTGACGACACCGGCGATACCAGCGCTGTAGAAGTGCTGATGCGCGGGCGTCAGAAAGAGATCGACACCGGCGAGAATAAGCCGGGTGAAGACACCGAAGCGAAAATCTCCGTGGTCTGTACCTACTTCAAGCTGACTATCGACGGCAAAGAGCTGGTGGAGATCGATACTGTCAACATGATCGAGAAGATCAACGGTACCGATCGGCTCGAACAGCACCGCCGCAATATCGGTCTGTAACCTCTTCCGGCCAGCCCGGCTGGCCGGCTCTCTTTCAGTAAATACCTTTTTGAGGATCTTATGAGCAACGAAGTCGATAACGTCGTCACTCTGGAAACCCCCGTTAAGCGCGGCGAGCAGCTGATCGATACCCTGACGCTGATGAAGCCTAATGCCGGTACCCTGCGCGGCCTGAGCCTGGCAGCCGTGGCAAATGCCGAAGTGGATGCACTGATTAAGGTGCTGCCGCGCATGACCTCCCCTTCCCTGACCGAGCAGGAAATCGCCGCGCTGGATCTGGTAGATATGGTCGCTCTCGCAGGCAAGGTGGTCGGTTTTTTGTCGCCGAATGCGGCACGGTAAGTTTCCCAAAAAACTTATCGGTTGACGATCTGATGGCGGATGTCGCGGTAATTTTCCACTGGCCGCCGTCAGAGCTCAGCCTGATGAGCCTGACTGAACTTATCTCATGGCGCGAGAAAGCGCTCCAGCGAAGCGGAAATACCTATGAGTAACAGCGCAAACCTCAAAAAATTGCTCTCGGCGGTCAAGCGGGCGAAGCGGCCGCTCAGCCCGAAAAATACGGAAAAGACGGAGAGCGTTTCACTGTTTGGTGGCCTGAAGGTCGCTAAAGATAGTCAGCCCGGACTCAGCGCCCAGATTGGGATGATTGACAGCTTTACCCGGGCAAAAAAATCACTCGCCGCGATTAATCAGGAACTTAAAACTGCCAAACTTAACGCCGGAATGCTGCAGCAAAGTGGGCCGCCCACCCGCGCGCAGGCAGGCCAGCTCAATCGCGAGTACAAACGCGTCAACCGGCTTCAGCAAAAGCGCGACGTAGCAAAAGAAACGTTGAAAGCACGCCGGGACATGCTCAAAGAAACCGGCATCAGCCCTGCCGATGCGCAAAAGAGCAAGATCGCGCTGCAGGAGAAAAAAAGCAGTCTGCAGGCGAAGCAAAAAGCCAGGATTGAGCAGATCTCCGCGCTGGGCAGCAGCAGCCTGAAGTTTGCCACCGGCGGTTTTAACCTCGGTAAAAAGCTGCTGATGAACGGCTACGAACAGTCGCTAAAAAAAAATGATTCTCCTCTGGCTTCTGATATTACTGGTCATTTGGCGCCAGGTGACAGTGACAGTCTGCGAGCGCCGGAAACCTCACGCCTGCAAATGTCATATCAGCAGCAGAACAATCCGGTCGGGACCGTAAACAGCGATCCAACAGCATCTGTACGCGCAAATGCCGCGATCTCCGGCACGGGCGCAGGTGCGGATTTACAGACTATTCAGTCTTCTTACCAGACGCAGGGCGCAGCCGACGTATTCAATATCCAGATAGAGGAAAATAGCGGCAGCGGATCCCCCGGGCCGCAAACCGCGCCAGATAGCCGCGCAGCCGCCGGCCTACAAATTATTCAGTCTTCTTTCCAGACGCTGAACGGCGCGCAAGCTTTACCCTCTCTGGATCCGAAAAGTCCAGTCGGTCTCCTCACCGGACTAGCAAATTCACCGGTCCGCGCGGCAAGCAGCGGTCTGCAGGTGGTTCAATCGTGTTATCAGGTGATGAACGGTCCCCCCGCGCCGGTCGGCCAGGGTGCAGAAATGACAGCTGCCTCACAGGAAATTCAGCAACCTCATGGTTCAGCGTCAGATTTGCACGCTATCGGCACTTCGTATCAGACGCTGAACACTCCAGCCACCCTGCCGTCAAAATCTGCCCCCGGATCTGCGCCCGGTGGTACTCAGGGCAGCAATCTGGGAACCGATCTACAGGGGCTTCAGGAAGTGTGGCAGTCCCTCAGCGTAGATATTTTTAGCCAGCAGGAGTCTTCTTTGCGATCGCTGGTGCAGACAGCCACGCTGTATCTCGGGCAGCTGCAGCAGTGGGTGCAAAATAATCAGGGGCTGGCGCGAACGTTTGGCGTTATCGCCGCAGTCGTCATTGGCGTTGCGGGAGCAATCGGTTTTGTTGCGAGTGTTGTTGCGCCGGTAATCAGCGGCATCGGGATCCTCATTACCGTCGCCACTACGGTCGGCAGCGTTTTTGCGACGGTATTTGGCGCTATCGGCGTAGTGATAGCAGCTATAGGTTCCCCGATAGCGATCGTTGGCCTTATGGTAGCCGGAGTTATCGCCTTCGTACTGGCTAAGATAGGCATCCTGAATAAAACCTGGGAAGCGATTGTCAGTGCTTACGACAAAGTTAAAGAGAAGCTCGGTCTCGGCAGCGCAGACGCCTCCGCGCCCCCACCTGATGCCGCAGTAGGTGCTCTGGGTATCGCAAGCGATCCTAAGCTTCTCAAGAGCGGCGCTCAGGCATCTAACTTTAACCATTACCAGGCCGTCACGCCTGCAGCAAGCAATAGTTTTACCGATCAGAGTCAGACGGCGTTCAATATTACGCTTCAGGGAGACACCGCGCCGGGCAGCGACAGCCAGCGGCAACTGATGGCGATACTTGAACAGCACGAAGATAACAAACGCAATAAATCACTTTCGCAATTCGGACGAATGGGAGGGTTAGCACGATGATGCTGGCGCTGGGATATTTTGTCTTTATGCAAAAGACGCTGCCTTTTCAGAGCACGACACGCACTGCCGGATTCAGCTGGAAATCAAACGATCGGGTAGGGAAACGGGCAGCATTTCAATATACTGGCCCCGATACTGAAACAATGACCATCACTGGTGAACTCTACCCGGAGCTTACCGGTGGCTTACCAACACTTTCCCTGGTGCGTCAGATGGCGGCGCTGGGTAAAGCGTGGCCGCTAATCAATGGTTCCGGCATTATTTACGGTATGTTCGTCATAACCTCACTGCGCGAGGAGAGTACGCTATTTCACAGCGACGGTTCGCCGCGCAAAATCACCTTCACGCTGCAGTTAACCCGCGTAGATGAATCAGCAGAAGCCATGCTTAGCGATTTGCGGGATCTGGGTGAGCAGGCATGGGGCAGCCTGAGCAATGCGTTGGGAGTAAGCTAATGCTCGATACGTTGACTAACTCCCTGGCGAGAGTCTCCACGCCTGCCTTCATGCTTAGCCTCTTCCACGAAGATGGCAGTTTCATGGCCGAGATCACCGATAATGTCTATCCGAGGCTGATAAGCCTGAATATCGTCGATAACCGCGGTTTCGAAGCCGATACCTTTACTCTGGTACTGGACGATAGCGACGGCGAGATCCAACTGCCGGAGCGCCACAAGCGGCTCAGGGTGGCCTTGGGCTACAAGGAAGGGACTTTAATCGGCGTGGGTGATTTCATTATCGATCAGGTTGTTCACGAAGGCACGCCGGACCGCGTCACTGTTACGGGGCGCAGCGCCGACTTCGCCGGGACGTTTAACACAGAGCGGGACGAGTCATGGCATGACACCACTCTGGGTGCCGTTGTTGAAGCCATTGCCACACGTAACAAGATGGAGTCAGCGGTTGCCGAAGCCCTGGCGCCGATCAAAATTGCCCATCTCGATCAGTCGCAGGAGTCCGACGCCAGTTTTCTGCGCCGGCTGGCAATACGCAATGGCGCCGAAATAGCCGTGAAGTGGAACACGCTGATGCTTATCCAGCCCGGACGAAACCGCAACGCGCGCGGCACGCTTTTCGAGCCGGTCACGCTTTACCGCAGCGATGGCGATATGCACAAGTTCAGTACCGCCGACCGCCTGAATTACAGCGGGGTCACCGCGCGCTGGCTGGATACGCGTACGCCAAAGAAGCAAACGCCTAAGGTAGGGCTGACTGCTGCGACGAAAGAGAAACCCGCTTATACGGCCGGTAGCAAAGGAAATACCTATGCGATGGCAACAATTTTCGCCACCCAGGCTGAGGCAAAGATCGCCGCAGATGCGCTGTGGAGCGCACTCCAGCGTAATACAGCCAGTTTTACCTTCACGCTCGCTAAAGGACGGGCGGACCTGACTCCGGAAACCCCGGTGCAGGTTGTGGGCTTCAAAGCGGTCATTGATAACATGCCCTGGGTCATCAATAAGGTCACCCACGTGATGTCCCGCGACGGATACATCACAAAACTCGAGCTGGAAGTAAAAATTGATGAAGGACAGTATGAACTTCAAAGCAGTTAGCAAAAGAAAATCATAACTTGCATTTGCAAGTTAATGGCGTAATATTCTTCCTGTACACAACGCAAAGGAGGGAATTACGATGATGCATTGCCCAATCTGCCAGAAGCCGGCTCACGCCCGTTCAAGCCGTTACCTTAGCGCAGAGACAAAAGAGCGCTATCATCAGTGCCAGAATATCCAGTGTGGATGCACTTTTGTGACTCACGAGAGCCTGGCACGCTATATCGTTAAACCTGCACCGGCTACCGCGGTTCAGGCTGGAGGATGAGGTCGCAGTTAATACAAATGCGTACATTACATCGCATTTGCAATAAAAAAGGGCTGACCTCGCGGTCAGCCCTTTTCGCTGGATGTCGCCTAAGCGAATCTTAGTTAAGACGCTCTTTGATACGAGCAGACTTACCAGTACGCTCACGCAGGTAGTACAGTTTAGCTTGACGAACGGCACCACGACGTTTAACAGCAATGCTGTCTACAACCGGAGAGTGAGTCTGGAATACACGCTCTACGCCTTCGCCGTTGGAAATTTTGCGAACAGTGAATGCAGAATGCAGACCGCGGTTACGAATAGCGATAACCACGCCCTCGAATGCCTGCAGACGTTTTTTGGAACCTTCAACAACCCATACTTTCACTTCCACGGTATCGCCCGGGCGGAAGGAAGGTACGTCCTGCTTCATCTGCTCTTGTTCGATTTGCTTAATAATGTTGCTCATAATTTAATCTCTTATCCTGGGTAAACTGATATCTCGGGGGCTTACGCCATCCCATCATGTTTATGCTGCTGTTGTGCGTGTTCCGCTTTGAACTCCGCCAGCAACCTTGCTTGCTCTTCAGTCAGAGCCAGGTTTTCCAGAAGTTCAGGTCTTCTCAGCCAGGTCCGGCCCAGCGACTGCTTCAGGCGCCAGCGGCGTATCTCGGCATGGTTACCGGACAGTAATACTGCCGGAACTTCCATCCCTTCTAACACTTCAGGACGGGTATAGTGTGGACAGTCCAGAAATCCTTCAGCAAAGGAATCTTCTGTTGCCGATGACTCATGGCCCAGTACGCCCGGAATGAACCGGGACACCGAGTCAATCAGCGTCATCGCCGGTAACTCACCACCGCTAAGAACGTAATCGCCGATAGACCATTCTTCGTCAATCTCGGTCTGAATTACGCGCTCGTCTATCCCTTCGTAGCGTCCACACACCAGAATTAGCTTCTGATTGGTGGCCAGCTCGCTGACGCCCGCTTGATCAAGCTTGCGTCCCTGAGGTGAAAGATAGATCACCTTCGCGCCTTCACCTGCCGCGGCTTTTGCTGCATGAATGGCATCCCGCAAGGGTTGTACCATCATTAGCATCCCCGGTCCGCCGCCGTAAGGACGTTCGTCCACGGTACGGTGCCGGTCATGAGCGAAATCACGCGGACTCCAGCTCTTGATGCTCAGCAGGCCATTTTTTACTGCCCGGCCAGTTACCCCGTAGTCGGTAATCGCGCGGAACATTTCAGGAAACAGGCTGATTATGCCAATCCACATAGCGCCGTCTTTTACCGTTAATCCGGAGATTTAAAAACCAGGATCCCAATCTACTTCAATGGTTTGAGTAGTGAGATCGACTTTCTTGATAACCTGCCCATCGAGGAACGGAATCAGCCGCTCCTTGATACCAAATGCATCTTTCAGGTTTGCCTTCACGACGAGAACGTCGTTTGACCCGGTTTCCATCATATCGATGACTTTACCGAGGCTGTAGCCTTCAGCGGTCACTACCTGGCAGCCCATAAGGTCTTTCCAGTAATAGTCACCCTCTTCGAGCGCAGGCAGCTGCGAGGAATCGACGACAATTTCGCAATTCGTCAGCAGATTCGCGGCATCCCGATCGTCAATGCCTTTCAGCTTGATGACCAGATCCTGATTGTGGTGGCGCCAGCTTTCCAGCTCGACCTCCTGCCACTGACCCGCCTTCTGGATAAACCAGGGCTGATAGTCAAAAATGCTTTCGGCGTCTTCGGTGGAGGAAAACACTCTGAGCCAACCACGAATGCCATAGGAAGAGCCCATTTTGCCGAGAACAATCGGCTCAACGGGTGCTTTTGCGGCGAGTTGCTTGCTCATCATGATCACCGTGACAGATTAAGCTGCTTTATTAGCGGCTTTGATCAGCGTCGCAACGCGATCGGAAACAGTAGCGCCCAGGCCAACCCAGTGAGCGATACGATCCAGATCCAGGCGAGTTTCTTCTTCGTTCGCAGAAGCGATCGGGTTGAAGAAACCAACGCGCTCGATGAAGCGACCGTTGCGTGCGTTACGGCTATCAGTAACGACAACCTGGTAGAACGGGCGCTTTTTGGCGCCGTGACGTGCTAAACGAATAGTTACCATAACATCCTCTTGTGTGAATAAAACACCGGGCCCCATCGAGGAACGGAGCCCGGTGTCATATTAAAAGCCCGAAAATTTTACTGATTTCTGCAGAAAATGCAATCAGCAGTTGCTGCAGAGGGTGAAAAGAGCGCGGCGTGCGGACGGTTTAATCGCCACACGCCGCGCTGTCGCTGAGGCGCCTGCAATGAATGCGGGCGCTGCGAGGGTAAATTGCGCAGCGGCCGGAAGTTTAGCGACCCGGGAAACCCGGCGGCATCATCCCTTTCATACCGCGCATCATTTTCGCCATGCCGCCCTTCTTCATCTTCTTCATCATCCGCTGCATGTCGTCGAACTGCTTCAGAAGGCGGTTAACGTCCTGCACCTGCATCCCGCAGCCGGCGGCGATGCGGCGCTTGCGGGAACCTTTGATGATTTCAGGTTTGGCGCGCTCTTTCAGCGTCATCGAATTGATGATCGCTTCCATACGCACCAGCACTTTATCGTCCATCTGCGATTTCACGTTGTCCGGGATCTGGCCCATGCCCGGCAGTTTGCCCATCAGGCTGGCCATGCCGCCCATGTTTTTCATCTGGCGCAGCTGCTCGAGGAAGTCAGTCAGGTCGAAGCCGTCGCCTTTCTTGAGCTTGCTCGCCAGCTTCTCGGCCTGAGCGCGGTCAACTTTGCTTTCAATATCTTCGATAAGCGACAGCACGTCGCCCATCCCCAGAATGCGCGAAGCGATGCGATCCGGATGGAACGGCTCCAGCGCGTCGGTCTTTTCACCCACGCCGAGGAACTTGATCGGCTTGCCGGTAATGTGGCGAATGGAGAGCGCCGCACCGCCGCGGGCGTCGCCGTCCACTTTGGTCAGCACCACGCCGGTCAGCGGCAGCGCTTCGTTAAACGCTTTCGCAGTATTCGCCGCATCCTGACCGGTCATGGCGTCAACGACAAACAAGGTTTCGACCGGCTTGATGGAGGCGTGGACCTGCTTAATTTCGTCCATCATCGCTTCATCAACGTGCAGGCGACCGGCGGTATCCACCAGCAGCACGTCGTAAAACTTCAGCTTCGCCTCTTTCAGCGCGGCGTTAACGATGTCTACCGGCTTTTGGGCAACGTCAGACGGGAAGAAATCGACACCGACCTGCTCGGCCAGCGTTTCCAGCTGCTTGATCGCCGCCGGGCGATAGACGTCCGCAGAAACGACCAGCACTTTCTTCTTGTGCTTCTCGCGCAGGAACTTGCCGAGCTTGCCGACGCTGGTGGTTTTACCCGCACCCTGCAGGCCCGCCATCAGCACCACAGCCGGCGGCTGCGCCGCCAGGTTCAGACTCTGGTTCTCTTCGCCCATCGCCGACACCAGCTCCTGGCGCACGATTTTGACGAATTCCTGGCCCGGGGTCAGGCTCTTGTTAACTTCATGCCCCACCGCGCTCTCTTTAACGCGGCTGATGAAATCACGCACCACCGGCAGCGCGACGTCGGCCTCCAGCAGCGCCATGCGCACTTCGCGCAGGGTATCTTTAATGTTGTCTTCGGTAAGGCGTCCGCGGCCGCTGATGTTGCGCAGCGTACGCGACAAACGATCGGTTAAATTATCAAACATTGTCTCTCGCCTGAGGTGGAAACGGTGGCCGCTAAGCGCGACACGTAGACAGAAATTTGCCCGAGTATAACACGACAGAAGACCAGTTGTGATGCAACGGTTGGAGCCGGAGTCGCGTAACGGTATACTACTTCTCTTTAATTACACGCCAACATCGACATCCCTATGCCTGTTTTTGCTCTGCTCGCCCTTGTTGCCTACTCCATCAGCCTGGCGCTGATCGTTCCCGGCCTGCTGCAAAAAAACAGCGGCTGGCGGCGCATGGCGATTATTTCGGCAGTGGTGGCCCTCGTCTGCCACGGGCTCGCGCTCCACGCGCGCATTTTCCCCGACAGCGGAATGGGGCAAAACCTGAGCCTGCTGAATATCAGTTCGCTGGTGAGCCTGATCATCTGCGCGGTAATGACGATTGTCGCCTCGCGCAACCGCGGCTGGCTCCTGCTGCCAATTGTGTATGCCTTTGCGCTGATTAATCTCGCCTTTGCTACCTTTATGCCCAACGCGTTTATTACCCATCTGGAAACCACGCCGGGCATGCTGGTACATATTGGCCTGTCGCTGTTTGCCTATGCGACGCTGATCATTGCCGCACTCTACGCGCTGCAGCTGGCGTGGATTGATTATCAGCTCAAAAATAAAAAGTTGACCTTCAGCAGCGAACTGCCGCCGCTGATGAGCATCGAACGCAAGATGTTCCACATCACCCAGGTTGGCGTGGTTCTGCTTACCCTCACACTCTGCACCGGCCTGTTTTACCTGCATAACCTCTTCAGCGTTGAAAATCTCGATAAAGCGGTTTTGTCGATTTTCGCATGGTTTGTCTACATCGTGCTGCTGTGGGGGCACTATCATAAAGGGTGGCGCGGCCGCCGCGTCGTCTGGTTCAACATGGCTGGCGCAGGTCTTCTGACGCTGGCGTACTTCGGTAGCCGCGTCCTTCAGCAGTTTATTAGTTAAGTCTTTAAGGAATTTTCGTTGGAACATATCTCAACCACCACACTAATCATTACGCTCATCGTGATGGTGGTCGTCTCGGCCTGGTTCGCCGGCTCTGAAACCGGCATGATGACGTTAAACCGCTACCGGCTGCGTCATAAATCCATGCAAGGAAACAAAGCAGCAAAGCGCGTTGAAAAGCTGCTGCGCAAACCGGATCGCCTGATAAGTCTGGTGCTTATCGGCAACAACCTCGTCAACATTCTCGCCTCGGCCATCGGCACCATTGTCGGCATGCGCCTGTACGGCGATGCGGGCGTCGCTATCGCCACCGGGATTTTAACCTTCGTGGTGCTGCTGTTCGCCGAAGTGCTGCCCAAAACCATTGCCGCCCTCTATCCGGAAAAGGTCGCTTATCCGAGCAGCTTCCTGCTGGCACCGCTGCAGGTGCTGATGATGCCGATTGTCTGGCTGCTCAACGCCATTGCCCGCCTGCTAATGCGCGCGATGGGCATAAAAACCGATATCGCCATGAGCTCCGCGCTGAGCAAAGACGAGCTGCGCACGCTGGTGAACGAATCCCGCTCGCAAATCTCCCGCCGCAACCAGGACATGCTGCTGTCGGTGCTGGATCTGGAGAAGGTGAGCGTTAACGACATCATGGTGCCACGCAACGAAATCGTCGGCATTGATATTAACGACGACTGGAAATCCATCGTTCGCCAGCTGACCCACTCTCCCCACGGGCGTATCGTGCTGTACCGCGACTCGCTGGATGACGCCATCAGCATGCTGCGCGTGCGCGAAGCCTATCGCCTGATGACCGAGAAAAAAGAGTTCACCAAAGAGGTGATGCTGCGGGCGGCAGATGAAATCTACTTTGTGCCGGAAGGCACCCCGCTCAGCACTCAGCTGGTGAAGTTTCAGCGCAACAAGAAGAAAGTCGGCCTGGTGGTCGACGAGTACGGCGATATTCAGGGGCTGGTGACAGTGGAAGACATTCTGGAAGAGATTGTCGGTGACTTTACCACTTCTATGTCCCCTACGCTGGCGGAAGAAGTGACGCCGCAGAATGACGGTTCGGTGATTATTGACGGCAGTGCCAACGTGCGCGAGCTGAACAAAGCCTTTAACTGGCATCTTCCGGAAGATGAAGCCCGCACCATCAACGGCATGATTCTGGAAGCGCTGGAAGAGATTCCGCTGGCGGGTACCCGCGTGCGTATTGACCAATACGACATCACTATCCTCGACGTGCAGGACAATATGATTAAGCAGGTGAAGGTGATGCCGGTGAAGCCGATTCGGGAGAGTGTAAAAGAGTAATCCTCTCCCGGGCGGGAGAGGATCGAAGCGGGGGCGCTTAGCCCTTCGCTTTGGCGACAGACACCATTGCTGCGCGGATGGTGCGGCCGTTCAGGGTGTAACCTTTCTGCATCACCATCAGCACGTTGCCCGGCGCAACCTCTTCAGATTCCACCATCGCAATGGCCTGGTGCACGTTCGGGTCCATCGGCACGTTAGTATCGCCAACCACTTCCACGCCGTACTTGCGCACCACGTCGAGCATCGATTTCTGGGTAAGCTCAATGCCTTCCACCATCGGTGCCAGGTCAGGATTATTTTTGTCCGCCACTTCCAGCGCGCGATCGAGGCTATCGATCACCGGCAGCAGGTCATTGACGAACTTCTCCAGCGCAAACTTGTGCGCCTTCTCAACGTCCTGCTCGGTGCGGCGGCGCAGGTTTTCCATCTCGGCCTTGGCGCGCATCAGACTGTCGCGCTCGCGGTTCTGAGCTTCGGTTAGCTGCGTTTCAAGGTTGGCAATGGTCTCATCGCGCGGATCCACCTGCCCAGCAGTCGCTTCAGCCTCAACGGCCTCGACTTCTTCCTGCTGCTCCTTGATGAACTCTTCCGGGGCTTGTCCCTCAGGCGTTTTCTGATCTTGACTACTCATGAATTTCTCCGCGTTTTTTCGTATTTATCTCGCTAACTTCGCTTATTATGGGGATTGCTTCGCGCGTTTCAAGGGAAGCTGGCATATTGTCACTCTTCATTTGGCACAAGGATCACCAGACAATGAATAATCATTTCAAGTGTATCGGGATAGTTGGCCATCCCCGCCACCCGACGGCGCTGACCACACATGAAATGCTCTACCGCTGGCTCACCGCCAAAGGGTTTAACGTCATCGTCGAACAGCAGATTGCCCGCGAGCTGCAGCTTAACAGCGTCGCCACCGGCACGCTGGCCGAAATTGGCCAGCAGGCGGATCTGGCCGTCGTGGTCGGCGGCGACGGCAACATGCTCGGCGCGGCGCGCACGCTGGCCCGCTACGACATTAAAGTTATCGGTATCAACCGCGGCAATCTCGGCTTTCTGACCGACCTCGATCCGGACAATGCCCAGCAGCAATTAGCTGACGTGCTTGAGGGTCATTATATCACCGAGCAGCGCTTTCTGCTGGAAGCGCAGGTGTGCCAGCAGGACTGTCAGAAGCGCATCAGCACCGCCATTAACGAAGTGGTGTTGCACCCCGGCAAGGTCGCGCACATGATCGAGTTTGAAGTCTATATTGATGAGATTTTCGCCTTCTCGCAGCGCTCGGACGGGCTGATTATCTCCACGCCTACCGGTTCAACCGCCTACTCTCTTTCGGCGGGCGGCCCCATTCTTACGCCGTCCCTCGACGCCATCACCCTGGTGCCCATGTTCCCGCACACGCTTACCGCAAGGCCGCTGGTGATCAACAGCAGCAGCACGATCCGCCTGCGTTTTGCCCATCCGCGCAACGACCTGGAGATCAGCTGCGACAGCCAGATTGCGCTGCCCATCCAGGAGGGCGAAGACGTACTGATTCGCCGCTGTGACTACCATCTGAATCTGATTCATCCCAAAGATTACAACTATTTCAATACGTTGAGCTCTAAGTTGGGCTGGTCAAAAAAATTGTTCTGAAAAGCATCCAGCCTCTTTACTGTATAAAAAACCAGTTTATACTGTATACAAACACAGTTATGGTTTTTCATACAGGAAGACGGCTATGCTGGCACAACTGACCATCAGCAATTTTGCAATCGTACGCGAGCTTGAAATCGATTTTCACAGCGGCATGACGGCGATCACCGGTGAAACCGGTGCAGGCAAATCTATCGCGATTGATGCACTCGGGCTGTGCCTGGGCAACCGCGCGGAAGGCGATATCATCCGCGCCGGTGCCAGCCGTGCCGACCTGTGTGCCCGCTTTAATCTCAAAGACACCCCCGCCGCCCTGCGCTGGCTTGAGCAAAACCAGCTCGAAGACGGTCGTGAGTGTTTACTTCGCCGCGTCATCAGCAGCGACGGGCGCTCCCGCGGCTTTATCAATGGCACCGCGGTGCCGGTATCCCAGCTGCGCGAACTTGGCCAGCTGCTGATTCAGATCCACGGCCAGCACGCGCACCAGCTGCTGGTGAAACCCGAACACCAGAAAACCCTGCTGGATGGCTATATCGGTGAGCAAGTGCTAACTCAGCGCATGAGCGAGCAGTACGCCGAATGGCACCAGAGCTGCCGTGCCCTCGCCCATCATCAGCAGCTGAGTCAGGAGCGCGCTGCCCGCGCCGAGCTGCTGGAGTACCAGCTCAAAGAGCTCAACGAGTTTCAGCCGCAGCCCGGCGAATTCGAACAAATTGACGAAGAGTACAAGCGGCTGGCCAACAGCGGCCAGCTGCTCAGCACCAGCCAGAACGCGCTCAGCCTGCTGGCGGACGGCGAAGACAGTAACCTGCAGAGCCAGCTTTATACCGCGCGCCAGCTGCTCGGCGAGCTCGCGGGCATGGACAGCAAACTCTCCGGCGTGCTGGACATGCTCGAAGAAGCCGCAATCCAGATTAGCGAAGCCAGCGACGAGCTGCGCCACTACTGCGACCGCCTCGACCTCGATCCGAACCGCCTGTTCGAGCTGGAGCAGCGCATTGCCCGCCAGATCTCGCTGGCGCGCAAGCACCATGTTCGCCCCGAGGAGCTGCCGGCGTTTCACCAGTCGATGCTCGACGAGCAGCAGCAGCTTGACGATCAGGCCGACTCGCTGGAAACCCTCAGCCTGGCGGTGCACACTCACCACGCCCAGGCTCTGGAAACCGCGCGGCAGCTGCACGTGCTGCGCCAGGCCGGTGCCGACGAGCTGAGCGCGCTGATCAGCGAAAGTATGCACTCACTGTCGATGCCGCACGGCCTGTTCTCTATCGCAGTGAATTTTGAAGAGTCGCACCTGACCGCTGACGGCGCGGACCGCATTGAATTTCGCGTTACCACCAACCCGGGCCAGCCACTGCAGCCGATTGCGAAAGTGGCCTCCGGCGGCGAGCTGTCGCGCATTGCGCTGTCGATTCAGGTGATCACCGCCCGCAAAATGGAAACCCCGGCGCTTATCTTTGATGAGGTGGACGTTGGCATCAGCGGCCCGACCGCCGCGGTGGTCGGCCAGCTGCTGCGCCAGCTCGGCGATTCCACCCAGGTCATGTGCGTTACCCACCTGCCGCAGGTTGCCGGCTGCGGCCACCACCACTTCTTTGTCAGCAAAGAGACCGACGGCGCCATGACGGAAACCCGGATGCAGCCGCTGGATAAACGCGCTCGCCTCCAGGAGCTGGCCCGCCTGCTGGGCGGCAATGAAGTGACCCGCAACACCCTGGCGAATGCCAAAGAGTTGCTGGCGGCATAAACTTTTTCGGGATCGGGGAGTCTGAGTTGTCAGCAAAAAAACGCTAACAGACCGACGACAAGGTTTAATTGTGAAGAAAGGTCTATTATCATCGGCATATTATAAATGAGCCGTGAACTGCTCAGGCCCGAAAAGGAATGAAATCACTATGCGCTGTAAAATGCTGACTGCTGCCGCAGCGGTTCTACTGATGTTGACCGCAGGTTGCTCCACTCTGGAACGCGTGGTTTACCGACCTGACATTAATCAGGGCAACTACCTGACCCCAACCGACGTTGCGAAAATCCGCGTCGGAATGACGCAACAGCAGGTTGCCTACGCGCTGGGCACGCCGATGATGTCCGATCCGTTTGGCACCAATACCTGGTTCTACGTCTTCCGACAGCAGCCGGGCCATGAAAAAGTGACCCAGCAAACCCTGACGCTGACCTTCAACAGCGGCGGCGTACTGACCAATATCGACAACAAGCCGGCGTTAACGAAAGATAACTGATTGGCTGACGGACAAAAAAAAGCGCTCAATGAGCGCTTTTTTATTTTGCGGCCTTCTCCGCCCGCTGGCGGCGAAGCTCTTTGGGATCGGCAATCAGCGGGCGGTAGATCTCCACCCTGTCGCCTTCGTGGACCTCATCGCCCAGTTTCGCCGGGCGGCTCCAGATACCCACTTTATTCTTTGCCAGATCGATATCGGTGCGCAGCTCAACCAGCCCGCTGGCAATTATCGCCTGCTCGACGGTGGCGCCTTCCGGCACGCTGACCTGCAGCAGATACTGCTTCTCGGGAAGCGCATAAACCACTTCCAGACGGATATTAGCCGGCACTGTAAACCTCTTTCGCGCGGTTGGTGAATGCCTGCACCATGTTCAATGCCAGCTCTTTAAAAATGCGGCCAAAGGCCAGCTCGATAAGCTTATTGGTAAACTCAAAATCCAGCTGGAATTCAATTTTGCAGGCGTCGCTGCTCAGCGGAATAAAGGTCCAGCCGCCAATCAGCTTTTTAAACGGCCCGTCCACCAGATTCATGAGGATGCTCTGA
This sequence comes from uncultured Pluralibacter sp., assembly GCF_913775985.1. Lineage (GTDB taxonomy): Bacteria > Pseudomonadota > Gammaproteobacteria > Enterobacterales > Enterobacteriaceae > Pluralibacter. Next base: position 4,704 of record NZ_CAJYMB010000079.1, on the reverse strand, counting down.
TTTCGGGTCAGCGTATTGCGCGTGGTAAAGGTTTTGCTGATCCCGGCTTTCGAGACATCCACAGCGGCGGTCATCTGCGTCGCATCCGCATCCAGCACCCGGCTGCCGGTGCAGCCCGGCAGGAAAGCAGGATAGGATTTCACGTCGTTGACGAGTTGGTACATTTGTTCCGCGCTAAAGGGCACCAGCGCTGTACGACTAATCTGGGGCATGGCTATTTCCGGTCATATACACGGCGTAAATAATATCATTTATACCCTGCGAAAAAAAACGCCGCACCGCAACTCGTGCTAAGATAGCCCATTGCGCCTCGCGGGACAGCTTGAGGCAAGATACTGTAAAGACGACTTCAGGATATTATGAGCAAGAAAAAACCCCACAAACCTGGATCTGCTACCATCGCGCTGAACAAACGCGCCCGCCATGAATACTTCATTGAAGAAGAGTTCGAAGCTGGCCTCTCGCTGCAGGGCTGGGAAGTCAAATCCCTGCGCGCTGGCAAAGCCAACATCGGCGACAGCTACGTCATTCTGAAAGACGGAGAAGCCTACCTGTTCGGCGCTAACTTCACGCCGCTGGCGGTCGCCTCCACGCACTATGTCTGCGATCCTACCCGCACCCGCAAGCTGCTGCTCAACCAGCGCGAGCTGGATAACCTTTATGGCCGCATCAACCGCGACGGCTACACCGTGGTTGCGCTCTCCCTCTACTGGAAGAACGCCTGGTGCAAAGTCAAAATTGGCGTGGCGAAAGGTAAGAAGCAGCACGACAAGCGCTCCGACCTGAAACAGCAGGAGTGGGCGCGCGATAAAGAACGCATCATGAAGAACGCGGGGCGTTAATGCCCTGCCGGCAGGCCGAGTGCGCATTTACTGACCGCATATCCCTTTGATAGCGGTAGAAGTTTCTTCTCAAGGTCTGCTATACTGTTGAAACACATTGGGGCTGATTCTGGATTCGACGGGATTTGCGAAACCCAAGGTGCATGCCGAGGGGCGGTTGGCCTCGTAAAAAGCCGCAAAAAATAGTCGCAAACGACGAAAACTACGCTTTAGCAGCTTAATAACCTGCTCTGAGCCTTCTCTCCCTAGCTTCCGCTCTTAAGACGGGGATCAAAGAGAAGTCAAACCCAAAAGAGATCGCGTGGAGGCCCTGCCTGGGGTTGAAGCGTTAAAACTAATCAGGCTAGTTTGTCAGTGGCGTGTCTGTCCGCAGCTGGCCAGCGAATGTAAAGACTGACTAAGCATGTAGTACCGAGGATGTAGGAATTTCGGACGCGGGTTCAACTCCCGCCAGCTCCACCAAAATTCTCCATCGGTGATTACCAGAGTCATCCGATGAAGTCCTGAAAGCCCGCATGGCGTAAGTCATGCGGGCTTTTTTGTACCTTCAATTTGTCCCGCGAAGTCCGAAGAGAACTCATTAAATCCGAACCTTTTAGGCCCATTGATGGTGAAATATAAAATTTCCCTCCGAGCATAAAGCAATGAGCATCATGAATAAAACCGGTGAAACAGATGATGATTTACTAACTCTATACGAGGTATGCGGGATGCTACGGATAACCAAAAGACACTTTGTAAATGGAACAATACGCACCGTTATCGCCAACTGCTGGCTCCGCTCCGGTTTTCTGCGAAGGTAATATACTATGAACAGCACAATCTGAAAGCGTTTATCGATAAATGTCGCAGGAAGTATTTAGTTTATTCCGGGGATGAGATTTTCCATCCCATAACCTCGAGTTCTCTACAAATAAATTGGTATGTAGGTAGTATCTCTTCCAGATTCGCATGTTTTTGTACGAAGATTGAAAAAGCCAAAACCGCACTCATTTTTTCTTTATAGAAGAAGTATTGTCTTAGCGGATGTTTATCTGCGCCATATGCTGGAAATTCTATCTCAGTATACTTATCCCCCATATTTTTATGGAATTGGTCCAAGGTAAGATCATAGATCTTTGAATCAACCTCAACCCAAAAATGATGATATAACCTATTGCGAGTAGAGCCATGTACCACTTTTATGATATCGCGCGTAAAAAAGTGGCTAAGAAGCATCCCCAGAAATACAGATGCACCTTGGCAACAATTCTCAGGAAACATGCTGAAGAATGGCACTCCCGACTCATCAAAATAATCGAAGTTTTCTTCAAAAACACTTCGCAGATCTTTGGCGAGCTTTGTAACTAATCCGTCCATAATTGTTTCTATTATAAAAAAAGCCATGCATTTAACATGCATGGCTACGTGGACATTAAGAATTAGAGCGCTTAGATGGTCTCGTAAATTGTACCAAAGCTCCTTTATGCTCGTTAGCCTGCTCGTCACGCCGCTCAGCCAGCATCGATTTTAATTTTGCCAGATGCACAACAGCAGCCTTCTTGCCGGTCAGATAGCCCTCGGGTAAACCAACCATCATTTCGACATCGATAGCAGACAATCCCGCAAATGCAGCAAGCCGTTCAACTGAAATAATTCCAGAAGACGCCAGCAATTCAATAGTACGTTTTAACAAACGTGGTTTTTCAGGCTCACGATAATCATCTCCCGGCTCTGATTTCACTCCCCAACGTGCTGAACGGCGTTTATAAAGATTTTGCTTCTCTTCTTCCGTAATAATATTCAGCACATGCAAACGCATGATGCTTGCCGCGACAGAAATACCGTAGCGTTGTTTAATTAAAAGCAAGCTATCTAATGTGACCGGCGTTCTAATTTCTTCGGCAAATGTCTCGGCAGGAAGCAGCAGCGCCCCCGCAAATTTATGAGCCTGGCTCTCCTTCAGCTTATAACGTTCAGCTTCGAGCTCGTTGCCAACGTAGCGGTGAAGGATCAGATGTCCAATTTCGTGAGCAAGGTCAAATCTGCTGCGAAAAGCATTACCTTTATCGGAAGAGAGGAGAACAAAAGGAACACTTAGAGTATTACTCCAAGCGGAAAGCCCTTCAATCTGCGCGACACCTGTTTCCTCTCTGACAACGATAATACCGTTACTCTCTGCGGCTAAAGCAAGGTCCGGTATTTCCTTTGTACCAAGATTCCAAAGGGCACGGCACTCATTAGCGGCATCTTCGATATCTGCATCACTAATTTCATCGATATTTTTAAAACTACGGTGCGGTAATTTTAGCTCCGGCAGATCTACAAAATCAGTCAGCTTAGTAACCAATTCATTAGCCCAATGGATTCGCGTTTCTAACATTGCTCGTGCTGCTACATGAGCTGATGCATTACTTCTGAACAGGGGCTTTGACATCCGCGGCAACAGAGGACGCGTAAACCATTCAGGAGTAACATTTACGACGGTAGCCAGACGTTCTAAAGCCTCAGATTCTGGAGCCTGCTGACCGGAACGCCATTTGCTAATGGTTGCTGGTGATACGCCCACCATCGTAGCTAATTGAGTTTGTGAAAGCCGCCGGGCGGCTAGTACTTGCACTAGCCTATCCGGTTGAAATTCAGCGATGCCTCGGCTCATACATCATCTTCCTCGGTTCCATCTTTTTTGATAATGCCCTTTTTGAGCCCAGGGAATGCATTATCTTCTTGGGACGGAACTACATCATATCTGGTTAAAAAAAGTTCAAGTGGCTCATGGAATACCCAGCTCTTACCATCAGAACTTGGAACAACAAGCTCAATTGACATAGGAGATTCAGGCTGGGTCTGCAACGAACCGGAAAAACGGCATACTACGAACAGTGTAGCTTTTGGCACATCAGAACCATCGGAGAATAAATCCGGTTGCACCACTTTTTCCACAAATACGTTCTCAGCAATGAGCGTTTGCTTACGTTTACTACGAAAAAGCTTCTTCCACTGATTGTCGTTGTAGCTTTCGCGAGCAAGGGTGAAGATACCGCTATGGCCTTCTACAATACGGTTGCCACACAATTTCCCCGGGTGACAGCCATTCGCCTCGAACACTTCATGAATGGTTTCATTCAAATTAAGATAGCGTTCAAGGCCAAGCGCAGTTGCTCTGTGCCCTTGGCTTTTCTTTTTTGCAGAATCAAAAGAACGCTTTGACGCCGCGTAAATCGCGTCGGAAAGGGCCATGATGAGTTGTTTTGGAACATGCTGAACGATTAGATCTGCAATTTTAGATTTTTTCACGACCATTTCCTATCACTGTCAATGATAGTCGTGATTTTACGCCAATATTTTTTCGCGTGTCCACAAAAAAGTATCAAAAAGTTTCCCTTACGCGAAAAATCACATCGATGATGGTATTTATTTTATCGCCCCGATAGCACCGACGTTGTACTTTTGCTCTGAAATAAAGCGGTATAATAAGATAATTGGAGGCTATCCTGACGGGGTGGAAAGTGGCCACGCCTTGCCGCCTGTCACACTCATTTTCTCAAGGCAGTGACGTGTAAGGCGAACGTGCATGAGAGCTCTTAAAAACCTGTTGGTATACTATCCTCTGTCTCTTAAGGCCCATAAGCTCAACCGCAATGATTTTGTCGGGAGAGCAATCCAAACTGCACGCGCAATTTTTAAGCATTCCTTTTGAGTTTGTACCCAAGGCTGTGCCCAAAAGAAAATCAAGAAAAGCAAAACGTAGCAATGTGGACTGACCCCACCCCGGTAGACGATCCTGCTCTATAGTTTGAGCATAGGAGGAGCGTATGGGCACACCACGATTTACCCCTGAATTTAAGGAAGAAGCCGTCCGTCAGATAACGGAGCGCGGCTA
>NZ_CAJYMB010000078.1 GCF_913775985.1 uncultured Pluralibacter sp. | reverse complement strand
TTGAGATTCTTTGCTACGTTTATGTTAAACACCGGTGAAGAGTAGCCTAATGGATAAATACCGCCTCAGTGACGCCCCCCGCGTCTTTCACCTTCAGCAGGACGGCATCCGACGCACAGTGATGTTGTACCAGATTGTCGCCCTGCGGGACTTTGCCGACGTGGGCCGCGGCAGCACCGGGGGCTGGATTGAAGATGAGCGCGCCCTGAGCCAGTCGGGAAACTGCTGGATTTACGACACCAACAGCATGGTATTTGACGACGCGCGGGTGGACGGCGATGCGCGGTTAACCCAAACCTGCCTCATCAGCAGCGGCGCGCGGATTAGCGGCAGCGCGTGGATAGACGACGCGGTAATCAGCCACGGCGCGGCGATAGGTGACAACGTCACCGTGCAGAATTCCCGCGTTAGCGGCCCCTGCCGCCTGGCGGACCACGCGCAGATTCTGGATCAATGCGACATTATTGCCCTTGCGGGCATGACCGCAGATGTCAGCCTGCCGCTGCAGATCTACGGCCGCGCCCGGGTCAGCCGCTCGCGGGTCGTGCACCAGGCCCAGATTTACGGCGACGCGGTGGTGGATAACGCCTTTATCGAGCACCGGGCGGAAATTTTTGATTATGCCCGGCTTGAGGGCAACGAAGTGAATAATGTCTGGGTATGCGACTGTGCGAAAGTCTTCGGACGCGCGCGCATCGTCGCCGGTCATGAGAGCGACGCGATCCCTACCCTGCGCTACAGCACGCAGGTCTCGGGGGATGCACTGGTGGAAGGCAACTGCGTGCTGAAGCACCACGTGGCGGTGATGGGAAATGCGCGGCTGCGCGGTGGCCCTCTTCTGCTTGACGACCGCGTGCGGATCAGCGGCGACGCGCTGCTCGGCGGCGACGTGGTGATCTGCCAGGAGGTGGACATCAGCGGCGAGGCGGTCATTGAGGCGTCTGGCGGCGAACAAATAATCCTGCACGGGCCCAGAGTGATGGGCGGCAGGGAACGTATAACGCGCACGCCGCTGCCGGGATCAGGCTGAATAATCCACAATTCGCCCGTAAATATTCTGATCGTGAAACTCGCCGTTGAGAAACTCCGCCTGCCGCAGGCAGCCCTCCAGGCTGAACCCGTTGCGCACCGCCACCGCATTGCTGGCGGCGTTAGCGGTGCGGCACTTGATCACGAAGCGGCGCACCTCACCTTTGCGCGCGTAATAGTCCATAAATGCCTGCAGGCTGGCGGACAGCAGCCCTTTGCCCTGCTGCGCTTCATCGATCCAGTAGCCGATGTAGCCGGTTTTGTTTTGCGGCTCGATGGAATTAAACGACAGCACGCCCGTTATTTCACCGCCGCTGAAAATCAGGAACATTTTCGCGTAGCCGCGCTGGTGCAGCATCACGTTGCTGAGCATGGTTTTGCGGGTTTCCACCTCGCCGGTCACAAACCGGGGCCAGTCCAGGTTCTGCTGCAGCCACGCCCTGTTCCTGAGAATCATCTGGTACAGTGATGAAACAAAACATTCATTGGCGGCGTACAGCACGATCTCTTCCGAGACTTTGATAGCTTCGATCTCCTGCGGTATTTCGACGTGCATAATTTCTCCTGATGAGGCAGTAAAAGCACTGCTTTGGTGCATTTGCTGGCATTTAGCCCCGCGCCTGGCGCTTTTTACGCTGGTACGCATCTTGCTAGCTCCTTGTACAGCAATACAGGAGAGCAGCATGAAAGCAATTATAACGGGCGGCGGCATCGGCGGGCTGACAGCCGCCATTGCCCTCAGGCAGTGTGGCATTGAAACCCGCGTCTATGAAGCGGTGAAGGAAATTAAGCCGGTGGGTGCTGCGATTTCCCTCTGGCCAAACGGCGTTAAGTGCCTCAACTGGCTCGGGATGAAAACCGAACTGCGGGCACTGGGCGGTGCGATGGAGTACATGTCCTACCGCGACCACCAGCACAATCACACCATGACCCGATTCAGTCTCGATCCGCTGGTCAACAGCGTCGGCGAGCGTCCTTACCCGGTGGCGCGGGCCGAACTGCAGGAGATGCTGCTTAACGCCTGCGGGCGGGATTCGGTGCAGTTTGGCAAGCGGGTCATCGGCGTTGAATCCCTCAACGACGGCGTGCGGGCGCACTTTGAGGACGGCGACATTGCCGAGGCCGACCTGCTGATCGCCGCCGACGGTACCCACTCGGCCCTGCGTCCCTGGGTGCTGGGCCGCGACACCGAGCGCCGCTACGCGGGCTACGTCAACTGGAACGGACTGGTGAGTATCGACGAGGCGATTGCCCCGGCGAATCAGTGGACGACCTGGGTGGGCGAAGGCAAGCGGGTATCGCTGATGCCGGTATCCCGCGGCCGCTTTTACTTCTTTTTTGACGTGCCGCTGCCGAAAGGGCTGGCGGAAGACCGCACCACCGTTCGCGCCGATCTGCAGCGCTATTTTCAGGGCTGGGCGGAACCGGTGCAGACGCTGATCGCCCGCCTCGACCCGCAGACCACCAACCGCATCGAAATTCACGATATCGATCCGTTCGACACGCTGGTGCGCGGCCGGGTGGCCCTGCTGGGCGACGCCGGGCACAGTACTACGCCGGATATCGGTCAGGGCGGCTGTGCGGCAATGGAGGATGCGGTGGTGCTGGCCATGACGCTGCAGTCCCATTCGCTGGGCATTGAAGATGCGCTGCTGCGCTATCAGGCGCGCCGCGCGGCGCGGGTGGAGGATCTGGTACTGAAGGCCCGCCGCCGCTGCGACGTCACCCACGGCGTGGATATGCAGCAGACCCGGGCGTGGTACGACGAACTGTATCAGGAGACCGGCGAGCGGGTGCTGGCCGGAATGCGGGAAACTATCGTCGGCGGGCCGCTGGGATAAGCGCGGGCCTGCCGGGGCGAAAACCCGCCGGGATGCAGCCCGGCGGGAACACGCGGTCAGTCATTGCCGCGCGGATAGCGCTTATCACGTTCGAGATTGTTTAAATCCATATGGTTGCGCATATAGCGCTCGGAAGCCCTCTGCAGCGGCTGGTAATCCCAGGGATAGTAGCCGCCATTGCGTAACGCCTGGTAAACCACCAGCCTGCGCAGCTGGCTGGCCCGCACATCGGCGTCGTAACGCTCCAGATCCCAGCGTTCTGCGGCAATGGCCGCCAGCGCCGCCAGCGCCCCGGCGCAGGCGGGATCGTCCGCCAGGTTGTGCCGCTCGTCGGGATCGTCGGCCAGATTGAACAGCTGCGGCGGATCGG
>NZ_CAJYMB010000077.1 GCF_913775985.1 uncultured Pluralibacter sp. | reverse complement strand
GGGCGGTGCTCTCCGGCGTGGTTACTGCGGCGCTGCTGTCGGAAACCTTTCCCACCCGCGCCCGCTATACCGCTTCGGCCATCACTTACAACGTTGCCTACACGGTATTTGGCGGCACGGCGCCGCTGATGGCCACCTGGCTTATTAGCGCCACGGGCAGCAGCAGCGCGCCGGCGTTTTATCTGGCGGCGGTGGCGCTGCTGGCCCTGGCGGGCGGGCTGTCACTGAGGGAGACATCGCGGATTTCGCTGCTGGAAGAGGCCGCCGCGCCCGTCCCGCGCCGCGGCTTTCGCGGCGCGGAACCCGACGTCGGACGGTAGTCGCAGCTAGCGCAGGACGAGCACTCCGGCAATAAACGGCGCGGTTCGGCTCTCTGCGTGCTGCGCGATCGCTTCCGGCTCGCCCGCGACCACCAGGCGACCGCCTTCGTGGCCCGCGCCGGGTCCGATATCAATCACCCAGTCTGCCTGCACCACCGCGCGCATGTCGTGCTCGATAATGACCGCGGTATTGCCGGCATCGACCAGCCGCTGGAGCTGAACCATCAGCCGGTCCGCATCCGCGGCGTGCAGGCCGGTGGTGGGCTCGTCAAGAATGTACAGCGTGTGCCCGCGCTGGCTGCGCTGCAGCTCGGTCGCCAGCTTGATCCGCTGAGCCTCGCCGCCGGAGAGTTCCGTCGCCGGTTGCCCCAGGCGCAGATAACCGAGACCGATATCCGCCAGCAGCCGCAGGGGACGCGCCACCGGCTCCACATCGGCAAAGAAATCGCCGGCTTCATCCACCGTCATGTGTAGCACTTCGGCAATATTGCGGTCCCGCCAGCGCACCTCCAGGGTCTGCGCGTTGTAGCGCGCGCCGTGGCAGGTCGGGCAGGGCGCGTACACGCTCGGCATAAACAGCAGTTCGACGCTGACAAAACCTTCCCCTTCGCAGGTCTCGCAGCGGCCTTTCGCCACGTTGAAGGAGAACTGCCCGGCGTCGTAGCCGCGCCGCTTCGACTCGGGCGCAGCGGCGAACAGCTTGCGGATGTGATCGAACAGCCCGGTATAGGTTGCCAGGTTAGAGCGCGGCGTCCTGCCGATGGGCTTCTGGTCAACCTGCACCAGCCGCCGCACCGCGTCGGTATCACCGCCGAGAGTACCGCCGGTTTTCTCGCTGAAGTCCGGCGCGTCGCCGTCGCTGTCGGCAGGCTCGGGCTCGCGGCCCAGCAAGGCCTGCACCAGCTCCGGCAGGGCCTGGGCTATCAGGCTCGATTTCCCGGAGCCCGAGATGCCGGTTACCGCGGTAAGAACCTGCAGCGGAATATCGGCATCCACGCCCTGCAGATTGTGGCGGCGAATGTCCCGCAGCTGCAGCCAGCCTGCGGGCCTGCGCCGCCGCGACGCCGGGGGCGGAACCTGATTAAACAGGTAGCGCGCCGTTTGCGAATCCTCTATCCCCTTGAGCCCGTCCGGCAGACCGCTGTAAACCACGTGCCCACCGCGCTCGCCAGCCTGGGGGCCGACATCAACCAGCCACTCGGCACGGCGCATCAGATCCAGGTCGTGCTCTACCACGAAAACCGAGTTACCCGCGTCCCGCAGCTTCTCCAGCGCGTCATAGAGCGCGTGGCTGTCCGCGGGATGCAGGCCCGCCGAAGGCTCATCCAGCACGTAGACCACGCCGAACAGCATGGCGCTGAGCTGGGTCGCCAGCCGCAGGCGCTGGTATTCACCGGCGGAGAGCGTCGGCGCGGCGCGCTCCAGCGTCAGGTAGCCGAGCCCCAGCTTTTGCAACTGTACGAGCTTGTCCATCACCGCCGTGGCCAGACGCCGGGCCGCAAGCTGCTTTTCGGCGGAGAGCGCGGGAGTACGGCGCACGTCCGGGGCGCTGGCGTGGTCGGGCTCTCCCGCCTCTGTGCGATCGCGACGATCCCGGGCGGTAACCTGATGATCCACCGTTTCGCCGCCGCCGTGGGCGCTGAAGTCCCCGTGGGTAAGGGGCAGCAGCAGGGCGGCCAGCTGGTCGAGAGAGAGCCGGGCAAACTCGCCGATATCCACGCCGGCAAAGGTGACGGAGAGCGACTCCGCTTTGAGTCTTTTTCCGTGGCAGTCAGGGCACAGGCGGCCTTCCATATAGCGGGAGACACGCTTTTTCATGTTGGCGCTCTGGGTGCTGGCAAAGGTGTGCAGCACGTAGCGGCGGGCGCCGGTATAGGTGCCCATGTAGCCCGGCGTCAGCTTCTTATCGAGCGCCTCGCGGGTTTCCTGCGGACTCAGTCCCGGATAGACCGGCACCGTCGGCGTTTCTTCAGTGTAGAGGATCCAGTCCCGCTGCTTTTGGGGCAAATCCCGCCACGGAATATCAATGTCGTAGCCGAGCGTCACCAGAATATCGCGCAGGTTCTGGCCGTGCCAGGCGGGCGGCCACGAGGCAATGGCTTTTTCGCGGATGGTCAGAGTGGGATCCGGCACCATCAGCGCTTCGGTAACATCGTAAATATGCCCCAGCCCGTGACAGGTCGGGCAGGCGCCCTGCGGCGTATTGGGGGAGAAGTCTTCGGCGTACAGCATCGGCTGGTCGGGCGGATACGCCCCGGCGCGGGAGTACATCATCCGCACCAGGTTCGACAGCGTGGTGACGCTGCCCACCGACGAGCGCGCATTGCCGGTGCCGCGCTGCTGCTGAAGCGCCACCGCGGGTGGCAGGCCGTCAATGGCGTCCACATCGGGAACCCCTGCCTGATCGATCAGGCGCCGGGCGTAGGGCGCTACCGATTCAAAGTAGCGCCGCTGGGCCTCCGCATAGATAGTACCGAAGGCCAGCGAGGATTTGCCCGAACCGGACACGCCGGAAAAAACCACCAGCGCGTTGCGCGGAATAGAGACATCCACGTCTTTCAGATTATTCTCCCGGGCGCCGCGCACCACGACGGCTTCTTTGGCCGTTACGGCATCCGGGGGGAGATCTGCTATTTTTTTCGACATCATTGCTCCTTTTTGGCGCAAACCGGCCCGGGGCGGCATCTGCCGCACTGCGCGGCGACCCCGGCGGGGATCCGGATGCTTTTGGAAATCCGTAAGACAGCAGCAAGGATAGCCGATGTCGGCGGCGGCCGGGGCCATATCGTGCCCTCTATCGCCAGGGTTATGTCTGAGATCAACGGTTAACACGCTGCAATTGCGGTTTTTCTCGCGCTGGCGGACGCAAACTTTCTCAATAATACGCTACGCTTTTTTTAACCTCTTCTGTCAGAGGGCTTTTCCGGGCCCGCACACAGAGACAACAGCGTAAAACAGTGAGAAAGCCCCGATGAACGTCAGCCATGAAGATGATGTAGCTCACCTCTGTGACGCGCTGGAAAAACGACTGCAGCAGCTTTTGCCGCCCTGCGAGCTGCACGGTGCGGTGTATGCCGCCATGCGCGATGCCACGCTGGCGGCCGGCAAGCGGATGCGTCCGCTGCTGCTGCTGCTGGCGGCCCGGGATATGGGCTGCGATATTGACCGCTCCGGAGTTGTCGATCTGGCCTGTGCCGTGGAAATGATCCACGCGGCATCGCTGGTGCTCGACGATATGCCGAGCATGGATAACGCCATGCAGCGCCGGGGCAGGCCGACAATCCACTGCCAGTACGGCGAGAATGTCGCCATGCTTGCCGCCGTCTCGCTGCTCAGCCAGGCTTTTGGCGTCATCGCCCGCGCGCCGGATCTGGCTCCGGAGGTGAAGTCCCAGGCCAGCGCGGCGCTCTCCGTCGCCATTGGCCATCTCGGGCTGGCGCAGGGCCAGTTTCTCGATCTCTCCGCGTCGCACAACAGCGGCGACGTGGAGGCCATCATGCTGACGAACGAATTAAAGACCAGCAGCCTGTTTGACGCCGTGCTGCAGATAGCGGCTATTGCCGCAGGCGCCCAGCCGCTGGCTCGCGAACACCTGCGCAGCCTGGCGCGGGAGATGGGCCAGGCGTTTCAGCTGATGGACGATCTGGCGGACGGGCTGAGCCATACCGGCAAAGATGCCCACCAGGATCGCGATAAAAAGCGCGTCACGCTGGTGGCCGCGCTCGGGGCCGAGGTGGCTTACCATCGCCTGTGCCAGCACATGCGCCGCGCCGACAGCCATCTTCTCAACGCCTGCACTGCCGGGCGCGCAACCCAGCGGTTTATACATGCCTGGTTTAACAAATATGCCGTTTTCATTGGCCAGCAGGGGCCGTACTCCTTGTCGGAGGCGCGATGATGCGGCCAATTCAGCGTAATGCCGTTTATGCCGATGGCATTCTGCACCAGGCCCCGCGCGTCGTGACACTATGAGCCATTTCGCGGTTATCGCACCGCCCCTGTTCAGCCACTTTCGCGCCCTTGAGTCTCTGGCCCAGGCGCTGCTGGCGCGCGGCCACCGGGTGACGTTCTTCCAGCGGCCGGAAGCGCGGAGCCTGCTGACCGATCCGCGCATCGGGTTTGTCGCCGTGGGCGGGCCAGCTCCGGATGCCGGGCTATTTTCCCACGTCTCGGGCGTCGGCCTGATGAGGCTGATTGATGCGCTGGCTGCCAATACGGACATGCTGTGTCGCCTGCTTCCCGCCGCGCTGGAGCAGGCGGGCGTTGACGGGGTGATTGCCGATCAGATGGAGGCTGCGGGCGGGCTGGTTGCCGAGGCGCTGGATCTCGGTTTTGTCTCGGTGGCCTGCGCGCTGCCGGTGAACCGCGAAGCGGGGATCCCGCTGCCGGTGATGCCGTTTGGCTACGCCACCGATGATAAAAGCCGGAAGCTGTATGCCTCCAGTACCGAAGTGTACGACTGGCTGATGCGCCGCCCGCGCCGGGTTATTGCCCGTCACGCTGCGGCGTTCGGGCTCTCCCCCCGGGACGGTCTGCACCAGTGCCTGTCGCCGCTGGCGCAGATTGGCCAGACCATTACCGGGTTTGATTTTCCACGGACGCTGCCGGCCTGCTTTCATGCAGTGGGCCCGCTGCGCGGCGGCATGACGCAATCCGTCGCGACTTCCGGCAGCGGGAAACCGCTGATTTTTGCCTCGCTCGGCACGCTGCAGGGTCACCGCTATTCGCTGTTTCGCACCATCGTCCGCGCCAGCCGCCGGGCAGGCGCACGCCTGCTGATCGCCCACTGCGGCGGGCTCAGCGCCCGGCAGGTGGCGAAGCTGCGGCTGCCGGACGTGGAGATCGTGGATTTTACCTGCCAGCCGGCGGCGCTGCGCCAGGCGAGCGTTGCCATTACCCACGGCGGTCTGAATACCGTGATGGATGCCATCGCCGCCGGAACACCGGTGCTGACCATTCCGCTGGGATTCGACCAGCCCGGCGTTGCCGCCCGGGTGGTGTATCGCGGCATCGGGCGGCGGGCCTCGCGCTTTGCCACCCCGGGGGCGCTGGCGTCCCATCTTGATGCGCTGTTGACTCACGATCGCTACAGGGGCTGCCAGCGGGAGCTGCAGCGCCAGCTTGCCTGCGCCGGCGGCGCGTCGCGGGCGGCAGAGATAGTAGTGCGGGCGCTGAATACCCGGCGTCCGGTGATTGCGGAGTACTATGGCAGCTGAACAGTGGGATCTTATTTTAGCGGGTGGCGGGCTGGCGAACGGACTTATCGCACTGCGCCTGCGCGAGCGGCGTCCCAAACTGCGCGTGCTTATGCTGGAGGCGCAGGACGCGCCGGGCGGCAACCACACCTGGTCTTTTCATCACGACGATCTGACGCCTGAGCAGCACCGCTGGCTTGCGCCGCTGGTTTCGCACCGCTGGCAGGGCTACGACGTGCGCTTTCCGCAGCTGGTGCGGGGGCTGGAGAGGCCGTACTACAGCATTACCTCCGAACAATTTGCGCAAGTCATGCGCGCTGCGCTGGGGGAAAACCTGCGGGTAAACGTACCGATAGCTTCGCTGTCGCCGACCTTGGTCACGCTGGCTGATGGCTCATGCCTGACGGCGGGGGCGGTGATCGACGGGCGCGGCTACCGGCCGGAACCGGCAGTGATCACCGGCTCGCAGGCGTTTCTCGGCCAGGAGTGGACGTTGCGCGCGCCGCACGGCCTGACCCGGCCAATATTGATGGATGCCGACGTGGCGCAGGGGAACGGCTACCGTTTTGTGTATACGCTGCCGCTCTCCGCCACCCGGCTGCTGATTGAGGATACCCACTACGTTGACGACAGCGGGCCGGATGCCGCCCGGGCGCGGACGCACATCCGCGATTACGCCGCGCGGCAGGGCTGGATCCTCGACGAAATGCTGCGCGAAGAGCAGGGCGTGCTGCCGATTACCCTGGCGGGGCGCATCGATCGGTTCTGGCGACAGCGCGACGGCCAGCCGTGCAGCGGCCTGCGCGCCGGCCTGTATCACGCGACCACCGGCTACTCGCTGCCGGATGCGGCGGCGCTGGCGGAGATCGTTGCCGCCCAGCCGGATCTGCGCGCCCCGGCGCTGTTTAACGCTATTCGCCAGTTTGCGCTGACCCGCTGGCGCCGTCAGCGCTTTTTCCGGGTGCTGAACCGGATGCTGTTCCTTGCCGGGCCTCCGGCGCGGCGCTGGACGGTAATGCGCCGCTTTTATCAGCTCGACGATGGGCTGATTGCCCGTTTTTACGCGGGCCGGCTTACGGTTGCCGATCGGGCAAGAGTCCTGATCGGCAAACCGCCGGTCCCGGTGGGGGAAGCTCTCCTCGCCATTCTGAAATGTACGCCCCGACTAAGAGCACACAATAATGGATAAAACTGTAGTCATTGGCGCCGGTTTCGGCGGTTTAGCGCTCGCTATCCGCCTGCAGGCGCAGGGAATTCCGGTTCTGCTGCTGGAGCAGCTCGACAAGCCGGGCGGCCGGGCCTACGTGTATCAGGATCGGGGGTTCACCTTCGACGCGGGGCCTACGGTAATTACCGATCCCACCGCTATCGAGGCGCTGTTTACGCTGGCCGGTCGGCGGATGGCCGACTATGTAGATCTGCTGCCGGTGACGCCATTTTATCGCCTGTGCTGGGAGAGCGGAGACGTGTTTGATTACGCCAACGAAAGCGGCGATCTGGAGCGGCAGATCGCCGCGTTCAATCCGGCAGACGTTGAGGGCTATCGCCGCTTTCACGCCTATTCCCGTGAAGTATTTAACGAAGGCTATTTAAAGCTGGGGACGGTGCCGTTTTTGTCCTTTCGGGATATGCTGCGCGCCGGACCGCAGCTGGCGCGGCTGCAGGCGTGGCGCAGCGTGTACAACACCGTATCGCGTTTTATTCAGGACGAGCGGCTGCGGCAGGCGTTTTCGTTTCACACGCTACTGGTGGGCGGCAATCCGTTTGCCACCTCCTCGGTGTATACGCTGATCCACGCTCTGGAAAGAGAGTGGGGCGTCTGGTTTGCCCGCGGCGGTACCGGGGCGCTGGTAGAGGGGCTGGTCAGGCTGTTTCAGGATCTGGGGGGCGAAATCCGGCTTAATGCCAGGGTCACCGGGCTGGAGACGGAAGGTAACCGGGTCAGCGCGGTGAAGATTGGCGACGCGGAGCGGATCCCGGTCGCGGCTGTTGCCTCCAATGCCGACGTGGTACACACCTATGAAAAGCTGCTTGGACATCATCCGGTCGGTAAAACCCGTGCCGCCGGGCTCAAACGCAAGCGGATGAGCAACTCGCTGTTTGTGCTCTATTTCGGACTCAATCACCATCACGCGCAGCTGGCACACCATACCGTCTGTTTCGGGCCACGTTACAAGGCGCTGATCGAGGAGATCTTTCACGGCGCTACGCTGTCGGAGGATTTTTCGCTGTATCTGCACGCCCCCTGCGTCACCGATCCCTCTCTCGCGCCGCCGGGCTGCGGCAGCTATTACGTGCTGGCCCCGGTGCCGCATCTGGGCACCGCCGATCTTGACTGGGCGATTGAGGGCCCGCGGCTGCGGGAGCGGATTTTCGACTATCTGGAGCAGCGCTACATGCCAGGACTGCGCAGCCAGCTGGTGACCCACCGCATGTTTACGCCGTTTGATTTTCGCGATCGGCTGGGGGCCTGGCAGGGCTCGGCGTTTTCTCTCGAACCGACGCTGCGCCAGAGCGCGTGGTTTCGGCCGCACAACCGCGACGCGCAGATCGCCAACCTGTATCTGGTGGGTGCCGGAACCCATCCGGGAGCGGGGATCCCCGGTGTTATAGGCTCTGCCAAAGCGACGGCGGGACTGATGCTGGAGGACCTGGCCCGATGAGCGAACCGCTGATGGACTATGCGGCGGAGACGATTGCCGTGGGCTCGAAGAGTTTTGCCGCGGCCTCTTCACTGTTCGATTCGGCAACCCGGCGCAGCGTGCTGATGCTCTACGCCTGGTGCCGCCACTGCGATGACATCATCGACGGGCAGACGCTGGGATTTGACGCCGCGCCGCCGTCCGCGGAAGAGGCCGCCCGGCGGCTGGCCCGGCTTAAGGAAAGTACGCTGCGCGCCTGCGCCGGCGAGCCGGTAGAGGAGCCGGCATTCGCTGCCTTCCAGGACGTTGCCCTGCGCCACGATATCGGCCCGGGGCTGGCGCTGGCGCATCTGGAAGGATTCGCTATGGACGCGCGCGGCGCGCGTTACGATACCTTCGACGATACGCTGCAGTACTGCTATCACGTTGCGGGCGTGGTGGGGTTAATGATGGCGCGGGTGATGGGCGTGCGCGACGAGGCCGCGCTGGATCGGGCCTGCGATTTAGGGCTGGCGTTTCAGATGACCAATATCGCCCGGGATATCGTGGAGGATGCGCACGCGGGGCGCTGCTATCTGCCCCGTGAGTGGCTGGACGAGAGCGGGATCTCCCCGGACAGGCTGACGGATCCTGCCAACAGGCGGGCGCTGGCCCAGGTGGCGCAGCGGCTGGTACAGGCCGCCGAACCCTATTACGCCTCCGCTCACGGCGGACTGGAGAGTTTGCCGCTGCGCTCGGCCTGGGCTATCGGCACCGCCCACGGCGTCTACCGTCAGATTGGGCTTAATGTCGCCACCGCCGGGCCGCGGGCCTGGGACCGGCGGCAGGGCACAACCCGGATGGAGAAGCTGGGGCTGCTGGTGAAAGGTGCGGCCAGCGCGCTGGGTTCACGCATTGGTTCATCGGCTGCGCGTAATCCGGCGCTGTGGCAGCGCCCGCAGGTTTAGCGTTCACGGCGCGCGCGGCGCAGGCGCTCCCGCAGCGTCTGCTGCAGCCTGGCAACTGCCGGGGCGTACAGAAAGCCGAACGATACCGCCCCTTCTTTTCCGTGCACGGCATGATGCAGGCGGTGCGCGAGATAGAGACGCTGTAAATAGCCCCGGCGCGGCACGTAGCGAAACGGCCAGCGCTGGTGCACCAGCCCGTCGTGAAAAATAAAGTAGATAGCGCCGTAGATTGTCATCCCGGCACCCACCCACTGCAGGGGCCACGCCCCGGCGCTGCCTGCGGCAATCAGCACTATCGCCAGCAGGGCAAACACCACCGCGTACAGATCGTTAAGCTCGAACCAGCCGCGTCTCGCCTCGTGGTGCGAGCGGTGCCAGCCCCAGCCGAAGCCGTGCATGATGTAGCGATGTGCGAGGTTGGCGACCAGCTCCATCGCCAGGACGGTGAACAGGGTGATGAGAACATTCCATAACATCAAAAAGGCGGCTCCTTGTAGGATTCGGCGCCGCGCTCTTTTCGGAGGGGCCGACAGCGCGGCGTAGTAAAGCATAAGTGATAAATGGCGGAATGCGAGCGGAGGGGGTGTGCCGGCACCGGGGAGTCGGAATTCTGTTCGAATTATTCAGAATATAAAGGCGTCACGAAATGCTTCTAGCGCAACAACAGAATCACCTGATGCCCAGGCTTCAAGGGCGACCACGCCTTTGTAGTTAATTTCCTTCAGTGCGCGAGCCACAGCCCTATAGTTAATTTCACCGGTCCCCGGCTCTTGACGCCCTGGTACATCAGCAACCTGAATTTCCCCAATATGTTTATTGCATTTGCGGATCAGCTCAGTCAGGTTACCCTCACCAATTTGGGCATGATAAATATCCAGATTCATTTTCATATATGGGCTGTTTACTGCGCACACCAAAGCCATCGTTTCCGCCGCTTTCGCAAAAGGTGTTCCCGGATGGTCAACAGCCGTGTTCAGGTTCTCCAGCGTAAAAACTCTCCCTGACTTCTCACCCATTACAGCGAGATCGGCAAGCGTATTCCTCGCCTTTAGCCACATTTCACCGGTTACAATTTCAACAGGTTTTACAGGTAAACCGCGATTGTCCAGCCCGGTACCGTGCAGGTTGAGAGACGGACAATCGAGTTTACGGGCGACTTCAAGTGACAAACTGGCGCTGGAAAGCAGATTATCAATCCCTTTCTCGTCGGTCAGATTACCTGAGATATAGCCGGTCATAGAGGTAAAGCGTGCGCCGGTTTTTGCCAGTGCGTCTATATCTTTTGGGGTCCAGTCCCAAATCTCAACGCCGAAACCCATAGCATCAATACGTTTAACACGTTCAATGAATGGCAGGTCGAGGAAAACCATTTCAGCGCATACTGACAGTGAGTAAGTCGACATATTTATATCCTTAACGTTCAATAGCTGAGATCGTTGGTTATTTGTGTGAAACGGATTCTGGTATTACACGCGCCCGCTGTACGTGAGCAAAACGACGAGATTTGGTGAGCGTAAGCGGATCAATACGCTCTGGTGAGACGCCTTTAGTTTTCGGAAGAAAACGCTCCGGGCTCCGGCGATGCACCCCAGAATAGGGTTTGAAACTAGCCAACCCCTTTTTGCAGGCGTTAGCGATAAATGTTCAGTGAGTGGGCCGATGACACCTGTGATGGCCGAGGCGTCATAGCCCAGGATGATCAGGCTTAGGGATGCGATGGCTCATATAACAATGAGGCAGAGTACGTCGCACTTTTGCTTTGGTATTTCGAATACCTCTAGGCTGGTATTTTTGTTTCCTTTTTCTTGTGTGCAGAAATCCTTTTTGATTCATCATTTTAACAAACGTATATTCATGTTTTACAAGTAATTAAAATCAGACGTCGATCACGTTTCGTTTTTAAAAAATACATATTTCCAATACGCGATCGGGATCGGTGTTTTATTTTTATTTTTAGTGAAATTTTCTAACCAATTTCTGGTCTGGAATGAAGGGATGAGAACTGATTGCCCGCTGAACAGCGGTGGCAGGCTTCGCTTATGCGCTTAGAGTGCGGAAGCCATCAAGCGGGGAAGGAGGGCATTGCAATGCAGTGGGACGGAAGTACTAATATCAGGCCGGGCGGGGAAGTTGCGGAAGTCCGGTTTTTGCCTGAGACCTTAATTTCTGATGGTGAAGAGAGTTAAAAGTGTCGTTCCTGGTAAGTACCCGACATTATTCATTCATAAATGCGCGATGTCAGCCATAACACCGCGCATTTTCTCAGCTCTTAAACAAATTTTTCAGCGTATGCGGCTGGCAGCGCAAATACTGATTCGGTGCGCTTACCTGGGCACCAAGCGTCGCCGCCGCATGCCACGGCCATCTTGGGTTGTACAGCGCGCCGCGGGCAATGGCGACAAAATCCGCATCGCCGCTCGCGACGATAGCTTCCGCATGTTCCGGCTCGGTGATCAAACCGACGGCCACCACCGGGATGTTCACCGCATTTTTAACCGCCCTGGCCAGCGGAACCTGGTAACCAGGATAAACTCCAATTTTCTGATCGGGATGCAGCCCGCCGCTGGAAACGTGGATAACATCAACACCGCGCGCCTCCAGCATTTTGGAGAATGCGACGGCTTCCTCAAGGTTAAAGCCACCCTCGACCCAGTCCGTGGCGGAAATCCGCACGCTGATGGCTTTATCCGCAGGAAATGCTTCCCGCACGGCATCAACAACTTCCAGCGGAAAGCGGGCTCTGTTTTCCAGCGAACCGCCGTAATTATCCGTGCGCTGGTTGGTCAGCGGGGACAAGAATTGATGCAGCAGATAGCCGTGCGCGGCGTGGATCTGAATAAGGTCGATGCCAATTCTGGCAGCACGCTTTGCTGCTTGCGCAAACTGGTCGCGGATTTTAGCTAAATCATGGCTTTCGAGGGCTAAGGGGATTGTATAACCGTCGCTGTAGGGCATCGCCGAAGGGGCTACCGTCTGCCATCCACCTTGTTGGTCAGGAGGGATCTGGCCCTGCTTATCCCAGGGCTTATAGGTTGATGCTTTTCTGCCGGCGTGAGCGAGCTGAATACCCACGGGAATATCTGACCATTTACGAATGGTTTTCAGCACCCCGGCCATAGCTTGTTCGGTTTTGTCATCGTAAAGCCCGACATCGGCAAAGGTGATGCGCCCTTCAGGGGAAACGGCGGCTGCCTCAATGGTGAGAAGACCCGCGCCCGACAGCGCCAGATGTCCCAGGTGCAGGCTGTGCCAGTCGGTCATACAGCCATCTTCAGCGGAGTACTGGCACATAGGGGCGATAACAATGCGGTTTTCAAGTTCGAGATTGCGGATGCGTAAGGGGGTAAACAGTTTTGGATTTGCCATTTAATCACTCCGGATTACGGCGTCAGAAGCGCGCATTAACGCTGGCTTCTTCATGCCTGCTCATAAAGGAAATAGTTCAGTAACGGTCAGCGTAAGCGCGCGATCGTCAATAAATTGCACGACGTCGGTAAAATGCGGCTGGGCTTTGTGCACTTCAAGAGCAGCAGCATCTGCCCACGTCTCGATGATAACGATGGTCTCCTGCTTTCTGAATACATCATAGCGAATGCAGCCGGTCTCACCGGGGCTTTTAATGGCAAGGTTATTTAACAGCGGGGTTATCTCTGACAGTATTTCCTGCGGAACGGTTAACTCGGCAATCAGATTTTTTCTCACAACGCCTCCTGTAAAAGTGGAGATAATGCGGGAACGGCACCGGTGCCGTTTGCGTATGCATAAACATAAGGTATCTACTGCGTCAAAAGAATCGTCCGCCTCTGCAAAGGCGTATTGCTTCCTGTGCAATACTCGATGGCCAGATTCTTCTCCGGCAGGATTACGCCTCTTCCGCCTCCGGGTTGAGGTGCTCCTTGAGGAAATCCACAAAGATTTTTACTTTACGGGTATCGCGATGGGTTGGATGGTAAACGGCATATATCCCTGAGTTATTGTCGCCGTCACTGACCTCCGCACGCCACGGGGAGAGGAGTTGTACCAGCCTGCCGCTGCTCAGGTCCTTTTCAATCAGCCAGTCGGGCAGTAGCGCAATCCCGTAGCCGTTCAGTACCGCTTCCCGCAATATTTCTGCATTGTTGCATTTCAGCGTACCTTTCACATCAACCGCAGCGCGTGTTGCACCATCGAAATACCATCTCGTTTTACCGGAAGAGTAGGAAAACAGCAGGCAGTTATGCTCTTTAAGATCCCCGGGCGTTTCTGGCGTCCCCTGTATTTGTAGATACTCAGGGCTGGCACAAACGCAGCGTTGCTGCGGACGCAACCTTCGGGCTATCAGATTGGGGGATTCGATATTCCCCAGTCGGACAGACAAATCCAGGCGCTTTTCCACCAAATCGACAACTTCATCCGTGAGCGTCAGGTCGAGAAAAATTAGCGGATAGCGGCGAGAGAAAAGGGCGAGCAGCGGCGCAACGTGCAGCCTGGCAAAGGAGACGGGCAGGCTGATGCGTAAGATGCCGCGGGGCTCTCCTCCCCGGTCGCGCACTTCCTGATTTGCGTATTCAAGGTCGTGAATGATCCTTACCGTATGTTCGTAATAGGTTTGTCCTGCCGTGGTCAATGTAACGTGACGCGTGGTGCGGGTCAGTAGCCGCGTACCCAGCTGTGTTTCCAGGCTGTCAACCTGCCGGGTGACGGATGAAGTGGCCAGCGACAGTTTCCTGCCAGCTGCGGCGAACCCTCCTTCTTCAACCAGTGTGATAAAGGCGTGGAGCGATGCCAGCATGTCCATTCTGGTATACCTTCTGTTCTATTGTTGCGTCGGTTGCAAAGCTGATATTCAATTTAACCACATTATCACCAATCATTAACAATGCTAATGTTCTCCGCACTGAGAGGTGAAAGATGAAAATATCCATTTCTGTTACGTCTGATTTTATTTGTCCCTGGTGCCGCATTGCGGAGGCGCGTCTGGAGAAGGTACTGCGTATGCTGCCGTCCGGAGTGGTTGTTGATGTTGACTGGAAGCCCTTTGAACTCAATCCCGATATGCCAGCAGAGGGTGTAGACAGAAGAACGTACCGCAGCACCAAATTTGGCAGCTGGGAATACTCCCTCCGGCTCGATCAGCATACGGTTGATGCGGGCCGCGCCGACAACGTGATTTTTAACTATTCGGCAATTCAACGGGTGCCTAATACCTTTGCCTCACACCGGCTGATATCGCTTGCTGCCCCGGGTGTAGAGAAAACACGGCTGGTAAAGCGTATTTTTCAGGCCTATTTCGAAGAAGGTCTGGATATTGGCAACGTTCATATCCTGAGCGGGTTAGCTGAAGAGTGCGGCATGAACCGGGAGGACGTTCTCAAATTTCTGAGTGGTCATTCAGGCGTAGAGAACTTGAGGCAGCAGGAAGCCCGCGCGCGTCTGGACGGTATTAACAGCGTTCCATTTTTTGATATAGCCGGCACACGCGTATCTGGTGCTGTTGGGGCGGATTTACTTTATCAACACATTATGGGTGCTTACCATCATGGAAAAGGAGAATGCGATGAGCATTAAGGTGCATTCAAAAAAACGGGCGCTGATTGTCGGAGGTTCATTAGGCGGGCTTTTCGCAGGAGCCATGCTGCAGCAGGCGGGATGGGATGTGGATATTTTTGAACGCTCACCCCGGGATCTCGATAGCAGGGGGGGCGGTATTGTATTGCAGCCCGAGGTTGTTGAATTAATCAGGCGAAGTGGTATTGAGCAGGACTGGAATAATCTTGGCGTGCGCTCAGCGCGCCGAATATTTTACCGTCCTGACGGTTCCGTTGAGCATGCTCTGGATGCGCCTCAGGTGCAAACTTCATGGTCACGCATCTATTCGCTGATGCGCTCAACGGTAGATGACGACCGCTATCACAAAAATCAGGTACTCAAGGATATCCGTTTTCCCGAAAGTGACCGTGTCACCGCTTTGTTCGAGGACGGTTCGGAACAGACAGGTGATTTGCTGATTGGCGCAGACGGCAGCGGCTCTCAGGTGAGAAAACTGCTTTGGGATGATGTCCCTGAGTATGCCGGATATATTGCATGGCGCGGGCTGGTGCCAGAAACTGACATGCCTGAGCTCGCCAGAACGTCGCTTCACGGCGATTTTGCGTTCGCAAATAACACGGGATCGCACATCCTGGGCTACCTTGTTCCCGGAGAGAATAGCGATCTTCGACCAGGCCATCGCCTCTATAACTGGGTCTGGTACAGGGTAGTTAGCGACCTCCAGCGTGAAGCGATCATGACGGGCAGCGATGGCATATCGCGCAGTTACTCTGTGCCGGAGGGATTGCTAAAAGATTCCTGGAAAGCGCATCTGCGTGATGAGGCAGTCGCTTTTCTCCCACCCGGATTTCGCGACATCGTTAAGGCTACAAGAGAGCCCTTTGCTCAGGCGATCCGCGATCTGGCCGTTGAAAAGATGGTGAAGGGCAGGACAATCCTGCTTGGCGATGCCGCCTCTATACCACGGCCACATACGGCAGCGAGCACCTCAAAAGCTGCCGCCAATGCGCTTGCACTGGCTGATGCACTTAGCGCTTTTCCTGATGATACGGACCGGGCGCTGGCAAAATGGGAAGGTGAACAAGTGCTTCGCGGAAAATATTTGCGGGCAATGGGGACCAGCATCGGAAATCGACTGATGTTTGGTGAGGCTGCCATTTTATCATGATGATAGTCGCCGATTTGGGGACCGGCTCTCTGTCCTTTGAACCGGCACGTTCATAAAACCTGTTCGGCTTCATTTTATATCAGGTAAACACTGCAAATGCCCGTGGCGCACGCCGCGCTGGGAGATCACATCATCGGCAAAATGCTGCACATCGCCCATATCGCCTTTCAGCACGGCAATTTCCAGACAGTCGTCATGATTGATATGGACGTGCAGCGTGGCGACGGACAAATCGTGGTGGTGATGCTGGGTGGAGACCAGTCGGCTGGCCAGGTCGCGTTTCTCATGTTCATAGACATATGAGAGCACCCCGAAGCCCCGGGTGCCGTGCTCCTGCAGCGTTTCCTGCGCCAGCGCGCCGCGCAGGATGTCGCGAATCGCTTCGGAACGATTATTGTAGCCGCGGCGCTCGCTCAGGCTGTCGAGGGTTTCCAGTAAATCGTTATCGAGAGTAATGGTAATACGTTGCATTTGATTTTGACCTTACATTGTTGAACGGCGGCGCGCAGGAAAGGCGGGCAGTATCGCGTTTTGTAGCCTGCGCCCGGCGTCTGATGAAAACGTTAATGTCTCGCCCACGCTCCGGGTCTCGACGATTTGCCCCTCGTCCATGACCATCACCCGCTGGCAAAAGCGCTCAACCAGGCGCAGGTCGTGGGTAATGAACAGGCAGGCGGTGCCAAACTGCTGCTGCAAATTTTTAAGCAGATCGATTATGCCAGCCTGCAGTACGAGATCGAGGTTTGATACCGCTTCATCGAGGATCAGGAGCTTAGGTTCCACCGCCAGCGCCCGCGCCAGACAGATCCGCTGCAGCTGCCCGCCGCTCAGCTGCGAAGGGCGCTTATCGAGCACGCTATCGTCAAGACCGACGGCATGAAGCATATGGCTGGCCCGCGCCGTTTGCTCGGTTTTGCTGAGCGACAGCAGGTGACGCATGGGCTCACGGATAATTTCACGCACGGTTTTACGCGGGTTAACCGCACTGATGGCGTCCTGAAACACCATCTGAATATCACGGAGAAATGCTTTTTTCTTTGCGCGGTTCAGCTGCGATAGCGGCGTTCCCCGCCAGCTGACGCGGCCTTCCGTTGGCGATTCCAGACCGATGAGCATACGCGCAAGGGTGCTTTTTCCGCAGCCGCTGCGCCCCAGCAGGGCAACTGTTTCACTGCTTTGCAGATTAAAAAAGACGTCTTTCAGAACCAGCTGATGCTGGTGGCTATCGCGAAGTCCCGCGTGCGGATATTGATGCGAAAGCGCCGATACGCTGAGCAATGTCATGATGCCAGCTCCATTCCGTAAAGGGCGAGATGCGCCGCCACCAGATTGCGGGTTACGGTGTGTCGCGGCGAGCGAAAGAGGGTATCGACATCACTGTGCTCGACAATTTTAC
>NZ_CAJYMB010000076.1 GCF_913775985.1 uncultured Pluralibacter sp. | reverse complement strand
CAGACGTACTCCAGGGCCGCGTTGCCGTTGACAGTGAAGTCACCGTGCGCGGATGGGTGCGTACCCGCCGAGATTCAAAAGCTGGCTTTTCATTCCTCGCCGTCTACGACGGTTCCTGCTTTGATCCTGTACAGGCCGTCATTAATAATTCTCTGCCTAATTACAATGACCAAGTGCTGCGCCTGACCACCGGCTGCTCGGTGATTGTCACCGGCAAAGTCGTGGCGTCACAGGGCCAGGGACAGAGCTTTGAGATTCAGGCTACCGGTGTTGAAGTTACCGGCTGGGTTGAAGATCCGGACACCTATCCGATGGCGGCAAAGCGCCACAGTATCGAGTACCTGCGCGAAGTCGCACACCTGCGCCCGCGCACTAACCTCATCGGCGCCGTGGCGCGCGTGCGCCACACGCTGGCCCAGGCGCTGCACCGCTTCTTCCACGAGCAGGGATTCTTCTGGGTCTCCACGCCGCTGATCACCGCTTCCGATACCGAAGGCGCCGGCGAAATGTTCCGCGTTTCGACGCTGGATCTGGAAAATCTGCCGCGCAACAACCAGGGCGGCATTGATTTCGACAAAGACTTTTTCGGCAGCGAAACCTTCCTGACCGTTTCCGGCCAGCTGAACGCGGAAACCTACGCCTGCGCGCTGTCTAAAGTCTATACCTTTGGCCCGACCTTCCGCGCCGAAAACTCTAACACCAGCCGCCACCTGGCGGAGTTCTGGATGCTGGAGCCGGAAGTGGCCTTTGCCGATCTGGAAGACAACGCCGCGCTGGCGGAAGCTATGCTGAAATACGTCTTCAAAGCTGTGCTCAACGAACGCGCCGACGACATGAAGTTCTTCGCCGAGCGCGTGGACAAAGACGCGATTAATCGCCTGGAGCGCTTTGTAGAAGCAGACTTCGCCCAGGTTGATTACACCGACGCAGTGACCATTCTGGAAAACTGCGGCAAGCAGTTTGAGAACCCGGTGTTCTGGGGCGTGGATCTCTCTTCCGAGCACGAGCGCTACCTGGCCGAGCAGCACTTTAAAGCGCCGGTAGTGGTTAAAAACTACCCGAAAGATATTAAGGCCTTCTATATGCGCCTTAACGATGACGGCAAAACCGTTGCCGCAATGGACGTGCTGGCGCCGGGCATCGGTGAAATCATCGGCGGCTCCCAGCGTGAAGAGCGTCTGGACGTGCTTGATGCGCGCCTCGCCGAAATGGGCCTCAATAAAGAGGACTACAGCTGGTATCGCGATCTGCGCCGCTACGGCACCGTGCCGCATTCCGGGTTCGGCCTCGGCTTTGAACGCCTCATCGCCTATGTGACCGGCGTGCAGAACGTCCGCGACGTGATCCCGTTCCCGCGCACCCCGCGCAACGCCAGCTTCTGATTTTCTGCGCTCGCAAGAACCAGCCTCCGGGCTGGTTTTTTTTCGTCATCTTTTGTTAATAAATATCGATTAAGTTAGACAAATCACTCTAACAAGCCAGAAAATGTTACACACCGTGTCCCGTAATAAATGTAAATATACAGATCCTATTTGCATTATTTATTTACATAGCTGCAACGCTTTAGCATAAAACCTGCCAGTTACAAAGCACAAATGGTCAAGCAATCCCGTTTTTTGAAAAATGTGAATGCGAGTGCATTTGGTGCACCTTTCTTTCATTAGAAAAAATTATAATAACCTTTTCATATAGATAGATAAGCCATCGGTCGCTTTTTATCCGCCAACTCTGGTTTTATGAAGTGGTTCACAAAGTTCCTCTTTTTTAATAATTTCTTACATATTATTTCTTTTAGTTACTCATTCTGCGTATTTGTAGCACTTTCAGGCTAGCGAAACGTTGTTATGAATGGAAATATGCCTTTCAGACACAGAAAGACACCAAACTCTCATCAATGGTTCTGTAAATATTTATTGACGGAATGCATTGAAGGCAGTGGCAGGTGTTCATAAAAAACCTATGAGGGTAATAAATAATGATGAAGCGCAATCTCCTGGCAGTGGTTATCCCTGCCCTGCTGGTAGCCGGTACCGCCAACGCCGCAGAAGTATTTAACAAAGACAGCAACAAGCTGGATCTGTACGGTAAAATTGTTGGTCTGCACTATTTTTCTGATAACGACAGCAACGATGGCGACCAGAGCTATGCGCGTCTGGGCTTTAAAGGTGAAACCAAGGTAAACGACTATCTGACCGGTTACGGCCAGTGGGAATATCAGTTCAACGCCAACAACTCTGAAGGCGCGGACCGTCAGAACGGTAACAAAACCCGTCTGGGCTTTGCCGGTCTGAACTTCGGCGACTACGGCTCATTCGACTACGGCCGCAACTACGGTCTGGTGTATGACGCTATCGGCATCACCGATATGCTGCCGGAGTTCGGCGGCGAAAACGGCGCGTCTGACAACTTCTTCGCCGGTCGCCAGGGCGGCGTTGCCACCTACCGCAACAACAACTTCTTCGGTCTGGTTGACGGCCTGCACTTCGGCGTACAGTACCTCGGTAAAAACGAGCGTGATGATGCGCAGCGTTCCAACGGCGACGGCTGGGCAACCTCTCTGGGCTATGACTACGACGGTTTTGGCATCGTAGGCGGCTATGGTTCAGCTGACCGCACCGACGCGCAAAACAAACTGGCTCGCGGCCACGGCGACCGCGCCGAGCAGTGGACCACCGGCCTGAAGTACGATGCCAACAGCCTCTACCTGGCGGCAATTTACGGAGAAACCCGTAACGCTACCCGCATTGATGGCGGCTTCGCCAACAAAACCCGCGACTTCTCCATGGTTGCACAGTACCAGTTCGATTTCGGCCTGCGTCCGTCCATCGCTTACTACAAATCTAAAGCGCGTAACGTCGAAGGCGTGGGCAACGAAGACTACATCAACTACATCGAAGTGGGCGCGTCTTACTACTTCAACAAAAACATGTCCACCTACGTTGACTACCAGATCAACCAGATCGACGGCGACAACAAGCTGGGCGTGAACGACGACAACACCGTTGCGCTGGGTCTGGTTTACCAGTTCTAATTCGCAGAACGACACGTCGATATCTGCTTGAAAAACAGGGCTCCGGCCCTGTTTTTTTTCGTCTGCCAGTTAAAAATCACAACTTGAGGAAAGTGCGTGGCTTTTCGCTGCAAACGGTTGGCTTTTGCTAACTCAGCCGTTAACCTGATAGCGGACTCTCCTCAGTAACCACAATGGAACTTCGTCATGTTTGAGAATATTACAGCCGCCCCTGCCGACCCTATTCTGGGCCTGGCCGATCTGTTTCGTGCCGATGACCGTCCGGGGAAAATTAACCTCGGGATTGGTGTTTACAAAGATGAAACGGGCAAAACGCCGGTTTTGACCAGCGTAAAAAAAGCCGAGCAGTATCTGCTGGAAAATGAAACCACTAAAAATTACCTCAGCATCGACGGCATTCCGGAGTTTGGCCGCTGCACCCAGGAGCTGCTGTTCGGCACCGGCAGCGCCATTGTCAGCGATAAACGCGCCCGCACGGCGCAGACGCCCGGCGGTACCGGCGCGCTGCGCGTGGCCGCTGATTTCATTGCTAAAAATACCGCTGCAAAGCGCGTGTGGATAAGCAATCCCAGCTGGCCGAATCACAAAAGCGTCTTTAACGCTGCCGGCCTTGAAGTGAAAGAATATGACTATTACAGCGCAGAGGCCCACGCGCTGGATTTTGACGCCATGCTCGCCAGCCTGAGCGCCGCCCAGGCCGGCGACGTAGTACTGTTCCACGGCTGCTGCCATAACCCAACCGGTATCGATCCGACGCTGGAGCAGTGGCAACAGCTGGCTGAGCTCTCGGTAGAAAAAGGCTGGCTGCCGCTGTTTGATTTTGCCTATCAGGGCTTCGCGCGCGGACTGGAAGAAGATGCGGAAGGCCTGCGCGCCTTTGCAGCACTTCACAAAGAGCTGCTGGTTGCCAGCTCCTATTCGAAAAACTTCGGCCTGTACAACGAGCGCGTAGGCGCCTGTACGCTGGTTGCCGCAGAGGCAGACACCGCCGATCGCGCGTTTAGCCAGATGAAAGCCGCCATCCGCGCTAACTACTCTAACCCGCCCGCGCACGGCGCCTCGGTGGTGGCAACGATCCTCAGCAACAGCGCCCTGCGCGCTATCTGGGAGCAGGAGCTGACCGACATGCGCCAACGCATTCAGCGCATGCGCCTGCTGTTTGTAAACACGCTGGCGGAGAAAGGCGCTAATCGCGACTTTAGCTTTATTGCTAATCAGAACGGGATGTTTTCGTTTAGTGGGCTAACCAAAGATCAGGTGCTGCGCCTGCGCGAAGAGTTTGGTATTTACGCGGTTGCATCCGGTCGCATCAACGTTGCCGGCATGACGCCCGACAATATGGCGCCGCTGTGCGAGGCAATTGTTGCCGTTCTGTAGCGGAGCCGCTAAAGGTTATCGACTAAGCCTCTGGCCTTTGGCCCGGGGCTTTTTTAATGCTCTGCCGGGCTTTCTGTACTTACTTGTAAGGCCTGACTACCACACCGGCTGCTCGTCCTGAAGGAAAGGATTATGTACGCGCTCGTGCCCCAGCGTCGACATCGGTCCATGACCCGCAATGAACGTCACGTCATCCCCT
The DNA here is from genome assembly GCF_913775985.1 of uncultured Pluralibacter sp. GTDB lineage: Bacteria > Pseudomonadota > Gammaproteobacteria > Enterobacterales > Enterobacteriaceae > Pluralibacter. Next base: position 2,186 of record NZ_CAJYMB010000076.1, on the reverse strand, counting down.
AAGGGAAGCAGCTTATCTTTAATTGATGCAATCAGCTGGCCGTGATCGCCGCGGGGAAAATCGCTGCGCCCAACGCCGCCTTTAAAGATAACGTCGCCGGAAATCAGCAGCCTTGAGGCATTATCAAAAAAGACGATATGCCCCGGCGTGTGGCCCGGACAGTGGAGAACCTGCAGGGCAATATTGCCAACGCTAACCGTATCGCCCTCGTCGAGCCAGCGATCCGGCGTCAGCGGCTGACAGTCTTCCAGACCAAACATCCGGCTCTGGGCAGGCAGCCCCTGCAGCCAGAACTCGTCTTCTTTTTCCGGGCCAATAATGGGCACGCCGTAATGTGCAGCCAGTTCGGCGGCGGCACCGACATGATCGAGATGACCGTGAGTCAGCAGGATCTGCATCAGCGTTACGCCCGCAGCAGCCACTTCCTCCTTGATTCGCTCAGCGTCTCCGCCTGGATCCACCAGCGCAGCCAGTTTGGTTTGCTCGCACCAGATCAGCGAGCAGTTTTGAGCGAAAGCGGTAACCGGAATAATGCGATAGTTCATGTTGCCCCTGTTTCGTTACCAGGTCCTCACCGGACCCGTATCAATGTGCACAAAGTTACTACGTGGGTAGTATCCTACACCACCTGCGCGCATAGAGAGCGCTGCTTTGCGAACATTGCTTAACGAAATACCTTCAATATGAAAATCCATCGCCTGCCCTTTGGTGTGATAGCTGTGCTTTGCAACACCGCGGCTGTTGTGGCGAAGTTCATTATTGGTATCGAGCGAGCGGTAGCCTGAAATGAGCTGCACCGGTTTGTTGGTACCGAGCAGCCCCTGCAGGCGGTAAAGATGGTCAAACAACTGAGGATCGATCGACTTAATTTTGTTCGCGCGATAATCGCGGAAGAAATGGTTAAGCTTTGCTAATTCGTCCTGAATATAGCCCCTGCCATCAAAAAACTCTGCTTTTATGGACTCGCCGGTATGCATATTGTTGAGGGTCAAAATGCGCGGTCGAGGCGTAGAGAGGGTGGCAAATGCTGGCGTCGGTAGAATGGCGGCCGCCCCGAGGGCTGCACCACCTAACGCCAGCAGTTTGCGGCGGTTAGCGTCAAATTTGTCCATGATAATCAGGTCTACAAGTAAGTAAAAGGTCGTTATGTATGCACTTCTGGCGCACGAATGGGCACCTTAACTATCAATAACGCCTGCGTCAAGGTTACCCAACCCCAGTGCCAGCGGGGGCTGCGAGAAAACAGCCCCCGAGGCACGCATTCATACGACACCTGAATTATCTGAAATGCTTAATTTACCTAATCAATTGTTCCGCTTTAGGCAAAATATGTGCGCTGGATCGCGCGGTAAGGTCGTAATTGTAAATATCTGTACGATACTGCGGGCGCCCGTCGGCGTCGACGAATGCGGTCAGATAATAGAGGTTGACCGGAATGTTCTGCCGAATATTGACGTAGCGCGTATTCCCCGCCTTCAGCGCATCGGAAATGCGCGTGTCGTTCCAGCCCGCGTCCTGCAGCAGCATGCTGGCCAGCTCGGAAGCTTTGTTGACCCTCACGCAGCCGGAGCTGAGTGCCCGCGTCTCTTTCTGGAACAGCGCGTGGTTCGGCGTATCGTGCAGATAGATAGCATCGGAGCTCGGCATATTAAACTTGTAGCGCCCCAGCGAATTGCGCGCACCCGGCGCCTGCTGGAAGCGGAACGGCAGGTTTGTCGGGGTAATTGTCGACCAGTCAACCTGATACGGGTTGATGGCCTCCCGGCTGTTCCAGCCGCGCATCAGCGTGTAGCCGTGACGTTCAAGGTAGCCCGGATCGTTACGCACCTTCGGCAGAATATCGTTGCGCGCCAGGGTCGGCGGCACGTTCCACGGCGGGTTAACCACCACATTATTGAGCGCGCTGCTCATCATTGGCGTTTTCCGGTCCGGACGTCCAACAATCACCCGCGATGAGAGCGCCTTGTTGCCATCGAGATAGTAAACCAGCGAGAACGCCGGAATATTGACCATAATGCCGGTAGAGAGCTTGCCGGGCAGCAGGCGCAGGCGCTGGATATTGAGCGCCAGCACACCGGCGCGCTGGGCAGGACTGACATTCAACCACTCGCGGGTTGCCTGGCCAATCACGCCGTCTGGGGTCATACCCTGAGCCGTCTGAAAGCGCTTGACGGCGGCGGCCAGCT
>NZ_CAJYMB010000075.1 GCF_913775985.1 uncultured Pluralibacter sp. | reverse complement strand
CTGTCGCGAGGTGGCGTATATTACGCTTTCCTCTTTCAGAGTCAACCCCATTTTTCAGAAGTTTTCTCTTTCAACCCGGCGGCCTGTAAGCCGTTGTTCCGTGTCGATGGAGGCGCATTATAGGGAGTTCTCTGCGGGCCGCAATAGAAAATTTGCAGAAAAATCACTGACTGCTGCATTCCCCAGCAAAACCCCGCCTTATACCCTTTTACGCACAGACTTATCCACAAGACCAGGAAAAAGTGAAAAATTCGCGAGCGTTGCGCAAACGTTTTCGTTAAAATGCTCGCGCTAAATAAGGACGCCCCGCCAGGCGTGTTAGATGAGTTTTTTGCGGAAAATTCATCTAACGCTCACTGTAATCGTGAAATCCAGGGGATTTACCATGCAACAACGTCGTCCAGTCCGCCGCGCTCTGCTCAGTGTTTCTGACAAAGCCGGTATCGTTGAGTTCGCTCAGGCACTTTCCGCACGCGGCGTGGAGCTGCTGTCAACCGGCGGTACCGCTCGCCTGTTAGCGGAAAAAGGTTTACCGGTCACCGAAGTGTCCGATTACACCGGCTTCCCGGAAATGATGGATGGACGCGTTAAGACCCTGCACCCGAAAGTGCACGGCGGGATCCTCGGCCGCCGCGGCCAGGACGACGACATAATGCAGCAGCACGACATCGCCCCGATAGATATGGTGGTTGTTAACCTTTACCCCTTCGCCCAGACCGTTGCCCGGGAAGGCTGCTCGCTGGAAGATGCCGTAGAGAACATTGATATTGGCGGCCCGACGATGGTTCGCTCCGCGGCCAAAAACCATAAAGACGTAGCCATCGTAGTAAAGAGCAGCGACTACAGCGCCATTATTAATGAGATGGACGCGAACGACGGTTCATTAACCCTGGCCACCCGCTTCGACCTGGCCATTAAAGCTTTCGAACACACCGCCGCCTACGACAGCATGATTGCCAACTACTTCGGCAGCCTGGTGCCGGCCTACCACGGCGAGAGCACCGAGCCCGCTGGCCGCTTCCCGCGCACCCTCAACCTGAACTTCATTAAGAAGCAGGATATGCGCTACGGCGAAAACAGCCACCAGCAGGCTGCCTTCTATATAGAAGAAGAGATAAAAGAAGCTTCGGTAGCCACCGCCCGCCAGCTGCAGGGCAAAGCGCTCTCCTATAACAACATTGCTGATACTGACGCGGCGCTGGAGTGCGTTAAAGAGTTCAGCGAACCCGCCTGCGTTATCGTTAAGCACGCGAACCCGTGCGGCGTGGCGGTAAGCACCACGATTATTGATGCCTACGATCGCGCCTATAAAACCGACCCGACCTCGGCGTTCGGCGGCATTATCGCTTTCAACCGCGAGCTGGATGCCGATACGGCCCGGGCTATCGTCTCCCGCCAGTTCGTGGAAGTGATCATCGCCCCTTCCGCCACTGAAGAAGCGCTGGCAGTGACCGCCGCGAAGCAAAACGTGCGCGTGCTGGTCTGCGGCCAGTGGGCAGAGCGCGTACCGGCCCTTGATTTCAAACGCGTCAACGGCGGCCTGCTGGTTCAGGACCGCGATCTGGGGATGGTGACAGAAGCCGACCTGCGCGTAGTAACTAAGCGTCAGCCGAGCGAAGAGGAACTGCGTGACGCGCTGTTCTGCTGGAAAGTTGCCAAGTTCGTTAAGTCCAACGCCATTGTCTACGCCAAAGAGAACATGACTATCGGGATAGGCGCCGGCCAGATGAGCCGTGTCTACTCGGCAAAAATTGCCGGTATCAAAGCGGCAGATGAAGGTCTGCAGGTCAGCGGCTCCGCGATGGCGTCCGATGCCTTCTTCCCGTTCCGCGACGGTATCGACGCGGCTGCTGATGCGGGCGTAACCTGCGTTATCCAGCCCGGCGGCTCTATCCGCGATGAAGAGGTGATTGCCGCCGCCGACGAGCACGGCCTGGCGATGATCTTCACCGACATGCGCCACTTCCGCCACTGATTCAGGAGCAGACCATGAAAGTATTAGTGATTGGCAACGGCGGCCGCGAGCACGCTCTGGCCTGGAAAGCGGCGCAGTCGCCGCTGGTTGAAACCGTATTTGTCGCACCGGGCAACGCGGGCACCGCGCTGGAGCCGACCCTGCAGAACGTGAACATCGGCGTAACCGATATTCCCGCCCTGCTCGACTTCGCGCAAAACGAAAAAATTGACCTGACTATTGTTGGCCCGGAAGCACCGCTGGTGATCGGCATTGTTGATGCTTTCCGCGAGGCGGGCCTGACCATTTTCGGTCCGACCAGGGGCGCCGCCCAGCTTGAGGGGTCGAAAGCCTTTACCAAAGACTTCCTCGCCCGCCACACTATTCCGACAGCGGAGTATCAGAACTTTACCGAGATCGAACCGGCGCTGGCCTACCTGCGCGAGAAAGGCGCGCCAATTGTGATTAAAGCCGACGGTCTGGCTGCCGGTAAAGGCGTGATCGTGGCGATGACGCTGGACGAAGCGGAAGCCGCGGTGAAAGACATGCTGGCGGGCAACGCCTTTGGTGACGCGGGCCATCGCATCGTTATCGAAGAGTTCCTCGACGGCGAAGAAGCCAGCTTCATCGTGATGGTTGACGGCGAGCACGTGCTGCCGATGGCCACCAGCCAGGATCACAAGCGCGTCGGCGACGGCGACACCGGTCCGAACACCGGCGGCATGGGCGCTTACTCTCCGGCACCGGTAGTGACCGACGAGGTACACCAGCGCACCATGGACCGTATCATCTGGCCAACCGTGCGCGGCATGGCGGCGGAAGGCAATATCTACACCGGCTTTCTCTACGCGGGGCTGATGATCGACAAGCAGGGCAATCCGAAAGTGATCGAGTTCAACTGCCGCTTTGGCGATCCGGAAACCCAGCCGATCCTGCTGCGCATGCAGTCGGATCTGGTGGATCTGTGCCTCGCCGCCTGCGAAGGCAAGCTGGATGAGAAAACCTCCCGCTGGGATCCGCGCGCTTCGCTGGGGATCGTAATGGCCGCCGGCGGCTATCCGGGCAGCTACCGCAGCGGCGATGAGATCCACGGCCTGCCGCTGGAAAGCATCGACGGCGGCAAGGTATTCCAGGCCGGCACCGTGCTGTCCGAAGATGATCGGGTGCTCACCAGCGGCGGTCGCGTTCTGTGCGTGACCGCGCTGGGCAACACCGTTGCTGAAGCGCAGCGGAACGCGCATGCGTTAATGAAGGATATCCACTGGGAAGGCGCGTTTAGCCGAAAAGACATCGGCTATCGGGCGATTGCCCGCGAGCAGAAAGGTTAATAGCAACAGGCCGGGCAAATGCCCGGCCTGTTTTTTTACAGCTTGACCGGATCGATATGCCAGATTTTTTTGGCGTACTCTTCAATGGTGCGGTCTGACGAAAAGTAGCCCATGTTGGCAATATTATACATCGCCTTGCTGGTCCACTCTTCCGGGTTGCGGTACAGCTCGTCCATTTTCTCCTGGCAGTCCACGTAGCTGCGATAATCCGCCAGCACCTGATAGTGATCGCCAAAGTTAATCAGGGAATCCACCAGATCGCGATAGCGTCCCGGCTCGTCGGGGCTGAACAGGCCGCTGCCAATCTGGGTAAGAACCTGATTGAGCTCCTCGTCCTTATCGTAATACTCCCGCGGCTTATAGCCTTTCGCCCGCAGCGCTTCCACTTCATCCGCCGTGTTGCCGAAGATAAAGATATTCTCCTCGCCAACGTGATCGAGCATTTCGACATTGGCCCCGTCCAGCGTGCCGATGGTTAGCGCGCCGTTGAGGGCAAACTTCATGTTGCTGGTACCGGAAGCCTCGGTGCCCGCCAGCGAGATCTGCTCGGAGAGATCCGCTGCCGGAATAATGGTCTGCGCCAGGCTCACGCTGTAGTTAGGGATAAACACCACTTTCAGCCGGTCGCCGATCTGCGGATCGTTGTTGACCACCTTCGCGACATCGTTAATCAAGTGGATAATGTGTTTCGCCATGTAATAGGCCGACGCCGCCTTGCCGGCGAAAATATTCACCCGCGGTACCCAGTCGGCATCCGGATTCTCTTTAATCCGGTTATAGCGGGTTATCACGTGCAGGACGTTCATCAGCTGGCGCTTGTACTCGTGAATACGCTTGATCTGCACGTCGAACATCGCTTTCGGATTGACCACCACGTTCAGGTTTTCGGCAATATAGACCGCAAGACGCTTTTTGTTCGCCAGCTTCGCCTGCTGCACCGCCTGATTCACCGCCGGATAATCAATATGCTGCTTGAGTTCCGCCAGCTGGCTTAAATCGGTGCGCCACGTAAGGCCGATGTTTTCGTCCAGCACTTCGGAGAGCGGCGGGTTTGCCAGCGCCAGCCAGCGGCGCGGGGTTACCCCGTTGGTCACGTTAGTAAAACGCATCGGGAATATTTTGGCGAAGTCGGCAAACAGCGACTGCACCATAAGATTCGAGTGCAGCTCGGAAACGCCGTTCACCTTGTGGCTGGCAACCACCGCCAGCCACGCCATGCGCACCCGGCGTCCGTTGGACTCGTCGATAATTGAGGTCCGGCTCAGCAGTCCGGTATCGTCCGGATACTGATCTTTAAGGGTCTTCAGGAAGTAATCGTTAATTTCAAAAATAATCTGCAGGTGCCGCGGCAGGATCTTGCCGAGCATGTCCACCGGCCAGGTTTCCAGCGCCTCGCTCATCAGCGTGTGGTTGGTGTAGGAGAAGACCTGGCAGGTGACTTCAAAAGCGTCATCCCAGCTAAATTTGTGATCGTCGATAAGCACCCGCATCAGCTCGGGAATCGACAGTACCGGATGGGTGTCGTTGAGGTGAATCGCAATTTTTTCTGCCAGATTGCTGTAAGTCTTGTGCAGCAGATAGTGGCGGCGAAGAATATCCTGCACCGTCGCCGAGACAAGGAAATACTCCTGGCGCAGGCGCAGCTCGCGCCCGGAGGCGGTAGAGTCATCGGGATAGAGCACCCGGGAAACGTTTTCGGAGTGGTTTTTATCTTCCACCGCCGCAAAGTAGTCGCCCTGGTTGAATTTACCGAGGTTGATCTCGCTGCTGGCCTGGGCGCTCCACAGGCGCAGCGTGTTGGTAGCGTCAGTATCAAAACCGGGGATAATCTGGTCGTAGGCTTCGGCAATAATCTCTTCGGTCTCGACCCAGCGGCTTTTCTTACCTTCCTGCTGGAGGCGGCCGCCGAAGCGCACTTTGTAGCGGGTGTTGTGCCGCTCAAACTCCCACGGATTACCGTACTCCAGCCAGTAGTCGGGAGACTCTTTCTGCCGGCCGTCCACGATGTTCTGTTTAAACATGCCGTAGTCGTAGCGGATACCGTATCCGCGCCCGGGCAGGCCCAGCGTCGCCAGCGAGTCGAGGAAGCAGGCCGCCAGCCGCCCCAGCCCGCCGTTGCCGAGTCCCGGATCGTTCTCTTCATCAATCAGATCTTCAAGATCGAGCCCCATGCCGTCGAGGGCATTCTTCACGTCATCATAAATGCCCAGCGACAGCAGCGCGTTGGAGAGCGTGCGGCCAATCAGAAACTCCATCGACAGGTAGTAAACCTGGCGCACGTCCTGGGAGAGCTGCGCGCGGTTAGAGCGCAGCCAGCGCTCCACCAGCCGATCGCGTACCGCAAACAGCGTGGCGTTAAGCCACTCGTGTTTATTGGCAATCGACGGATCCCGCCCGAGGGTGAACATCAGCTTATAGGCTATCGAATGTTTCAGTGCCTCAACGCTCAGCGTCGGCGATGAGTAAGTAAATGGTGCGTTCATAGAAAGGGCCCTGTGATTACATCAATCGTTGATAAAGTTCACGGTAAGCCTGTGCGGCGACTTGCCAGCTAAAATCCATATTCATCGCCTGGCGCTGTACATAGCGCCAGAGCGACGGGCGAGACCACAGTACAAAAGCACGCCTTATCGCCCTCAGCAGCGACCAGGCATTACTGTCTTCAAACACAAATCCGCTGGCGACGCCGTCGGCGAGGTTTTCCAGCGAGCTGTCCGACACCGTATCGGCCAGTCCGCCGGTGCGGCGCACCAGCGGCAGCGTGCCGTATTTGAGGCCGTAAAGCTGGGTTAAACCGCAGGGTTCAAAGCGGCTCGGGACCAGAATAACGTCCGCGCCGCCCATAATGCGGTGAGAAAAGGCTTCGTGGTAGCCGATCTGCACCCCAACCTGGCCGGGATGTTCCGCCGCCGCGGCCAGAAATCCCTCCTGCAATACCGGATCGCCGGCCCCCAGCAGCGCGAGCTGTCCGCCCTGCTCCAGCAGGCCCGGCAGCGCCTCCAGCACCAGATCCAGGCCTTTCTGGCTGGTCAGGCGACTGACGACCGCAAACAGCGGGACTTTGTCGTTCACTTTCAATCCCATCGCAATTTGCAGCTGGCGCTTATTTTCCGCTTTCTCTTCCAGAGTATCCCGGTCATAGCGGGCGCTCAGCAACAGATCGTGCTGCGGGCTCCAGATTTTGTCATCAACGCCGTTGAGGATCCCGGACAGCCGCCCTTCCCGCTGCCGCTGGCGCAGCAACCCTTCCATGCCGTAGGCGTACTGCGGCTCGGTGATTTCACGGGCGTAGGTCGGGCTCACCGCGGTAATGTGGTCCGAATAATAGAGCCCCGCTTTCAGAAACGAGATCTGGCCGTTAAACTCGAGCCCGTGCATGTTGTAGAACGACCACGGCAGGCCGATCTCATTCATGTGGTGCGCATAGAACATGCCCTGATAGGCAAGGTTGTGGACGGTAAATACCGACTTCGCCGGCCGCCCGCGCGCCTCAAGGTAGGCCGGAACCAGCCCGGCATGCCAGTCGTGGGCGTGGACGATTTCGGGACGCCAGAACGGATCCAGCCCGCAGGCCATCTCGCAGCCGGTCCAGCCCAGCAGCGCAAAGCGCAGCACGTTATCGGTGTACGCGAACTGGTTCGTGTCGTGATAGGGACTGCCGGGGCGATCGTAAAGATGCGGCGCATCAATCAGATAGATGCCAACGCCGTTATAGCGCCCGTACAGCAGCGTGATGGGCCCGGCGAAAGTATCGCGGCGGGTCACCACCTGCGCATCAGGAATACCGCGGCGGATATCCGGGAAGCACGGCAGCAGCACGCGGGTGTCCACACCGTCGGCAATCTGGGCAGCCGGCAGCGCGCCGATAACGTCGGCAAGGCCGCCGGTCTTTAATAAAGGGAACATCTCCGAACATACGTGTAAGACCTGCATTATTGCTCCTGTCAGCCCTGCAGCTTGCGCAGCATGTCGCGCGTCACCAGCACAATACCTTCCTCAGAGCGGTAGAAACGGCGAGCGTCCTCTTCCGCATTCTCCCCGATGACCAGCCCTTCCGGAATGACGCAGGCGCGGTCAATAACACAGCGGCGCAGACGACAAGAACGTCCGACCCAGACATCTGGTAATAGCACCGCCGAATCGATGTTACAAAACGAATTGACGCGTACCCGGGGAAACAGCACGGATTGCACCACTACCGATCCGGAGATAATACAGCCGCCGGAAACCAGCGAATTGAGGGTCATCCCGTGGCTGCCGGAGCGATCCTGCACAAATTTTGCCGGTGGCAGCGACTCCATGTGGGTGCGGATGGGCCAGTTCTGATCGTACATGTCCAGCTCCGGCGTGACCGAGGCTAAATCAAGGTTGGCTTTCCAGTAGGCTTCGAGCGTGCCGACATCGCGCCAGTAAGGCTCGGACTGCGGATCGGACTGCACGCAGGAGAGCGGGAACGGGTGGGCGTAGGCCATCCCGGCCTTGACGATGCGCGGAATAATGTCTTTGCCAAAATCGTGGCTGGAGCTTTCATCGCGATCGTCTTCTTCCAGCAGGTCATACAGGTAGTAGGCGTCAAAAATATAGATGCCCATGCTGGCGAGGGACCTGGTATCGTCGCCGGGCATGGTGGGCGGGCTGGCGGGCTTCTCGACGAAGTCGATAATTTTGTCTTCGGTATCAACGTCCATCACGCCGAACGCTGTCGCCTCCGCTACCGGCACCGGCAGGCAGGCCACCGTGCAGCGCGCGCCCTTTTCGACGTGGTCGATAAGCATCCGCGAGTAATCCTGCTTGTAGATATGGTCCCCGGCGAGGATCACGATATATTCGGCTTTGTAGCGGCGAATAACGTCGAGGTTCTGGGTTACCGCATCTGCTGTACCGCGATACCAGCTCTCGCCGGTGACGCGCTGCTGGGCGGGCAGCAGATCTACAAACTCGTTCATCTCTTCGCTGAAAAAGGACCAGCCGCGCTGGATATGCTGCACCAGCGTGTGGGACTGGTACTGGGTGATCACGCCAATGCGGCGAATGCCAGAGTTAATGCAGTTGGATAACGCAAAATCAATAATGCGGAACTTGCCGCCAAAATGCACGGCGGGCTTCGCGCGTGTAACGGTCAAATCTTTCAGGCGTGTTCCGCGTCCTCCTGCGAGAATCAAGGCTACGGATTTAATCGGCAGCTGGCGCGCCAGCATCAAGGGATCGTTCTTTTCAAGCCTAACCATGATTAACTCCTTATGACCTTTTCGAATACGCACACCCCGTGCGCGGGCCCGTGCCAGCTTGTCTGGATAACCGGATTATCCTCTCCGGCGAAAGGAGGAATGGCACGCCACTCCTCTGGCGGTAGGGTAAAAGTTGCAACTTCCTGTGAAGCATTTAACGTAATCAACCAGCGATCGGAGAGCAGGATCTGCATCCGCGCCATACCGCCCTGCCACTCGTCCGCGCCGAGCGCCCGGGCATCCTGATTGAGCCAGATGACGCTGCCGTCGCCCTCCTGCCACCAGCGATCGCGGGTCAGGGCGGGGATCTGCCGGCGCAGATTTATCAGGCTGGCGGTAAACGCTGCCAGCCCGGTGCTGGCCTTCTCCCAGTCAAACCAGGTTAAGGCGTTGTCCTGGCAATAGGCGTTGTTGTTGCCATGCTGGCTGTGGCCAAACTCGTCGCCGGCCAGCAGCATCGGCGTGCCCTGCGACAGCAGCAGCGTCACCAGCAGCGCGTGGACGCTCGCCCGGCGCCGCTCGATCACATCAAGCGGTGCCTCTAACCCCTCTATGCCGTGGTTACAGCTGTAGTTATTATTCGTTCCGTCGCGGTTCTCTTCGCCGTTGGCCTCGTTGTGTTTCTGGTTAAAGCACACGCAGTCGCGCAGCGTAAAACCGTCGTGGGCAGTAACCAGATTAACGGAAGCCGACGGCGGCCGCCCGCTGCGCTGAAACAGGTCGCTGGAACCTGCGAAACGATTAGCAAACTGGCCCAGCGATCCGTGCTGCTGCAGCCAGAAGCGGCGCGCGTCGTCGCGAAAGCGATCGTTCCACTCGGCAAACGGCGCCGGGAAATTGCCCACCTGATAGCCGCCTTCGCCGATGTCCCAGGGCTCGGCAATCAGCTTCACCGCCGAGAGCAGCGGATCGTTTTTAATGGCCTCAAACAGCGGCGCATCCTGGCGAAAATCGGGCGTGCGGCCCATCACCGTGGCCAGATCGAAACGGAAACCGTCAACGTGGCACTCCTGCACCCAGAAGCGCAGGCACTGCAGCGCGTACTCCACCACGCCGGGGGTACTGAGGTTGAGCGTGTTGCCGCAGCCGGTCCAGTTGTAGTAATCGCCGCCGTCCTTAATCCAATAATAGCTGCGGTTATCAATTCCGCGCAGGGAGAAGGTCGGCCCATCGAGATCGATCTCCGCGCTGTGGTTCAGCACGATATCGAGGATCACTTCAATGCCCGCTTTATGCAGCGCCTTCACCGCATCGCGAAACTCGTTCAGCGCATGTTCGGGGGCGCTGGCGTAGCGCGGATCGACGGCAAACATCGCCAGCGGGTTGTAGCCCCAGTAGTTGGTCAGCCCCAGGCGCAGCAGGCGCGGCTCGCTGGCGAAGTGCGCCACCGGCAGCAGCTCCAGCGCGGTAATACCGAGCTTTTTCAGATACGAAATGGTCAGCGGATGGGCCAGGCCGCGATAGGTACCGGCCCGATCCTGCGGGATCCCCGGATGCAGCACCGTCAGTCCTTTGACGTGAGCCTCGTAAATCACCGTCTCACCCCAGGGCGTGCGCGGCGGCGCGTCGTCCTGCCAGTCGTAGCTTAAATCCACCACCACCGAACGCGGCGCAACGGATGCGCTGTCGCTGCTGTCCGGCGCGTCCACGCCGCCGTGCAGCAGCGGCGAATCCTGCGGATCGCCCTCTACGCGATAGGCGCAGGGGTCCAGCAGTAGCTTGGCGGGATTGAAGCGGTGCCCCTGCTGCGGTTCCCAGGGACCGTGAACGCGAAAACCGTAGCGCAGTCCCGGCCGCGCGCCCGGCAGATAGCCGTGCCACACGTCGCCGGTGCGGGCGGGTAAATCCTGTCGGCGCTCGTTGCCTTGGGCGTCAAACACGCAAAGTTCAACCCGCTCGGCGTGAACCGAATAGAGCGTGAAATTGACGCCCTTGCCGTCCGGCGTGGCGCCGGGTGGCGAGGGTTGACCTGTCATCAGGGCGCTCATTCTCCCTCCCTCACCAGCCAGACGGTTGCCAGCGGCGGCAGGGTTATCGACAGCGAGCACGGACGGCCGTGGCTTTCAATCTCATCGCTGCGCACCTCGCCGCCGTTCCCGGCATTGCTGCCGTGATAGTGCATCGAGTCGGTATTCAGCACTTCGCGCCAGCGGCCGGGCTGATTCACGCCGAAGCGGTAGCCGTGGCGCGGCACCGGGGTAAAGTTGCTGACGACGATAATTTCATTACCTTCGCGGTCGCGACGCACGAAAGCAAATACCGAACGCGCATGGTCGTCCACCACCAGCCACTCAAAACCGTAGGGATCGAAATCCAGTTCATGCAGCGCTTTATGGTGGCGATAAGTCAGGTTCAGGTCACGCACCAGCCGCTGCACACCGTGGTGCCAGTTGTCGGCGCCCTCCAGCAGATGCCAGTCGAGGCTCACGTCGTGATTCCACTCCCGGCCCTGGGCAAACTCGTTACCCATAAACAGCAGCTTTTTGCCCGGGAAGGCGTACAGCCAGCCGTAGTAGGCGCGCAGGTTGGCAAAACGCTGCCAGGCGTCGCCCGGCATGCGGTCCAGCAGCGATTTTTTACCGTGAACCACTTCATCGTGGGAGAGCGGCAGGACGAAGTTTTCGGTGTAGTTATAGAGCATCCCGAACGTCAGCTTGTCGTGATGGTACTGGCGATAGAGCGGATCGAGCTGCATATAGTCCAGCGTGTCGTGCATCCAGCCGAGGTTCCACTTGTACCAGAAGCCCAGCCCGCCGGTCTCCTGCGGCCGGGTAACGCCGGCAAAATCGGTGGACTCTTCCGCCATGCTCACCGCGCCCGGCACCTGCTCGCCGAGAATGCGGTTGGTGTTGCGCAGAAATTCAATAGCCTCGAGATTTTCCCGCCCGCCGTGCTGGTTGGGGATCCATTCGCCCGCTTTGCGGCTGTAGTCGCGGAAAATCATCGACGCCACGGCATCTACCCGCAGGGCGTCGATGCCGAAGCGTTCGATCCAGTAGAGCGCGTTGCCCACCAGATAGTTTTGCACTTCGCGCCGGCCATAGTTGTAGATAAGCGTATTCCAGTCCTGATGATAGCCTTCGCGCGGATCGCTGTGCTCGTACAGCTCCGTACCGTCAAACTTCGCCAGACTGAAATCATCGGAGGGAAAGTGTCCCGGTACCCAGTCGAGGATCACATTCAGTCCGGCAGCGTGGGCGGCATCAATGAAGTAGCGGAAGTCGTCCCGGGTGCCGAAACGGCGCGTCGGCGCGTACAGTCCGGTAGGCTGATAGCCCCAGCTGCCGTCAAACGGGTGCTCGTTTATCGGCAGCAGTTCCAGATGGGTAAAGCCCATCCACTTCGCGTAAGGCACCAGCTGATCCGCCAGTTCGCGGTAGCTGAGCCAGAAATTATCGTCGGTATGGCGCCGCCACGATCCGAGGTGAACCTCGTAGATAGCAATCGGCGCGTCAAAGTCGTTGGCCCGCTTGCGGGACTCGGGCTGTTCAATTTTCGGCGGCAGGCCACAGATCATGGATGCCGTTTCCGGACGCATCTGGGCTTCAAAGGCATAAGGATCTGACTTGATCCGCAGATCGCCGTGGGCGTCGATTAACTCAAATTTATACAGCTGGCCGTTGTGCGCTCCCGGGACAAACAGCTCCCAGATCCCCGATTCCGCCCGCAGGCGCATAGGATGGCGGCGGCCGTCCCAGTAGTTAAACTGCCCGACAACCGACACCCGGCGGGCATTCGGTGCCCAGACGCAAAAGCGGGTTCCGGTAACGCCATCAACCGTATCGCTGTGGGCGCCCAGCCGCTCGTAGGGGCGCAAGTGCGTTCCTTCCGAGAGCAGCCACGCGTCCATCTCCTGCAGCACCGGGCCAAAGCGGTAGGGATCGTCAATCAGATTCTGCTGCCCGTGCCAGACCACGGCCAGCTGATAGCGGAAGGGATTTTTGCGTCGCGGCATCGTGCCGCTGAAGAAACCGCGCGAGTCGAGGCACTCAAGCTTGCCCACCTTGCGTCCGGTTTTTGGTTCAATAACCCAGACCTCGGTAGCGTCAGGCAGCAGCGCGCGAACCTCCAGTCCGGCATCCGTACGGTGCATGCCCAGTACGGAAAAAGGATCTGCAAAATGGCCCGCAATCAGCGCGTTAATTACGTCTCTGTCCACACGATCTGACATGCTTTTCATCCTGTTGTAAGTGCCGCTATTTCCTGTTCACTTAGCGGCTTTTTATGACTTAATAGCGCAGCACGCGATGCTTATCCTGTGCGACATCCCACGCTTTGGGAAAACGTCTCTCCTAAGCATAGTCAAGCTCTTCCAGTGTCCCGATAAAAATTGGGATCTGTGTCATTAATAGCTGCCCCAGGTATAACTTACAGGCACAAAAAAGGGGGTGACGAATCACCCCCTTTTCATAATTCAAATTCAGGAAAGTTGTTGCAACATGCGTCGCAGCGGCTCGGCCGCGCCCCACAGCAGCTGGTCGCCAACGGTGAAGGCCGAGAGATACTCCGGCCCCATATTCAGCTTGCGCAGACGGCCAACCGGCGTGGTCAGCGTGCCGGTCACTGCCGCAGGGGTCAGCTCGCGCATAGTGATCTCGCGATCGTTAGGCACCACTTTGGCCCACGGATTGTGCGCGGCAAGCATCTCTTCGACGGAGGCCACGGAGACATCTTTTTTCAGCTTCAGCGTAAAGGCCTGGCTGTGGCAGCGCAGCGCGCCGACGCGCACGCAGAGACCGTCAACAGGAATAATGCTTTGTGCGCCGAGAATTTTGTTGGTTTCCGCCTGTCCTTTCCACTCTTCGCGGCTCTGCCCATTGTCGAGCTGCTTGTCAATCCACGGGATCAGGCTGCCGGCCAGCGGCACGCCGAAGTTGTCCACCGGCAGATCGCCGCTGCGGGAAAGCTGGGTAACCTTGCGTTCGATATCCAGAATGGCAGAAGCCGGATTTGCCAGCTCGTCGGCGACGTAATTATGCAGCTGGCCCATCTGGTTGAGCAGCTCGCGCATGTGGCGCGCGCCGCCGCCGGAGGCCGCCTGGTAAGTGGCAACGGACACCCACTCCACCAGATCGTTGGCAAACAGGCCGCCCAGCGACATCAGCATCAGGCTGACGGTGCAGTTGCCGCCGACAAAGGTTTTCACCCCGCTCTCCAGGCCACGGGTAATTACGTCCTGGTTGACCGGGTCGAGAATAATAATCGCGTCGTCCTTCATGCGCAGGGAAGAGGCAGCATCAATCCAGTAGCCCTGCCAGCCGCTCGCGCGCAGCTTCGGGTAGATATCGTTGGTGTAATCGCCGCCCTGGCAGGTGACGATAATATCGAGCGCCTTCAGCGCCTCAAGATCGAAAGCGTCCTGAAGCTTGCCGCCGCTGTGGCCGCCAAACGCGGGCGCGTCCTGCCCAAGCTGGGAGGTGGAGAAAAAAACCGGGCGAATGGCGTCAAAATCGCGCTCTTCGACCATGCGCTGCATCAGTACAGAACCGACCATACCGCGCCAGCCGATAAAACCAACATTTTTCATAACGTGTTTTCCTGCAGAGGTGTGTGCTGTTGTGCTGCCGTGTTTCCCATCCGGAGAAACGGGACATCGTTCACATTACAAAATGCAGCCAAAGTCGCAAGTGAAAATAATCAATGATGAAGGATTAATCAGTAACGCGGCTAATTGTGGGGCGTTGATGTCCGCAGCGCAGCGGGTGGATGGCGCACATTATCCCGGGAAAAGGCGATCTGTAAAAGCTCTGCAAAATCTCCCGCGCGCTTATTGCAGTACCGCCGTGCGCTCCATTGCCGCACCGTTATCGCCCAGATAGCGAACGCGAACCTGCGTGCCGCCGGGCTTCATAGCTGGCTCAATAAGCGGATAGCGCCGGGTGCTGAACGGGCGGATCATCATGTCTACCTGCGGTGCCGCCTTTTGCCCCGCGCCGCCGCCCGCAAGCGTCAGCGAGGTAAAGGAGATATTCAGCGGCGTCGGGTTCTCGCACTCGATCGCCCAGCCGTCGCTGCCGTTGACCAGGCGGAAAATCAGCTTCTCTGCAGCGTCCTCCGGCGCGGCGCTCAGACCTGCCGGGCGCCAGAACAGCTTGAGCTGGGTATTCATCGCCAGCGTCACGTAGGGCCTGGCGGCTTTCTCCCGCGTGGCGGGGGGAATTTCATACAGGTTGATCCAGAACGCCGATTCCCGATCCTGCGGGAGCGGATCGCGATTGTAGATAATGCGGATCGCCTGCCGCTCGCCGGGCGCCAGGCGAAACACGGCGGGCAGCACCACAAACGGCGCGCTCGCCGCCTGCGGATCCCCCGCGCCATCGTCAATCCAGCTCTGGACAATCACCGGCCAGGCGTTGGTATTCGCCAGCATCAGCGTTTTCTCCCGGCTTTCGGCAGGGTAAATGAGCCGGGTTCCTGCAGCCAGAATCCCCGCCTGCGAAGGCAGCGCGGCCAGCGCCAGCAGCAGCCCACAAAGCATACGTTTTATCATTGCATCTTCACCAGCACGTAGGCGGTCGCGTGTACTCTACCGGCTTTGATCTCCATGTTGTTAAGCCTGCGCAGGGTAGCGATGAGCGAGTAGGTGTAATAGCTATAGCCGTCAACGGTGCTGCCTGCTTTGGTGGCTCCCTGCATCACCGGATACCATCCGGCAGACTCGCCGCCGCCGCTTGCCGCCGGCTGGCCGAGAAAAATCAGCGGCGCTGCCGGCGCGCTGCTGTGGGCAAGGGTAATGCCGACACCCTTCGCCACGCCGTCAGCGAAGTAGTTGTCCGAGACCAGCGCGCTGACGCCGCCGCTGCCGTTCACCAGCCCCAGGGTTTGCGCGGCGGCAAAGGCGCCTTCGGACACCTGAAACCCCATCGCCGTCTGAGTATCCGCGACGCCGGAGCTGGCAGAATCGCTACACTCTACCCGCACCGAGAAAGAGGCGCTGCTGGTCATGCCCGCAGCCAGATCCGCGACCGACATTGTTGGCAGCACCACCAGCGGATCGGCGCTGCGGGCTACGCAGGTCGGGTTGTTGTAGAGCGAGCTGCCGGTGCGCATGCCGTAGCCGAAGCCGTTGTCCGCCAACCAAAAATCGAACTTTGACGCGCTGTCTTCCCCCGGCAGATCGTGGCCAAAAGGAACAATAATATTGCTGTCGCTGGAGAGCTGGATATAGCTATTGGGCTGAGTACAGGAATAGTTTGCTCCACCGGGTTTAGCGAAGCGAATACCTGATCCATCGGTATTGTTATTACCGCAATACTGCGATTTGGCCGATGTTCCAGGCAGCGTACTGATGCGGAACAGCTCGGCGTGCAGCGGTGGAATGTCCTGCAGGCGGATCTGAATTTTTCCCTTATCCGTTTTCGCCCACGACGTAATGGGGACCTTCTGCCAGTAGCGGTTTATTACAACGCTGGCCATCGTCTGCCGCAGCCCCACGTAGGCAAACCAGGTGGCGTAAACATCCGACAGACCGTCCACTGTACCAAGCTCATAAAATCCACCAACCCTGTCGTCCCCATTAGTCGCCACCAGAAAATAGATGCTGCTCAGATCGGCCTCATCGCACTCCCAGAGTACCGTCGCGCCCGTTGCCCCGCCATAGGTGTAGTTCGTTGGCGGCACGACCACGCTTGCCAGCAGCGATCCGACGGGGACAAGATGCGCATCGGTAAGGTTTATCTTGCCAAAGGGAATAATTGCTGCGCGTTCATTTTCCGTCTGACCAGCAAGGGTCTTCTTGCAAACGCTCCATCCCGGCGCGGCAACCAGCAGCAGCGCCAGCCACAGCCAGCGCATTACCGAACCTACTGCACAGTGTTTCATTGTTGACTTAACTCCTTTTCAGGTACGCATGTTGCGCTCAGGCGAATCATCGGCTGGCGCAGATCGGTACCAGTAAGATCGAACGGCAGCGCGCAGCGCTCGCGGGCAGTTTCTCCCCAGCGCACGGTGAAGCGGCCCCGCGCTTTTTCGCTGCGCAGATAAATCTGCCCGCCCTGCCCGGCCATGCCCACCGTCCTGCCCGCCTCATCAAGCACGTCGGCGCCGAGCGGCACCGGCGAACCGTCCGCAAGTCGGGTTTTGATGAGCAGCGCGGTGCCGCTACGGGTGCGGAATACCACTTTACTGGCGGCGCCTGCCACCGGCGCAACGCGCTTCTCGCTGTCGACAAGCTCGGCGCTGCCGGACATATTCTGCGGGTCGAGGGTAATGCGGTTGTAGCGATAGGGCGTTATGGACGGCACCAGCGCATAGCCGCTGTCGTTAATGGTCACCTGCCCGGCGTTAAAAACGCGGGCGCCCTCGGCACCTTTGGCTTCAACCAGCGCGAAGGTATCGCTGAGGTACTGCCCAAAAGTAACGCCCCCCGCGTGCAGCGCCGCCGCGCCCTGCGCGTTGCCGGAGGCCTGCCAGTAGCCCTGGCCGCGGGAAGCGTTAAAGCCCAGGGACGTATTCTGCATCCGCTTTTGCAGATTGCCGCTGTACACCGTCTGGCGATGCTGCCGATCGTGGCTGACGTTAATGCCGTAGCTGGCGGTTTGCTGCTCGTCGAGAATGCCGGACAGAGAGCTTTGCAGCTGGCTACCGCCGCCGCTGGCGCGCGTCCAGGAGGTGCTGAGCGTCGGCCTGCGCGCCGTCTCTCCCCCCAGCGGAATGCTGAATGACAGGGAGCTCATGGTCTGCATGGCGCCGCGGCTGCCGTAGCTGCCCGAGCGCTGGCGGCCAAGGCTCAGGTTCATGCCGATACCGTAAGGCAGCGTCATGCTGTAGCCGAGCTGCAGCTGGGTGTCGCGGCTTCGGCCGTCGCGGTACTCCTGTACCGAGCCGGTGACAAACAGGTTTCCCACATCCTGCAGGCTCTGGCTCAGGGAGATATCAAAGCGCGAGCGCTGTGAAGAGGTGTCAGACCGCCATTCCCCTGCGGATTTTGCCATCCGCCGCGCGCCCAGCACGTCGCTGAGATCGCGGTAGCCGCGGGTCGAATAGCGGTAGCCCGCCAGCGATACCGTGGTCATGGTTTGCTGAAAGGTTTTGCTCCAGGCCAGGTGCGTCATCCAGCCCTGGGTTGTCTCACCGTCGGCCAGCCCGGCGTGCGACCAGGTCATGTCCATGCCCAGCGCGCCGAAAGAACTGCCGTACACGCCGCCCAACATCGCCGCCCGGTAGGCATCCGCCAGCCGCAGGCCGCTGTTGAACGTCAGCGCGTTGCTGAGCCCGCGCTGCCAGCTGAGATCGCCAAACCAGGATTCATCGCCGCTGTCGCGAGTTTTACCGGTTTCAAGATTGAAGCGCGAAATGCCCGGACGCATGGATTCCGGCACGGCAGAAAAAGGAACGCTGAACGAGCGCACCGTGCCGTCGGCCTCGGTAACTTCTACCTGCAAATCGCCGCTGTAGCTGGTGGGATAGAGATCGTTTATCTCAAACGCGCCCGGGGCCACCGTTGTCTGATAGATCTCCTGTCCGTTCTGGCGTACCGACACTTTGGCATTGGTGACCGCGATACCGGCAATCGTCGGGGCGTAGCCGCGCATGGAGTCCGGCAGCATCCGGTCGTCCGTCGCCAGCGAAACGCCTTTGTAGTTCAGGCCGGAGAAGAAGCGCCCGGAAGTTATCAGCTCTCCGGCGGTCATCTGGCTGCGCAGCGCCGGTAGCGGCTTTTGCACATAGCTGCGCAGCGCGTTCCAGCGGTAGCCCGCGTCGCGGGTCCAGGTCATGTTAGAAAGCTGGCGAAACTGCCAGTCCGCCAGGTTAATTCCGCCGTTGAGCGAGATCCACGCCGAGTCCTGGCTGCGGCTGGCACCGTCTGAGTAGGAGACGTGGTAATAGTTGCCGAGATAGTTAACAAAAGCCATCGAGCTGCCCGTATCCAGCTCCGCCGGGCTGACGTAGCCGCGCGGCGCGCGGCGCAGGGCAATTTGCGGGACGCTGACGTTAAGCCGCAGCTGGGCCAGGTTAACATCCACGTCGCCGCCCTTAACCTGCTCTTTAAAGCGCAGGCAGCGCTTCTGGGCGGCGGCCTTTTCGGCTATCGCCTCGTCCAGCGCGATACCGGCCTGCTGAAAGAAAGAGGGCAAAAAACAGGGCGTGGTCTTACCGTCGGATCCGGCGACGAACTCTACCGGAAAAGCGTCAACGAAACGGCCGTTAACATAAACATCCAGCCGGTAGCTGCCGGCGGCTACGCTGCCTTTGCGGGTAAGCTGCGCCAGCGTAGTCTGGCTGAAGCGCCCACCGCGAAACAGTTCGGGAGAGAAAATGTACTCCTCGCTTATCGGGGAATCCGCCTGGGCGACATCTTCGGATGCGGTAGCCCGCTCACCGTAAAGGAGAGCGAGCGCCAGACCTGTTCCCACCAGATACTTCATCTTTTCGATCCACCGGACTGCTATTACAGGATCCGCTCGCTAACAATGTCGGTCCCGTAGTCATTCACCACGATCAGGCGCAGTCGGGCACCTTTGAGGGAGCGTATCGGCGCCGAGGGCCGCCACTGCACGCTGGATTTCGGGGCCACCATTTCCGAGTCAGCCAGCACAATTTCGCGGCCGTTGATAAATACGCTGGCGCGTCGCACGGAGGCATATAGCGGGGAGGGATTGTTTACGGTGATGCGCGAGCCGTTCAGGCTGAACATCATACCTTGAGCCATTTTCTCCGGCGTATCAGTAAGCCCCTGCGGACGGTAAAAGATCTTAACCCGGCTGGTAATCGCCAGAATAAGCTGGTTGTTGTTCTGCTCCGCGGCGTTAACCGCCGGAAGTTGGCTAAAGCTCATATAGAAAAGCGATTCGCGATCCTGCGGCAGCGCGCGGCCGGTATACATCAGGCGAACTGCCTGGCCGGCATTAGGCTCCATGCGGAAGATTTGCGGTACGGCGGTAAACGCATCATCGCCCTGTGTAAGCACGTTGCTCTTATCATTTTCAACTTCGATTTGAACCAGATAGGGACGCGCGTCGGTGTTTCGCAGCTGTACCGATTTCTCGCGCGCCTGGGCGGGATAAATAATGCGGGTGCCGGTCATCACCACGCTGGCGAAAACGCTCTGGCTAATAAAAAGCGAAAACGCAATTCCGAGAATAAAACAAGTGCGCATCCTTCGCCCTCATCTAAATATGACATGTTGATAACTGGCCGGATATTTACACCCGGCCAGTAAAGGTGTTTAAAAATAACTCAACGTATATTCTGCAACGGCGGTAATTTTACCCGCCTTCGCGGCTGCGGCATCGAGCACATAATATTGCGCGCTGAAGTCTACGCTGGCACCGGTGGCATCTTTGGCGAGCACCAGCCCTTCAACCGGCGTCGGCCCGTTAAGTTTGACAGGATTGCTGCCGTCGGCGGCCTGACTCAGCTGAATACCGTATCCCTTAGCCTCGTCTTGTGTTGCGCGATTGCCGAGTACGCCAGTTGCGCTATCAACGTCGTAGCCCAGAAATACCGTCTTGATATTCAAGTCGGCCGCAGGGGCGGTGCACTCTTTCACGGAAACGGTAAATGGCGTAACACCGGCGGTCTGCCCGTTAGTCAGCGGGTTGCCGAATTCTTGCGTTGAAACCGTCGGCAGCATGACCACGGAGTTACTCTGCCCGTTAATTTCAACTTTACAGGTTTGGTCTGTCACTTCTCCCTGGAAGGTGACCGTGGGCGTAGCCAGCGCGGCGCACGGAAGTGCGGCGAGCACAAGTGCTATCCTTTTTACTCTGTTGTTCATTTATATATCCTTATAAGTTCGTAGCTCTACGATATTAATATGAGAGGGAAGCGACTGCCGGAGGCAGATCGGTGATCCACTCTATATTTACGCTAATGATATCGGGGATTAAATAAATAAACTCTGATTTTAAAACAATAATTAATTAATTGAAGTTCATGCACAATGCTGATTCTTTAATATAAAAGTATTATTTACTTTTTAATTTACAGCAAAAACAAGCATTAGCGCTGCTTATGCTTTGAACAAAGAAGGATAGCCAGGAAGGAAAGCGCCCTTTTCCGCAGAAAAGGGCGGGAGAGATTAGCTCAGGAGGGTAAACGCGATCATCCCGACGACAGCACCCGCGGTGCCGAGGATGGTTTCCATCATCGTCCAGGTTTTCAGGGTCTGTGCTTCGGTGGCGCCGGTAAATTTACCGAACAACCAGAAGCCCGCGTCGTTCACATGGCTCACGACGATAGAACCGCCCGCGATACAGATGGAGAGCGCGGCCATCTGCGCGCCGCTGTAGTTCAGCTGCTCAATAACCGGCATCACCAGACCGACCGCGGTCAGGCAGGCAACGGTTGCAGAGCCCTGGATAATACGTACGGCAGCAGCAAGGATGAAGCAGGTCAGCGCGATAGGCAGACCCATTCCGTTCAGCGCCTCGCCCAGCGCGTGGCCGACGCCGGAATCCACCAGTACCTGCTTGAACACGCCGCCGGCACCGATCACCAGCAGGATAATACCTGCAGGCTGCAGCGCCGCGCCGCAGATTTCCATCACGCGGTCTTTTGCCATGCCCTGGCGATAGGCCAGGCCATAGATAGCCACCAGGCAGGCAATGAGAATGGCGATAAACGGATGGCCGATAAATTCAAACCATTCGTAGGTGGTTGAGCCCTGGGCCACAAAGTGGGAAGCGATAGTTTTCAGCCCCACCAGCACCAACGGCAGCATGATAAGCGACAGGCTAAAGCCAAAAGACGGCAGTTTAGCGCCTTCGCCCAGATGCGGCTCTGCGGTATCGGCCGGAATATTCAGCTCAACGTAGCGGCTGATAAAGCTGCCCCAAAGCGGACCGGCGATGATCATGCCCGGGATAGCTGCACAAAGACCAATCAGGATCATCCAGCCGAAATCAGCGTGCATCTGCGAGGCCAGCAGCATCGGCGCAGGCCCGGGCAGCAGAAACGCCGCCGCCGCCGCAACGCCCGCGAACAGCGGGATCACCAGCTTCACCAGGTTAGTGCCGGTGTGGCGCGCCATTGAGAAAGCAACGCTAATCAGCAGCACGATCGCCACCTCGAAGAACAGCGGCAGCGCGCAAATCAGGCCCGCAACACCGATGGCGTAGTGGGCGCGGCTGTGGCCAAAAGACTTCAGCATCTTGAGGGCAATCTGGTCGACGGCGCCGGTTTCATGCAGGATTTTGCCGAACATTGCACCGAGAGCCACCACGATGGCGAGAAAGCCCAGCGTGCCGCCCATGCCTTTTTCCATCGTTGCCGCGATTTTTTCCAGCGGCATGCCGGAGAAAAGCCCTGCGCCAATAGAAACCACCATTAGAGCGATGAAGGCGTGCATGCGCGCCTTCATTACCAGAAACAGCAGGAGCAGCACGGAGCCGACCGCTGTTAAAACTAAGGTTAATGTAGTCACGCTTTATTGCCCTTTTCGATCAACGCAATGGTGCTGGAGACAACGCCTTCCAGCGGCTGGTCAATATCAACCACTAAAACATCGCGCTCTTCGGCGCTGGGTTCCTGCAGCGTTTCAAACTGCGTGACCAACATCTGGGTTTTAAAGAAGTGCCCTTTGCGCGCCTTAAGACGAGACTCGATCACCTCGAAATCACCTTTCATATAGATGAAAGAGAGATTCGGGTTACCGGCGCGCAGAATATCGCGATAGCTTTTTTTCAGGGCAGAACAGACGATCAGGGAAACTTTGTTGGTGCGCTGCATCGCGAATGCGGCGTCGTTCAGCGCCTGCAGCCATGGCTTGCGGTCTTCATCGTTCAGCGGCTCGCCGGAGGACATTTTGACGATATTGCTGCGCGGATGAAGGAAATCGCCGTCAAGGAATGCGGCGTTCAGGCGGTAGGCCACCTCACTGGCGACAGCGGATTTACCGCTACCTGATACGCCCATCAGGACATAGACATGGTGCTCATGATTGGTCGTGCTCAAAGCGGCCTCCACAAAATCAACAGGAATGTTACGGGTAAAATGTTATCGGTAACATTGTCTTCCCGGGCCAATAGATAAGCAATGACCATCCGTGCGTTAAACCGCGTAGTGTGATCCAGTTCAAATTTGTGATGATTAAATTGATCCACCCGGTGACAAAGTGAAACCCAAATCTAACATTTTGGGCGTAACTACTTCACCGCGGATGCGGGCAAGCAGGCGCTCCGCACCAATGCGTCCCATCCGCTCGCGGGGGGTCAATACGCTGGCAAGCTGCGGCTCCATCGCCTGGCCAATATCGTGGCCGTGAAAACCGGCAATCGCCATGTCGTGAGGAATTTTGAGCCCCAGACGCTGGCACTCAAAGGCGGCACCCACCGCAAGGTCATCGTTAGTACAGAATATACCGTCCAGCTGCGGATACTCGCGCCGGGCCTGGCGCATCAGCTCAATGCCTGACGAGTAAGACGAGGACTGCTCAACCATCACGCTGTAAGTCGTTAACGAGGCTTCGCGCATCGCCTGCTCGTAACCCTGCTGCTTCATCAGCGTACGTTCATCAAGGCGAGCTCCCAGATAAGCGATATGCCGGTGCCCGCGGGCAATCAGCGCCGCGGTCATCTGGCGGGCGGCTTCGACGTTATCAAACCCGACCGCGATATCAATGCACGGCGACTGGCTGTCCATCAGCTCCACCACCGGAATACCGGCCACTTCAATCATTTTGCGGGTGCGGGCGGTGTGAGTACGCTCGGAAAGAATCAATCCGTCGATGTTCCAGGAGAGCATCGACTCCAGCCGCTCCTCTTCCATTTCCGGCTTATAGCCGTAGTGGGCCAGCATCGCCTGATAGCCGTGCGCGTCGGTGACGCTCTCGATGCCTTTCAGCACTTCGGCAAACACCTGGTTGGTGAGGGACGGCAGCAGCACGCCGATAGCCCGGCTGGTTGAGTTGGACAAAATGTCCGGCGCGCGGTTGGGAATATAGCCCAGCTCGTCGAGAGCAGCGGCGATTTTACCGCGCAGCGCCAGGGAGACCTGCTCCGGGTTACGCAAAAAACGGCTGACCGTCATTTTGGTCACGCCGACGCGATCGGCAACGTCCTGAAGCACAGGTCTTTTCTTTTTCATCGTCCTGAAGGGGATAAACAAGGGAACATTGTCTCAGTTTATCACGGACGTAAAAAAACCTTCCCGCTTATGCGGGAAGGTTGATGGATTTATTTATTCTCGATCAAACCGGCGGCAGGTCGAACAGCAGGATCTCGGCTTCGCTGTCGGCGTGTACGGAAAGCGCCTGCTCGTCCCAGATAGCCAGGCCGTCACCGGTAGTGGCTTTAGTGCCGTTAATCGATACGCTGCCTTTCACCACCTGGATCCAGACTTTGCGATCGGCAATCATCTGGTGAACCGACTGCTCATCTTTCAGCAGCGCCCAGCGGTACAGGCACATGTCCTGATAAACTTTCAGCGAACCGTCGCGCGCGTCCGGTGAGAGCACCAGCTGTTTGCCCTGAACGGCATCAAAGCGGCGCTGCTCGTAGCGCGGCGTAATGCCCGTTTCAGACGGAATAATCCAGATCTGGTACAGGTGCAGCGGGCTGGTTTTACTCGGGTTGTACTCCGAGTGGCGGATGCCGGTCCCGGCGCTCATTATCTGGAACTCGCCAGCAGGCACCTGCTCTTCGTTGCCCATGCTGTCTTTATGCGCCACCGCGCCTTCCAGCACGTAGGTCAAAATTTCCATATCCTTGTGGGGATGGGTACCGAAACCCTGACCGGCGTCGATAACGTCGTCGTTAATTACCCGCAGCGCGGAGAACCCCATGAAATTGGGATCGTAGTAATCCGCAAAAGAGAAGGTGTGCCAGGAGTTCAGCCAGCCGTGAGACGCGTGGCCGCGGTCGTTTGCTTTGCGTAAGTAGATCATGATGCGTGCTCCCAAATTCATTTCGATGTGGGTAAGTGTGGACCCCGAGCGCCGAAGAAGATAGGGGTCGATTATTGACGCCTCTGTTCAAAAATTATGAAATAGATTGAAAAAGTCGTACGAAAAAAGACGCTTCTGTGATGAAATTTGCCACGCAACGGCTTTTGAAATTATCCTGAGCGCACCAGGAACAGGTACACATACGCTACGGAAAGCGGAGAACCAGGATGTCTGCCCCCTATCTAACGTTAAACGCTGCCCTGCTGCTTTGGTCAATCTCACTGATTTTATGGCTTAGCCAGATGGATCGTTCAGCCCTGCTGACCGCCGCGCTGGCAGCTGCGCTATTGCTGTTTCATTTCTTATGGAAGGAGATAATTAGAATGTTTGGAAAAGAGAAGAAAAGTGCCGTGAAAGCGGAAACCGTATCCGCGCCTGCGGCTCCGGCACCTGCTGCAAAACCGGTGGAGTCCGTCGAGTCCCCGCAGGGAAATACCGTTATCGCCAGCGATGTGCGCTTCAACGGTAATATTATCGCCACCGGCATGGTTTACATTCACGGCAAAGTTTACGGCAATATCGAGTCGGCAAACGGCATGATTAAAATTATGCGCAACGGCTACGTAGAGGGAAACATCGTGGCCCGGGAAGTGGCGATAGACGGCACGATTATCGGCGAGTGCCACGCCGAGGTGATTGATATTCAGGACCACGGCAAAGTCACCGGCTCCATCGTTTATCAAAGCCTGGCTATCAAACGTGGCGGCGAATTTTGCGGCCAGGCGGAGATCCGCGCCGGGGCCAGTAATAATGTGGTAGATCTTGCCCCGGAAAAAGGGGAATTGCCGGCAGCACCGGCTAAAAGTCCGCTGCAGGAAGTGGCCAAGTCCAAATAAAGCATAAAAAAAAGCCAGCACCCGGCTGGCTATAAAAGTAATACTGGAAGCAATGTGAGCAATGTCGTGCTTTCAGGGTTACCGCAGGGGGTCTCCCTGAATGCATGGCAATAATAATCATTATCATTCGCACTTGTCTACCCCTTTTTGCAAAAAAAGGGCGTTGACGCACAGAACGGCTTCGGAGAAGGTAAAGACGACAATTACCCCTCAAGGAGCTAAGGAATGAGTGAGATAGCGATCCGCCACGCGGAAGCCGCAGACTGTGCGGCTATCCGCCAGATACACGCCCAGCCAGAAGTTTACCGCAACACGCTGCAGGTCCCTCACCCTTCCGAATCCCACTGGGCCACCCGGCTGGCGGATGCCCCCGGCATTAAGCAACTGGTAGCCTGTATCGACGATCGCGTTGTCGGACACCTGACGCTCGCTGTCGCCCAGCGACCGCGCCGCAGCCACGTAGCGGATTTCGGTATTACCGTCGACGCCCGCTGGCAAAATCGCGGGGTGGCGAGTGCCCTGCTGCGCGAAATGGTGCAGATGTGCGACGGCTGGCTGCGGGTCGACCGCATTGAGTTGACGGTCTTTGTCGATAATCAGCCCGCCATTGCCGTCTACCGCAAGCACGGATTTGAAATCGAAGGCACCGGCAAGAACTTCGCCCTGCGCGACGGCGAGTACGTCGATGCCTATTACATGGCCCGCGTAAGGCCCTGATAACCCTCTCCCTGACGGGAGAGGGTTAACCTCAGTATCCCGCCGTTAAATCATCGACCGTGCGCGGATCCGATGCGCCATACAGCGTGCCGTCCGGGCCGATCATAATGCTCTGGGTGCTGCCCATCGCCGGCTTAACCACGACGTTCTGCCCTTTCTGCGCCAGCAGCTTCAGGGTATCCGGGCTGAAGCCCTTCTCGACCCGCAGCTCGTCCGGCAGCCACTGGTGGTGAAAGCGCGGCGCGTTCGTGGCTTCCGCCACGTTCATGCCAAAGTCGATAGTGTTCACTACCATCTGCAGCACGGTGGTGATAATCCGGCTGCCGCCGGGGCTGCCGGTCACCAGCCAGGTCTTACCGTCTTTCACCACGATGGTTGGCGACATCGACGACAGCGGGCGCTTTTTCGGCCCTACCGCGTTAGCCTCGCCGCCCACCAGCCCGTACACGTTCGGCACGCCGGGCTTGGCCGAGAAGTCATCCATTTCGTTGTTCATCAGGATGCCGGTGTTGCCGGCCACGATACCGGTGCCGAAGGTGGTATTCAGGGTGTAGGTCACCGCCACAGCATTACCGTCTTTATCGACCACCGAAAAGTGGGTGGTCTGATTACTTTCGTAAGGGGCAAGCTTGCCGGGGCGAATATCGCTGGACGGCGTGGCTTTGTTCAGGTCAATTCCGGCGGCGAGAGATTTGGCGTAGGCCTTGCTGGTCAGGGCCTGCCAGGGCACCTTCACAAAGTCCGGATCGCCGAGATACTCGGAGCGGTCAGCGTAGGCGCGCTTTTCCGCTTCGGCCATCAGCTGCATGGCGTCGGCGCTGCCAAAGCCATATTTATGCATATCGAACTGGCTGAGGATGTTGAGGATCTCGATGATATGAATCCCGCCGGAGGACGGCGGCGGCATGGAGTAAACCTGGTAGCCGCGATAGTCTCCGCTTATTGGTGTACGCTCGACGGCGCGGTACGCCGCCAGATCGGCTTTGGTTATCAGCCCGCCGTTCTTTTTCATCTCGTCGGCGATCTGGTCGGCAATCGCGCCTTTATAGAAAGCGTCGGGGCCGTGCTCCGCAATCAGGGTCAGGCTTTTGGCAAGATCGCTCTGCACCAGCCGGTCGCCCTTTTTCAGCGGCTCGCCGTCTTTCCAGAAGATAGCCTTGCTGTTGGCGTGCTGGGGAATAACTTCGCTGCCGTAAGTTTTCAGATCGTCCGCCAGCGCGTCGTTAACGATAAACCCGTCCCAGGCCAGGCGGATAGCCGGCTGAATAACTTTGTTAAGCGGCATGGTGCCGTATTTTTCCAGCGCCAGCGAGAATCCGGCGACGGTGCCCGGCGTGCCGGAAGCCAGGTGCGAGGTCAGGGATTTTTTACCGTCGGGATTACCCTGGGCGTCGAGAAACATGTCCCGGCTCGCGCCGCCCGGGGCCATTTCGCGAAAATCAATCGCCGCGGTGCGGCCGTCTTTCAGGCGCAGCAGCATAAAGCCGCCGCCGCCGAGATTCCCGGCCTGGGGATGGGTCACCGCCAGCGCATAGCCCACGGCGACGGCCGCGTCGACGGCATTACCGCCCTGTCTGAGCACCTCGACGCCGACATTCGTGGCGGCGGCGTCGACCGAGGCAACCATTCCGCTGCGGGCGCGCACCGGGTGGAACACGTCTTCTTCAACGCCGTAAGAGACCGGCGGCGGGTTCGCCACCGCGTAAAAACTGCTTCCTGCCAGCAGCGCAGCAACAATTGCCGTACGCCAAAACGAGGGATGGGTCATTGTTATTCTCCGAATCAAAGCGTTATGTCTGCCGATTAAGCCTGGTTCAGAACTCTGAAAAAACCATTGCCGCGAAGAATTAGGCGTAAACTTATGGAAGTCCCTCACAGGAGGAAAAGAGATGAAAAAAATAGTCTTGCTAGCAGCGCTTCTGCCGTTCGCCGCGCTGGCGCAGCCCCTTAATCCAACCAACAATCCCAACCAGCCGGGATACACCAACCGCAGCCAGCAGCGGATGCAAAATGAGATGCAGTCCCAGCAGATCCAGCAGAAGGGAATGTTAAATCAGCAGCTGCAGAACCAGACCCGGCAGCAGCAACAGCAGCTGCACTCTCAGCTTCAGGGGCAGCAGCTGCAGATCCAGCGCGCCCAGCCGGGCGGGCAGATGGTGCCTAACAGCAATCCCGGCACGCTGAACAGCCAGCCGGGCAGCAGCAACATTCGCCGCTAGCCGTCAGGCGGTAAAGTCCGGGCCTATCACGTCAATCGCATCGGTGCAGATGCAGTCCACGCCCCAGCGCAGCAGCTCTGCCGCCCGCTGGGGCTTGTTCACGGTGTACACCAGAATGTGCAACCCCGCCGCTTTCAGCATTTTTACCCGCGCCTCGTCCAGCAGCTTGTGGTTCAGATGAATGGATACACACTGCAGTCGCGCGGTGAGCGCCTGCCAGTCCTCGCGCCAGTCGTCCAGCAGCAGGCCGCGCGGCAGCTCGGGCGCCGCCGCCTGCGCCGCCTCAAGGGCGTCGATTTCAAACGAGGAGAGCAGCGGCGGCGTCATGTCCTGCCACAGTTCACGCGCCGCCAGCGCTACCGCTTTACCGGTCAGCGGCCCGCTGCCGGTCGTCGGTTTAATCTCAATGTTAGCCATCATGCCGTGCCGACGACAGCGCTCGGCGACCTCTGACAGCAGCGGCAGCTTTTCACCTTTAAACTCGCTGCTGAACCAGCCGCCGGCATCCACGTGCAGCAGCTCGTGCCAGGTCAGATCCCCGGCGACGCCCCAGCCGTTGCTGGTGCGCTCCAGGTTATCGTCGTGCAGCAGGAAGATCTGCCCGTCCTTCGACAGCTTGGCGTCAAACTCAATCATGGTGTGGCCGTAGTGCGCCCCGACGTCGATGGCCGCCAGGGTGTTCTCCGGCGCCCGCTTGCCGCCGCCGCGGTGGGCGACGATGTGTGGATAGGGCCAGTTGTTCATACGCGTTGTCCTGTTTCTCCGTCAAACAGGTGCAGATGCTCGCCCGGCAGGTGCAGCCACAGCGTGCTGCCCGCCTGCGGGCGCTGCTGGTGCGCCAGGCGCGCCACCAGCTTCTGCTCTCCCCAGCGCCCGTGCGCGAGGTTATCTGCACCCAGCATCTCCAGCGTATCCATAACCAGCGGTACGCCGCCTTCGTCCCGGGAGCTTAGCGCAATATGTTCCGGGCGGATACCCAGCGTCACTCTGCGTCCGGCGTGGCTGCCCTGCCCCGCGTGCAGCGGCAGGGCCACGCCGCCGTCAAGCTCAAAGCGCGTGCCGTCGTGACTTATCTGCCCCTCCAGCAGGTTCATCGCCGGACTGCCGATAAAGCTCGCCACGAAGCGGGTCGCCGGCTTTTCGTAGACCGACACCGGGGTACCTATCTGCTCGGCGATACCGCCGTTCATCACCATAACCCGCTGGGCAAGGGTCATCGCCTCAACCTGATCGTGGGTCACGTACAGCGAGGTGGTATTCAGGCGACGGTGGAGCTGCTGCAGCTCAAGGCGCATCTGCACCCGCAGCTTGGCGTCGAGGTTAGAGAGCGGTTCGTCGAACAGAAATACCGCCGGATCGCGCACGATCGCCCGGCCCATCGCCACGCGCTGGCGCTGGCCGCCGGACAGCTCCCGCGGGCGGCGCTTGAGCAGCGGCTCCAGTTCCAGAATGCGCGCCGCTTCCTGCACTTTCTGGGCGATGTGGGCCTTGCTCATGCCGCGGATTTTCAGGCCCCAGGCCATATTCTCTTCCACGCTCATGTGCGGATAGAGGGCATAGTTCTGAAAGACCATCGCGATGCCGCGGTCTTTCGGCTCCAGCTCGGTCACGCGCTGATTGTCTATCCAGATATCGCCGCCGGAGACGCGCTCCAGCCCGGCGACCATGCGCAGCAGCGTCGACTTGCCGCAGCCGGACGGGCCGACCATCACGATAAATTCCCCGTCGGCAATCTCCAGCGTCAGCGGCTTGATCACCTGCGTTTTGCCGCTGTCCCAGCTTTTGGTGACGGCCTGTAACTTCACTCCTGCCATGTTATTTCTCACTGTCCACAAGGCCACGCACGAAGGCTCGCTGCATGGCTAAAACGATAATGACCGGCGGGATCAGGGTCAGCAGCATCGCCGCCATCACCTGATTCCACTGCGTGGTGCCTTCGCCAGTGGCGATCATTCCTTTAATGCCCGCCACGGCAGTGCCCAGATTGACGTCGGTGACAATCAGCAGCGGCCACAGATACTGGTTCCAGCCATAGATAAAAATGATCACGAACAGCGCCGCAAGGTTGGTTTTCGACAGCGGCAGCACGATGTCGCGGAAAAAGCGCATCGGGGAGGCGCCGTCGATGCGCGCCGCTTCAATCAGCTCGTCCGGTAAGGTCATAAAGAACTGACGGAACAAAAAGGTGGCGGTGGCCGATGCCATCAGCGGCAGCGTCAGGCCGGTGTAGCTGTTGAGGATGTGCAGGTTGGCGATCACCTCAACGGTGGGGAAAATACGCACTTCTACCGGCAGCATCAGCGTCATAAAGATCATCCAGAAGAACAGGTTGCGCAGGGGGAAGCGAAACCAGACGATGGCAAACGCTGACAGCATCGACACCGTTATCTTGCCCACGGTAATGGTCAGCGCCATCACCGCGCTGTTAAACAGCATCAGCCAGAACGGCGCACTGTTGGCTCCTACACCC
The DNA here is from genome assembly GCF_913775985.1 of uncultured Pluralibacter sp. Classification (GTDB taxonomy): domain Bacteria; phylum Pseudomonadota; class Gammaproteobacteria; order Enterobacterales; family Enterobacteriaceae; genus Pluralibacter. The sequence goes on along the minus strand of NZ_CAJYMB010000075.1, from coordinate 45,864 downwards.
TGGGTCCAGATGGTTTTGATGTTCTCCAGCAGGTGGCCTCCCGGCACCAGCGTCATCGGCGTGGCGTACACCGCGCTGTCGTCGAGGGTGGCCGCCACAAAGGCGACGTACAGCGGGAACAGGATCACCGCGATGCCGAGGATCAGCATGACGTGGCTGAACAGCGTCATCCCCGGGCGGTGCTCAATCATCGGATTATTTTGGCTCATTGGTAGCGCACCTTGCTTTCCACGTAGCGGAACTGCACCACGGTCAGAATAATCACCAGCAACATCAGCACTACCGACTGCGCCGCCGACGAAGAGAGATCCAGTCCGGCAAAGCCTTCGCGATAGATTTTATAGATAAGCGTGGTAGTTGCCTGCACCGGGCCGCCGGCGGTGGCGGCGTCGATCACCGGGAAGGTGTCGAAGAAGGCGTACACCAGATTGACCACCAGCAGGAAGAAGCTCACCGGCGCAATCAGCGGCAGCGCGATGGAGAAGAAGCGCCGTACCGGGCCCGCGCCGTCGATGGCGGCGGCCTCCAGCAGCGACTGGGGAATCGACTGCAGGGCGGCGAAGAAAAACAGGAAGTTATAGCTTATCTGCTTCCACACCGAGGCAAAGACCACCAGAAACATCGCCTGGCCGCTGTACTGCGCGTGGTTCCAGTCGTAGCCCAGCGCCGCGAGCCAGTAGGTAATCAGCCCGCGCCCGGGGTTGAAGAGGAAAATCCACAGCACTGCCGCCACCGCGGGCGCTACCGCGTAGGGCAGCAGCATCAGGGTTTGGTACAGGCGGCTGCCGCGGATCACGTAGTTAACCAGCGCGGCAAAAAGCAGCGAGATAATCAGCCCGCTGACGGTGACCAGCGCGCTGAATTTGATGGTGACCCAGAAGGACTCAAGGTAATAGTCATCGTGAAACAGCGTCACGAAGTTATCCAGCCCGACAAACTCGCTGGAGAGCCCGAAGGGATCGACGTTCTGCACCGAATACCACAGGGCTTCACCGGCGGGCCAGATAAAGAAAATCAGCGTAATGATCAGCTGCGGCGCCACCAGCAGATAGGGCAGCCACCGCGAGCGGAATACCGGTCGTGATGAGGACATAGTTTCACTCTGGCGTAGTTAAGTGGCCCCGCTCCGGCCCTTCCGCCAGCGGCGGAAGGGCGTAACCTCGGAAAGAGCAGAACAGGGAAAAGTTTACTTAGTGGCTTTTTCGAAACGTCTCAGCAGCTGGTCGCCGCGCTTCACGGCGGAGTCCAGCGCCTGCTGCGGCGTCTTCTTGCCGGTCCAGACCGACTCCAGCTCTTCATCAACAATGGTGCGGATTTGCGGCATATTGCCCAGCCGCAGGCCTTTGGTGAACGGCAGCGGCGGTTTGTTGAGCATCTGGCGGGTGGCGATATCAGCCCCCGGGTTCTTATCGTAGAAGCCCTGCTGGCGGGTTAACTCGTAGGCGGCTTTGGTGATGGGCAGATAGCCGGTTTTCTGATGCCACTCTGCGGCTATCTCCGGTTTAGCGAGGAATTCGAGGAACTTCGCCACGCCGGTGTAAGTCGCTTTGTCTTTCCCGGCCATCACCCACAGGCTGGCCCCGCCGATAATGGCATTCTGCGGCGCGCCCTTGATGTCCGCATCGTAGGGCATCATGCCCACGCCGTAGTTAAATTTGGCGTACTGGCGAATGTCTGCCAGCGAGCCCGATGAGGCAGTGGTGATAGCGCAGTCGCCGCTGTAGAACTTCTCGGTAGACTCGTCTTTGCGCCCGTAATAGCTGAAATCCCCCTTCTTGTTCATCTCTTCCAGCAGGGCGATATGTTTAACCTGCTCAGGTTTATTAAACACCAGCGTAGCGTCGGTGCCGTCAAAACCGTTGTTTTTGCTGGCAAACGGCAGGCCGTTCCAGGCGCTGAAGTTTTCCAGCTGGATCCAGCCCTGCCAGCCGCTGGCGTAGCCGCATTTCATACCGGCCGCTTTCAGCTTCGCGGTGTCTTCCGCCAGCGCCTGCCAGGTTTTTGGCGGCTGCTCCGGATCGAGGCCCGCTTTTTTGAAGGCGTCTTTGTTGTAATAAAGCACCGGGGTGGAGCTGTTGAACGGCTGGCTCAGCAGGTGGCCGGTTTTAGCATCGGTGTAATAACCGGATACGGTGGGAACAAACTGCGATTCGTCGAAGGTAATGCCCGCGTCGCTGAAGACCTGGTACACCGGCTTGATAGCTTTCGACGCCATCATGGTGGCGGTGCCCACTTCATAAACCTGTAACAGGGCCGGCGCGTTGCCGGTGCGGAAGGCGGCGATCCCGGCGGCAAGGTTCTGCTCGTAGTTGCCTTTGTAGACCGGCACAATTTTGTAATCCGGATTGGCCTGGTTGAAACGCTGCGCCAGAGAGTCAACTTCTTTCCCCAGCTCGCCTTCCATCGAGTGCCAGAACGGAATGGTTTCGACGGCCACGGCGTGTCCGGTGAAGCAGAGCGCAAGCGCGGCGCCTAAAACGGTATGTCGTAACGATATCATCGATTATCTCTCTTGTAGTTCTGGATGAGCGATCCCACGCGTTGGTATTCGCGGGCTAACATGACACGTTCTTATGACGAAAAAATAACATTTTTATTACAACAAAAAGATAGTAACGGGTACGGGGGATGACAAGCGTGTGACGGTGCGGCGGCAGCAAATTGAGAGATTCGGCACGGGAAAGGCCAGTAATAAGCACGAAAAAGAGGATAACGTGACAGGCCGCAGTGAAAAACCCCGGCGCGGCGCCGGGGCTGAGGATTAACCGCCGAGGTAGGCGCTGCGCACTGCTTCGTTGGCCAGCAGCGCGTCGCCGGTATCTTCCAGCACTACGCGGCCGTTCTCCAGCACGTAGCCGCGATCCGCAAGCTTCAGGGCCTGATTGGCGTTTTGCTCCACGAGGAAGATGGTCATCCCCTCTTTGCGCAGCTGCTCGATGGTGTCGAAGATCTGCTGGATAATAATCGGCGCCAGCCCGAGAGACGGCTCGTCAAGCAGCAGCAGCCGCGGCTGGCTCATCAGCGCCCGGCCAATAGCCAGCATCTGCTGCTCGCCGCCGGACATGGTGCCCGCCCGCTGAATGCGGCGCTCCCACAGGCGCGGGAACAGCTCATACACCCACTTGATGCGGGTCTGATACTGGCTGCGGTCGGTAAAAAAGCCGCCCATCGCCAGGTTCTCGTCCACGGTCATGCGGGAGAAAACGCGCCGCCCTTCCGGTACAATCGCCACCGCCTCGCGCATAATTTTTGCCGTCTGCCAGTCGGTAATGTCTTTGCTATCAAACACGACGCGCCCGGCGCTGGCGCGCGGATCGCCGCACAGCGTGCCGAGCAGCGTGGTTTTGCCCGCGCCGTTGGCGCCGATAAGCGTCACGATTTCGCCCTGGTTAATATGCAGGCTCACCTCGTGCAGCGCCTGAATTTTTCCGTAGTGGGCGCTGACGCGGTCAAAAGATAACATCACGTTTTCCATCTTATGCCTCACCCAGATATGCGCGAATAACGTCGGGATTGTTGCGGATCTCGTCCGGCGTGCCGTTGGCCAGCGGCGTGCCCTGGTTAACGACGTAAATCCGATCGGAAATGCCCATCACCAGCTTCATGTCATGCTCAATCAGCAGAATGGTGGTGTTGTGGTGGCTGCGCAGCTCGGCGATAAGCTCATCCAGCTCTTTGGTCTCTTTCGGGTTAAGTCCGGCAGCCGGCTCGTCGAGCATCAGGATCTCCGGCTGGGTCACCATGCAGCGGGCGATTTCAAGCCGTCGCTGATCGCCGTAAGCCAGATTGCTGGCCTGGCGGTTAGCGTGGGCCAGCAGGCCAATACGATCCAGCCAGGTCGCGGCGCGATCCAGCGCCTCGCTCTGGGCCTGGCGAAATGCCGGGGTTTTCAGCAGCCCGGAGAAGACGCCGGTTTTCAGCTGCTGGTGCTGGGCCACCAGCAGGTTTTCAATCACCGTCATTTCGCGAAACAGGCGCACGTGCTGGAACGTGCGCACTACGCCCATGCGGGCAATTTGCTGGCCCGAAAGTCCTTCAAGATGCCGTTCGCGCAGCTGAATGCTGCCGCCGGTGGGCTTGTAGAAGCCGGTCAGGCAGTTGAATACCGTGGTTTTACCCGCGCCGTTCGGGCCTATCAGCGAGACGATTTCCTGCGGATGCAGCTCCAGATTGACGTTATTCACCGCCAGCAGGCCGCCGAAGCGCATCATCAGGCCATTTACCGATAACAGTGGCTGACTCATGCCTGCTCTCCTTTCCCGTTACTCTTTTTCAGCTTCAGCTGCGGCCGGGTCATCGGCAGCAGGCCCTGAGGACGCCAGATCATCATCAGCACCATCAGCGCGCCCAGCATCAGCATGCTGTACTCGTTAAAGTCGCGCATCATTTCACGCGATACCACCAGCAGCACCGCCGCCAGGATCACCGCAAACTGCGATCCCATACCGCCCAGTACCACGATAGCCAGCACGAAGGCCGACTCGGCGAAGGTGAAGGACTCCGGGCTGACGAAGCCCTGGCGCGCTGCAAACAGCGTACCGGCAAAACCGGCAAAGGCGGCGCTAATGGTGAACGCCGTCAGCTTGATGCGCGTCGGGCTCAGGCCCAGCGAGCGGCAGGCAATTTCATCTTCGCGCAGGGCTTCCCAGGCGCGGCCCAGCGGCATGCGCAGCAGGCGGTTAATCACGAACAGCGTAAGCACTACCAGCAGCAGCGCCACCAGATAGAGAAAAATGACCCGGTCGGAGGGATCGTACTTGACGTTAAAGAAGTTGCTGAAGGTATCCCAGCCCCCTTCCCGCGCCGAGCGGCTGAACTCCAGACCGAAAAAGGTCGGTTTGGGGATCTGGCTGATGCCGTTCGGACCGCCGGTAATTTCGGTGTTGTTGAGCAGCAGAATACGCACGATCTCACCGAAGCCGAGGGTCACAATCGCCAGATAGTCGCCGCGCAGGCGCAGCACCGGGAAGCCGAGCAGGAAACCGGCCGTAGCGGCCACGAGGCCCGCCAGCGGCAGGCAGGTCCAGAAGCCGAGGCCGTAATAGTGGTTAAGCAGCGCGAAGGTGTATGCGCCGATAGCGTAGAAGCCGCCGTAGCCCAGCACCAGCAGGCCGGAAAGCCCGACCACCACATTCAGACCGAGACCCAGAATAATGTAGATCATGGTCAGAGTGGCGATATCCACCGTGCCGCGGGAGACCATAAACGGCCACGCCGCGGCGGCGACGATCAGCGCAATCAGAAACAGCTTCTGCTTGAGCGTTGAGCCGTCGATAGCCGGCAGCACAAATTTAGGCCCGGAAATGCTTTTCATACCGCGCTGGAACAGCGGGCGCAGCAGCTGAAACAAAAACACCACGCCGGTGCCCACGGCGATCCACTCCCAGCGGACGTCCGCCGCGCGGTTTACCACCAGCGTCGTGCCGCTCAGGCTCAGCTGAACCCCCATAAACACCGCGGCCAGCACGAAGAACATCGCCGCCGACAGCAGCGCCATCGCAAAATGCATCGGTTTCATACTTTCTCTACCTCCGGACGGCCCAGAATGCCGGTGGGCATCACCAGCAGCACCACGATCAGCAGCGCGAAGGAGACCACATCTTTGTATTCCGTGCTCAGGTAGGCGGAAGAGAGCGACTCCGCGATGCCGAGGATCAGCCCGCCGATCATCGCCCCGGGAATGCTGCCGATGCCGCCCAGTACCGCGGCGGTAAAGGCTTTCATCCCGGCCATAAAGCCGATGTAGGGATTGATCACGCCGTACAGCTGGCCGAGCAGCACGCCCGCCACCGCCGCCATTGCCGCGCCGATAACGAAGGTCAGGGCGATAACGCGGTCGGTGTTAATGCCGAGCAGGCTGGCCATTTTCAGATCTTCCGCGCAGGCGCGGCAGGCGCGGCCCATGCGGGAGTAGCGAATAAACAGCGTCAGCGCCAGCATGGCGACGAACGTCACTATCCAGATAACCAGCTGCATGGTGGTGATGCTGGCGGAGAAGTTCTCTCCCTGGCCTATCAGCCACTGGCCGTTAAACAGGCTCGGCAGAGCAATATCCCGGGAGCCTTCGGTCAGGCTGACGTAGTTTTGCAGGAAAATGGACATGCCGATGGCGGAGATCAGGGCAATCAGGCGCTTGGAGCTGCGCACCGGCCGGTAGGCCACCCGCTCGATGCTCCAGCCGTAGGCGCTGGCGATCACGATAGCGCCGACGAACCCGGCGGCCACCAGCAGCCAGCTGGTGTCGATGCCCATCATCATCAGGGCGGCGATAATCATGAACGACACATAGCTGCCAATCATGTAGACCTCGCCGTGGGCGAAGTTGATCATCCCGATAATGCCGTAAACCATGGTGTAGCCGATGGCGATCAGCGCGTAGGTGCTTCCCAGCGTGACGCCGTTAAACATCTGCTGGAGAAAATAGAGAAACTGCTCAGACATAAGGTAACCTTTTTAACTCTGCCCGGCACCGAAGCGCGGGCAGCGGGATAACGCGTCTTCTTATTACGGTGCAACGGTGGACGAACCGTCCGCGTGCCACTGGAAGACCCCAAATTCAAATCCCTTCAGATCGCCTTTTTCATCCCAATTCAGCGGCCCAATCACGGTTTTTGCCCCGTGAGCTTTTAAATCTTTCACCAGCACCAGCGGATCCCGGCTGCCGGTGCGGTCCATGGCGGTCGCCAGCGACTGCACCGCCGCATAGGTGATCCACACGTACGGGCCGCTCGGGTCTTTTTTCTCTGCTTTCAGCGCGTCAACAATCGCTTTGTTGGCCGGATCCTGGTCATAGCGTTTCGGCATCGTAACCAGCATGCCTTCTCCCGCCGCGCCCGCGATGTTGGAGAGCGAGGAGTTGCCCACGCCCTCGGGGCCCATAAAGCGGGTATTCAAATTCACCGCGCGGGCCTGGCGCAGGATCTGCCCCATTTCCGGGTAGTAGCCGCCGTAATAAACGAAATCGATATTCTCTTTTTTCAGGCGCGCCACGAGGGCAGAAAAGTCTTTCTCCCCGGCGGTGATACCGTCGAAGAACACTACATTCGCGCCGCCTTTTTTCAGGCCGTCCATCACCGAGCGGGCCAGCCCTTCGCCGTACTGCTGTTTATCGTGAATGATGGCGATGCGCTGGGGCTTAACATGCTCAAGAATATATTTCGCGGCGGTCGGCCCCTGGGACGAGTCCAGCCCGGCGGTGCGCATGATGTACTGGTAGCCGCGCTGGGTCAGCTCCGGGTTGGTGGCACCCGGCGAGATCATCAGGATGCCCTCGTCCTCATAAATATCGGACGCCGGCTGGGTGGAGGAGGAGCAAAGATGGCCGATGACGTATTTAATGCCTGCGTTGACCACTTTGTTGGCCACCGCCACCGCCTGCTTGGGATCGCAGGCGTCGTCATATTCGACGGCAACCAGCTTATCGCCCTTGATGCCGCCGGCGGCATTGATATCTTTAATCGCCTGCCGCGCGCCGTTGAATTCCATATCACCCCACTGCGCAACCGGGCCAGACATCGCGCCAATCACCGCCACATTAATGTCTTTTGCCACCGCAGTCTGCGACAGGGCCAGTGCGATCGTGCCCGCGATCAGCGTTTTTGCATTCCGTTTCATGTGTAACTCCCCGTTCGTGATGTTGTGCTGTTAATTTTTTGTTATTTGAACAAAATTCAGACTGTGCTTTTTATGCACAATGCTATTTTTTTCATTCTGTTTAATGGTTTATAGAGTTTTTTAGCCAAAAACAAGACCAAAATCTCTATATTTCAGTCGATTAAGCAAAGATAATATTCTGTATTAATCGGGAGATAAACAAAAACAAGCGGGGTTTTCAGCATAAAATAACGGTGTAATTCGCCAATAAAAAGGCATGCAGTCAGGTTAAAGTTTTGTTTATTTTTATTTCAGCCACCGATTTCGCCGCCGTTTTCAGCAGAACTAAACAAATCCCCTGGCAGCAAGAAAAAAAGTCAAACCGGTGAATTGCGATCTTCGATACACTCAGCGAATTCTTTTTGCATCTGCAGGCTTCACATGAAACTGACTATTCTCAGACTGACTGCTCTCAGCGAGCAGGACCGCATCGATCTCGGCAAAATCTGGCCGGATACCGATCCCGCTGAATTAATCCTGAACGAGACGCACCGGCTTTACGCGGCGCGCTTTAACGACCGGCTGCTCGGCGCAGTGCAGGTCATTCGCCGCGGCGATCGGGCGCAGCTCGCCGCGCTGTGCGTGCGCGAAGTCACCCGCCGACGCGGCGTGGGCCAGTATTTGCTGGAAGAGACGCTGCGCGACAATGCCGATATTCGCGGCTGGCACATGGAGAAGCGCGGTACCGGAGACGCTGCGGCAATGGATGCGTTTATGCAGGCGCTGGGGTTTGTGAACGATGAAAACGGCTGGGAAAAAGTGCGGGAAGCGTAAAAGCGGGTGAGGGCAGCCCCTCACCCGGCAGGAGAATTACTTCGCGTCGGTGGCGGTGCCGTTGGCGTGCCAGGTAAAGACGCCGAACTCAAAGCCTTTCAGGTCGCCCTTGCTGTCCCAGGAGAGCGGCCCCATCACGGTATCGACGGTATTGCCCTTCAGCCAGTCGGCAATTTTCGCCGGATCGTCGGACTGATTCAGCCCGGCCGCCAGCGACTGGATTGCGGCATAGGTAGTCCAGACGAAAGCACCGCTCGGATCCTGTTTCTTCGCCTTGATGGCGTCAACAACCGGTTTGTTAGCCGGAACCTGATCGTAATTTTTCAGTTTGGTCACCAGGATGCCTTCTGACGATTCACCGGCGATGTTCGACAGAGAAACGTTAGCCACACCTTCCGGCCCCATAAACTGGGTTTTAAGACCGGCCGCGCGGGCCTGGCGCAGGATCTGCCCCAGCTCCGGGTGATAGCCGCCGTAGTAGACGAAGTCGATATTCTCTTTTTTCAGGCGGGCCACCAGCGTGGAGAAATCTTTCTCCCCGGCGGTAATACCGTCAAAGAACACCACGTTCGCTTTGCCCTTCAGGCCGTCCTGCACCGAGCGCGCCAGGCCTTCGCCGTACTGCTGCTTATCGTGAATGATCGCAATGCGCTTCGGCTTCACGGTGTTGATAATGTATTTTGCCGCCGTCGGGCCCTGATCCGAGTCGAGACCGGTGGTGCGCAGGATCAGCTTGTAACCGCGCGCGGTCAGCTCCGGCGCGGTGGCCGCCGGGGTGATCATCAGAATGCCTTCATCGTCATAGATGTCCGAGGCCGGCTGGGTTGAAGAGGAGCACAGGTGGCCGATAACGTACTTCACGCCGTCGTTAACCACTTTGTTGGCGACCGCAACCGCCTGTTTCGGATCGCAGGCGTCATCATATTTTACGATTTGCAGCTTCTCGCCTTTGATCCCGCCTTTGGCGTTAATGTCGGCAACCGCCTGCGCGGCGCCGGTAAATTCCTGATCGCCGTACTGCGCAACCGGGCCGGACATCGCCCCAACCACCGCGACTTTAATGTCGGCCTGAACCGCGGCACTGAACGCCAGCGCAATACATCCTGCCAGTAACGCCTTACCCTTCATGTTCATCCTGATATTCCCCATTGTTATGGTTATTACGTTTGTTGTGATGTTGTTATTTAGCGCTTTATTTCATTATTTCGCCGACTGAGCGCGCATTTTCAGCAGACTGTGCTAAAAACATACCCGATCTTGTGACGTTTGGGATACTGATTTTGCGGGGAATGTAACAAAAACGTGACAAAAAAAGCCGCTCCGAAGAGCGGCCCGCCACTATTGGCTGAGGGAGCGTCGAATTATCTCCAGCGCGTTCTGGAACTGGGTTTGCGGGATTGTCAGAGGGTAAAGGAAGCGGATGACGTTGCCGTAAACGCCACAGCTCAGCAGGATAAGCCCCTGCGCCAGCGCCTTTTCCTGCACCTGGCGGGTGAAGGCCGGTGAAGGTTCACCGCTCTGCGGATCGTTAAACTCTACTGCCACCATCGAGCCCTGGGCGCGCACGTCGGCAATATAGGGACAGTCGGCTTTGGCACCGTTGAGCACCTCTACCAGATGATGACCAAGCTCCGCGGCGCGGGCGCACAGCTGCTCTTCTTCAATCACCTCCAGCACGGCGTGCGCGGCGGCGACTGCCAGCGGGTTACCGGCATAGGTGCCGCCCAGACCGCCCGCAGCTGGCGCGTCCATTACCTCGGCGCGTCCGGCCACGGCGGAGAGCGGCATCCCGCCCGCGAGGCTTTTCGCCATCGTGATCAAATCCGGCTTCACGTCGTAATGCTCCATGGCAAACAGCTTGCCGGTGCGGGCAAAGCCGGTCTGCACTTCATCGGCGATCAGCAGAATACCGTGGGTATCGCACAGCTGGCGCAGCCCCTGCATAAAATCGGCGGGCGCCACGTTGAAGCCGCCCTCGCCCTGTACCGGCTCCAGAACGATCGCCGCCACCTGATCCGCGGCGATATCCGCCTTGAAGATGCGGTCGAGGCTTTTCAGCGCGTCGGCAGTGCTGACGCCGTGCAGCGCGTTAGGGTACAGGCCGTGAAAGACCGAACCGGGGAACGGGCCAAAGCCGATTTTGTAGGGTGCCACTTTGCCGGTCAGCGCCATAGTCATAAAGGTGCGGCCGTGGAAGCCGCCGCCGAAAGTAATAATCCCCGGACGCTTCGTGTAGGCGCGGGCGATTTTGACCGCGTTCTCAACCGCCTCTGCACCGGTAGTGAAAAAGGCCGTTTTGGCCGGGCCGCTGACCGGCACGCGCTGGTTAATCTTTTCCGCCAGCGAGATGTAGCTTTCATACGGGACTATTTGATACGCGGTGTGGGTAAACGCCTTCAGCTGCTGCTCGATGGCGGCCACCACTTTCGGGTGGCGGTGGCCGGTATTGAGCACCGCGATACCGGCAGCAAAATCAATCATTTCGTTGCCCTGCGTATCCCGCAGCGTCGCGTTATCCGCGCTCTCGGCATAGAAGTCGCACATCACGCCTATACCGCGCGGCGTCGCCTGCAGGCGGCGCTGATTCAGTTCACTGTTGTTCATCGGCTTTACCCTTTTTCATGTACGGTTGGTGTTAACAATTACGAAACATAACAGTGGTTTTAACCCCCGGCGGTTCTATAATCGAGTACCAGTTTTGAATAATTAAGGGATCCAATTGCGATCTTTAGTGTGCGATCTGCTGCAGCTCAGGCTGGACGCGCAGCCGGAGGGCCGGCTGCATAAAAAGCTGTATAACGCCGTGCGCGCGGCGATCCTCGATGGCAGCCTGACTACCGGCAGCCGGCTGCCGCCGTCGCGGGATCTGGCTACCCAGCTCGGGCTGTCGCGCAATACGGTGCTGACGGTTTACGAGCAGCTGCTGGCCGAGGGCTACATTGTTTCCCGCTCCGGCAGCGGCACTTTCGTCGCGGACACGGTGCCGGACGCGCTGCTGTTCGCCTCCGGCTATCACCAGACAGGCCAGGGCGACGCGCGCAGCATTACGCTGTCGGCGCGGGGAGAAAATCTGCTCGCCCACGGCCGCGCCAGCCCCCGCCAGTGGGGCGCGTTTTTACCCGGCGTGCCCGACGTCACCGAGTTTCCCCACGCCCTGCTGCACAAAATCCGCGCCCGGGTCAGCCGCAAGCCGCGCCCGGAACGACTCTCCTACAGCCCGCCCGGCGGCAGCCCCGCCCTGCATCAGGCGCTAATGGAGTATCTGCGCGTCGCCCGCTCGGTGCGCTGCGGGCCGGAGCAGATTTTAATCGTCGAGGGTATTCACCAGGCTATCGATCTGGTGTCGCGGATGCTGTGTAATCCCGGCGATAGCGCGTGGATAGAGGAGCCGGCCTACTGGGGGATCCGCAACGTTCTGCAGATGAACGGCGTCAGCCTGAAGGCGGTCGACGTCGATCTCAGCGGCATGGATCCGCCGGACGCCGGGGAAAATCCGCCGCGGCTAATTTTCGTCACGCCGTCGCACCAGTATCCGCTGGGCTGCGTGATGAGCCTGGCGCGCCGCCAGCGCCTGCTGGCCCTGGCGAAGCAGACCGGAAGCTGGATCGTGGAAGATGATTACGACAGCGAGTTTCGCTTCTCCGGCCAGCCAATTCCGGCCCTGCAGGGGCTGGTGGACGAAGCGCCGGTGATTTATGTCGGCACCTTCAGTAAAACCCTGTGGCCGGGCATGAGGTTGGGTTACGTGGTGCTGCCCCGTCCGCTGGCTACTGCGCTGAAAACTGCCCACGGCGAGCTGTACCGCAGCGGGCGGCTGGCGGAGCAGGAGGCGCTGGCGCAGTTCATCAGCGAAGGCCACTACACGGCGCATATTCGCCGGATGCGCCTGCTGTACGGACGCCGCCGCCAGCGGCTGGCCGGACTTATCATCGATTATCTCGGCCGCGAGGCGCTGAGCGAGTTTAACGACAACGCCGGGCTGCATCTGGTGCTGAAGCTCGATGCGGGCTGCGACGATACGGCGCTGGCCACCAGGGCCAACGCCAAAGGCATTCTGGTGCGCCCACTCTCCCGCTACTATCTGAATGAGCCGGTGCAGCGCGGGCTGCTGATGGGATTTGCGGCAATGCCGGAAGAAGAAATGGAGAGCGCGTTTAAGCTGTTACTGGAGTGTATAAAAAACTAAAGGGCACCGCGATGGGTGCCCTTTACAGGTGCCTTCTTATAAGAAGGTGGAAAAGCGGTATCAAGCCTCGATGGCGATACGCAGCTTTTTCATGGCGTTCTTTTCCAGCTGGCGCACGCGCTCTGCGGACACGCCGTAGCGGTTTGCCAGCTCCTGCAGCGTAGACTTGTTGTCTTCATCCAGCCAGCGGGCGCGGATAATATCCTGGCTACGCTCGTCGAGACCCTGCATAGCGTCAGTCAGCTTGTTAGCCGCCTGCTCTTCCCAGTTGTCGTCTTCAATGCCGTCGGCGAAGTTGGAGGTTTTATCCTGCAAAAACAGCACCGGCGCCATTGGCTGACCGTCGGCGTCGTCGTCAGAAGACATATCAAAGGTCATGTCCTGGGCCGCCATACGCGACTCCATTTCACGCACGTCTTTGCTGGAAACGCCCAGCTCGCGTGCGACCATTTCCACTTCGTCCTGGTTAAACCAGCCCAGACGCTGCTTGTTTTTACGCAGGTTGAAGAACAGCTTGCGCTGCGCTTTCGTGGTTGCGACCTTCACGATACGCCAGTTACGCAGCACGTATTCGTGAATTTCAGCTTTGATCCAGTGCACGGCGAAGGAGACAAGGCGCACGCCTACTTCCGGATTGAAGCGGCGAACGGCTTTCATCAGCCCGATATTGCCTTCCTGAATCAGGTCGGCCTGCGGAAGACCATAGCCCGAGTAGTTACGAGCAACGTGAACAACAAAGCGCAGGTGAGACAGGATCAGCGTCTTAGCTGCTTCCAGATCGCCCTGGTAATGCAGCTTTTCCGCCAACGCCCGCTCTTCATCAGCCGACAACATCGGCCATGCGTTTGCAGCCCGGACGTAAGATTCCAGGTTACCAACCGGGGCTAAAGCTAAAGTTTGCATTTCTTTGGTCATTCAATCCTCTCAAATTTCGTCCTGGCCGCGTCGTCCCCATCAGGCAACGTTTGGACCAGATCCAATGAGCAACAGCGCTATCAAACGCACTTGTATCAGACATTAATTTTGTCCACAAGTTCAACACGCGGTTGTGAATAAACCTGGCACAAAATGTGACACTGCGATGATGATTGAGGCGGGGAAAACAGAGTAGGTAAAACGCTTTCCCTGCTGGCAACAGAACTCATTGCAACAGGGAAAGAGTATAACAGAAATTCTTTATTCGGGGGTAAAGTGACGTAAATGTTGTACAGTTGCGAGCCAGGCAGCAACCCAGCCGATCATCGAACAAACCAGCAGCATCAGCAGACATTCGTCAAAACCGAGCCCGCTTAATTCGAACTGCGTACCGAACACTTTCGCCACCTCGGTGACCGCCGACGAGAGCCGCATGACGAGGATTTCTGACAGAATCAGCGACAGAAATGAGCCGGTAAAACCGAGCAGCGCGCCGCCGTACAGGAACGGGCGCAAAATAAAGCCGTCCGTCGCGCCAATCAGTTTCTGCACGTTAATGGTATCGCGGCGGGCAAAGATGCTTAAGCGCACGCTGTTACCGATAACGAGGAATACCGCCGCCACCATCAGCACGCCAATCATCGCCGATACGCGGCCAACCAGGCTGGTGATCGACGCCAGGCGGGCGAACCAGCTGTCGTCCATCCGCACCTCATCGACGCCCTGAATTTTCGACACGCGATCCCGCAGCGTGGTTAGCGCATCGGTGCTCTGAAAATCGAGCTTCGGCACCACCACCGCCACCGCAGGCAGCGGGTTCTCTTCCAGCATATCCAGCGCGCCGCCAAAACCGGACCAGTTGCGGAACTCGCCCAGCGCCTCGTCGCGGGAAAGGTAGTTCACCTTATCCACGCCGGGCTCCGCCTGCAGCTGCCCGACGACCCTGGCCGCCGCATCGTCATCCAGCGTTTTTTCAAGATAGACGGTGATCTGCGGCGACGGATAGTACTGCGAGGCCGCCGTGTTGACGTTTTTGTAAACCATGTAGCAGACGCTCGGCAGCGTCAGAGAAATGGCGATCACCATCACCGTAAGGAAGGTGGCCAGCGGCTTGCTCTTTAAGTCCTGCAGCGCGCCGTGGAACGCGTAGCGCACCTGCTCGTTAAAGACGTTGGTTTTACGGGAGCTGGGTTTAGAGGGCGCTTTTTGCCGCTTCGGCGAGGGACCGCCGCTGCCGCTCTTGCCGCCTGCCGATTGCCGCAGCCGGTCAAACCGGTTGCCGAACTGGCGAATGTGGTTCATCGCCTCGCGTTTATTCACCGTGGCCTCCGTGCAGATGTCCGTCGCTAAGGGTCAGAATGCGGTAGTTGCGGCTGTGAATAAGCCCCATGTCGTGGGTAGCCATCAGTACCGTCACGCCGACGCGGTTAAACTCTTCAAACAGGCGCAGGATACCTTCCGACAGCGCCTCGTCGAGGTTACCGGTCGGTTCATCCGCCAGCAGCACCGCGGGCTTGTTGACTACCGCACGGGCAATGCCCACGCGCTGCTGCTCGCCGCCGGAAAGCTGGATAGGAAAACTCTTCGCTTTGTCCAGCAGGCCCACCTTATCCAGCGCCGCCGAGACGCGGCGGCGAATATCGTCCACGCTCGCGCCAGCGATAATCAGCGGAATAGCGACGTTATCGAAAACGGTGCGATCCATCAGCAGGTGGTGATCCTGAAAAATCATGCCTATCTGGCGGCGCAAAAACGGCACCTCGCGATTTTTCAGGCGGCTTATCTCATGGCCGCTAAACCAGATCTTGCCGGCGCTGGGACGCTCGATACCGCAGATAAGCTTCAGCAGGGTACTTTTACCCGCGCCGGAGTGGCCGGTCAGAAATGCCATCTCGCCCGGCTGCAGGCGGAAATTAATGCCCTGCAGCGCTTGTCTCCCACCGAGATAGGCTTTGCTGACGTGTTCAAAGCGAATCATTGTTAATCCTCTCGGGCAAAAAGTGCCTCTATAAAGTCGTCCGATTTAAACGGACGCAAGTCTTCGATACGTTCGCCAACGCCGATGTAGCGAATCGGAATACCGAACTGGTCAGCCACCGAGAAGATAACGCCGCCTTTAGCGGTGCCGTCCAGCTTGGTCAGCGTGATGCCGGTGAGGCCAACCGCTTCGTGGAACAGCTTCGCCTGGCTAATCGCATTCTGCCCGGTGCTGGCATCAATGGTCAGCATGACTTCGTGCGGCGCGTCTTCATCAAGTTTTTTCATCACCCTGACGATTTTCTTCAGCTCTTCCATCAGGTGCGATTTGTTTTGCAGGCGGCCGGCGGTATCGGCAATCAGCACATCGACATTGCGCGCTTTGGCGGCCTGAATAGCATCAAAAATAACGGATGCGGAATCTGCGCCGGTATGCTGGGCAATGACCGGAATATTATTGCGCTGGCCCCATACCTGCAGCTGCTCAACCGCCGCCGCGCGGAAGGTATCCCCCGCCGCCAGCATCACCGATTTGCCCTGCTGCTCAAACTGGCGCGCCAGCTTGCCGATGGTAGTGGTTTTGCCCACGCCGTTCACGCCGACCATCAGAATGACAAACGGCGTTTTCCCTTCAATATTAAGCGGTTCGTCCACTTTTGCGAGGATCTGGCCCATTTCATCTTTCAGCAGGCCGTACAGCGCCTCGGCATCGCGCAGCTGCTTGCGGCTTGCGCCTTCGGTGAGGCTGGCAATGATCTTGCGCGTGGTATCAACGCCAACGTCGGCAATCAGCAGCTGCTCTTCCAGCTCTTCAAACAGATCGTCGTCGATTTTCTTGCCGCGGAACAGGCTGATAAATCCGGAACCGAGGTTTTCTTTGGTTTTTAGCAGGCTGCGCTTCAAACGGGCGAAAAAACCCTCTTTAGTTGGTTTTTCCTGCTCCTGCTGGGGCTGGACGACGTCGATAATCTCGTCTTCGTCCTGCGGTGCTTCTTCTGCCGAGGCCAGTGCCAGGGCTTCCAGCTCCTCATCGCTCAGCGGCGGCTCTTCGGCAGTCGCGTCATCTTCAACGATCTCGACCGGCGTCTCTTCTTTCGCGACAGGCGCCGGCTGCGCGATAACAACCGGCGCGTCTTCAACGACTGGCGCTTGTTCAACAACCGGCTCAGCGGCGACCGGCTCAGGCGTCGCCACCGGCGGTTCGACAACCGGCGCGGGCTCCGGGATAGCTTCCGGCTGCGGCACAATTGCGACGGCAGGCGCGTCTTCTGGCTGGGATTCAGCTGCCGGCGCAGCGCTCTCCTGGGCGACGACCTCCTGAGTGACCTCAACAACATCCTCAGCGAATACCCGGGACTCCTCTTCGCTGTGGGCGGGAGACTGCGCCTCAGGCTCGGCCGCGCGCTGCTCGACAACCTCGTCAACAGCGGGCTCGGCGGAGGTTTGCTCTATCTCAGTTTGCTGCTGTTCGGCTTCCTGCTGTGGTTCCTGCTCTTTATTGCCAAAACCCAGCCAGGAAAAAAAGCCTTTCTTTTTGTTCTTTGCCATCGGCCACTACACTCTTCGCTGTTGACTCCCGGCACCGCGTCTCCGCTATGTACATGGAAGCTAAAAAAATGATGAAATAGTCTATCACTTAACTGAACGCGCATCACCGCTGGAAAAACGATCCGGCACCAGGCTAAATAACACCATGAAGAAACCAAACCACAGCGGCAGCGGCCAGATCCGCATTATAGGCGGTCAATGGCGCGGGCGTAAGCTAACCGTGCCCGACAGCCCCGGACTGCGTCCCACAACTGACCGCGTTCGCGAGACGCTTTTTAACTGGCTGGCGCCCGCAATGGTCGACGCCCGCTGTCTCGACTGCTTTGCCGGCAGCGGCGCCCTGGGCCTTGAAGCGCTGTCGCGCTATGCCGCCAGCGCCACGCTGCTGGAGATGGAGCGCGGCGTCGCCCAGCAGCTGCAAAAGAATCTGGCGACCTTAAAGGCCAGCAACGCCAGCGTGGTCAATACTAATACCCTGACGTTTCTGGCCCAGCCCGGCACGCCGCACGACGTGGTATTTATCGATCCGCCGTTTCGCAAAGGCCTGCTGGATGAAACCCTGCGGCTGCTGGAAGCCAACGGCTGGCTGGCCGACGAGGCGCTTATCTACGTGGAAAGCGAAGTGGAAAGCGGCCTGCCGCAGGTGCCGCCGGGCTGGAACTTATACCGGGAAAAAGTTGCCGGGCAGGTGGCCTATCGCCTGTATCAACGCGACGCTGAGGAGAATTGAATGTTGCTTAATCTGGGCCGCCTGCTGATGCTTTGCGTCTGGGCTTTTTTAATACTGAATCTGTTTCACCCCTTCCCGCGCCCGCTGAACATCTTTGTTAACGTGGCGCTGGTGTTTATGGTGCTGATGCACGGGATGCAGACCGCGCTGATGAAATCGACGCTGCCCAAAGACGGGCCGCAGATGACCCGCGCGGAGGAGATCCGCATTTTTCTGTTTGGCGTTTTTGAACTGCTGGTCTGGCAGAAAAAGCTGAAGGCCACCCTGAAGAAGTAATCCTCACCCGGGCGTAAAGGCGACAAACTGGCTTCCTCGGACGCTCAGGGTGCCTTTATCGCCCACCGTCATCTGATGGTACTGCGCCTCGCTCAGCCGATAGCGCGCTTCAATGCCGCCTGCGAGCGGCTTAAAACCCACTTCATAGCGGATAGTGCTGCCCGCGGGCGCGGTCATCTGCTGGCGCGAGCGCCGGTCGTTGAGCACCTTTTCGCGCTTGCTGCTGACAACTGCCGCCTTTTGCACCAGCGGCGCAGCCGCATTTTCCCTCTGCTCGCGGCGCTGCTGCACAAAGCGAAACGACGCGGCAATCACAATAATCGCCACCAGGACGATCAGAAACAGCGGAATTTTATGCACGGTTGACCTCATCAGAATTAGCGGAAATCAGCATACGCCGGACGCGTTGGCATTGCCATTCCGCTTCCCGGGCCACTACACTGAAGGCGGTGCAGTTTGTTAAAAATAACAGATACAGGGACTTAATATGCTTTGGTCATTTATTGCTGTCTGTCTGTCCGGCTGGCTGTACGTGGATGCGTCTTATCGCGGTCCCGTCTGGCAGCGCTGGGTATTTAAACCCATTACGCTAATTCTGCTACTGCTGCTGGCCTGGCAGGCGCCGATGTTCACCGCCGTCAGCTATCTGGTACTGGCCGGTCTGTGCGCCTCGCTGGTGGGCGACGCGCTGGGTATGCTCCCCGGCGGGCGGCGCCTGTACGCCATTGGCGCCTTTTTCCTCTCGCATCTGCTCTACACCATCTGGTTTGCCAGCCAGATGACGCTCTCTTTCTTCTGGCCGCTGCCGCTGGCCCTGCTGGTTATCGGCATCGTGCTGCTGGCGACACTGTGGACGCGGCTCGACGAGCTTAAGATGCCAGTGTCGACGTTTATCGGCATGACGCTGGTGATGGTCTGGCTGGCGGGCGAACTGTGGTTCTTCCGCCCTATCGCCGCTGCGCTCTCCGGCTTTCTCGGCGCGGCGCTGCTGCTGCTGGGCCACGCTATCTGGCTCTTTAGCCACTACCGCTATCGCTTTCGCGCCGATACCGCCCTGTCATCCGGTTGCTACTTCGCCGGCCACTTCCTGATCGTCCGCGCGCTTTACATCTAAACCCCTTGACTCTGGAGTCGACTCCAGAGTGTAAGCTTCCGGTTAATGAGAAAATTATCATTTACCGGAAGCTGCCATGCCTACGCCAGAAACCCACGATAAGACGATCCCCTCGTTTTCCGCACTGCGCTTTACGCCGGAGGCCAAAGATCCTCATGCCTGCTGCTGCGGTACCGATAGCTGGAATTCGCCGGAGGAAGTGCCTGAGATTGCCGGCGGCACGCGCTACAGCTGGAACGTCAGCGGCATGGACTGCGCCGCCTGCGCCCGCAAAGTAGAAAACGCCGCCCGCCGGGTCGAAGGCGTCACCCGCGCGCAGGTGCTGTTTGCCACCGAAAAACTGGTTATCGACGCGGACGGCGACGTGCGTGGCGCAGTTGAGCAGGCGGTAAAAGCCGCGGGCTACGCCCTGGGCAACACGGACGCGTCGCCGCAGCCCGCGGGATCCCGCCTAAAAGAGAACCTGCCGATTATCATCCTCGCGGTGCTGATGGCGCTGAGCTGGGGGCTGGAGCACCTTAATCATCCCGCCGGACAGGCGGCATTTGTCATTACCACGCTGGTGGCGCTGTTCCCCATTGCCCGCCAGGCGCTGCGCCTTATCAAAAGCGGAAGCTGGTTCGCCATCGAAATGCTGATGAGCGTGGCGGCTATCGGCGCGCTGGTGATTGGCGCGACGGCGGAAGCGGCGATGGTGCTGCTGCTGTATATGGTTGGCGAGCGTCTTGAAGGCTGGGCCGCAGGGCGCGCCCGCCAGGGGGTTAGCGCACTGATGGCGCTGACGCCGGACACCGCGGTACGCCTGCGCGACGGCCGGCGCGAAACCATCCCCCAGCGCGAGCTGCGCCCCGGCGACGTGATTGAAGTGGCGGCCGGCGGGCGGCTGCCGGCGGACGCCGCGCTGCTGTCGGACTTCGCCAGCTTCGATGAAAGCGCCCTGACCGGGGAGTCGGTGCCGGTAGAGCGCCGCACAGGCGAGCGGGTTGCGGCAGGCTCCACCAGCGTCGACAGGCTGGTGCAGCTAACGGTCACTTCCGAGCCGGGCGACAGCGCGATTGACCGCATTCTGCGCCTGATGGAAGAGTCAGAAGAGCGCCGCGCGCCGGTTGAGCGGTTTATTGACCGCTTCAGCCGGGTATACACTCCGGCCATCATGGGCATTGCCCTGCTGGTTGCGGTTATCCCTCCCCTGCTCTTTGCCGCGCCCTGGATGCCGTGGATTTACAAGGGGCTGGCGCTGCTGCTGATCGGCTGCCCCTGCGCGCTGGTGATCTCCACGCCGGCGGCGATCACCTCCGGTCTGGCGGCGGCGGCCCGCCGCGGCGCGCTGATCAAGGGCGGGGCCGCGCTGGAGCGCCTGGGGCAAATCAGGCAGGTGGCTTTTGATAAAACCGGGACGCTGACGGTTGGCAAACCACAGGTCACGGCCGTGGTGAGTTGCACCGGCATGGGTGAAGACGATCTGCTGGCGCTGGCGGCTGCCGTTGAGCAGGGCTCGCACCATCCGCTAGCGCAGGCCATCGTGCAGGAAGCGCAAAAGCGCCGACTGCCTGTTCCCGAAGCCCGCGCCCAGCGCGCGCTGGCCGGATCCGGCATCGAGGCGATAGTCGACGGCGAGAGGGTACTGATTTGCGCCCCCGGCAAACATGCCGGAGGAGACGAAACGGCTCAAATCCAGCAGCTGGAAAGCGCCGGGCAAACCGTCGTGGCGGTGGTTAAAAACGACGCGCTGCTGGGGCTTATCGCCCTGCGCGACACGCTGCGCGACGACGCCCGCGAGGCGGTTGACGCCCTTCGCCAGCTCGGTATTCAGGGGGTTATGCTCACCGGCGACAATCCGCGCGCGGCGGCGGCCATCGCCGGGGAGCTGGGGCTCGACTACCGCGCGGGCATGCTGCCGGCGGACAAAGTCAATGAGGTTACCCGCCTGAACGACAGCGCGCCGCTGGCAATGATCGGCGACGGGATTAACGATGCGCCGGCGATGAAAGCGGCGACGCTGGGTATCGCGATGGGCAGCGGCACCGACGTGGCGCTGGAGGCCGCCGACGCGGCGCTGACCAGCAACCGGCTTACCGGTCTCGCGCAGATGATAGCTATCGCCCGGGCGACCCACGCCAATATCCGCCAGAATATCGGCATTGCGCTGGGGCTCAAGGCTATCTTTCTGGTAACCACGCTGCTGGGGATAACCGGGCTGTGGCTGGCGGTGATGGCCGATACCGGCGCAACGGTACTGGTGACCGCAAACGCGCTGCGCCTGCTGCGCCGCCGGCGATAGGAAACGGCTGGACTAGCGTCCTTTGCGGATCAGGTAGCGGTACGGTAAATCGTCGGTGTGCTCGGCCACCAGCTCGTGTTCCATAAAGCGGCAAAAGCCGGGAATGTCGCGAGTAGTGGCCGGATCGTCGGCGATAATCAGCAATGTTTCGCCTTCCTGCATGGTGCGGACGGTTTTACGCACCATCATCACCGGCTCCGGGCAGCGGAGGCCCAACGCATCGAGCGTCTGGTCTGGGTTGGAAAAGAGATCGGTCATGGTCTTCTCATCTGGAAAAAAACGGCTGTAGTTTACGCCCCACGCCGGTCAAAGCAAACAGGTTAACGATTGCGCGAAAATTCACCATTGCAAATAGCGCTTAAAGCAGTATGATGCGGCGTTTTCGACATTTGCCCCGCGCGCTGTGCCGCACGGTGACGCTTTCATCGGGCAGGTTTTATTGGGTTCCCTCACCCCAACATTAAAAAAGGTCACACTATGATGCAGTTTTCAAAACACCAGCGCGTGAAGGTGCTGGCCTGGCTTTCGCTTTTTCACCTGCTGGTGATCATCTCCAGCAACTATCTGGTACAGCTGCCGGTTTCCGTGTTCGGGTTTCACACTACCTGGGGCGCGTTCAGCTTTCCGTTTATTTTCCTCGCTACCGATTTAACCGTGCGGATTTTCGGCGCCCCGCTGGCGCGTAAGATCATTCTCGCGGTGATGATACCGTCGCTTATCGTCTCCTACGCGATTTCGTCTCTGTTCTATATGGGGCAATGGCAGGGATTTGCGGCGCTGACCCACTTCAACCTGTTTGTGGCACGCATCGCCGCCGCCAGCTTTATGGCCTACGCACTGGGGCAGATCCTCGACGTTCACGTCTTCAACCGGCTGCGCCAGAGCCGCCGCTGGTGGCTGGCCCCGACCGCGTCGACGCTGTTCGGCAACATCAGCGACACGCTTGCGTTCTTCTTTATCGCCTTCTGGCGCAGCCCGGATGCATTTATGGCAAACCACTGGGTTGAAATCGCGCTGGTGGACTACAGCTTCAAGGTGCTTATCAGCATCGTGTTCTTCCTGCCGATGTACGGCGTGCTGCTCAATATGCTGTTGAAAAGGCTGGCGGATAAATCTGAAATCCGCGCTTTTCAGCCGGGCTAAGAGCGCCCGGCGCGGGTTGTGATAAGATAATCCGATCTGCCGTTAACGGCTGTTTATAGAAAGGAAAAGTCGATGCGCAATTTGGTGAAATATGCCGGTATTGGTCTGCTGGTCATCGGGCTCGCGGCCTGTGATAACAGCGACAGCAAAGCGCCTGCGCAGGGCGCCGCCGCCGAGAGCAACGCTACCGGACAGCCGGTCAGCCTGCTGGACGGCAAGCTAACCTTCGCCCTGCCCGCCGGGATGTCCGATCAGAGCGGCAAGCTGGGCACCCAGGCCAACAATATGCACGTTTACTCTGATGCCACCGGTCAGAAAGCGGTCATCGTTATCATGAGCGGCGGTACCAGTGAAGATCTGGGCACGCTGGCATCAAGTCTTGAAGACCAGCAGCGCGCCCGGGATCCGCAGCTGCAGGTGGTGACCAATAAATCTATCGAGCTGAAGGGACAGACGCTGCAGCAGCTCGACACCATCATCTCGGCTAAGGGCCAGACCGCCTATTCGTCCGTGGTATTGGGCAAAGTGGACAACCAGCTGCTGACGCTGCAAATCACGCTGCCGGCCGACGACCAGCAAAAGGCGCAGACCGCCGCGGAAAATATCATCAACACTATCGTTATCAAATAGCGCTAGTCTGACGAAGACAGGGCCTCCGGCGGTTTCGCCGGGGGCCTTTTTTTCAGGGCTCAGACGCGCGATGTCGAAGCCGGGAGCGTCTCCGCAGGCGATGGCAGGCCTTGATTGTGATAGCAGGGCGCAGATCTTAAGCGTGGGATCTTCAGAAGGTTTTTTTGGTCGGCTGCCAGCGGCAGAAGTCTTCGTTAGCCACCATCAGCAGCTGTACGCCTTCCGGCGCTTCCAGCCAGGCAACGCTGACGTCCGCGGTAGCGCGGCCCTGTCGCCGTTCGATAAAGGCGAGATCGCGGGCTTCCAGCGCGGGCTGCACCGTCTGCCCTTCGCAGGTCAGGATAGTGTGATTGGCACGCCAGCGTCCCTGGTGCAGGGTAATGTGGCCCTGACGGAGCGCGTCGCTGGTCTGGCGGATCTGCTGCGCCTTGACGCGGTACAGCGCTATCTGATCGGTTGATAGCTGCTGCTTCTGGCCGTTAGCCTCATGCTGCATAAAGCTCAGCTCGCCGCGAGCGTCAAAGCGTATACCGACTTTCTCCGCCGTCTTGCCAAAGACATTCACGTCAATCAGCGTCAGCGCGTCGCCCTTCCAGCGGTATTCGCTGACGGTAGTGTTATCGCCGCGCCAGGGGCTAAAGGCGACCAGCAGGTGAGTATCGCTATCGGCATCTTTGCGCCAGATGCGCACCGCGCCCTGGTTATCCGCATAGCCGCTGGAGGTAAAAGGAGGAAGGGAGTCGTGGTGGCTGCAGGACGACAGCAGCAGGGCCCCCGCAATCACGAGCGGGCGAAACCAGGCAGACAAAAGGGGCGAAATCGCCCCTTCGTTAAAACTGTGTCCAGCCACGCAGTCTTACTTAACTGCGTCTTTCAGTGCTTTGCCAGAAACAAACGCCGGCACGTTAGCTGCAGCGATTTTGATTTCTTTACCGGTCTGCGGGTTGCGGCCAGTACGCTCAGCGCGGTGGTTCACTTTGAAGGTACCGAAACCAACCAGTTGAACAGCATCACCTTCTTTCAGAGACTCGGTAATTGCAGCCAGAGTGGATTCCAGAGCTGCTTTAGCCTGGGTTTTAGACAGGTCAGCCTTGTCCGCAATTACATCAATCAGTTGAGTCTTGTTCATATGTTATCCTTACAATGTGTTTATCGCTTGCTAAGCACCGAGTGCGACGGAAATGCCAGAAAAGCACTCTCCTGCATACACGCACCGATAGCCACTTTTTTTCGCCCTCCAAATGTAGACCAGACGGGGGGCAGATGTGAAGCCTTCAGGCACGACAATTCAGACTGAATGTCACGTTTTACGGTCTTACTGCTGAAAATTTATACCGATATTGCTCTCGCCCGCTTCCCGAAGGTCCGCACGCAGACCTTTTATCAATTCAAGGTCGCGCTCCTCGCACTCGGCGAGCAGGCGGAAAATCTCCCACTGAATGTCCCATTCTTGCTCAACGGCAGGGTTTTCTTTCAGCTCTTCGTCGCTCATTTCGCGACCGGCGTGGGTCATTTCCAGCATTGCCACGGTGGTAATAGACGAGTCGCTGACCGCAATCGCATGTTCAAGGGTTTCACCGCTCAGGCGCGAGTGCAGTAATTCGCTCAGGGCCACGCAGGCGTCAATGGCGGGATAAACACCGTACATATCGAAATCATCCGCGGACGGGATCGCCTCTTCCAGCTTCTCAAGCTGGCTGTCGAAGTTCACCTTCGCATCCTTAACGGTCAGAGTTTCCCAAATCAGATCGAGGATCCGACGATAGAGCATGCCGTCAGCAAATTCGGTCTGCTGACAAAACATGGCGTAATTGGGATACATGCGCTCGCAGAGGCAGGCCATAAAGGTGACGTGCTGCCAGCTCTCAAGCTTCTCCAGCCGCAGATGAATCGGGTTTTGTAACATGATGGGATCTCGAATCGTGAATTAGCAGAAGTTTACCTGAATCAGGGCTGAATTGCTTGCCAGCGCTGAAACGCCGGACGCCCTGACGCCACCGCGTCGGCCCAGCGCGTTGGCTCAGGCAGGCGGTAGCCGCGGGTGCAGCGCTGCACCCAGCCCAGGGCGCTGTCGAGGCTGATGCGGTGGCCGGTGGCGATAAACAACGGATTGCAGCGCGCTTTGCTGCGCCACACCCAGGCCAGCTGCTCGCCTTTGTCCATCAGCGGTGCCAGCGCGCCGGGTTCCGGGCCCAGCGGCTCGAACTTACCACACAGCCGCTTCTTCGCCACGCCGATAGTGGGCACGTCCACCAGCAGGCCAAAATGGCTGGCGACGCCCAGCCGCCGCGGATGGGAAATGCCGTGGCCGTCAACGAACAGCAGATCCGGCTTTTGGGACAGCATCTGCCACGCTTTCAGCAGCGCGGGGTACTCGCGAAACGAGAGAAAGCCGGGTATGTACGGCATGGTGGTGGGAATGCGGGCGATTTGATACTCCACCAGCTCAAGCTGCGGGTAGCTCAGCAGCACCATCGCCGCGCGGGTGATCTCTCCGCCCTGCTCAAAGCCGACGTCGGCGCCGCCGATAAGCCGCGGCGGATCGACGATAAAGCGATCCTCGCGGATCGTCGAATCCGCGAGGCTAAGCTGCTGATGGCGAAGATCCGCGAGATCCATCACCGGTGGTACGCCGCGGACAGGCGGTGTACGGCGTCCACAAACGCGCCGGCGTGCTCCGGCGGTACGTCCTGGTGAATGCCGTGCCCGAGGTTGAATACGTGCCCTTCGCCCGGGCCAAACCCGGCCAGAATGGAGGCTACTTCCTCTTCGATGCGGGCGGGCTGCGCGTAGAGCATGGAAGGATCCATATTGCCCTGCAGCGCCACTTTATCGCCCACCCGGCGGCGCGCGTCGGCGATGTCGGTGGTCCAGTCGAGGCCCAGCGCGTCGCAGCCAGTTGCGGCCATCGCTTCCAGCCACTGGCCGCCGCCTTTGGTAAACAGCGTTACCGGCACCCGGCGGCCGTCGTTTTCACGCAGCAGGCCGTCGACAATTTTATGCATGTACTGGAGAGAGAACTGCTGGTAGTCGCGCCCGGTCAGCACGCCGCCCCAGGTGTCGAAAATCATGACCGACTGGGCGCCCGCGCGGATCTGCGCGTTGAGATACAGGATGACGCTCTGGGCCAGCTTATCCAGCAGCAGATGCAGCGCCGCGGGTTCGGCGTACATCATCTTTTTAATCATCGTAAAGGCTTTACTGCTGCCGCCTTCCACCATGTAGGTGGCCAGCGTCCACGGGCTGCCGGAGAAACCAATCAGCGGCACCTCGCCTTTCAGCTCGCGGCGGATGGTGCGTACGGCATTCATCACGTAGCCCAGCTCCTGTTCCGGATCGGGAACCGGCAGCTTCTCGACATCTGCTTTGCTGCGCACCGGCGAGGTAAAGCGCGGCCCTTCGCCGGTTTCAAAGTACAGTCCGAGTCCCATGGCATCAGGGATAGTCAGAATATCGGAAAAGAGGATCGCCGCATCCAGCGGAAAGCGGCGCAGCGGCTGGAGAGTGACTTCGCAGGCCAGCTCGGCGTTTTTACACAGCGACATAAAGTCGCCGGCCTGCGCGCGGGTGGCTTTGTACTCCGGCAAATAGCGGCCTGCCTGTCTCATCATCCAGACGGGAGTTACGTCAACAGGCTGGCGCAGCAGCGCGCGCAGGTAACGATCGTTTTTTAAGTCGGTCATTTTCATATTCCCTGATCATTTATCGCGCCAGTTTAGCACGTCACTCCGCGTCTGCCCGACACATCGCCACGGTATCTTCGATAAGCCGGCGCGCCACGGTGCCCGGCGGCGGAAGTTTTGGAAGATCGTCGTAGCGGTACCAGTCGGCGTGGAGAAGCTCTTTCTGATCGATAACGATCTCACCGCTGTCATAGTCGGCCATAAATGCGGTCATCAGCGACTGCGGGAAGGGCCACGGCTGGGAGGTAACATAGCGCAGGTTCTTCACTTTGATGCCGCTCTCTTCCATGATTTCCCGCGCCGCGGCCTGCTCCAGCGTCTCGCCGACCTCAACGAAGCCCGCCAGCACGGTGTGAACGCCGTTGCGGTGGCGGGTGTGCTGGGCCAGCAGGATAGCGTCATCCCGGCGGATGGCGACAATGATGCAGGGCGCTATCTGCGGATAGTAGCGCTCGCGGCAGTTGCCGCACAGCATCGCCCATTCGGTATTGCCGGGGTGCATTTCGTGGCCGCAGTAGCCGCAGAATTTGTGCGAGCGGTAAAACTCGGCAAGCTGCACGCCGCGCCCGGCGAGCTGAAAAAGCCCGACATCGCAGTTCAGCAGCTGGCGCAGGGAAGCCATATCGTGCTGCCGCCCCTGCTGGACCAGCCAAACCGGCTCGCCCTGCCATTCGCCTATCTGCATCGCGGCCTGACCCACCACGCCAAATTCGCCCGCCTCGCCGAGTGGCAATTCTCCTCCCGGCAGCCATAATTTCTGTTCACGGCTAACGATCCACCAGCCGCGATCTCGTTTTTCAATTATACGATCCATATCTATTGCACTACCTTGGCTTCACTGGCACTGTGGTTAACAGTTTATTTACATTTTGATGCGCCATTTTCTCTTCTTAACGTCGGAGTCCACCCATGCTGAACCAGTTAGAACGTCTGAAAGAGCGCGTTGGCGGCAGCCACCACCTCGTCGACAGCTGGCTACAGGTGCGCAAGCAGCTGCTGGTTTCATACTATAACCTGGCGGGAATGACCCCAGGCAAAACGGCCTATATCAGCCTGAATGAAAAAGCGCTGGACGATTTTTGCCACCGTCTGGTGGACTATCTTTCGGCCTGCCACTTCAATCTTTATGAACGCATCGTCGCGAAATTGAAAGATGAAAGTCTTAGTGTAGCCGTCTCCCGCATCTATCCGCAGCTCAATGACAACACGCAACAAATTATGGATATTTATGACAGCAATCTTGAGCAGGCGATAGACGACGATAACTGCATGGCGTTTCAGCCCGCGCTCTCCGCCCTCGGCGAAGCGCTTGCCGCCCGCTTTACGCTGGAAGACCGCCTCATCACCCTGGCGCTCGATAGCGCCCAGCACAGCGCAAACGATGACGATAACGTCGCCCGCCCCGCTTGAGTTCTTGCTGATTAACGCGTAGTTTACCTTTCTGCCCCATATTTTTATCGGGGCTTTATCTTGTCGGAGTGCCCATTTGGGCTGAGACCGTTAATTCGGGATCCGCGGAACCTGATCAGGCTAATACCTGCGTAAGGGAACAAGAGTTACCTGCTTTACCATCGTCGCCGTGACGATCCCTCTTTGTTCATCCGTCGTCTGACAAGCCATTTCTTACTCACATTTGGAATGCGCTATGTCTACCGTTAAAACCACCCGCCGCGAACAGCGTGCAGAAGCCCAGCGTTTTATCGACTCGCTGGAGGGTACCGCCTTTCCCAACTCGCAGCGGATCTATATCTCCGGCGAGCAGAGCGATATTCGCGTGCCGATGCGCGAAATCCAGCTGAGCCCGACGCTTATTGGCGGCTCCAGCGACAACCCGCAATATGAAGAGAACGAAGCCATTCCGGTGTACGACACCTCGGGCCCCTATGGCGATCCGGCGATTACCATCGACGTGCGCAAGGGTATTTCCCGGCTGCGCCAGCCGTGGATCGACGGCCGGCAGGACTGCGAGACGCTCGGCGAGCGCAGCTCCAGCTACACCAAAGCCCGGCTGGCGGACGACGGACTGGACGCGCTGCGCTTTGCGGGCCAGCTTACGCCCCGGCGCGCCCTCCCCGGCAAATGCGTGACCCAGCTGCACTACGCCCGCAAGGGGATCGTCACGCCGGAAATGGCCTTTATCGCCATCCGCGAAAATATGGGCCGCGAGCGTATCCGCGCCGACGTGTTGCGCCAGCAGCACCCCGGCGAGGGCTTCGGCGCGCGGCTGCCGGAAAACATTACCCCGGAGTTCGTACGCGATGAAGTGGCGGCCGGGCGGGCGATTATCCCGTCCAATATTAACCATCCCGAGTCCGAGCCGATGATTATCGGCCGCAACTTTCTGGTGAAGGTGAACGCCAATATAGGTAATTCGGCGGTGACGTCGTCTATCGAAGAAGAGGTTGAGAAGCTTGTATGGTCCACCCGCTGGGGCGCGGATACGGTGATGGATCTCTCCACCGGCCGCTATATTCACGAAACCCGGGAGTGGATTTTACGCAACAGCCCGGTACCCATCGGTACGGTGCCGATTTATCAGGCGCTGGAGAAGGTAAACGGCATCGCCGAAGATCTGACCTGGGAGGCGTTTCGCGACACCCTGCTGGAGCAGGCGGAACAGGGCGTGGACTACTTCACCATTCACGCCGGGGTGCTGCTGCGCTACGTACCGATGACCGCCAGGCGGCTGACCGGCATTGTCTCCCGCGGCGGCTCCATCATGGCGAAATGGTGCCTGTCGCACCACCGGGAGAGTTTCCTGTACGAGTACTTTCGCGAAATCTGCGAAATCTGCGCCGCCTACGATGTGGCGCTCTCCCTCGGGGACGGGCTGCGCCCCGGTTCCATTCAGGACGCCAACGACGAGGCGCAGTTCGCCGAGCTGCACACTCTCGGGGAGCTGACTAAAGTGGCCTGGGAGTACGACGTTCAGGTGATGATTGAGGGCCCCGGGCATATCCCGATGCAGATGATCCGCAAAAATATGACTGAAGAGCTGGAGCACTGCCACGAAGCGCCGTTCTACACTCTGGGGCCGCTCACGACCGACATCGCGCCGGGCTACGATCACTTCACCTCCGGCATCGGCGCGGCGATGATCGGCTGGTTCGGCTGCGCGATGCTCTGCTACGTCACGCCGAAAGAACACCTGGGCCTGCCGAACAAAGAAGACGTTAAGCAGGGACTCATTACCTACAAGATTGCCGCCCACGCCGCGGACCTGGCGAAAGGCCATCCCGGAGCGCAAATCCGCGATAACGCCATGTCGAAAGCCCGCTTCGAATTCCGCTGGGAAGACCAGTTCAACCTTGCACTCGATCCCTTCACCGCCCGCGCCTATCACGATGAAACCCTGCCCCAGGAGTCCGGGAAAGTGGCGCACTTCTGCTCGATGTGCGGGCCGAAGTTCTGCTCGATGAAAATAAGTCAGGAGGTGCGGGACTACGCGGCGAAGCAGGTGATTGAAGTGGGCATGGCGGACATGTCGAACAACTTTCGCGCCCGGGGCGGCGACATTTATCTGAAACGCGAGGAGGTCTGATGTACCAGCCTGATTTTCCCCCGGTGCCGCGCCGCCTGGGACTCTACCCGGTGGTGGACAGCGTAGAGTGGATTGAACGCCTGCTGGACGCGGGCGTGAGAACCCTCCAGCTGCGGATCAAAGACCGCCGCGACGACGAGGTGGAGGGCGATATTATCCGCGCGATCCGCCTCGGGGAGCAGTATCGCGCCCGGCTGTTTATTAACGACTACTGGCGGCTGGCGATTAAGCACCGCGCCTGGGGCGTGCATCTCGGGCAGGAAGATCTTGAGACCACCGATCTGGCGGCCATTCGCCAAGCCGGGCTGCGGCTCGGGGTTTCCACCCACGACGATATGGAAATTGACGTAGCGCTGGCGGCGAAGCCTTCGTATATCGCCCTCGGCCACGTTTTTCCCACCCGGACCAAGCAGATGCCTTCCGCCCCGCAGGGGCTGCAGCAGCTGGCGGCACACGTTGCGCGACTGAAAGATTACCCGACGGTCGCCATCGGCGGCATCAGCATCGACCGGGCGCCGGACGTGCTGGCGACTGGCGTGGGCAGCATTGCGGTGGTAAGCGCCATCACGCAGGCCCCGGACTGGCAGCTGGCTACCGCGCAGCTGCTGGAGATGGCGGGAGCGGGCAATGAATGATGCCGACTTTATGCGCTACAGCCGGCAGATCCTGCTGGAGGATATCGCCGTTGACGGCCAGCAGCGGCTGCTGGCAAGCCGGGTGCTGATTGTCGGCCTCGGCGGTCTGGGATCGCCGGCGGCGCTGTATCTGGCCGGGGCGGGGATCGGCACACTGGTGCTGGCGGACGACGACAGCGTGCACATCAGCAATCTGCAGCGGCAAATTCTGTTTACCGAGGATGACCTGAATCAGCCGAAGGCCGAGCGCTCCAGGCGGCGTCTGGCGCAGCTTAACCCGGGAATTAAAATTATCGCCCTGCGCCAGAAGCTGGCGGGGAGCGCGCTCGGAGAACAGGTGGCACAGGCGGATCTGGTGCTCGACTGCACCGACAATATGCTAACCCGCCAGGACATTAACCGCGCCTGCGTGATAAGCGACACGCCGCTTATCACCGCCAGCGCCGTCGGGTTCGGCGGCCAGCTGATGGTGCTGACGCCGCCGTGGGCGCAGGGCTGCTACCGCTGCCTGTGGCCGGACGATCGCGAGCCGGCACTCAACTGCCGCACTGCGGGAATACTGGGCCCGGTGGTCGGCATAATGGGTACTTTCCAGGCGCTGGAGGCGGTCAAGCTGCTGAGCGGCATGGATACGCCGCGCAATACGCTGCGGCTGTTCGACGCCCGCGCCGGCAGCTGGCGCCAGCTCTCCCTGACGCCGTCGCCGGACTGCCCGGTTTGCGGAGGACGCCATGCAAATCTTCATTAACGACGAGGCCCGCACCTGCGAATCAGGGCTCAGCGCCGCCGCCCTGCTGGTCGAACTGGATCACGATAAGCCCGGC
Organism: uncultured Pluralibacter sp.; assembly: GCF_913775985.1. Classification (GTDB taxonomy): domain Bacteria; phylum Pseudomonadota; class Gammaproteobacteria; order Enterobacterales; family Enterobacteriaceae; genus Pluralibacter. The sequence continues at coordinate 13,954 of NZ_CAJYMB010000075.1, read as the reverse complement.
GTCGCGCTGGCAATTAATCAGCAGATCGTCCCCCGCGCGCAGTGGGCGCAGCACATTCTGCAGGAGGGCGACGCCCTGCTGCTTTTTCAGGTTATTGCCGGAGGTTAACCATGTTACGCATTGCCGATAAAACGTTTGATTCCCATCTGTTCACCGGCACCGGCAAATTCGCCACTTCCTCGCTGATGGTGGACGCCATTCGCGCCTCGGGCAGCCAGCTGGTAACCCTGGCGATGAAGCGCGTCAACCTGCGCCAGGATAACGACGCGATCCTGCAGCCGCTGCTGGACGCGGGGGTTACGCTGCTGCCGAATACCTCCGGGGCGAAAACAGCCGAAGAGGCGATCTTCGCCGCGCGTCTGGCGCGCGAGGCGCTCGGCACCCGCTGGCTGAAGCTGGAAATCCATCCCGACGCCCGCTGGCTGCTGCCGGACCCGATTGAAACCCTCAAGGCGGCGGAGCTGCTGGTGAAAGAGGGATTCGTGGTATTGCCCTACTGCGGCGCCGATCCGGTGCTGTGCCGCCGGCTGGAAGAGGCAGGCTGCGCCGCGGTGATGCCGCTGGGCGCGCCCATTGGCTCCAATCAGGGGCTGGAAACCCGGGCGATGCTGGACATCATCATCGCGCAGTCTTCGGTGCCGGTAGTGGTTGACGCCGGGATCGGCGTGCCGAGCCACGCCGCGCAGGCGCTGGAGATGGGTGCCGACGCAGTGCTGGTTAATACCGCTATTGCGGTCGCCGATTCGCCGGTGCAGATGGCAACCGCGTTTCGCCTGGCGGTGGAAGCCGGACTGCTGGCGCGCGCCGCCGGTCCCGGCGCCATTAGCCGGGAGGCGCAGGCCACCAGCCCGCTGACCGGATTTCTGGAGACGCTGTCATGAGCACCTTTACCGAGCGCTGGCGCCAGCTGGACTGGGACGACATCCGCCTGCGCATCCACAGCAAAACCGCCGCCGACGTGCAGCGCGCCCTGAACGCCCGCCAGACCAGCCGCGACGATCTGATGGCGCTGCTCTCGCCGGCGGCAGAGGCTTTTCTCGAACCGCTGGCGCAGCAGGCGCAGAAACTGACCCGCCAGCGCTTTGGCAACACTGTCAGCTTTTACGTTCCGCTCTATCTCTCCAACCTGTGCGCCAACGACTGCACCTACTGCGGCTTCTCAATGAGCAACCGCATCAAGCGCAAAACCCTCGACGAACACGAGATTGCCCGTGAATGCGAAGCCATTCGCGCGATGGGATTCGAGCACCTGCTGCTGGTGACCGGAGAGCATCAGGGCAAGGTGGGCATGGACTATTTTCGCCGTCACCTGCCCGACATTCGCCGCCGCTTCTCCTCCCTGCAGATGGAAGTTCAGCCGATGGGACAGGAGGAGTACGCCGAACTCAAAACCCTGGGGCTGGACGGGGTGATGGTGTATCAGGAAACCTATCACGAGGCGATGTACGCCAGGCACCACCTGAAGGGTAACAAGCAGGACTTTTTCTGGCGGCTGGAAACGCCGGACCGGCTGGGCCGGGCGGGAATCGATAAAATTGGCCTCGGCGCGCTGATTGGCCTGTCCGACAGCTGGCGGGTGGACTGCTTTATGGTGGCGGAGCATCTGCTGTGGCTGCAGCAGAAATACTGGAAAAGCCGTTTCTCCCTCTCCTTCCCCCGCCTGCGGCCCTGCGCCGGCGGCGTCGAGCCCGCGTCGCTGATGAGCGAAAAGCAGCTGGTGCAGACCATTTGCGCATTTCGCCTGCTGGCACCGGAAGTGGAACTGTCCCTCTCCACCCGCGAGTCGCCGTACTTCCGCGATCGGGTGGTGCCGATCGCCATCAATAACGTTAGCGCCTTCTCGAAAACCCAGCCCGGCGGCTACGCCGACGACCATCCCGAACTGGAGCAGTTTGCCCCCCACGACGGGCGACGTCCGGAAGAAGTGGCACAGGCGCTGGCGGCCCGCGGGCTTCAGCCGGTGTGGAAAGAATGGGACAGCTGGCTGGGGCGCGACCCGGCTTAATAAATCAGGCCGCGCAGTGTTGCACCGGCTGCGCGGCGCTGGAAAATCTCTCGTTCGATTCTGCTCAGCCAGGAGCTTCAATCGGACCTTTTCAGAAGCCCGCTTCGCCCTTCCTTTTTCAATTCTGTAACCGGTTTCATTTTTTTGCGGCTATCTTTGTGATGCTTTACACAAGATTGCCGCAAAGCGGTTGTTGCCCGCCGGGCCTCACGCTAAACATGGAGCATCACGGACCACGAGGGCAAGTTATGAAAAACATTGTTTTATGCTGCGCAGCGGGAATGTCCACCAGCATGCTGGTTCAGCGCATGAAGGATGCGGCACAAAAGAAAGGCATTGAGGCCTCTATTAAAGCCGTGCCGGTCGCCGAATTTAAAGACAACATTGCCAGCGCCGATATTGTCCTGCTGGGGCCGCAGGTGAAGTACGAGCAGGCCAAGCTGCAGGCCGAAGCGGAGCCGCTGGGCAAGAAAGTGGCCGTTATCGATATGATGGATTACGGCATGATGAAAGGCGACGTCGTGCTTGAGAAAGCCCTCAAGCTCATGGAGTAAAACGTGGAAGATTTAGAAACCACCATCATGGAACTGCTGGTCAACGCCGGCGCAGCGCGCAGCGCCGCCCTCACCGCCCTGCAAATGGCGCGCAAGGGCGACTTTGCGGCAGCCGAGCAGTCGATGACCGAGTCCCGCGAGTACGTCAAGCAGGCCCACACTATCCAGACCCAGCTTATCGGCCTGGACGAAGGCACCGGCAAGCTGCCGGTGAACCTGATCACCGTACATTCCCAGGATCACCTGATGAACGCCATGGTCATTCAGGACCTGGCCGGAGATATGATTGAGCTTTATCGGCGGCTGCCGGCGGTGGGTTAAACTCGCATTGGCGAAGCTCTAATCAGGACGTATATTTGCCTCAGGCGCCCCGCAGGGCGCTTTTTTATCATAAAAACCCGTACATCCACGCAAATACCCAACCAAACACGCACGACACGCTGACGCCGATCAGCCCCGGCAGGATAAAGCTGTGGTTGATGACGAAGCGGCCAATGCGGGTGGTGCCGGAGCGGTCAAACTGGATAGCCGCCAGATCGCTGGGGTATGTTGGCAGAATGTAGTAGCCGTAGCAGGCGGGCGCGGAGGCGACGATATAGGCGGGATCAACGCCAATCGCCAGCGCGACCGGGACAATGGCCGCCAGCGCTGCGGCCTGAGAGTTAACAAACTTCGACACCAGCAGCAGCACAATGGCATAGGCCCAGGGATACTCTTTCACCATCTGCCCGAGCGCGCCCTCAATCTCTTTAAGGTGCGCGCCGAACATGGTCTCCGCCATCCAGGCAATGCCGTACACCGCCACAATAGCGATCATGCCGGAGCGGAAAACTTCATTCTTTGAAATGGAGGCCGGATTGGTTTTAGTGACAATCACAATGACCGCGCCGGCAAATAGCATAAACATCTGGATCACCAGCACCATCGACAGCGGCTTGCCGTCAAAGGCCGGACGCAGGGTGGAAAACGCCCCCAGCAGCGCAACGACGGCGATGGCGGCGAGGAAGATCCACATTGCTATCCAGTTGCGCTTCGGTAGCTTGCGGTCGAGTAGCGTCGCGGTATCGCCGTAGACGTAGTGGCGGTTTTCCGGCGTGGCGATGAATGCCTGAAAATCCGGGTCTTTGTCGAGATCTTTGCCGCGAAACCAGCTGAAAATGCCGATAGCCAGAATGCCGAGCAGCGTCGAGGGAATGGTAATGGAGAGCAGATCGAGGAACTCAAGGTGCCTGCCGTTAAAGGTAAAGTTGCCGAGCATCGCCACCAGCGAAACCACGGCGACAGAGACCGGGCTGGCGATAATGCCCATCTGCGCGCCGATGGTGCTGGCCGCCATCGGCCGCTCCGGACGAATATTATTTTTAATAGCCACGTCGTAGATAATCGGCAGGATGGTGTACACCACGTGGCCGGTGCCGCAGAGGATGGTGAGGGTACAGGTGACGAACGGCGCGACGATCGAGACGTACTTCGGATTGCGGCGCAGCAGCTTTTCGGCAATCTGCAGCATCACGTCGAGCCCGCCGGAGGCCTGCAGCGTGGCGGATGCTGCGACTACCGCGATAATCACCAGCATCACGTCAACCGGCGGTTTGCCCGGTTTGAGGTGAAAAACAAACACCAAAATCACCAGACCAATGCCGCCCAGCAGGCCCAGCGCAATGCCGCCTTTCCTGGCTCCGTAAAACAGACAAATTAAAACAATGACGAGCTGTAGAGCAAATTCCATATATCCCCCAAAGCCTGCTGAAGTGCATCTGGCCACGCATGCGGGCGCAAATAAGCACAGTTAAAATAAGGTCTTTGGTGAATATATCGGCTTTAAAGTGCTTATTTATTGATTGGCGTACACTTTTTCAGCCGCGCCGCTAAAAAAAAGCGCATAAAAAAGCCAGTCAGGAAACCTGACTGGCTTTTTAAGCGGTGCGTCAACGATTAGTCGTTGTTAGAACCACCCAGACCTGCGTTCAGCAGCTCTGCCAGGCTGGCAGATGCTTCTTCCGCGCTCACCTGCGGTGCAGCAGTCGGCTCGCCAGCGGCGCGACGACGGATGCGATCCTGGTGATAGGCATAACCGGTACCAGCCGGGATCAGACGACCCACGATAACGTTCTCTTTCAGACCGCGCAGTTCATCGCGTTTGCCCGCAACGGCTGCTTCGGTCAGTACGCGAGTGGTCTCCTGGAACGATGCCGCGGAGATGAAGGACTCGGTAGCCAGAGACGCTTTGGTGATACCCAGCAGATCGCGCGCGAAGGTAGCGCCAATCTTGCCGTCCGCTTCCAGCTCGCGGTTAGCGATCTTGATGCGGGAGTATTCAGCCTGCTCGCCTTCCAGGAAGTCGGAGCTGCCTGCGTTAACGATGGTCGCTTTGCGCAGCATCTGACGAACGATAACTTCAATGTGCTTATCGTTAATCTTAACGCCCTGCAGACGGTAAACGTCCTGCACTTCGTTAGTGATGTAGCGCGTAACGGCGTGCACGCCGCGCAGACGCAGAATGTCGTGCGGTGCTTCCGGACCGTCGGAGACCACGTCGCCGCGTTCAACGCGTTCACCTTCGAACACGTTAAGCTGACGCCATTTCGGGATCATCTCTTCGTACGGATCGCTACCGTCAACCGGGGTAATCACCAGACGACGCTTGCCTTTGGTTTCTTTACCGAAGGAAATGATACCGCTGATTTCCGCCAGGATTGCCGGCTCTTTCGGGCGACGAGCTTCGAACAGGTCGGCAACGCGCGGCAGACCACCGGTGATATCCTTGGTACCGCTGGATTCCTGCGGAATACGCGCCAGGGCGTCACCGGAGCTGATCTGTACGCCATCGTCCAGCTGTACGATCGCTTTACCCGGCAGGAAGTACTGAGCCGGCATGTCGGTGCCCGGGATCAGAACGTCATTACCGTTAGCATCAACGATTTTCAGCGCCGGACGCAGGTCTTTACCACCTGTAGTACGCTCTGCGGAATCCAGAACCACCAGTGAGGACAGGCCGGTCAGTTCGTCGGTCTGACGCGTGATGGTCTGGCCGTCGATCATGTCGGTGAAGCGGATGAAACCGCTCACTTCGGTGATAACCGGCATGGTGTGCGGATCCCAGTTTGCAACGGTTTCACCGCCGGCAACCTGCTCACCGTCACCTTTCGCCATAACGGCACCGTAAGGCACTTTATAGCTCTCTTTGGTACGACCAAATTCGTCGATCAGCTTCAGCTCGGTGTTACGCGAGGTGACAACCAGTTTACCGGCAGAGTTCACAACAGACTTAGCGTTGCTAAGACGGATGCTACCTTTGTTTTTCACCTGGATGCTGGATTCAGCTGCCGCACGGGATGCTGCACCACCGATGTGGAACGTACGCATGGTCAGCTGTGTACCCGGTTCACCGATGGACTGTGCCGCGATAACGCCGATGGCCTCACCTTTGTTGATGATGTGGCCACGCGCCAGGTCACGACCGTAGCAGTGCGCACAAACGCCGAAGTCAGTTTCGCAAGATACAACGGAACGTACTTTCACGGAGTCAACAGAGTTGGCTTCCAGCAGGTCACACCAGTGTTCATGCAGCAGCGTGTTGCGCGGAACGAGGATGTCGGCGGTGCCCGGCTTCAGAATATCTTCTGCTGCCACACGTCCGAGAACGCGATCGCGCAGCGGCTCTTTAACATCACCACCCTCAATAACCGGGGTCATGACGATGCCTTCCAGCGTGCCGCAGTCGTCTTCGGTAACTACCAGATCCTGCGCCACGTCAACCAGACGACGGGTCAGATAACCGGAGTTTGCTGTTTTCAGTGCGGTATCCGCCAGACCTTTACGCGCACCGTGCGTGGAGATGAAGTACTGGAGTACGTTCAGACCTTCACGGAAGTTCGCGGTGATCGGCGTTTCGATGATGGAGCCATCCGGCTTCGCCATCAGACCACGCATACCTGCCAGCTGACGAATCTGTGCAGCAGAACCACGCGCACCGGAGTCGGCCATCATGTAGATGCTGTTAAAGGAAACCTGCTGCTCTTCTTTACCTTCGCGGTTGATTACCGTTTCGGTCTGCAGGTTGTCCATCATCGCTTTGGATACGCGATCGTTCGCCGCGGCCCAGATATCGATGACTTTGTTATAGCGTTCGCCCGCGGTTACCAGACCAGACTGGAACTGCTCCTGGATCTCAGCAACTTCGGCTTCTGCTTCGCTAATGATTTCGTATTTTTTCGCCGGGATGACCATGTCATCAATACCAACGGATGCACCTGAACGGGCTGCGTAAGCAAAACCGGTGTACATCGTCTGGTCAGCAAAAATAACGGTCGGCTTCAGGCCCAGAATGCGGTAACAGGTGTTCAGCATTTTGGAGATGGCTTTCTTGCCCAGCGCCTGGTTGACGATGGTGAAAGGCAGACCTTTCGGTACGATCATCCACAGAATGGCACGGCCAACGGTCGTGTCTTTCAGGCTGGTGTGCGCAACGAATTCGCCGTTAGCGTCTTTTTCATATTCGGTGATACGCACTTTAACGCGCGCATGCAGAGAGGCCAGGCCAGCGCGGTAAATACGCTCGGCTTCTTTCGGGCCAGTCAGCACCATGCCTTCGCCTTTGGCGTTAACACAGTCGCGGGTCATGTAGTACAGACCCAGTACAACGTCCTGAGACGGAACGATGATTGGTTCGCCGTTCGCCGGAGACAGGATGTTGTTGGTAGACATCATCAGCGCACGCGCTTCGAGCTGGGCTTCCAGCGTCAGCGGTACGTGAACAGCCATCTGGTCACCATCGAAGTCGGCGTTGTACGCGGCGCAGACCAGCGGGTGCAGCTGGATAGCTTTACCTTCGATCAGAACCGGTTCAAAGGCCTGGATACCCAGACGGTGCAGAGTAGGTGCACGGTTCAGCAGTACCGGGTGTTCGCGGATAACTTCGTCGAGGATATCCCAAACGACAGCTTCTTCGCGCTCAACCATTTTCTTCGCGGCTTTGATGGTGGTGGCCAGGCCACGCAGTTCCAGCTTGCCGTAAATGAACGGTTTGAACAGCTCCAGCGCCATTTTCTTCGGCAGGCCGCACTGATGCAGACGCAGGTACGGACCTACGGTGATTACAGAACGACCGGAGTAGTCAACGCGCTTACCGAGCAGGTTCTGACGGAAACGACCCTGCTTACCTTTGATCATATCGGCCAAAGATTTCAGCGGACGCTTGTTGGAACCGGTGATCGCACGACCGCGACGACCGTTATCCAGCAGGGCATCTACCGCTTCCTGCAGCATACGTTTTTCGTTGCGTACGATGATATCCGGCGCGGCCAGATCCAGCAGACGCTTCAGGCGGTTGTTACGGTTGATCACGCGACGATACAGATCGTTCAGATCTGACGTTGCGAAACGACCACCGTCCAGCGGAACCAGCGGACGCAGATCTGGCGGCAGAACCGGCAGAACGGTCAGGATCATCCACTCCGGCTTGTTGCCAGACTGTACGAACGCTTCCAGCAGCTTGATGCGCTTGGTGAGCTTCTTACGCTTGGTTTCGGAGTTGGTTTCGTTCAGCTCTTCGCGCAGCTGCTCGCACTCCTGCTCCAGGTCCATGTTTTTCAACAGGGCCTGAATAGCTTCCGCACCCATTTTCGCGTCGAATTCGTCACCGAACTCTTCCAGCGCGTCGAGGTACTGCTCTTCGGTCAGGATCTGGTTGCGTTCCAGATTGGTCATGCCGCCTTCGATAACCACATAGGATTCGAAGTACAGCACGCGCTCGATATCGCGCAGCGGCATATCAAGCAGCAGGCCGATGCGGGACGGCAGCGATTTCAGGAACCAGATGTGCGCAGTCGGAGACGCCAGCTCGATGTGGCCCATGCGCTCGCGGCGCACTTTGGTCTGGGTCACTTCAACGCCGCACTTCTCACAGATCACACCGCGGTGTTTCAGGCGCTTGTACTTACCGCACAGGCACTCGTAGTCTTTTACTGGCCCAAAGATACGGGCGCAGAAAAGGCCGTCACGCTCAGGCTTGAACGTACGGTAGTTGATGGTTTCCGGCTTTTTAACTTCACCAAAAGACCATGAACGGATCATGTCTGGCGAAGCCAGAGCAATTTTGATCGCATCAAACTCTTCGGTTTTAGTCTGCGCTTTCAGAAACTTTAATAAATCTTTCACGGATTTGCTCCCGTCGGAGTTAGCACAATCTGGCGCCGGGTATTATCCCGGCACCAGTGACCTGTTTGAGCGAGAGTTACTCGTCTTCCAGCTCGATGTTGATACCCAGCGAACGGATTTCTTTCAACAGTACGTTGAAGGATTCCGGCATGCCCGGTTCCATCTGATGGTTGCCGTCAACGATGTTCTTATACATCTTGGTACGGCCGTTTACGTCATCAGACTTAACGGTCAGCATTTCCTGCAGGGTATATGCAGCGCCGTAGGCTTCCAGCGCCCACACTTCCATCTCACCGAAGCGCTGGCCACCGAACTGAGCCTTACCACCCAGCGGCTGCTGGGTAACCAGGCTGTACGAGCCGGTAGAACGGGCATGCATTTTGTCGTCGACCAGGTGGTTCAGTTTCAGCATGTACATGTAACCTACGGTTACCTGACGCTCAAACTGTTCGCCGGTACGGCCATCGAACAGGGTGATCTGACCAGAAGCAGGCAGTCCGCCCAGCTCCAGCAGCCCTTTGATTTCAGACTCTTTCGCACCATCGAAGACCGGCGTTGCGATTGGCATACCCTTACGCAGGTTTTCTGCCAGACGCAGCACTTCATCATCGCTGAAGGTGTTCAGATCGACTTTCTGACGCACGTCAGTGCCCAGATCGTAGGCGCGCTGGATGAACTCACGCAGCTTGGCAACTTCCTGCTGCTGCTTCAGCATGGCGTTGATTTTCTCGCCGATGCCTTTGGCAGCCATACCCAGGTGAGTTTCCAGGATCTGACCGATGTTCATACGAGACGGTACGCCCAGCGGGTTCAGTACGATGTCTACCGGCGTACCGTTGGCATCGTGCGGCATATCTTCGATCGGGTTGATCTTGGAGATAACACCCTTGTTACCGTGACGACCCGCCATTTTATCACCAGGCTGAATCTGACGTTTAACGGCCAGATACACCTTAACAATCTTCAGCACGCCCGGTGCCAGATCGTCGCCCTGAGTGATTTTACGGCGCTTCGCTTCGAGTTTTTTCTCGAACTCGTGCTTCAGCTCGTCGTACTGCTCGGCCAGCTGTTCCAGCTGGTTTTGCTTCTCTTCGTCGGTCAGGCCGAGTTCCAGCCAGCGATCGCGCGGCAGTTTGTCGAGCTTCTCAGCTTCAACGCCGCCGGCAACCAGCACCGCGTAGATACGGCTGAACAGGCCCGCTTCGAGAATCTGCAGTTCTTCAGACAGGTCTTTCTTGGCCTGCTTGAGCTGCATCTCTTCGATTTCCAGCGCGCGCTTGTCTTTTTCCACGCCATCGCGGGTAAAGACCTGCACATCAATAATGGTGCCGGATACGCCGTTAGGTACGCGCAGGGAAGAGTCTTTAACGTCAGACGCTTTCTCACCGAAGATGGCGCGCAGCAGTTTCTCTTCCGGCGTCAGCTGGGTTTCACCTTTCGGCGTTACCTTACCAACCAGAATATCGCCACCGGTCACTTCCGCACCGATGTAAACGATACCGGATTCATCCAGTTTGGAGAGCGCAGCTTCACCCACGTTCGGGATATCAGCGGTGATCTCTTCCGGCCCCAGCTTGGTGTCGCGAGACACGCACGCCAGTTCCTGAATGTGAATGGTGGTGAAGCGATCTTCCTGAACCACGCGCTCGGAGACGAGAATGGAGTCTTCGAAGTTGTAGCCGTTCCATGGCATGAACGCTACGCGCATGTTCTGGCCCAGCGCCAGTTCACCAAGGTCGGTGGACGGGCCATCTGCCAGCACGTCACCGCGCTCAATCGGCTCGCCCAGAGAGACACACGGCATCTGGTTGATGCAGGTGTTCTGGTTCGAACGGGTGTATTTGGTCAGGTTGTAAATGTCGATACCTGCTTCGCCCGGATACATCTCGTCGTCGTTAACTTTGATAACGATACGGGAGGCATCCACGTACTGAACGGTACCGCCGCGTTTCGCTACGGCGGTAACGCCGGAGTCAACGGCAACAGCACGTTCCATACCGGTACCTACCAGCGGCTTATCAGCGCGCAGGGTCGGAACCGCCTGACGTTGCATGTTCGCACCCATCAATGCACGGTTGGCGTCATCGTGTTCCAGGAACGGGATCAGGGACGCACCGACGGAAACCACCTGCTGAGTGGATACGTCCATGTAGTCAACCTGATCGCGGCTGAACAGACTCGATTCGCCTTTGCTACGGCAGGTAACCAGATCGTCTACGAAGCGGTTATCGTCGCTCAGGTTGGAGTTCGCCTGCGCGATAACGAAGTTACCTTCTTCAATAGCAGAGAGGTAATGAATTTCGTCAGTAACGACACCGTCTGTCACTTTACGATACGGGGTTTCAAGGAAGCCGTATTCGTTAGTCTGTGCGTACACGGACAGGGAGTTGATCAGACCGATGTTCGGACCTTCAGGGGTTTCGATTGGGCACACGCGACCGTAGTGAGTCGGGTGAACGTCTCGAACCTCAAAGCCGGCACGTTCGCGGGTCAGACCACCCGGGCCGAGAGCAGAGATACGACGTTTGTGCGTGATCTCAGACAGCGGGTTGTTCTGGTCCATAAACTGGGACAGCTGGCTGGAGCCGAAGAACTCTTTCACCGCCGCCGAAATCGGCTTAGCGTTGATCATGTCCTGCGGCATCAGGGTATCGAGATCGCCCAGAGACAGACGCTCTTTCACCGCACGCTCTACGCGCACCAGGCCAACGCGGAACTGGTTTTCCGCCATTTCGCCAACGGAACGGATACGACGGTTACCGAGGTGGTCGATGTCATCCACTTCGCCTTTACCGTTACGGATATCGATGAGCTTCTTCATCACTTCAATGATGTCGTCTTTGCTCAGGATACCGGAACCTTCGATCTCGTCGCGCAGCAGGGAGCGGTTGAACTTCATGCGGCCAACCGCAGAGAGATCGTAGCGGTCTTCGGAGAAGAACAGGTTCTCAAACAGGCTTTCGGCTGCTTCGCGAGTCGGCGGCTCACCCGGGCGCATCATGCGGTAGATTTCTACCAGCGCGCTCAGACGATCGTTGGTCGGGTCAACGCGTACGGTCTCAGAGATGTACGGGCCGTGATCCAGATCGTTGGTGAACAGCGTTTCGATACGCTTGTGGCCGGACTGGCTCAGCTTGGCCAGCAGGTCAAGGCTCAGCTCCATGTTCGCCGGGCAAATCAGCTCGCCGGTATTGGTATCGACGTAGTCCTTCGCGGCAACTTTGCCCGCGATGTACTCAACCGGAACTTCGATGTGTTTAACATCGTCTTTTTCCAGCTGGCGGATATGGCGCGCGGTGATGCGGCGGCCTTTCTCAACGTAGATTTTACCGTCAGACTCGATGTCAAACGAGGCAGTTTCGCCGCGCAGACGCTCCGGGATCAGCTCCATCTGCAGCTTGTTGTCGCGGATTTCGAAAATAACTTTTTCGAAGAACAGATCAAGGATCTGCTCTGTGGTGTAGCTCAGCGCACGCAGAATGATGGTAGCAGGCAGCTTACGACGGCGGTCGATACGGACAAACAGGTTGTCTTTCGGATCGAACTCGAAGTCCAGCCAGGAACCGCGGTAAGGGATGATACGTGCGTTATAAAGCACTTTACCCGACGAGTGGGTTTTACCCTTATCGCTGTCGAAGAAGACGCCCGGGCTACGGTGCAGCTGAGAAACGATAACGCGCTCGGTACCGTTGATAACAAAGGTACCGTTATCGGTCATGAGCGGGATCTCGCCCATGTACACTTCTTGTTCTTTAATGTCTTTGACCGTGCCTTCCGGCGCTTCACGCTCATAGATCACCAGACGCAGCTTAACGCGCAGGGGAGCGGAATAGGTCACACCGCGGATTTGACACTCTTTAACGTCAAATACCGGTTCGCCCAGACGGTAGCTGACGTACTGCAGCTCGGAGTTACCGCTGTAGCTTGCGATCGGGAACACGGAACGGAATGCCGCTTCCAGACCATACTGACCTTCAGGATCTTGCTCGATAAACTTCTGGAACGAGTCAAGCTGGATAGAAAGGAGATAGGGAACATCCAGTACTTGTGGACGTTTACCAAAATCCTTACGAATACGTTTTTTCTCGGTATAGGAGTAAACCATTAGGGTTCCTCAGCTCGCTGACAAGTCTTCGACCCACTCTGCCCACGGGACGGGCAGTTTATGCAACACTATTTTGTTGACCGGAAAATTGAATACTTTCCGCAATACTTGTTGCTATCACGCTTAAACCATTTCATCGCGATTTACACAGAGCCCGCAGCGCTGTCGCGGTATATTAAGGCGTCGATAGAAACAAGTATTGTCAGGCTAACCAGCAGTCAAACAGTGTGAAATGCTACTGGCGCCTTACAGCGCAAAAAGGCTGGTGACCAAAAAGTCACCAGCCATCAGCCTAATTTCTCAGGCTGCAACCGGAAGGGTTGGCTTATTTAACTTCAACTTCAGCGCCAGCTTCTTCCAGAGATTTTTTCAGAGCTTCTGCGTCGTCTTTGCTCACACCTTCTTTCAGAGCGGCCGGAGCAGATTCAACGAGGTCTTTAGCTTCTTTCAGACCCAGGCCAGTTGCGCCACGTACTGCTTTGATAACAGCAACTTTGTTAGCGCCAACAGCTTTCAGAACTACGTCGAATTCTGTTTTCTCTTCAGCAGCTTCAGCCGGGCCAGCAGCAACAGCTACAGCAGCAGCAGCAGAAACGCCGAATTTTTCTTCCATTGCAGATACCAGTTCAACAACGTCCATTACGGACATAGCGGCAACTGCTTCGATGATTTGATCTTTGGTGATAGACATTTAAATTGTTCCTGAATATCAGAATAAGTTTATACGTAGGCGAGTGCTTGATAAAGATAACTGCGATTAAGCAGCTTCTTTCGCATCGCGTACAGCAGCCAGAGTGCGAACCAGTTTGCCGGCAGCGGCTTCTTTCATGGTTGCCATCAGGCGTGCAATTGCTTCTTCGTAGGTCGGCAGAGTTGCCAGGCGGTCGATCTGAGACGCCGGGATAACTTCACCTTCAAAGGCTGCAGCTTTGACCTCAAATTTTGCATTCGCTTTCGCGAACTCTTTGAACAGACGAGCAGCAGCGCCCGGGTGTTCCATAGAGTATGCAATCAGGGTCGGACCAACAAACGTGTCTTTCAGGCACTCGAACTGAGTACCTTCAACGACGCGACGCAGCAGGGTGTTACGAACAACACGCATGTATACGCCAGCTTCACGACCTGCTTTAC
>NZ_CAJYMB010000074.1 GCF_913775985.1 uncultured Pluralibacter sp. | reverse complement strand
GCGCAGCCGGCTTGAGTGAGGTGATGTTATGGTATAGCATCACCTTTTTTTCGACCGAAGGAATCTGTCGTGACGCACAAACCTCTGCTCTATCTTGTGACTGTTCTCAGCGCGCTGCCCGCCGGCGGCGCATACGCCCACTCCCACGGGCATCAATTTACCGAAGCGGAACAGAAGGCCTCTGAAGGGGTTTTCCCCGATGCCGATGTCCGCGACCGCCCGCTGTCCAACTGGGACGGCATCTGGCAATCCGTATGGCCGCTGCTGCAGCACGGCGACCTCGACCCGGTCTTCCGCCAGAAGGCGCAGAAGGACGGGAGTAAAACCTTCGAGCAGATCAAAGCCTATTACACCACCGGCTACCGCACCGACGTGGATAAAATCAGCATTGAAAACAACGTGATTGAGTTTGACAGCGGCCGCAAGGTGGCCTCCTGCGAATACCGCTATGACGGATATAAAATTCTCACGTACGTTTCCGGTAAAAAGGGCGTGCGCTACCTTTTCAGCTGTCACGATCCGAAAAGCGAGGCCCCGCGCTTCGTGCAGTTCAGCGACCACATGATTGGCCCGCGCCAGTCGATGCACTTCCATATCTTTACCGGCAACACCTCGCAGTCAGCGCTGCTGAAAGAGATGGACAGCTGGCCGACCTACTATCCCGAACAGCTGTATACCCACCAGGTGGTGGAAGAGATGCTGCATCACTGAGATACCGCCGCGCGCTGCCGGCTGATGTGCATGCCCCGCAGGATCATCAGCCAGGCACCGACAATCGCCGCAATCATTGCGGCAAAGACGGCCCAGGCGGGCAGGGAGCTTAAAATTATCCCGGTTAACATCGGGTTGGCTGCGGCCCCCAGCCAGCCCAGCGCCTGGGCGGAGAAGTAGCTTGCTTTCATGCCCGGCGGGGCAATGTTGTCAATCAGCATATACTCGCCGGGCGCATAGATAATTTCCCCCACCGTAAACAGCGCTGTGGCAAATCCCCACAGCCACAGATTCTGGTGCGCGCCGATAAACAGGGTAAGGCCGATAATATAAAACAGCGTCCCGATATGCATCAGGCGGCGGATATTCGCGGCGGTGATCGCCCGGCCAATAAAATACTGCAGCGTCACCACGATAATTGCATTCACCGGCAGCACCACGGCAACCACCTGCTGCGCGAAGTCGGCGCTGTCCATTTCAACCAGCACATACTGAGAGATGCAGGTGGCAAATGACCCGCCAACGTAAGATGCAAGCAGACCAGAGAGGGTATACCAGAACAGCGCCCGGTCTTTTAACAGCAGCGAGGGCTGCCAGGGCGCTGCTTTACTGTCCTCATCGCGGGTTGCCTGACGGTGCACATAGACCTGAATAAATGCCAGCGGAAAGGCGGCGCATACCGCCGCCAGCCAAAAGGGCAGCTGCAGGCTGTACATCACAAGCCAGGTTCCGATCGGCGGGCCCACCGTCCAGCCAATATTCAGCAAGCTGTAGTTAAGTGAAAAAATCTTCGCTTTTTCACCGGGAGCCAGCGCGTCAGAAAACCAGGCTTTCAGCACGGTGGCAAACACCGAATAGGCGCAGTTGATGGTGGCGAAAAAAAAGATCACCAGTGGAATGCTGTTTACCAGCGGAATAGCCACAAATCCGGCGATAAATACCCCAATCGCCACCAGCATATAGCGCTTCTTATCAAACTTGTCGGCCATGATGCCGAAGCCCAGGCTGAACAGCACTCCGGCGGTGAGCGCCAGCGTCAGGGCATAGCCGATGGCCTCCACGCTCATGGCGTACTGGCGGTTCAGGTAAATGGTCATAAACGGCAGCGTGGCGCCGCGGCCAATAGTCAGCAGCAGCGATGAAGCGAGCAGCGCGGCGGTGGGACGCCGGAGAGAAGCGTGCATGGTCGGTGTCGGTCCGTATGTGTGCGTTTTTATTGTGTCTTTTCAGGAATACCATGACAGATGCAGCGTGTACAGATGGCAATGTGTCCTTCCGTGCCCGCCAAAATTAATGTCTGTTCCTGCCGCGTTATTTTCGCTACTTTAAAACACTTTACAAAAATTTAACCTGGAAGTGTTCATGTCGCGCAAAGACGGGCTGTTGGCGTTGCTGGTAGTGATGGTGTGGGGGCTGAATTTCGTGGTCATCAAAATAGGGCTCCACGCGATGCCGCCGCTGCTGCTGGGCGCGCTGCGCTTTATGCTGGTGGCCCTGCCGGCGATCTTCTTCGTTCCTCGCCCAACGGTGCCGCTGTCCCTGCTGGCGGGCTACGCGCTGACCATCAACTTTGGCCAGTTCGCCTTTCTGTTTAGCGCCATTCATCTGGGCATGCCTGCGGGACTAGCCTCGCTGGTGCTGCAGGCGCAGGCGTTCTTTACCCTGTTCCTCGGGGTGTTTGCCTTCAACGAGCGGCTGCAGGGCAAGCAGCTGGCGGGACTGGCTATTGCGGTGATTGGAGCGGCGGTGCTGATAGAGGCCAGCTATAGCGGGGAGCACGTGGCGCTCACCGGATTTTTGCTGTCGCTGGCGGCGGCGTTTAGCTGGGCCTGCGACAACATTTTCAACAAGAAAATCATGCAGCATCCCCGCCGTCCGGGCGTATTGTCGCTGGTGGTGTGGAGCGCGCCGATCCCGGTTCTGCCGTTTCTGCTGGCGTCATATCTGACCGACGGGCCGTCGGTGATGCTGTCGAGCCTGATGAATATCGACGCTACCACGCTGCTGTCGCTGGTCTATCTGGCCTTTGGCGCCTCGATTGTCGGCTACGGCCTGTGGGGGGCGCTGCTTGGGCGCTACGAAACCTGGCGCGTGGCCCCGCTGTCGCTGCTGGTGCCGGTGTTTGGCATGGGAAGTGCGGCGCTGCTGCTGGGAGAGAGGCTAAGCGGCACCCAGCTGGCGGGGGCGCTGCTGATTATGCTCGGGCTGTATATTAACGTCTTTGGGGTGCGGATCCGGCGGGGTAAGATCGTTCGGACATAAAAAACCCCGCTTTCGCGGGGGAAGGAAACTAGCGCGAACTGCCGTTATAGTACGGCACGCCAAGCTCGTCAGATTTATCGCTGCCAGCGCCCCGGTGATTGAAGTCGAAAGGCGAGTTCTCATGGGCTGAAGGCATTATCATCGTTCCCCGGTCATTGTGTTCGGGGACGATCCGCGACTGCTCCGCAAAGCTTTGACCGCTGACCAGCACCGTTAAGGCGAGGGCGGCGCCCGCAAATAATTTCATAGTATCCTCGATGCCCTAGTGGCACTGATGGCATTCGTGATTGATAGGCAGCAGATAACGTGATTCGCCGTGCATGTTGGTAATGCGGTATTTGTGCGGCGGAACGTCGAAATAGTTTTTAAACGTCCGGGTCAGCGTCTGCTGGGATTCAAAACCGTAGCGCTCGGCCAGATACAGAATTGGCTCGTTGCTCTGTTTGAGCTTCTGGGCAATCTCGGTGAGCTTGCGGCTGCGGATG
The DNA here is from genome assembly GCF_913775985.1 of uncultured Pluralibacter sp. Taxonomy (GTDB): domain Bacteria; phylum Pseudomonadota; class Gammaproteobacteria; order Enterobacterales; family Enterobacteriaceae; genus Pluralibacter. The sequence continues at coordinate 7,837 of NZ_CAJYMB010000074.1, read as the reverse complement.
TACTGGCCCAGAGAGTGGCCGGTTTCTTTCTTAAACATGCGCTGCAGGTGCCATTTTGAATAGCCTGAGCGTTCAGAAACCTTCTCCAGCGACAGCGGAGATTCCAGGTTCTCTTCAATCCACTCAAGAATACTGTGTATCGTGATGGCGTCATTATTACGTCTGGACATCATCTTTCCTCTTCTGATTCCGACAGAATTTTCTTGAGCAGCAGCTCAAGCGTGGCGATTTCTTCTGCCGATAAGTTTTTTGTAAGTTCCTGGTGCAGGTCTGTTCCTACCAGCTGGTGGCACTCTTCGCTGATCGCTGCGCCCTCTGGTGTCAACTGCACCAGCACGCCGCGTTTGTCATTCGGATTGGGCAGGCGCTCAATCCAGCCTTTACACGCAAGACGATCCAGCATTCTCGTCAGGGCACCGAGATCCACCGACAGCGCTTTCTTCAATTCGCCCGGGGTAATGCGCCCCTGGCAGCGGATGGAGCAAAGCGTTTTAAACTGCGAAGCGGTGATATCCATCGGCGACAGGTATTCGCTCAGCAGGCGGTCTTTCTTCTGGTTTGCCATATAGATCAAGCGCCCGAGTGGAATAATGTCGTTAAACAGGTCACTGGTGCTTTTCAAAATGGTTGCCCTGGCAAGTAGATTAGTTGCCCGCGATATTATTGCCCAGGCAAACATAAGTCAACTGAATGGAATCGCAGATCACACTTTTTGCTAAAGTGAGCCAGATCACTTTTTTAAACGATGAATTGTAGTAGGGAATTCGTAGATTTGCTGGAGGGCCGGACGCGCGTCCTTCAGAACACGCGCCGGTAAGGTGAGTCAGAGATTAATGCTGGTGCTGCTCTTCCAGCGGCGTCGGCCAGCGGCGAAAGATAACCACCGACCAGATCAGCGCCGCCAGGGCGGGCGCTGCGCCAATATAACCAATGTCCGCCATCGACAGGTGCAGGCTTACCTGGTTACCCAGCAGCGCGCCGGCGCCAATGCCGATATTGAAAATGCCGGAAAACAGCGCCATCGCCACGTCGGTGGCATCCGGGGCCAGCGCCAGCACTTTTACCTGCATCCCCAGCCCGATGGTCATAATCGCAATACCCCACACCGCGCTCAGCAGTCCCATGTGCCATTCGCTGGTGGCGGACGGCATCAGCATCAGCAGACACAGCGTGAGCAGGGCGATGGCGCCGCTCACCAGCGAAGAAGCGTGGCGGTTACCCAGCTTGCCGAACACCAGCGAGCCAATAATGCCCGCGCCGCCGACGATAAGCAGCAGCAGGGTGGCAAAGTTGGCATCAAACCCGGCGATGTTAATCACGAACGGTTCAATGTAGCTGTAGGCGGTGTAGTGGGCGGTGACCACCACCGCCGTCAGCAGATAGATGCCGACCAGCGCCGGGCGGCGGAACAGCACCGGCAGGCTTTTTAACGAGCCAGAATGCTCGCTGGGCAATTTCGGCAGCAGCTTCACCAGCGCCATCAGGGTGATAAACGCCCCGATACCAATTATAAAGAAGGTGGTGCGCCAGCCGAAGATTTGCCCGACGATGCGCCCGATGGGCAGCCCCAGCACCATCGCCAGCGCGGTGCCGGTGGCGATCAGGCTCAGCGCCTGTGCGCGCTTGCCGGCAGGCGCCAGCCGAATAGCGAGGGAGGCGGTAATTGACCAAAATACCGCGTGAGCAAAGGCAATGCCGATGCGGCTAATCACCAGCACGGTAAAATTCCACGCCAGAAATGACAGCACGTGGCTGGCAATAAACAGCACGAACAGGCCGATAAGCAACCGGCGCCGTTCCATCTGCCCGGTCATTAGCATGAAAGGCAGCGACATCAGTGCCACTACCCAGGCATAAATAGTCAACATAATGCCGACCTGTGCGGTCTGCATATCGAAGCTCGCGGCGATATCCGAGAGCAGGCCCACCGGCACAAACTCGGTGGTATTAAAAATGAAGGCGGCAACGGCAAGAGTTACCACCCGCAGCCACGCAACCTTGCGTGAAACGGTATTTGTTGGCATAAAAGTTATCTGGGCTGGTTGCGGAGAAGAGAGGACGATCTTAAAGCCAATGCCGCGCGTAAGACAATCATTTTGTGACGCAGATCTCATACTTGACCCTTATGGCGCGCCAGCAACCCGCCTCCCCATACAACAGGACGTAACATGCTTACCATTCCGTTTTATCTGATAGATGCTTTCAGCGATCGACCCTTTGGCGGTAACCCGGCGGCCGTGTGCCCGCTGGTTGCTTGGCTGCCGGACGACATGCTGCTCAATATGGCGCGGGAACATAACCAGTCGGAAACCGCTTTTTTCGTGCGCACCGATGACGGTTTCGAGCTGCGCTGGTTCACCACTCAGGGCGAAATAAACCTCTGCGGCCACGCGACGCTCGCCAGCGCGCACGTCATCTTCGAGTATCTCGATTTCCCGGACACTGAAATCCGCTTCTCCACCCGCTTTGTCTGCGAGCTGCGGGTGCGCCGCAGCGGCGACTGGCTGACGCTGGATTTTCCGGCCTGGCAGACGCAGCCGGTTACACCGCCGCCGCTGCTGCTCTCGGCGCTGGGCATTGACAGCGCCAAAGAGATCCGCGCCGCCCGAGATTATCTGGTGGTGCTGGACAGCCAGCAGCAGGTCGAGGCGCTGGAGCCGGACATTCACGCCATGCTGCCGCTGGGCAAAATGGTGTGCGTCACCGCCCCCGGCGACGAGCTGGACTTCGTCAGCCGCTTTTTCTGTCCGGGGGAGTCCGTGGCAGAAGATCCGGTCACCGGCTCGGCCCACAGTATGCTGATCCCCTACTGGGCGGAGCGGCTGAATAAGCTTCATCTGCAGGCGGCGCAGCTCTCCGAACGCGGCGGCACGCTGCGCTGCGAATACCTCGGGGAGCGGGTGCTGATCGGCGGCCAGTGCCGCACTTACCTTATCGGCGAGATTGGGCTGCGTGAGGCGGTATAAATGACTTCTCCGATACCGTTCTGGCTGGTTGACGCCTTTAGCGAGCGTAATTTTAGCGGCAATCCTGCTGCAGTCTGCGCCCTGCGCGGATGGCCGTCCGACGCGCTGCTGCTGGCCATGGCCCGGGAGCACAATCAGTCCGAGACGGCGTTTTTTATCCCGGAAAAGGGCGGCTTTGCGCTGCGCTGGTTCACTACCCGCAATGAAGTTAACCTCTGCGGCCACGCCACGCTTGCTACCGCCCACGTCATTTTCAATCATCTTGACTATACGGAAGGCGAGATTGCTTTTCGCACTGCCTCCGGCATCTTGACCGTTAGCCGCGCCGGAGAGTGGCTGACCCTTGATTTCCCCCGCGGTGAAACCCGGCCCGCCGCGCCGCCGCCGGAGATGCTCGCGGCGCTGGGTATCAGCAGCTTTGCTGCCTCGCGCCGGGGACGGGCGTGGCTGATTGAGCTGGACGATGCCGCGCAGGTGGCGGCGCTGGCACCGGATATCGGCAAGATGCTGCCCGGCGAGCACAAAGTGACGGTGACGGCGAAAGGCAGCGGGGAATATGACTTCGTTAGCCGCTTCTTTTCTCCGGGCGAAGCGGTATGGGAAGATCCGGTTACCGGCTCCGCACACACGATGCTGATCCCGTACTGGAGTGAAAAACTTAACAAGACGCAGATGCTGGCCCGGCAGATCTCGGCCCGCGGCGGCGACGTGCGCTGTGCGCTACAGGGCGATCGGGTGCTGATGAGCGGTCAGGCCACAACCTGGCTTCAGGGTACGATTTTCCCCTTTGTTTAACACCACGCGTTCGGGTACCGGGAAATAATGACCCGGTGCCAGAGCGTATTGCAGCTTAATATTCCACAACGTTATTGACTCTATTTTTATATTATAAGGCAGATGCCAGAGAATATATTCTTACTTTCGGCCGCTTTATTATTCATGATTTCCCGCCAAACACCTCATTGCACCGCCCAATCGCCCATTGCTAAATATTGGCTTTGCTTATTACCCTGCCATCATTAAAAAAACTAATCACCAATCCTTCCTGAATAATTGACAGCGATAAGTAACTTGATATTGTTAAATGTGTTTGATGTTTAAAAACATGTCTATATCCTAAATAATTCGAGTTGCTTGAAGGCGGCAAAAGAGAGAATCCCCCGGGAGCTTACTGGAGTCAGTGACCGGGGTGACGAGCGCAGCCAACGCACAAGCAGTTTGAATTATGATGGGGATAAACGCATTACTTTCTACCCTGAAGAGCTCAGGCTGCACCAGCGACTGGCCTGTACGGCCTGTGCGTGCGGGTAGCCTCAGGCATGAAGGGATTATAACGATATTTGCCCTTAATAATTCGAATCGCCTGAATTATGACGGGTATCACAGTGGATGATAACTTGCATGAAGAACAGGGTTAATAAAACTATTTCCGCGCGCGCGCGTGGCGGACACTATTTTCTACCATGGGCACCGGCGTTAATTTGCCTCTGCGTCTCCCAGGCGATTGCCGCCGGAGAATATAGCGAACCTGGCCGTCGGGGCGATGCCGCCAGCTGGCGTACGCCGGAATTTAATGCCGAATGGGGACTCCATGCTATTAATGCGGAGCACGCCTACGCGGCGGGCTACAGCGGCAAAGACGTCAAGCTTGGCATATTTGACCAGCCGGTCTATGCAAAACACCCGGAATTTGTCGGCGACAATAAAGTGGTGAACCTTGTCACCACGGGAATAAGGGAATATACCGACCCGTACATCCCGGTTAAAAAAGGGGAGCAGTTCCGCTATGACGGCACGCCGAGCGTCGACTCCAGCGGCAAGCTGGGATCCCACGGCACCCACGTTGGCGGCATCGCCGCCGGCAGCCGCGACGGCGGCGCGATGCACGGCGTCGCCTACGACGCGCAGATAATCAGCGCGGAAAACGGCGATCCCGGTCCGGAAGACGGCATAATCCTCGGCAACGACGGCGCGGTATATCAGGCCGGCTGGCGCGCGCTGCGGGAGAGCGGGGTGCGCATCATCAATAACAGCTGGGGTATTGGTATTACCGAGAAGTTTGACCGCGGCGGCTACGATCCGGCCTATCCGCACTTCACCGAAGCGGATGCGCAAAAGCAGTTCGATCAGATCAAGACGATACTCGGTACTACTCCCGGCGGCGCCTATCAGGGCGCTATAGATACCGCCCGCAGCGGCGTGGTCGTTATTTTTGCCGCCGGTAACGACGGCAATCTCAACAATCCCGACGCCATGGCCGGCCTGGCCCGCTTCGTCCCCGACATCGCCCCCAACTGGCTGTCAGTCGCCAGCCTGCAGGACCCGAAAAACGACGGCAATTACAGCATCAGTACCTTCTCATCCCGCTGCGGCTATACCGCCAGCTTCTGCGTCTCGGCGCCGGGCACCCGGGTTTACAGCTCGATTATCCAGGGTACCAGCCCGGAAAACCTCACCACCGGCTATGCAAAATTTAGCGGCACCTCGATGGCCGCGCCGCACGTGGCGGGCAGCATTGCGGTGCTGATGGAGCGCTATCCCTACCTGACCGGGGCTCAGGTGGCCGAGGTGCTGAAAACCACCGCCACCGATATGGGCGAGCCGGGCATCGATCCGCTGTTCGGTTGGGGGATGGTCAACCTGGATAAAGCGATCGGCGGTCCGGCAATGCTGGTTACTGAGCAGGATATCCCCGAGGCGTTTCGTATCGACGGCGCCTATGGCGATGGGCAGTTTGTTGCAAATCTGCCGGGTATCGGCGCGGTGCTGGATGAGGGTAAACCGACCCAGCGACTGTGTAACAGCGTTCTGTGCGGCTGGGATCTCTGGAGTAACGACATTTCCGGCCACGGCGGCCTGACTAAAACCGGTGTTGGTACTTTGATCCTCACCGGCAACAACAGCTACTCCGGGCCGACCCGGGTCGATCAGGGACGGCTGGCGATTAACGGCCGGGTCACCTCCGACGTCAGCGTCCAGAATGGCGGCGTGCTGGGCGGCAGCGGGCGCATTGGCTCCCTGACCGCCAACCGCGGCGGGACGGTGGCACCGGGCAACTCCATCGGCACGCTGTCGGTGGATCGGGACGTGACCTTCGCCCCGGGCTCGCGCTACGCGGTGGAAGTGGGGCCGAACGGGCAGAGCGACCGCATCGACAGCCGGGGCGCAGCGCAGATTAACGGCGGCGACGTGACGGTGTCACTGGAAAACAGCCCGAATCTGCTCTCGCAGCAGGAAGTGCGCAGCCTGCTCGGCCAGCGCTACAGCATCCTGACCGCGCAGAACGGCGTCAGCGGACGGTTCGACTCGGTGTCGCCGAACTACCTGTTTCTGGGCACCGCGCTGGCCTATCAGCCAGACCGGGTGAGCCTGGAGGTGGGACGCAACGATCGCAGCTTCGCCAGCGTCGCCGAAACCCGCAACGAGCGTTCGGTGGCGGCGGCGGCGGACACGCTGCCGGCGGGGCATTCGGTGTATGAAAGCATCCTGACCCGCGGCACGGCGGGCGAGGCGCGGCAGGCGTTCCGCCAGCTCGACGGGCAGATCCACGCGGACATCGCCTCGGCGCTGGTGAACGACAGCCGCTACCTGCGGGAGACCCTGAACGGGCGGCTGCGCCAGGCGCAAGGGCTGGCGGGTCCGGCGGACATCAAGGCGGACGAGAGCGGCGCGTGGGCGCAGCTGCTGGGCGCCTGGGATCATGCATCGGGTACTTCAAACGCCACCGGCTATCAGGCCAACACCTACGGGGTGCTGCTCGGAGTGGATGCTCCGGTAGCGGACGGCTGGCGGCTGGGCGTGGCGACGGGCTACACCCGCACCAGCCTCGATGGCGGCCACGGGGCGAAGGGCGACAGCGACAACTACCACCTGGCGACCTACGGCGCGCGCCAGCTCGGGGCGCTGGCGCTGCGGGCGGGTGCGGGCTACACCTGGCACCGCATCGGCACCTCGCGCACGGTGGGTTACGGGGATAAAGAGTCCTCCAGCTACAGCGCGCGCACCGCGCAGCTGTTCACCGAGGCGGGCTACGCCCTGCAGGCGGGGTGGCTGAATCTTGAACCGTTCGCCAACCTCTCGTACGTCAACTTTGAAAACGACCGCATCCGCGAGCACGGCAGCGCGGCGGCGCTGGCGGGAAGCAAGCAGCACACCGACGCGGCGCTCTCGACGCTGGGGCTGCGGGCGGACACCCGCTGGCAGGTTGAGCCGGGCACCGACGTGGCGCTGCGTGGCGAGCTGGGCTGGCAGCACCAGTACAGCGACCGCGACCGGGCGACCGGGCTGCGCTTTCGCGGCACCGACGCGGCGTTTACGGTGAACAGCGTGCCGGTATCCCGGGACGGTCTGGTGATGAAGGCGGGCCTTGAGGTGGCGGTGAACGACCGCGCCGCGCTGTCGCTGGGCTACGGCGGGCTGCTGTCGTCGAACCACCAGGACAACAGCGTCAACGCCGGGTTTAACTGGCGCTTCTGATTTTTACTTTTAAACAGCGGAAGGCCGGCCAGAAGCCGCTTTCCGCTGTTGTTTATGACAGGGTAGGGAGAAAGGGTTAATGGTAAAAAATAGCAGGATCGGGCAGCGTCGGCTCGGCGCGCGGCGGCTGAAAATGGTGGTCTGCGGCATGATAATGGCGGGCTACGCTCAGGCAGAGACCTATATCGACCCGGGGCGCAGCGGCGATGCGGCCAGCTGGCGCACGCCTGATTTCAACGCCAACTGGGGACTGAACGCGATCCACGCCGATGCCGCCTACGCGGCGGGCTACACCGGGCAAGGGCAGCAGGTCGGCATTTTCGATACGCCGGTCAACCACCATCCCGAATTTGCCGGGGACGGAAAGCTGACTAACGTGGTGACCCAGGGCATTC
>NZ_CAJYMB010000073.1 GCF_913775985.1 uncultured Pluralibacter sp. | reverse complement strand
TGATTTGATGACACGCGCTGCCCTTTATCATCTTCAATAACCGCCACCAGATGCCAGCGGTTGCTGGCCCCTTCACTGCCGTCCCAGGCAGGCATAATAATCGTCCAGCCGTCAGGATCTTTCGGATTGACCGGCGGCGTCAGGCTCAGGGCCTGGGTATCGCCCTGCCAGGTGATGGACTTAATCGCATTGCGGTTGCGCACCTGCAGCTTCAGCTGAACCGTCTCCCCGGCATTAAGATCCCAGGGCGGCGTTGCCAGAAAGACGGAGAGGGTTTTACGCTGGCGATACTCCACCACCGGCAGCTGATTGCGGGTTGGACTGTCGTAGCGGCTGCCGCGCAGCGAGGTAAACGCCGCCACTTCGCTGGATTCCAGCTGTTTTTTCAGCGATACGCCGAAGCGGTAGTTAAGCTTCATGCCGACGGTATTCTGGCTGACCCCGCTTTCACCCTGCTTGTGCTCGGCGGTAAGGGTCATCAGCGGAACGGGGGTATAATTCACCCCCAGAGAGACAGCGACGGGATTACGATAGCCGGTCCCGGTGTGGAATAGATCAACGCTGTCGCCAAAATACTGCTCGAGGCTGAGGCTGGTGTTGACGTAGCGGTAAAACGGCAGCCGCGCCTGGGCCGTGACATCGTAACCGCGCGCCATGCGCTGCTCTTTGAGATCGCTGTCCTTGCGCCAGCTGCCGCTCAGCGGCTGATAGTAGTTTGCGGACAGGCGCAAATACTGGCTCCAGGCTTCGGCACCCAGGCCGCCGCGCTGCAGATTATCGTGCAGCTGGGCATCGTAAAAGGTGTTGTAGCCAAGCAGCCAGCTGCCGGCCACCCAGCGCTGGCCCAGCCCCAGGTTGCTGACGGTGCCCTCATCCTGGCGGGTGAAGCCCACCTGGCTCCAGGTGAGATAGCGATCGTTATCGGCCAGCGGCACAAACCAGTTGCCGTGGCTGCCGGTGAAATTGCCTTTGTCATCCACCAGCAGCTGTGCGCTGGCGTTGCCCCACGGCGAAAGCCACTGGTCGAGCTGCTGATTGACCTGAGAATTCACCTGCTGATTGATTTTATCCAGCGCAAACTGCCGGGCCCGGGTTGTGGTATCCAGCCCGTTATCCACCATACTGGCCTCGCCAAACGCTTTTACCACTTCAGCAAGATGCTTTTCCCGATCGATACTTTGGGGCGCTACCCCGAGATCCGGCAGCTGCTGCGGGTCGCCGCTATCAAAAGGATGCGCAGCCTGCTCGACATAAGTGTCGCTCACGGCGGCAGCGCCGCCCGCGACGGGCAGGAGGATCAGGGGCAAAGCGTGTTTCAATAGCGAGGTAGTCAAAGCGTCAGCGCGTTCCCGTTCAGGCAAAGGCAGTCAGATTGAGATCGAAGGGTAAGTTTACCGACAATTCAGAATGATTACAGCTTTGGGGGAAATTTCAGGAAAAAACCGATAGCTGGTCTACAGTTAGAGTACCCACACATAATGAGTGTTTTTTATGCCACACGTTTTACGCTTCTCTCTCTGCGCCTGGCTGGTTCTGAGCGCCTCCGCCAGCGCCGCCGATCTCTTTATTCTTCAGTCTCCGGCCTTCGCGGATAACGGCATGATGGATGCTAAATTCTCCGGCAATGACAAGCAGAACCCCAACTGCAGCGGGCAGAACAACTCTCCGCCGCTGGTATGGAGCAACACCCCGGTGCAAACCAAAAGCCTGGCGCTGGTGGTACAGGATGCGGAAGGCAATAACGGACTGGGCGTCACCCATTTCGTGGCCTACAACATAATTCCTGCGGCGACCGGTTTTTCGCCAGACGCCATGCGCGATGGAAAAGGCTTTACCGGCGGCAAGAACAGCAAAGGCACCGGCACCTGGTACGGCCCCTGCCCGCCGCCGGGCAAAGGTGCGCACCACTATACGTTCACCCTGATTGCCACCTCGCTACCGCCGGATCTGCCGCCGGGCCTAACCCGCGAGGCGCTGTTCACAAAAATCAGCGGTCACCAGCTTGCCGCCGCGGGACTTGTCGCCCGCTTTGGACAGTAAGCCTCCGCAGCAGTAGCATGGGGACTTTCTGAATATTAAAGGAAGGAATATGCAACGTATTGTGATTGTCGCCAACGGTGCTGCCTACGGTAGTGAATCGCTGTTTAACAGCCTGCGGCTCGCCATTGCCCTGAAAGAGCAGGAGCCGCTGGATCTGAAAGTGTTTTTAATGTCGGATGCCGTTACCGCCGGGCTGCGCGGTCAGAAACCGGCGGAAGGCTACAACATCCAGCAGATGCTGGAGATCCTCACCGCCCAGGACGTGCCGGTTAAACTGTGCAAAACATGCACCGACGGCCGCGGGATCACGCTGCTGCCGCTGGTGGACGGGGTCGAGATTGGCACGCTGCCCGAGCTGGCGCGCTGGACGCTGGATGCGGATAAGGTTCTGACATTCTGATTAAGACAGTGCCGCAGAAGCGATACTTCACCTCTGCGGCACTACTTCCGGCTCTGGTGTCTGTTGCAGCAGGCGCCAGCCGCCATACGTGACACCGTCACCTTAAACTCCCTTCTCTCCCCGGCATTGTCCACATATCGTCTCCCTGATTCTCTTTTCCGGAATAAAAAACGGCGAATGCCTAATTCTCCATTCGCCGTTCAGATCCGCAGCACGAAAGTGCGTCAAAAAACAGACCGCCTGACACATCCCGCTTCTTTACTCAGCCCTGCGCCGGCAGCGCTTTCCCCGCAGGCTGACGCTGCGTGTGCAGCAGGCGATGCCACGCGGTCAGGCCGGAAAGATAGTGCTCCACGTCATCAATGCGCACCCGCCAGGCGTGATGACGAATAAAAAAGCTGCCGACAATCCGCGCCGGGTTGGCGAAAAACATTGCCAGTTCAGGCCAGAAAAAGCCGTTCATCATGTAGCGCGCCCGGTGAGCCAGCGCCCGATCGAACGTCTCCCGGTCAAAATCGTCAAGAAGGTAGCGATGCTCGCTGGCGTCGAGTTTTTCCAGCATCTGCTGCGCCGCCATCATCAGCTCCAGCAGCGTCGGGTAGGTGGTCACGCGATTGAGCACAAAGTCGAGGTGGCCGCTGACGTTATCCAGCCCGAAGCGGAAATAGCGCGCCTCCGGGCAGACCGCTACCAGCTCGTTGACGCAGTAGCTCAGCCAGTGATCGTGAGCGCGCCAGTGCTCCCGGGCGATAAAGCTGTCAAAGGCAAGCTGCACCGTCTCCAGCAGCCACGGCTGGCCGGTAAGCGCGTACAGCCGCATCAGCGCAAACGCCGCTTCGCCATCGTAATAGATGATGCGCTCAACCGCCTTCAGGCTGAGATCCGGATAATTAAGGACGTGGACAAACGCCCCGCTCCGGGGATCCTGCATAAAGCGTAGGGTGCGGGCCAGGCGCAGCATCTGCGGCAGATAGCGACGATCGTCGGTCAGCGCGGTGTATTTCGCCAGCGCCAGGATCGATAGCGCGTTGCCGCCAAGCTTCACTTCGTCACCTTCGTCCACCAGAAAGTCGGCCATTTTGCCGTCCGGCAGCGGCCGGCTGTGGATCAGCGTGCCGGTCAGATAATCCAGCGCGCGCGTAATGGCCCCGAATTCCGCCGGATTGCGGGTGTGCTCCCAGCCTTCCAGCAGCGCGTAGGTAGCGCTGGCGTGGCGCAGGGCGTTATAGCGCGATATTGGACGATCGAAGCAGGGAAACCAGCCGTAGTCGTAGCGGCCGCTGTCGTGAACCTGGCGAGCGAGATAGTCGCTGGCGCTGGCAATGGCCGCATCGAGGTGCTCGCCGGGCCAGTCGTTCAGCTCCCGGTAGCCGGACTCGCGGCCCCGGCTGCAAACAGGATAAATGCGCCCTTCTTCCATAAAAAACGCCGCCGTCTGGAAACGCCAGATTGGCGCGTCATCTTCTTGCGGAAACGCCAGTTCTTCACCAAAGCGCCGCTTGCCGTAGCGGCTCAGGTTGCCATCGTTGAGCCCCGCCACCGGCGTGTCGCTGTGATAGAGAATCGCGTTGCCGGAAATCTCCTGCTCCAGCAGCGCGCGTTCGAACTGCGGATCGAAGCTCAGCCCGAAGCGGAAATAGCTGCGCTTGGTGCGGGCGCATTTGGCTTTCAGCACGGCTACCGTCAGGGCTTCAACGTGGTTAACCACGTCCACCCGCAGCCAGCGCGGCGGTCTGTCGGCATCCAGTTCCAGCTGCCCCAGCGCCTGTCGCCACGCGCCGGCAAAGGTGTCGCCGCGCCCGATGGCTACGGTGGCTCTGGCCTCGGGCTCTCCGGCACTGACAAACAGTACGCAGCCGGGATACGGCGCGGTCAGCGATTCCGCGTGGAGGGCCTTTGCCGCTTCGGCGACGGGCAGCGTCCAGGCCGGCTGGCGATGAAAGTGTATTAGCTCCATTAGCGCTCCCTCAGGGCTTCTTTAGCTTTATTAAAGGGTTTGATCAGATAATCCAGTACCGTTTTTTCACCGGTTTTGATATCCACGTTAGCAATCATGCCGGGTACGATGGCAAACTTTTTGCCGGACTTATTTTTCAAAAAGGCATGTTCGGTGCGAATAAAGACCCGGTAATAGTAGATTTCCGGCTTGGCTTCGTCCTGCATGGTGTCCGGCGAAATGCTCTCCACCACACCGTTCAGGCCGCCGTAAATGGCGTAGTCGTAGGCGGTTATTTTCACCAGCGCGGGCTGATCGGGATGGATAAAGGCGATGTCCCGGGGCGACAGGCGCGCCTCAATCAGCAGCCGGTCGTCCACCGGAACGATCTCCATCAGCTCGCCGTTAGGCGGCACCACCCCACCGAGGGTCGTCACTTTGACGTTTTTAACGATGCCGTTGACCGGCGAGCGCACGGTCATGCGCATCACGCTGTCTTCGCGCCCCTTGATCACTTCCGCCAGCGAGTTGGCTTCGGCGGTGGCCTTCGCCAGCTCTTCCCGGGCCTGAACCCGGTACTGGGAACGGAGATCCAGCAGTTTGAGCTGCAGGTCCGCCCGCTGGCGTTCGAGGCGCAGCACCTCGACGTTGCTGGCCGCACCGGTATTCGCCAGCCGCCGTGTAATTGTCAGCTCGTTTTGCACCGAAGCAACGGCATCGTTAAGCCGCGCCTTCGAGTCGCTGAACTGGCTTTTGCGCATGTTGTAGAGTCGCGTTTCCGAGTTAATGAGCAGCGGCGCACTTTTCAGCTCGTCGGGGAACGACAGCGGCAGATCGTTGACCTCCGCCGACAGGCGGCTGCTGGCGGCCAGCGCCGCCTGATAGCGCGCCACGCTCTCGCCGACGCTGGACTGGGAGCGGGTCGGATCGAGGCGCGCCACCACCTGCCCGGCACTGACTTTTTGCCCTTCGCGGACGTTGAGGGCGACCAGCACCCCGCCGTCCAGCGACTGCAGCACCTGCTCCCGGGAGCTGGGAATAACTTTTCCGGTGCCGGTGGAGACTTCGTCGAGCACGCCAAAGGCCGCCCACACGCCCGCCACCAGCATCAGCGCCCCGCACAGCATCACGATGCGCCCGGAGCGCACCAGCGACTGGTTATCCGGTTCCTCCTCGGCATCGTGACCGGGAAGATGAAGCCGCGGCGCGGCCTCCGCCACATCACCCGCCGCAGCAGGCGTTGGCTGGGTAAGATCAGGCAGGTTTTCTTTCATTCGCTACCGCGCCTCCGTTATCGGAACCCTGACGCGCCAGCGCCTTCTCTTTCGGCATATCCATCACCAGATTGCCCTCTTTCAGCACGAGGACGCGATCGATGATCGACATCACCGCGCTGCGGTGGGTGGCGACAATCAGCGTTCGCCCGGCAAGCCAGCTTTCAAGCCGGGTCAGGAACTCTTTCTCGGTGTGCTCGTCCAGCGAGGCGGTGGGTTCATCCAGCAGGACAATGTTCGGATCCCGCAGGATCATGCGCGCCAGCAGAATCGACTGGCGCTGACCGCCGGAAAGGCCCAGCCCGCCCTCCATGATCTTGTGATCCAGCCCGTGGGGCAGCTTGCGCACAAACCCGGCGGCGCCGGCAATTTCCAGCGCCTCGAAGACGTCGCTGTCCCGCGCCAGCGGCGAACCGAGCATCAGGTTCTCCCGCAGGGAGCCGTGAAACAGCCGGGCGTTCTGGGTCAGCAGGCCGATATTGCGCCGCAGATCCGCCACGTCAATGTGCGGCAGGCTCAGGGAGTCGAGCTTCAGCTCACCCTGGGTCAGCGGGATCCCGCCGATCAGCGCCTGCAAAAAGGTGGATTTTCCGGCACCGTTGCGCCCCAGCACCGCGATACGTTCGCCGGGCTGGATCTCCAGTGCGGCAACACGCAGCGGCACGCCGGGCGAGTCTGGCTGATAGCGGAAAGCGGTATCGGTAAAGCTGAAGTGTCCGTGCAGCACGTCCTGATGCAGGGACTGGGCGTCAAAGCTGTTCTCCACCGGCAGCTGCATAATGCTGTCGATCCCCGATTTCGCCGCCTTCGCCTGCTGCCAGCGCGCCAGTACCCCACAGAGGGCCGTCATTGGCGCCACCATGCGCGATGAGAGCTGCGAGGCGGCAATAATCGCCCCGGTGGTAATATCGCCGTCAATCACCAGCGGCGCGCCAACCACGATCACCACGGCATACACCAGCCCCTGAATGCTCATCCCCCAGGCCAGCAGCCCCTGGGTTACCCGGCGGGTTTTGAGTCCCGACTGGGCGGTAATGCGGATATAGCTGTTCCACTGCTGCAGGAAGTGGTTTTCCGCCTGCATCAACTTGATGTCTTCCAGGCTCTGCACGCTTTCCACCAGCACCGCGTTGCGCAGCGTGGACTCTTCAACGTGATCCCGCGCCAGCGCCGCCAGCCGCTTTTGCAGCAGCAGTCCCGGCACGATCATGACCACGGCCGCCACCGGAGCGATCCACGCGAGCTGAGGGGAGATAATCGCCAGCACCAGCAGGAACAGCAGGAAAAACGGCAGATCGACGATCACCGACACGGTGGTGGAGGTGATCATCTCGCGAATGGACTCCAGCTCCCGCAGCTGGGAGATAAAGCTGCCGGTAGAGCGCGGAATGGCGCTGGTTTTCAGGCGCAGGGCGTGGCCAAACACCCGATCGGAGATGCGCATGTCCGCCTGTTTACCCAGAAGATCGGTTACGTGGCTGCGCAGCAGGCGCATCAGAAAGCCGAAGATAACGGCGATCAGCACCCCGATAAACAGCACGTACAGGGTCGGGTAGGACTGGGCGGGGATCACCCGGTCATATACCTGCATCGAGAACAGGATCCCGGCCATCGCCAGCATGTTGATGATCAGCGACGCCAGCATCACGTGCCCGTAGGGCCGCAGCTTCTGCAGCACCAGGTGGCGCAGCCAGCCGGGGTACCAGGCAGAAATATAGTTTTTGCTGCGGCTGTCTCCGGCCATTGTCGCCGGGCGCAGCGCCACCGCGTAGCGCACTTCCGCCAGCAGCGGCAGCATCGGCAGTACGGTAACCAGATTATCTTCACTGCTGAAGCTGACCCCAACGTTGGATTCGCCGTCAAAGTGCTCGATGACCGCTACCTGCCCGTCTTTGAGCTGCACCACCAGCGGCAGCCGCCAGCCGGACACGGACTCTATATTGCCGTCCAGCATTCTGACGGACAGCCCGGCGTGGCGGGACATGTTTTTCAGCATCGACGGCAGCGGCCGCCCGCGCTGCCAGCGGGCAACGGACTTAACGCTGCCGGGTGAATATGTGAGCCGGTAGTGGCTGGCAACGCGGCAGATAGCCTGCGCCCAGCCGTCAATATTATCTGTACCCGCGGTTGCGGGATTTTCTGCGTCCTGATGATGGCTCATGGCTGGATCTCCACGCCCTGAATTGACCGGTTCTCCAGCGCGAACAGCCGCCGCGTCAGACCCGTATTATAAAGGCAGTCCAGCTGTAAGGTGCGCCACTGGGTTTCAGTTTGCTGCTGCATGAAGCGGGTCTGGTACACCTCCTGCTCGGCGTTGAGCACGTCGAGCAGCGGGCGGTTTCCGAGCCCCAGATACTGCTGCTTGTAGAGATCCTGCGTCTGCTTGTTCAGCGCCAGCTGTTTGACCTGCAGCGCCAGGGTGTGTTCGAGGCTCAGGGCCTCGTTCTGCGCGGACATTAGCTGCTGGCGAACTTCAATCTGGGTGGTTCTGACCGAGGCTTCGGCCGCCTCCAGGCTGTGTTTCGCCGCGTTGCGCCCGGCAGTGAGCCCGCCGCCCTGATACAGCGGCATCTGCACCCGTACGTAGGCGGCGTACTGGGTACGGTCGAGCTGTTCGTGGTTGGCGTAGCGATCGTTGAGATAGTGGGTCACTTCCGGCTCCAGCGAAATGGTGGGCCGCATCTGCGCTTCGGCGCCCGCAAGCTGCGCGCTGGCCTGAGCCATTTGCGCCTGCGCTGCCAGCACCGAGGGCACCAGCGCGTCGTCCACTTTCGCCCGCAGGCAGGATTTACCCACCGCATCGGGAAACCGGTTATCGACCCGGACGATACTGTTCCAGCCGAGATACGAGGTGAGCGTGGCGCGCCAGCGCTCGAGGCTCGCCTGATACTGGGTAAGCGTGGCTCTTGCGCCTTCGATACGGGCGTTGGTTTGCACCACGTCAGACAGAGAGCTTGCGCCCTCGTCGTTGCGCTGCTGCTCCAGCCCGCCGATAGCCTCCAGTGCCGCCAGCTGCTCGCGGGCAATCTGTACCAGTTGCTGATAGCCCTGCACCTGAACCAGCGCTGAGGCGCTGTCGTGGGCGACTTTATCAATGCTCAGCAGCACTTTGGCCTGCTGCTGGGCAAGCGCGCCGTTAGCTTCACGCACCGAACTGTCGACTTTGCCAAAGTCGTACAGCATTTGCGACAGGGAGAGCACCAGCGACGGGCTGTATCCCCCTTCGGTATTGGTATTGGTGACGCTGTTATTAATGCCGCCGCTGATCTGCGGATAATATTTGGCCCGGGCTACGTTAATTTGCTCGGAGGCGTTGAACAGTTTGCCAACTTCGCTGCTGATGTCCGGATACCACTGGACCGCGCGCTCCACCGCGGCGTTGAGGCTCAGCATATCGGGCGCGGAGCCCGGCCCGGGCTGCTGTTGTCGGGAGCCGTCGAGGGCCGGCAGCATGTCTGTCGGAGAGAGTGCCTGCGGGCTGATGCGCGCCGCGTCGGCGGGATCCCGCTCGCCCCAGATGGCGGAGGCGTCGGGCGTGAATACAATAAATGCCAGCGTCAGTGCGCTGGTCATAGCGATGCGATGACTACTCAGGCGACCCATAATGTCTTCCAGCTTCACTTTTATGATCGCCGGTGGCGATCGTTTTTATGTATGAATTACCGAAAATACGGATTTAGCGATGCGCTTCGTCGTCCTGATAAAAGCACCGGAAAGATAACGTTTACGGCTCAGCAAAAATGTCGCCCCGTTCATAGCCGACTGAACGGGGCGCGGTTTACATTCTGCCGGAAGGGTCAACCTCCCCCTTCCGGCATCAACATCAGCCGTGGCCCGATGTTGTGTGATGCTGCATCAGCTCCTCCAGCGAAACCTGCACGTTTTCCAGCGTAATCAGTTCCGTCGGCTGCCAGCTGCTGCCCGAGCCGTCACGATCGATGGATACCACCGTATCGCCCTTCTCGTTGTGCTCTACAGATAAATATTGGCCGAGATTCTGATTATTGCCATCCCATCCGCTCAGTAAGTTGCTGACATCTATATGATCTCCGTCACTAATTGAGAAATCTGTCCAGACGTCATGGCCATTACCGCCGGCAGCATCGCCGTTATCGAGCAGATGGAAGATCAGCGTGTCTTCGCCCGCCTTCATGGTGAAGGTGTCGTCGTAGGCTGAACTGACCATCGTGTCGTTGTAGATGCTGCCCGCCACGTGCGGATGCAAATCAATGGTCAGACTGGCGCTGGCAGTTTCGCCTCCCGGCGTTTTCAGCGTGTAGTCGAAGACCTCTTTTTGCGTCAACGCGTTCATATCGGTGGTGTTGAGCTGGTAGCTGTAGCTGCCGTCGCCGTATACCGTGAGCGTGCCGTACCTGCCGTCAACCTGCTGTGCAGCGGCGGCATTCTGGGCCAGCGTAATGGACTGCCCCTCTGCCTCGCCGAACACCGTCAGCGTGGTACCGACCGACATCACGTTATCCACGTGGTGATCGGAGCCGCTGCCGTCAAACAGGTTGCCGGTAAGCGTCTGCCCGCTGCCGGTGTGGTAATCCACCAGCGATACTTCCGTGCCGTGGACGTTGACGCTGACGTTGGCGGTGCCGGTTATGCCTAAACCACCGACACTTGGCGTCACGGCAGTAACGTGGATTGTGTAATCTCCCCCTGCCAGATTCAGGTTACCCAGCGGTACATCTATCGTCGAACCCGCCAGCAGTCCAGTGCTGGTGTTCAACGCGGTACTGCTGGTGGCAACGGTATGCCCCTGGCTGTCGGTGATGTAGTAGCTCAGCTTCAACGAAATATTCTGCAGAGCACTGTTGTCCGACAAGACGTATTGCAGCGTCATATTCTGCAGCACGTGGCCCGCGCTGACGTTGAACGTGCCCTGGAAGTCCTTGGTCACGTCCTGGTTACGGCTGTTGTTCAGCGCCCCGGCAAAAATCTGATCGTGATTGCTGACCGCAATATCATTGGTAAAGGCAATATCCTTGCTCACCGTGTCGTCCACCGCGCCCAGCGTCGGGTGCTGCAGATTGACGGTCAGCGTCGCCGAGGCGATAGAGCCATCCGGTGCCCGCACGGTGTAGGTGAAGGTTTCCGACTGCCCCACCATTGAGAGCGCCTGCCCGGCCTTCAGCACGTAGGTGTATTCCCCCTGCGCGTTGATAAGCAGCGAGCCGTACTGCCCGACAATGGTCGTAATGTTGGTGGACGACACCACGATACCGTTAACGCTGCTGAGCACGCTGCCCGCCGGGATGGTATCGGCCTCCCCGCCGATGCTGTCGCCGGTCAACACATTGCCGCCGATGCTGTCGCTTTCCGTGGTAACGGCGTGAGTAACGTCTTTATCCAGGTAAAGCGTGTAAAGTCCCGCCGCCGTTACGCCACCGCTGATATTCAGCAGCACCAGATAATCCCCTTCGCCCAGCTCGAGATCCTTATTGCCCGACTGGCCGCCGAGGAGCGCGGTAAACCAGTTTTTCTGCTGGTCGTACAGCTTGTAGCTACCGCTGGTCTGGTCATATTTATAGATATACAGATCGAAGGTCGCGCCAATCATCAGGCCGCCCGCCGCGGCGTGCATGCTGATATTGCGTACCTCATCAGCCCCGACCGAGAGCCGAACCTGATCGTTAAGGTTAAGCACGTTCAGATTCAGTACATCGCCCAACCCTACGCTCAGCAGCGCCAGCCCCGTTTTCGAACTGGTACCGTGGTCGACCATTTCCGGCAGCGCATCAATCTGCAGGGTTGCGCTGTCGTCTACGGTAATCAGCGGCGGCGCTTCGCCGGATCCCAGCGTGATGTTCAGGTGCGCGTCAGAGGTCTGCGTCCCGTCGCTGAGGGTATAGCTGAAGCTCTCCATTTTACCGCTGGCCTCGCCGGCCGGTGCCGTCAGGGTGTACGAGTAGCGTCCGTCGGCGTAGACCGTCAACGTACCGTACTCGCCATAGATGGTGGTGCCGCTGGCCGATACGTCGATGGCCGTCCCGCTGGCGTCGGTTACTTTGCTAACGACCGTCCCTTCGGTAATGGCGTCGTGGCCGTGAACCGCATCGGTATCGGTAATCATATTGCCGCTGATGCTGCCGTGCAGCTGCACCGGACCAGTATCCGTGACGGTCACCGCCACGTTGGTGCTGGATGCCAGCCCCAGCAGCACATTCTGGCTGTAGCCGATAGCGCGATACTGCCCGGCCTCCAGATCGTCCATGTGCAGCGAGACGCGGTTGTTGTCGATAACCGAGATCAGCCCGCGGTTCTGATGGCTGTCGGCGATGGTCTCCCACTGGTCGGTAACGCTGTTCCAGCGCTGGATCAGCACTTCTATTGAGCTGAGGGCATTCAGCAGCGATGCGCCGCTGACGCTTACCTGGATATCCGCCGCGTGGCCCTCGCTCACCGCGAAGTTCACCGCCGCGTTGGCGCTGCCCAGCAGCGACAGCAGGTTACCGAGCGCCCCCACCAGCAGGAAGCCGCTGTCGGTGTGGGTTTCCGTGGTAATGACCGGCGTTTCCAGCATCACCACATCGTTATCCTGCGCCTGGAGCGTATCGCCAACGGTGCCGCCGGGGGCGTCGCCGAGGGTAATCACCAGATTAGCGCTGGACGAGGTGCTGCCGTTGCTCAACACGTAGGTAAAGGAGTCCGTTTTACCGGCGTTCGCCGTTGAGACATTGGCAATGGTGTATTCATAGCTGCCGTCCGCGTGCATGGTCAGCGTGCCGTACTGTCCCTGGATCGTGACGCCCTGGCTGCCCGCCGGCACGGTGACGACTTCGCCCG
The DNA here is from genome assembly GCF_913775985.1 of uncultured Pluralibacter sp. Taxonomy (GTDB): domain Bacteria; phylum Pseudomonadota; class Gammaproteobacteria; order Enterobacterales; family Enterobacteriaceae; genus Pluralibacter. Next base: position 824 of record NZ_CAJYMB010000073.1, on the reverse strand, counting down.
CGCCGTTGATAACCTGGCTCACCACCGTTCCCGGGGTAACCGTATCGCTGCCGTTACCGTTATCATCGGTAATGGCGTTACCGCTCGCCGTACCGCTGATAACCGGACCGCTGTCCACCACCTGCACATCCACCTGCGTCGAGGAAAGAAGGCCCAGCAGCGGATTATTGCCAAAGGCCACCGCGCGATACTCACCTTCACCCAGTCCGGCAAGATTTACCTCAACGCCCTGGCCGGCAATCACCTGCAGCAGTGACGGATTGCTTACGCTGTCACTCACCGTCACCCAGGATCCCGACGCCGTATCGAAGCGCTGTACCGCGACGTTAAGGTCGCCCAGCGCCTGCACTACGGAGCCGCCCGAGACATTAACGCTGATATCCGCGCTGTGGCCCGCTCCCACGCTGAACTGCGCCATCGCGTTACCGCTGCCAATGCTCAGCAGCCCGCCCAGCAGCCCGACAAACACCGTCCCACTACCGCTGTGGTTACTGGTTTCGGTTGCAATCGACTCGGTGACGGAGAGTTTGACTGCGTCGTCTTTGGCGTCGACGTCGGAGTCGGAATCACTATCAGAGTCCGAGTCGCTATCCGAGTCGGAGTCGGAGTCGCTGTCCGAATCAGAATCGCTGTCAGAGTCCGAATCGCTGTCCGAATCAGAATCACTATCCGAGTCTGAATCGCTGTCCGAATCCGAGTCACTGTCGGAGTCTGAATCGCTGTCGGAGTCCGAGTCGCTATCTGAATCAGAATCACTATCCGAGTCTGAATCGCTGTCCGAATCCGAGTCACTGTCGGAGTCAGAATCGCTATCAGAGTCCGAG
>NZ_CAJYMB010000072.1 GCF_913775985.1 uncultured Pluralibacter sp. | reverse complement strand
CCGCGCCACAGGCTGCGGCTCCAGGATAGGCTCAGCAGGGACGTTTTCTGGCCGTCGAAGCTGCGCACGCCGATCCACGCGGTGCCGAGGCTGCCGAAGCCGCCCAGATTAAACGACAGCGAATACTGGTCGCTGCGCTGGCTGAGGCTCGCCGCCTGGGTGAAGCGGCTATCGGCGCTGCGTCGCTGGTCGTACAGGGCGAGATTGCCAAAGCCGCTGTTGCGTACAATGTGCTGCGTACCGAGGCTGACGACGCCGTTGCTGTACTGGTATCCCCAGCCCTGCTGCCGCCCCGCGTCGCCGTCCATCTGGCTGCCGGTGAGGCTGGCGTTAACGATGCCGTACTGGCCAATTTTCAGCAGGCCGCCGCCGCCCGCCAGCGCCAGCGAGCCCGCGCCCTCGGCGTGACTCTCGAGAGTAAAAAAGTCGCTGACTCCGTGGCGCCAGCTGCCGCTGCCCGCCAGCGGACCGTAATTAAAGCTGTCGATACCGTAGCTGCGGCGCAGAGCACCGAGGGTTATCGCCCCGTCGCTCAGGCCGGGCTTGAGCATTTCGCTGGCGACGTAGAACGGCAGCGTGGTGCTCACCTGCCGCCCGAGGGCGTCGGTGGTGACCAGCACCGCATCTCCCGCGCCGTTGACGTAAGGCAAGTTGGTGAGGCTGAAAGGGCCAGGCTGCAGCTCGGTGCTCCCCGCCCGGCTGCCGTTGATAAAGACATCGGCGGCAGTGGGTACGGCGGCGCTGCCGGAAAACGTCGGCAGCGGCCAGGTCACCAGGTCCGGACGCAGGCTGAAGTCGCGGCCAAAGCGTACCCCGCCCATCCGCACGCTGCTGCTCCAGCTCAGGGCATCGCTGAGGGTATCGCCGAGATCCCAGGAGGTGGCGCTGTCGTCGTTGCTGTAGCGCCAGCCGGTGTCGTAGCGGACATAGTCCTCCCCCTCCTGCTGTCCGCCGCCGCTGAAACTTTTGCGCAGGGTGCCGCTGCTGGAGAACGCGCCCCGGCCGCTGAACAGCCGCGCCTCGTGCCACAGCGCGGCGCGGCCGTTTTCCCCTTTGTCGCGGGCGGTATAGAGATCGTAATTGAGCAGCGCGCCGCTGCCCTCCTCCGGGCGCACCCGCGGCGCGGCCTCCTGAAACGGCGTATCCCGGGCGGCGAACCACCCGTCGGGCACCGCCAGCAGCAGGCGCTGAGCGCTGTCGTCGTAGCTGACGCTCACCTCCGGCAGCGCGGAGAGGTCCACCTCGCCGGCGGGCAGCTTATCATCAGGCAGTCCGGCGCGGGTCAGATCGTCGCGGGCAACAAACCAGCCGCCGCCGCGCCGGGTGGCCGGTACGGTCTGTCCGGTGTCGTAGTGGTTAATCACCAGCGTCAGCTGATAGACCAGCGGCCGATCGACCGCAGCGGCAGAGGGCGGCGGCGGCAGCAGATCGTCGCCCCGCTCCGCTCGCGCCCCGCCCGTGGACATCAGCACTATGCACATCGCGAGCGGCGCTAGTTTTGCGCCGGGGACTGCCATACCGCGGGCTTCGCATTGATGGTGGCAGAAAGGCGGGTGGGATGGCTCATGCCGGCGGGCAGCGGCCAGCTTCGGGTCTGGCCGGGGAGCACGTAACCGAGCAGCCCCTGCGCCATTTCACGCGGCGCGCCGCCGCTGCTTAGCGAAACCTGGCTGAGACGCAGATGCACCCGGCCCCGGTTTTGCACCTGCAGCGCTGGGCTGCCGTCAACCTGCGCCACCCGCCAGCTGATTCCGGCAGGATCGACCCCCGGCGCACCGTCGCCGCCCTGCGCCGGGGCCAGGCCCTCGCCGTAGGCAAACAGCGGGATCGAGTAGCGCATCTGCAGCTTAAGCCCGGACGGCCCGCCGCCCGCGCCGGCAGCCGGGGGAATTTCATCGATCACGATCCGCCAGGCCCGCTCCTGGCCGGCCGGCACCGGGCTCTGCTTAATCAGGCGGATAAGCTGCTTGCCCCCGGCGCTCAGGGAGATCATCGGCGGGCTGGCGACCACGTCCTGCTGCGGTCGGTAGCGCTCATAGCCGTTCTCCTGCTGCCAGCTCACCACCCGCACCTGCATCACCGCGGAGGTATTGCCGCGGTTTTCCAGCCACAGTTCAGTGGCGTTTTTACCGGCGGGAAGCGTGGGATCGACAGGCCAGATGAGAATTGAGGCGGCGGCCATCGCGCCGGCGGGCAGCAGGCCGGCGCAGAGCAGCGCCGGGCGCAGAAAACGAGAAGTCATAAAACGGCTCCTTAGCTACCATGACAACGTCACGGTAAGTTGATCGCTGTATGTGCCTGCCGGGCTGAACCCGGTCAGCTGTGCCGCGCCGTACAGCGGCAGCGCAATATTATTTCCGTTATTAACGGCCAGGCTGATATCGCTGCCGACGGCAATTTCGCTGCCCGCCCCCATCCCGCTGCTGGTATACAGTCGGTAAGGCACCCGCTCGGTGCCGCCCTCGCGCTGCATATTGCGCCCGCTGCCGTAGTGCAGGCCGCCGTCGACGCGCATACGCAGGGTGACGCCGGGGGTGCAGGCCAGCGCCAGCAGCTGTTCGGGGACGAACTGGGCGGTGAGCTGCCCGCGGGTAACGCCGCTGACGCTGCCAAAATTGAGCGAGCCGAGACGGCCCTGGCTGCCAGCGGTGAATTCACAGCCGGCCTTAATTTGGGCGCTCACCTTGAAGGACTGGGACGAGACGGTCAGCGCCGCGTGGCCGCAAAACGCGGCCAGCCACAGCAGTCCGGCAGCCCGCCACATTAATAGTCGACGCTGATTTGCACCGTGTCGGTATAGGTGCCCGCGGCCACCAGCGTGCTGTTGCCCTGGATCCTGCCCCACAGGGCGTAAGTATCGGTGCTGTCAGCGCTGGAAACCGGCTGCAGCGCCGTACCGTTCTCTATCTCCTTGCTCATTGCGCTGCTGTCAAACAGGCTATAGGCAACGCCCTGGGTCGTGTCGGTGGTGTTGACCAGATAGCGGGCGGCGGTTCCGGTAATCCCTGCAGTCGTTGCGGGTTTACTTGTATTTTGTGAACCGGTGACTTTCACCGTGTAGTTGGTGGTATTGCACTTGACGGTGAAACTGTTGGTCTGCCGGGTCAGCACGCCGAAAGTTGCTGCCTGGGTGCCGAAATCCAGCGTGCCGAAGTTAATACCGCTGCCGGTCTCATTATTATTGATCAGGCAGCCGTTGGTGAGAGTGAGCGTGACGCCAACGGTGCCGGTGCTGGAGTCCGCGCGTGCGCCGGTAGCGAACGCCAGCAGCAGCGCGCTGGCGGTGAAGAGCGTGATTATTTTCATGTCACAATCCCTGGGTAGTCAGGAACGGCTGACGCTTTATTGCGTGCGTCAGAGAATAAGGGAGCCGAGCGGCTCCTTATTGAAATTTAGTTAAGATTGGGTTTTCTACCAGCCGGAAAGGAAAAATTTGTCGGCGCAGCCGCGACGGAAGCGGTATACAGGTATTACTTCACACCCTGATGCAATAGCTATAATCGTAATGCAACTAAAAACGTGACGTTTATCACTTTGCTCCGTGTTGCAGTACGATCATCCAGCGGGGTTCGGCCAACGGCGAGATAATACGGCCGTATCCCCTTTGAGGCCTCAGCTGCTTTTAACCAAAAGGGACCAATGCTCGTTATTTACTTACTGACCGCGGCTAACTATGTTTCCCATGCGACGGCGGCTGGATAACGCTCATCTGACTGCACTGCTAACATTCTGAATGCACCCCAGCCATTTATGTAAGCTGGCGAAATTAAGCATCGTTAAGGCGGCCAACTGCATAATGGAAGAAAAAGCGGCTGTTTTTCTATCGACAAAACACGGCCTCTTTATTCAAATAAATAATAGCAATGCATCAACTGTTATTTTACAAAAATCAACCTGCAGTATATAAGACCCTAGACACAAGATGTTATAACAACAATATCAATCCCTACTGTTAATGTTGAAATAAACCCTCCAGAGAATAAGGATCCCTGAACGTGAAATTAAAGTTAATGCTGCTAAGTCTATGTATTTCAGCCAGTCTCCCTGCCTTTGCTGGCAAGGTTGACTATTATGCTTCCAGCGACATTGAGTATTCGTCAATTATTATTAAGTACGCGCAAAAATTCCCTCAGGTTCGTTCAGGGGAAAAAGTGATAGGCGCGCCGGTTGCCGATCCGAAAGGGGTAATGCTGAAACCAGAAAAATTATTCAGCACTCTGCCGCAAACCCGCTCGGGAGATGACGCAGGCGATGCTCACGGCCTTAACCGCTACTATCAAATCACGCTCCCGACAGATAAACAAAAAGACGTTAAATATATTAATGAGGTTCTCGACAACCTGTCTAATCTTCCTCAGGTAGAACTTATTTACCCTGCTGTTGCTCCCTCAATCCATCAGGAGCAGCAAGAGAATAAAGAGCCGTCAAAAACAACCAAAGCTCAGGTTAATCAGGACGCCAGCCCTCTCGATACAACCCCTGACATTACAGATACTCAGAGCTATCTTGATGATCCTACAGCTTTCATACCTGATTACGACCTGGGTGGTATCAACTGGTTTAATGTCAAAAATAAACCTGGAGCACAGGGTGAAGGTATTACGATTATTTCTGCCGAAATTGGACACTGGAATACGCAGCATTCTGACCTTCCCGCTTCATTTAAGGATTACTATGTGCCTGGAAAAGAGGCAAAAGTTGACTTCCACGATACATCTTCAGTCGGAATTATGGCGGCAACAGATAATAGTTTTGGCGTAACGGGTATCGCAAACAAAGCCCGTTTCGGTCATTCCCGCAGTGAGCTGCAGGCTGTTATGGCCTCAAGTACTGCGCTTAAACCGGGTGATGTCATTCAGATCGGTGTAGAGAGTATGACCAACACTTGTAAGGATGGCAGGTGTGTCAAAGGTTACGGGCCCATGGAGATACAACAGGCATGGTTTGATGCTATCAAGACGTTAACTGACAGAGGGATTATTGTCATTGAAGCCGCCGGGAATGGAAATATCAACTTTGACGATCCCGTATATGAGGGGAAATTTGATCCCGCGCAACGCGATTCAGGGGCCATCATTGTGGGTGCCGTCTGTGCGCAGAATGCGGCCAGAGCAGGATTCTCAGATTATGGAAAACGTATAACAAGTTCGTCATGGGGCTGCTGGGATGTCGTAACGACCACGGCTAATGGTGTCGATGCGACTTATAATTACGGACCCAACGATCAGTACACCTTAAGGTATAGTGGTACTTCTTCTGCCAACCCTATTATCGCCGGCGCAGCAGCCAGCCTGTCGGGGTATGCAAAAGCGAAAAATATCACGCTGACGCCACGGCAGGTGCGTACTATTCTCCAGGAAACGGGCACTCGTTTTAGTGGTTCAGAAGGGAGGGAAAGCGACTCATCTGTTTTGGGCACTCAGCCTGACCTGGTAAAAGCCTTTGCGCGCGTGGATAGCCTGCAAAAATAGATCCTGTTGCGAAAATCAGGTGGTGATAAATTTATCACGCCTGGAGGCTGGTCAACCGAGATGACCAGCCTCTTTTATTTACTCAGGTATTTCTGCCGGGGCCGAAATATCTCTCAGGCCGCACTATTTACCGCACCGCTCACCAGCGCCATCTCTTCGCTATTAAGCAGTTTCTCTATATTCACCAGAATCAGCATTCGCTCGTCGAGAGCGCCAAGGCCGGTTAAATATTCGGTGGAGAGCGTTACCGCAAACTCCGGCGCCGGGCGGATCTGCGCAGCGCTCAGCGAGAGGACGTCGGAAACGCCGTCAACCACAATGCCCACCACCCGCTGGCTGAGATTGAGCACAATCACCACCGTATTATCGTTATAGGTCACGTCCTGCTGGCTGAACTTCACCCGCAGATCGACGATAGGCACGATAACCCCGCGTAGGTTGGTGACGCCTTTAATAAAGGCCGGGGTGTTGGCGATGCGGGTCACCTGGTCGTAGCCGCGGATCTCCTGCACTTTGAGAATATCAATGCCGTACTCTTCATCACCGAGGGTAAATACCAGAAATTCCTGGCCGGAGGGCTCGCCCGCCAGCGCGGCAACATTTGTCATACCGGTCATCTTTTTTCCTTTCTTTGTTTCAGGCGGCGCAGGCCGCCGCGCGTTGTTCACGATTGAGCCCCTGCAGGGCGGAGACGTCGACGATCAGCGCTACGCTGCCGTCGCCGAGAATAGTGGCGGCAGACACGCCCGGCACCTTGCGGTAGTTGCTCTCCAGATTTTTCACCACCACCTGATGCTGGCCGATAAGCTTGTCCACCAGCAGCGCGTAGCGGCGGCCCGCGCTTTGCACGATCACCGTAATGCCCTGCACGGCGTCGGTTTTCGCCCCGTCAACCTGAAAGACTTTCCACAGCTCAACCAGCGGCAGGTATTCGCCGCGCACTTCCAGCACCCGCTCGCCGCCCGCCAGCGGATGCAGATCCGCGCCGCGGGGCTGGAGCGACTCCATTACCGCATTAAGCGGCAGAATAAACACTTCGTCGCCCACCTGCACCGACATGCCGTCGAGGATCGCCAGCGTCAGAGGTAGCAAAATGCGAATAGCGGTGCCCGCGCCGGGGACAGAGTGGATTTGCACGTGACCGCCCATCTGCTGAATATTGCGCTGCACCACGTCCATGCCGACGCCGCGCCCGGAGACGTCGGTGACCTGTTCTGCGGTGGAAAAACCGGGGGCAAAAATCAGCTGCGTCACCTCGTCGTCGCTCATCTCATCACTCACCGCCATGCCGCGCTCCCGCGCCCTGGCAAGAATGCGCTCCCGGTTAAGCCCCGCGCCGTCGTCCGCCACTTCAATGCAGATATTGCCGCCCTGGTGTTCGGCGCTGAGCGTGAGGTTTCCGCAGGCGGGTTTTCCGGCGGCGATGCGCGCCTGCGGTGATTCGATGCCGTGATCGAGGCTGTTGCGCACCAGGTGCGTCAGGGGATCGATAATGCGCTCGATCAGGCTTTTATCCAGCTCGGTGGAGCTGCCCTGCAGCGTCAGCGCCACCTCTTTATCAAGCCTGCCAGCCAGGTCGCGCACCAGGCGCGGGAAGCGGCTGAAGACATACTCCATCGGCATCATGCGAATTGACATCACCGACTCCTGCAGGTCGCGGGCGTTGCGCTCCAGCTGGCCCATGCAGCCGAGCAGATCCCCGTGCTGAACCGGATCCAGCGCCGCGGAGCGCTGGGCCAGCATCGACTGGGTGATCACCAGCTCCCCGACGAGATTAATCAGCCGGTCAACTTTCTCCACGGCCACGCGGATGCTTCCGGACTCGCCGGCGCGGGGGGCTGTCTCCTGCCCCGCGCGGGAGGCCGGACGCGGCGCGGCGGCGGGCGCATCGTCCACCGCGTCTTTTTCAGGCTGCAGGAGTACGGGCTGCTCGGGTTCGGGCGTTGCGCCGCCGACAGCGGACTCAAAAGTAATCTGCTCCGGCTCAATAACGAAGCACAGCACCGCGGCGATATCGTCCCGGGCCACCTCACCTTCCAGCACAGCGCTCAGGGAGTCTGCCCCTTTCTCCACGCCGCTGACGCAGGCCAGATTACTCAGCTCTTCCAGCAGCATCTCTGCTTCACCGGGTTTTAAGCCGCAGAGGCGGATGCGCAGAGTTTCACTGCCGGCGGGCGGCGCGGTGACCGCATCTACAACGGTCAGGCTGGCGGGCGGGACCTGTTCACCCTTCGCTTCCAGCGCCAGCTGGCGCAGGGCAGTACAGATATACTCCACGCTGGCGTCGTCGGGCTCGCGGGAATTTTTATAAGCCTCAAGCTGTTCCTGCATAATGTCTTTCGTTTCCAAAAACAGGTTAATCATATCGGGGGTGAGCGACAGTTCGCCGCGCCGGGCGTCGTCGAGCAGGTTCTCCATCAGGTGGGTGGTCTCCTGCAGGGCGCGAAAGCCAAAAGTACCCGCCCCGCCCTTGATGGAGTGGGCGGCCCGGAAGATGGCGTTGAGCCGCTCGGCATCCGGTGCCGCGGGGGCCAGCGCCAGCAGGTGCTGCTCCATGTCGGCCAGCAGCTCGTCGGCCTCGTCAAAGAAGGTTTGATAAAAATCGCTGATATCCAGACTCACGCTATTTCCTTACGTCGGATGCCGGCTGCGCCTGAGGCGCCGGCTGCTGGAGGATGCTTACCGGCTGGTTCTGGCTTTCGGCATTCTCGTTGACAATGGCCTGCTCGGCCTGGCGGTTGAGCACCAGCAGGCTGATGCGTCGGTTAACGGCGTCATCGCCGCCGTGGGCCTGCAGCTTCATGGTGTTGGCCATGCCGATCACCCGCAGCACTTTACCGCCGTCAAGCCCGCCCGCCACCAGCTCCCGCCGGGAGGCGTTGGCGCGCTCGGCGGAGAGCTCCCAGTTGCTGTAGCCCCGGTCGCCGCCGGCGTAGGGGAAATCGTCGGTGTGGCCGGAGAGGCTAATTTTGTTCGGGATCTCGTTAAGGACAGGCGCGATGCCGCGCAGGATATCGCGCATGTAGGGTTCCACCTCGGCGCTGCCGGTTTTGAACATCGGCCGGTTGCGGCTGTCGACGATCTGAATGCGCAGCCCCTCCTGCACCAGATCGATTTTCAGATGGGGACGCAGCGCCTTAAGGCGCGGATCTGCCTCAATCAGCTGGTCCAGCTCGCCGCGGATTTTTTTCAGCCGGCTCTGCTCCATCTGCTTGCGCAGCGCGTCGATGTTGGGGGTTTTCTTGATATCGCCGTCCCGGCGGGTGTAGTCATCGCCGCCGCCGGGGATCGGGCTTTCGCTTTCGGAAATGCGGGTACCGCCGGTTATTGCCGTTGCCAGCGGCGTGCGAAAGTACTCCGCCAGCTGGATAAGCTCTTTCGGACTGGAGATGGCGAGCAGCCACATCACCAGGAAAAAGGCCATCATCGCGGTCATAAAATCGGCGTAGGCAATTTTCCACGAGCCGTGGCCGCCGCCGCCGTGCACTTTTGGCTTACGCCGGCGCACTACCACAATTCGGTGCGGCTGGGTTTTCATACTTCCTCGGTGCTGGCGGGCTGGGCGGCGGGATTACGTACCGCGCGGACGTGCTCTTCCAGCTCCAGGAAGGAGGGCCGCTCGCTGGAGTAGAGGGTTTTACGGCCAAACTCCACCGCGATCGGCGGCGCGTAGCCGTTGAGGTTCGACAGCAGGGTAATTTTGACGCACTGCATCATCTTGGTGGTTTCGGCACTTTTCTGGCGCAGCACGGTGGCCAGCGGCGAGATAAAGCCGTAGGCCAGCAGGATGCCGAGGAAGGTGCCGACCATCGCGTGGGCGATCAGCGAGCCCAGCTCCGCCGCCGGCCGGTCCGCCGAGCCCAGGGCGTGAACCACCCCCATCACCGCCGCAACGATGCCGAACGCCGGCAGGGAGTCGCCCACCTGCGCCAGGCTGTTGGCGGGAACTTCGGCCTCGCTTTCGTGGGTTTCGATCTCTTCGTCCATCAGGGCTTCAATTTCGAAGGCGTTCATGTTGCCGCTGATAATCAGGCGCAGGTAGTCGACGATAAATTCCAGCATCACGCGGTCCGCGAGGATGCGGGGATAGCTGGCAAAAATCTCGCTCTGCTGCGGATTTTCAATATCCCCTTCGAGGGAAAAGGTGCCCTGCTGGCGCGATTTGGCCATCAGCCGATACAGCAGCGCCAGCAAATCCATATACATGGTTTTGGTGTAGGTTGAGCGGCGAAACAGCAGCGGCAGCGCTTTAAGGGTGCCTTTAATGGATTTACCGTTGTTGCCGACGATAAAAGCGCCGACGCCGGCGCCGGCAATAATGATCAGTTCAGCGGGCTGGTAGAGCGCCCCGAGATGGCCGCCGGTGAGCGCGTAGCCGCCAAACACCGTACCGAGCACCACCAGATAACCTAATAAGATAAGCACGACATCATCCTTCCGCTGAAAAGAAGCCAGGGATGAAGCAGGCACGGGCGGCGCCTGGTCAAAAAAGCGGACCGGAGTCCGCGGAGTCTGACGGGTTAAACCACGCGCGCTATCTGCTCATCCAGCAGTTGTGGAAGGTTATCGGCAGACGGGAGAGAAAGTTTACGCCTTTTTACCGCCCGCGACGGCGGCTGGCAGAGGCTACAGACGAAGCTGCCGGCGGGCTGGTGGGCGTGGGTAATAAAATTGCCGCCGCAGCAGTCGCAGACGTTCAGCTCCAGCATTCCGCTTTCAACAAAACGCACCAGCGTCCAGGCGCGGGTCAGCGCCAGCACCGGCCCGTCCGGCCCCGGCTGGCACTGTTCCAGGTAGAGACGGTAGGCTTTAATCACCGCGTCCACGCCGCTGCAGAGCCCGGTTTTCAGCAGGTACTGCCAGATGTTGCAGAACATCGACGAGTGGATATTCTGTTCCCAGGTCATGAACCAGTCGGTGGAGAACGGCAGCATCCCTTTCGGCGGCGGGCTGCCGCGCAGCTCCTTATAGAGCTTAATTAAGCGCCCGCGACTGAGCTGGGTTTCGCTTTCCAGCATCTGCAGGCGTGCGCCGAGGGTAATCAGCTCCATCGCCAGCTGAATGTCCCGCGCTTCCTGGATAATGCTCTTCCCGGTCATGATCAGGCCCTTTTCTTCCGCGCGGCGGCATCGGCTTCGCCGGCTTCTTTTAGCAGGCGCGTAGAGAGCAGGATCCCCGTATGCATCTGCTGAAGATCGTCCACCCGCGACGCCTGGGTCAGCAGCGCGATGGTTTGCGGATTATCGAAGCGAAACTGGCACACCAGCTGATTGGTTTCCGCCAGCCGCACCATTTCCGGCAGCGTCAGCGCGCCGAGCGCGTCGGCCATCTCTTCGTTAACGCCGAGGCGAAACATCGCCGTGGCTTTGTCCTGGCTAATTAAACGCTGGGCGAGGAGTAAATAAGACAGATTAATATCGTAGATATGCTTGAGTAGCTCGGATGTGTGCATTTTTTCCATCCAGAATAAGCAACTGTGGTTATATGCGGCAATGCCGCACCCCGTTTAGTGACGAGATGTCCCGCGTGACAAGGCGGGCGAAGATTTCTTTACATCAGGGGCGACGTGCGCGCGCATCTCTGGGCCAGTATTAAGCCCACTGAATTTATAAATTTTCTTACAGTTCGTTAAGATTTTTCCTAATGCGCAGCAACTGTACCTGTCGCCCCTGTCACATACAACGAGACCTAAGACAAATTTTAAAAATTATGTGATCTTCGTCACATAAAACAGCCAATATATGACATATGACACATTAGCGTTACTTCTTATTGGCGAGCATTTCTATCAATCTGACATTATTAGATCCCTTATTAATTGAGTAATTATCCTGGCCCTATTTTTATTAGGGATATTCAACGCGCCGCTATTTTCGCAAAAAGAGAATAATTACCCGCCGGAAATAAATGGATTTTAGCGCGCCGTGAAAAACACTTTTTTATCACTTGGCGCACCGGGCTGTTTTAATGTCAGAGCCGTTACTACCCGCCTATAGTGTCCGCCGCAAAAACGGCGCGCGCTTGTTGCGCGGGGTGCGAAAACGGAGTAAGAAAAACGAGAGTGCCGCTCGTCAAATGCAAGGAGGTAAGATGACGTATTCGCATATCGTAGTTGCCGTCGCCCCAACCCCGGAAAGCCTGACGCTGGTCAAGAAGGCTGTTTCTATTGCCCGACCTGTCGGGGCGCAAATCAGCCTGATCACCTTTGCCTCCGATCCGGAAATCTATAATCAGTTTGCCGCCCCGATGATGGAAAACCTTCGCGAATTAATGCAGGAGGAGACCCGCCAGTTTTTAGCCAGTCTGGTAAATAACGCTGGCTATCCGATAGCCAGAACCACCATTGCCAGCGGCGAACTGGGAGAGAGTATTAAGGCGTTCTGCATGAAGCACGCGGCCGATTTAGTGATTTGCGGCAACCACAACCAGTCTTTTTTCGCCCGCGCCACCACCTCTGCCAAAACGGTGGCTGCCTGCGGCGTGGACGTGCTGCTGGTATCTTTGTAGCGAAGGAGTACAGCCCGGCTACCGCCGGGCTGTCGGCCTCAGGCCAGTTTCGGGAAGGTGGCGACGTTATTTTGCAGGCGGCTCTCTTCCGTGCGCGCCGCTATCTGCTTTAGGTCGTGAATAAAGCGTTCCTGCCAGTTGTTGATGTCGTTATGCCTGATAACCGCCAGCATCTCCGCGTGGCGGGAAATACGCTCGGTCAGCGGCATGGTCAGCGCCCGATCCAGCGCTTTTGCCACGTCGTCGCGATCGTAAGGATTAACCAGCAGCGCGGAGGTCAGCTCGTTAGCGGCCCCGGCGAACTGGGACAGCACCAGCACCCCCGGATCGGCAGGATCCTGCGCGGCGACATACTCTTTCGCCACCAGGTTCATTCCGTCGCGCAGCGGCGTCACCAGCCCCACTTCTGCATAGCGGAACACCTTCATAATCAGCTTGCGGTCAAAATGCTGGTTGAGGTAGTAGAGCGGCGTCCAGCCCAGCTGGCCGTACTGGCCATTGATGCGTCCGGCGGCGTTCTCCAGCTGGTGACGAATTTCCTGATAGGCCTGCACTTCGCCCCGGGAGGTGGGGGCAATCTGGGTGTAGCGAATTTTGCCGTGATGCTTCGGATACTTCTCCAGCAGCGCCTCGTAGGCCTGGAAGCGCTCCGGCAGGCCCTTGGAGTAATCCAGACGCTCAACGGAAAAGATATTTTTAACACTTTTAAGCTCTGCTTTCAGCTGCGCCAGCTTGGGCGGCAGCGGGCCGTCGGCGAGGCGGGCGATTTCATCCGCGTCGATGCCAATCGGGTAAACCTCGGTGCGGAAATGGTGGCCCCAGGCGGTGTGGTTTTTATCGCCCTGGCTTGTGAGGCGAGTCTGGCTGGCCACGCAGTCGAGAAAGGCAACCCGGTCATTTTCGGTCTGGAATCCCAGCAGATCGTACTCGCACATCTGCTCCAGCAGTTCGGCCTGCGACGGCAGCGCGTTAAATACTTCCGGGGTGGGAAACGGGATGTGCAAAAAAAAGCCGATGCGGTTGTTAACGTTGCGCTTGCGCATTTCGCTGGCAAACGGCAGCAGATGATAATCGTGCACCCACAGGTTGTCGTCGGGCTTAATCAGCGGCAGGAGCTTGTCCGCCAGCGTGGCATTCACCCGCAGGTAGCCTTCCCACGCTTCACGCTGGAAATTAACCAGATCGAGGCGATAGTGAAACAGGGGCCAGAGCACGGCGTTGGAAAACTGATTGTAATAAAGCTCGAGATCCTGCTCGTTAAGATCGAAGGAGGCCCAGGTAATATTGCCGCGGCTGACTTTTTTCAGCGGGGCACTTTCGTCGCCGACTTCACCGCTCCAGCCAAACCATAACCCGCCGGCTGCTTTCAGCGCCCCTAAAATACCCACTGCCAGCCCGCCGGCGCTGGCCTTTTTTTCATCCGGGGGAGCGATGCGATTAGATACTACGACTAAGCGACTCATTACCATTTCTCCTGTCATCTGGCGCACTGTCTTGTTGTTGTTTTGTCATCTGCAGCAGCCAGCGGTGCGTGTCATCGACGCTGGCTAACCGGTATTTAGCGCGCGTGTTGCCCTGCCCTACTTTTACCGACAGGCCGCCCAGCGCGTTAACCGCGTCAAAGCCCGCCTCATCGGTTAAATCATCGCCGATAAAGACCGGGATACGTCCGGTAAACGGCGACTCCTGCATAAACGCGTTGATAGCTTCCCCTTTGCTGATGCCCGCGGGCTTGATTTCCACCACGCATTTGCCGGGCTGCAGCGCGAGGCCGGGGAAGCAGCTCACCGCCGCCTGTGCCAGCGCGCCAATGGCCTTTTCATGCTCCGGGGCCTGGCGATAGTGCAGCGCAAAGGCCATACCTTTACTTTCCAGCTGCACGCCGGAAAGCCACTGCACTGCGTCGGAAAGCCACTGCTTTAGCACTCCAGCCAGAGTACCCGGCAGCGCGATAATGTGGTTCTGACCTTTGATGTCGCGGCGTTCAGCGCCGTGTACTCCGGCGAGCGGAAAGCTGTGCGGCGCCGCAAGGGCGTCCAGCTCGCGCATTGAGCGCCCTGAAATCAATGCCAGCGCCCCGCCCTGCTGCTCGGCCAGCATCGCAAGACTATGGCGAACCTCGGCGGGAATGAATACCTCGTCGGGCCGGGACTGGATCTCCGCCAGCGTGCCGTCGAGGTCGAAAAAAAAGGCATAATGTCCGGTCAGCGCTGGAGGTGCATATAGTGTATCGGCCACCCTGAAATCCTCCTCGTTGTGACTGTTTTAGCATGAATGTTAACTAACAGTTAGCCGTGTAAGTATAGACAGTGTGACCGGGCTCGCCATTTTCAAATGAAAACGCCAGCGGAATATACCGCTGGCGCCCATTCAGACATATGCTTGTAAGTTGATCTTTTAACCAACCGTTCGTTTAGCCTTTTGCTTGTATCGGTCAAAAATGACCGCCGCCAGCAGGATAAGCCCACGCACCACGTACTGGGAAAACGGCGAGATGTTCAGCAGGTTCATCGCATTTTCCACCGTACCCAGAATCAGGATCCCCGCCACCACGTACGAGATCTTGCCGATCCCGCCTTTCAGCGATACGCCACCCAGCACGCACGCCGAGATAACGATCAGCTCATAACCAATTGAGGTCATTGGCTGGCCGCTGGTCATGCGCGAGGCGAGAATAATCCCGGCCGCCGCCGATACCAGACCCGACAGCATGAAGATAATGATTTTGGTTCGCACCACCGGCACACCCGCCAGCCGCGCGGCCTCTTCATTACCGCCGATGGCCAGCGTGTTTCGGCCAAAGGTGGTTTTATTGAGCAGAAAGCCAAAGATAATCAGACAGCCTACCGTCAGCCAGATGGGGGCCGGCAGACCAAGCCAGGTGGCATAGCCGAGAGTGAAAAAGCGCTCGTCTTCAATCCCCACCGCTTTACCGTCGGAGATGATATACGCCAGCCGCCGCGTCCCTATCGCTGTTGACCTCGCGCAAAAAAAGGCTCGCTGCCGGACAAGTGACAAATAGTGTTTGGCATTTCTGCGCGTTATTTACAGCAAGCGCTAGCGCCGTCTTAAAAGGTCTATTGAGAGGACATTATTAATGACGAAAATATGCGATTGGTAATAGCGGGTCCGGCGGGAGGGTATATTCACTGCGAGATACAGACCGGCCCGCCGGTCGCATTGTTACCCGCCATATTTCAGACAGCCTGAAGAATGACGGGTAAAGAACTTAATGCGCGGATTCTTGCGGGGTAAATTTCAGCTCGATCAGCGCCACCGCTTTCTGCACCGCGCGCAGGGTTACCGGATCTGCGGAAGCGGGATTGCTGGCAAAGTCGATGGCGCGCAGCTGGCTGGCCATTTTTTCACGCACTTCTACCGGGGCAATGACGTCAATAACGTCAAGAATTTGCTTGATAACCAGCTGGCAGGCGACAACGTCGGAGAGCAGCTCGTCGCTGGCGGTCAGATTCTGGGACATGATTCACTCCTGTAATAAAAGTGCGCCATAGTAACCCGATTCCGCTAAAAAATCCGGGGTTGGCCGTGGGTCAATACGCTTTTATTCAGGAGAGTAAAAAGGCGGCAGCCTCAGGTGAAGAACTGAACGACGGGAAAAAGGGACCGCAGCAGTCCCCTTTAATGCGGCGGGAGAACTGCCCGGCACGTCTGCGGTGCCGGGCGGCAGACATCAGGCCAGCACTTCGCGGACGAAGGCTTCAATCTCTTTATCCTGGCAGTGTTCAAAGAAGCACTGCTGGAAGCGCGGGCCGCTGACGGCGGTTTTCACCAGCGCCGGATCGATAGCGCGCAGGGTATCGAGGTAGTTATCTTTTACCACCGCCGCCTTCACCTGGTTAAGAATGCCAGCGTTGCGCACCTGCGGCTCTTTGCGCTCCGGCGGATAGCCTTCGCCGCTCTGGCCGGTAAAGGCTTTTTCAAAGATAAAGCGCACGTTCAGCTCCGCGCCCCAGCCAAAGCCTTTAGCAAACGGCAGGGACAGCGCGTTGCCGTTGTTAATCTGGGCAAACAGGAAGGCGTCCGCCGGGTCGATACAGTAGCCACAGACCACGCCCGGATGAATGTTGAGTGACATCAGCGCGCCCTGGCCGGTGCCGCAGCCGGTGACGACAAAATCCACCGCGCGGGAATTCAGCAGAATGCTGGCCATGATCCCCAGATGAATATAGGTCAGATGATGATCCTGCTCGTCGCTCATGCCGACGTTGAAAACCGGAAATCCTTTTTCATCGACCACGGTGTGCAGCTCGCGGAGGATTGCGGCATTCTTGGCGGCCTGGCTGTTTTCCATCATCAGTGCAATTTTCATGGGTTTGTCTCCTGGATGCTGTAGGCAAATGACTGTCATTACTGGCAGTCTATCCTTTAAAAAACATTCATTCAAATTTAATGAAAAGATGTTTCATAAATTACGATGGCGCTCGCAATTTTTTGCTGCGGGATGCCTGGGGCCACCGTTGGCGGAAGTAGGCCCTGTTCTCACGGCTGTTCGGACTATTGCCGCCGGCCGGCGGCGCTATGCTGTCATGGATAAAATTCGATCCGGAGCCTGATGATGAAAACTGTGGTTATCACCGCTGCGCTGCTCCTTTGCGCCTGCAGCGTCGAGCGCAAGGCCAGCGTTGAGCAGGTTGACGCTAACAGCGGCATTGTGCGCCTGACCTACGGCCAGGCGATGCTGCAGTCCGCCAAGACCGACGGGCGCGCCGCGCAAGTGAACGCCCTCAAAGCGTGCCAACAGATGGGCTACGCCACCGCCGTCGATTACGGCCAGCCGGAAACCACCTGTACCACTTTCGCCGGCTCCCTGTGCCTGAATGAAAAAATCACCCTCCAGTACCAGTGCCGCGGTATTGCCGGCACGCTCGTCAATAATCCGACGTGGTAATAACCTTATCTCCAGCGAGAATATTTATTTTTTAAAAACGAATTATTCTCATTATATTTAACAGCAGCATTGCGTATTATTCCCATTAGCATTTAACATCCGCATATTTAATTATTTACCTTTTGCATATAAATTAATTACAACTTATAGTGAGCACGTTTTAATCACCGCTTAATTTACAGGGAACCCACATGCTGAAAGCTGAAATGATCGAAAAATTAAATGAGCAAATGAACCTTGAGCTTTACTCCTCGCTGCTTTATCAGCAGATGAGCGCCTGGTGCAGCTACCACAGCTTTGAAGGCGCCGCCGCGTTTCTGCGCCGCCACGCGCAGGAAGAGATGGAACATATGCAGCGCCTGTTCGATTACATGGCGGATACCGGCAGCCTGCCGCGCATTAACGCCACCGAATCGCCTTTTGCTGAATATGTCTCCCTTGACGATCTGTTCCGCGCCACCTACGAGCATGAACAGTTTATTTCGCAGAAAATTAATGAGCTGGCCCACGCGGCAATGACCAGCCAGGACTACGCCACCTTTAATTTCCTCCAGTGGTACGTTGCCGAGCAGCATGAAGAAGAGAAGCTGTTTAAATCGGTTATTGATAAGCTCAGTCTTGCAGGCAAGAGCGGTGAAGGCCTTTATATTATTGATAAAGAGCTGGCGACCCTCGACGCACAGCCGTAATAGTTTCGCGGGCAGCGCAGCGCTGCCCCGCCGCCCATTTTAACCCCCCCAAATTACGTCATTTAACCGTAAAAAA
>NZ_CAJYMB010000071.1 GCF_913775985.1 uncultured Pluralibacter sp. | reverse complement strand
TCGTGAGCCTGTTTCCCGCCACCACCATGCTGGTGGCGATTGGCGTCGCGCCCTGGTATCGGCCAATGACCATCGCGCTCTTTGCCATCGGCGTCACTCTCCAGCTGTGCTATGCCGCCTGGCAGAGCGCCGGGCTGTGGCGCGGGGCGCATCCCGGCGAGGCCACCACGCCCGGCCTGTATTTACCGACGGTGGCAAACAATTTTATCAGCGCGATGGCCTGCGGGGCGCTGGGCTGGAGCGATGCCGGACTGGTGTTTCTTGGGGCCGGCGTCTTCTCCTGGCTGAGTCTGGAGCCGGTTATCCAGCAGCGCCTGCGCAGCGGCGGCGAGCTGGCTCCCGCGCTGCGCACCTCGCTCGGCATTCAGCTGGCGCCGGCGCTGGTGGCGTGCAGCGCGTGGCTGGCTGTCAACGGCGGGCGCGCCGACGTGCTGGCGAAAATGCTGTTTGGCTACGGGCTGCTGCAGCTGCTGTTTACGCTGCGCCTGATGCCCTGGTATCTGAAACAGCCCTTTAATGCCTCTTTCTGGAGCTTCTCGTTCGGCGTTTCGGCGCTGGCGACCACCGGCCTGCATCTCGGGCACGCCGGCAGCGGCGGATTTTTCCACGCGCTGGCGGTACCGCTGTTTATTTTTACCAACGTGATTATCGGCTTATTGATCGTCCGCACCCTGCATCTGCTGGCCTGTGGCAAACTGCTGATTCGCGTTGAACGCCACACACTTTTAGCCAAGAAGGACGCACCATGACTGTTCGGGACGAAAACTATTTTACCGACACTTACGGCCTGACCCGCACTCACTCCGAGGTGCTGCACGCTGCCAGCAAAATTAGCGCCGGCAGGGCGCTGGATCTCGGCTGCGGTAACGGGCGCAACAGCCTGTACCTGGCCGCGCGGGGCTTTGAGGTTACCGCCTGGGACCGCAATCCGATGAGCATCAGCAACCTGCGCAGCATCGCGCAGAAAGAGCAGCTGGCGAATCTGCATATCGACGAAAAGGATCTGAACGCGCTCAGCTTCGACGGCGAGTACGATTTTATCCTCTCTACGGTGGTGATGATGTTTCTCCAGCCGGACACCATTCCGGGCCTGATTGCCAACATGCAGCGCTGCACCACGCCCGGCGGCTGGAATCTGATTGTCGCGGCCATGGACACTGAAGACTTCCCCTGCACGGTCGGTTTTCCGTTTGCCTTTAAGGCAGGCGAGCTGCGCGACTACTACGCGGGATGGGATTTCGATCGCTATAACGAAGACGTCGGCGAGCTGCACCGCACCGACGCCGACGGTAACCGCATCAAGCTGCGCTTTGCCACCATGCTGGCGCGCAAGCCCGCCTAGCGGGCGGCCAGCAGGCACAGCTGCAGGGCAACCTGGTAAGAGGCCTCGAAGGATTTCAGCGGCAGAAACTCAAACGGCGAGTGGAAGTTATGCGCGCCGGTGAAAAAGTTCGGGGTCAGTAGTCCCTTTGCCGACAGCGCCGCGCCGTCGGTGCCGCCGCGCATCGGCGTGGGCTTCGGGACAATCCCCAGCGTCTCCATGGCGGTGAACAGCAGGTCGATTGCCCGGCGGTCTTCGCCGATGGCGTTGCTGATGTTGCTGTAGATATCCTCGATATGCCACGTCACGCCTGCCGTCGGGTACTGCCCCGCAATCTTCTCTGCCACTTCGCCAATCTGCTGCTTGCGCTGCGCAAAGCGCGCGCTGTCGAAATCGCGGATGCTGGCCTGCAGCAGCGCCTGGCTCTGCCCGGCTTCGATGCCGTTAAACCACACGTAGCCTTCACGCCCGGCGGTGTGCTCCGGGGTCTCCTGGCGGTCAAAGTGGCTGATGAAATCTGCGGCCATCAGCAGCGGGTTGACCAGCACGCCTTTGGCCGACATCGGGTGCGCGGTGACGCCGGTAAAGCGTATTTCGGCGGCGGCGGCGTTAAAGTTCTCATACACAATCTCGCCCAGCTCGCAGCAGTCGATGGTCCACGCGAAATCCACGTTAAAGCGCGCCTCGAGATCCAGCGCCTTCGCGCCGCGCAGGCCCACTTCCTCATCCGGCACAAATGCCACCACGATATCGCCGTGCCGGTGCTGTGCCGTCAGGTTCTCCAGCACGGTCATCACCACCGTGACCGCCGCCTTGTTATCGGCGCCGAGCACGCTGGTGCCGTCGCTGAAAATAATCTCTTCGCCGGGGTAGGCGTTAATTTCCGGATGCTCGTCTACCCGCAGCCAGATCTCCTTTTCAGCATTCAGGCAGAGATCCTGACCGTCAAAGCGCAGGATCTGCGGATGAATATCCGGCGACAGGCCCACGTCAACTGTGTCGATATGAGTGATAAACCCGATGCGCGGCGCGCCCGGCACGTTGCCTTTTTTCACCGCGGTCACGGTGGCATGTCCGTCGATAACAATGTCTGCCAGGCCCAGCGCCCGCAGCTCATCCGCCAGCGCGTCCGCCATTGCAAACTGGCCCGGGGTGGTGGGCAGGGTGCTTGCCGCAGAATCGCTCTGGCTGCTGATGGCGAGATAGCGAAAGAAGCGCCCGGTTAATTGACTGCGGAGTGACGATGCCATAGTGATTCCTTCTTTATTTGTGTTATCAGGTGTTTGCAGAGAATTTTGATGTTATGTATGGAAACACGACAATAAAAACAGGAAACAGGCATGAAAAGCAAATTAACAATACTGACTCTGGCCGCCCTGATGGCAAGCTCCGCGGCGTCGGCAACGACGCTGGTGTACTGCTCGGAAGGCTCTCCCGAAAACTTTAACCCGCAGCTGTACACCTCCGGCACCAGCGTGGACGCCAGCGCGGTGCCGGTCTACAACCGGCTGGTGGATTTCACCCCCGGCACCACCGATCTGGTGCCGAGCCTGGCGGAGCGCTGGGAGGTGAGCGACGACGGCAAGGTTTACACCTTTCACCTGCGCAAGGGGGTGAAGTTTCAGAGCAACAAATACTTCACCCCGACCCGCGACTTCAACGCTGACGACGTGATTTTTTCCTTCAACCGGCAAAAAGATCCCAATAATCCCTATCACAGCGTTTCCGGTGGCAGCTACGCTAACTTTGACAGTCTGGAGTTCGGTACCCTGATAACCGCCATTGATAAAGTGAACGAGCACACCGTGCGCTTCACCCTCGCTCATCCGGAAGCGCCGTTCGTGCCGGATCTGGCGTGGTATTTTGCGTCGATTTTGTCGGCAGAATATGCCGATGCGATGCTGAAAGCGGGCACCCCGGAGCGGGTAGATATGGAGCCCATCGGCACCGGGCCGTTTAAGCTTGCTCAATATCAGAAGGATTCCCGCATTCTGTACACCGCCTTTCCGCAGTACTGGCAGGGCAAGGCCAGCATTGACCGGCTGGTATTCTCCATTACCCCCGACGCCTCGGTACGCTACGCCAAGCTTGAGAAAAACGAATGCCAGGTGATGCCGTTCCCCAATCCCGCCGACCTGCCGCGCATGAAGGCCAATCCGGACATTACTCTGATGAGCAAGGCCGGGCTCAACACCGGCTTCCTCGCCTTTAATACCCAGAGACCGCCGCTGGACAACGTGAAAGTGCGCCAGGCGCTGGCGATGGCCATCAACAAGCCGGCAATTATCGACGCGGTTTTTCACGGCACCGGCACGGTGGCTAAAAACCTGCTACCGCCGGGCGTCTGGAGTGCCGACAGCGGGCTAAAAGATTACGACTATTCCCCCGAGAAGGCTAAAGCGCTGCTGGAACAAGCGGGATTTGCCGATGGGCTGACTATCGATCTGTGGGCGATGCCGGTGCAGCGGCCCTACAATCCCAACGCCAAACGTATGGCGGAGATGATCCAGGCGGACTGGGCAAAAATCGGGGTTAAAACCACTATTACCACCTATGAGTGGGGCGAGTACCTCAAGCGCGTCCGGGACGGCGAGCATCAGGCGGCGCTGATGGGCTGGACCACCGCCACCGGCGATCCGGATAATTTCTTCGGGCCGCTGTTTACCTGCCAGTCCGCCAGCGGCGGATCCAACTCGGCAAAGTGGTGCAACGCGCGCTTTGATAAGCTTATCGGCGAGGCAAAAGCCATTACCGATGTACAAAAACGCACGGCACTCTATCAGCAGGCCCAGCAGCTGATGCATGACGAGATGCCGGCGGTGATGATTGCCCACTCGACGATTTTCGAGCCGGTGCGCAAATCGGTGACCGGGTATGAAATTGACCCGTTCGGCAAACACATTTTTTATCAGGTCAGCGTGAAGTAAAAACGGGCCCCGAAACATCGGGGCTTTTTTTAGATTAGAGCGAGGAAGAGAGGCGGCGGGCGATCAGCCTGTCAATGCTCAGGGGGCCGCTGCCCTGCACGATCAGCATCAGGCAGGTGAGAATATAGAGTGGCTCCGGCAGATAGAGCAGCCAGCTGTACCAGGTCAGCAGATTCAGCCCGGCGGGAATGTGGTGCAGGCCTACGGTGAACAGCGCCACCAGGCTGATGACCATCAGCACCAGCGCCGCAAGTCGGGTCAGCAGGCCAAATGTCAGCAGCAGGCCGAACAGCGTTTCGCAGCTGGCGACAAACACCGCCATAAACGCCGGAAAGGGCACGCCGGCCTCAGTGATGGTTTCCAGCATCATCGCCTGGCTTTCCGGAATGAAGACTTTATTAAAGCCCGAGGCAAAGAAAAACAGTCCGAGCGCAATGCGCATCAAGGTCAGCGGGATAAAGGCGCTGCCGCCCGGCGTTCGGAACAGCGTCTGTAAATAGGTCATCAATACTCTCCCTGGTTGGAATTTACTGTCACTCGCCGCGCCAGAATAGTTCTGCCGCCGCGGCCTGCGCTGCGTAATCATGTGGATTCATCCACTTATCTATCGCGCCGCATCTGGAACATACTGAACTCAGCGCGGCGATACAAGGCGGATACAAAACATTACGCGGGAAGACGCGCTTTCCTCCGGTGCCTGAGCCAGTCAGCCGGACGTGCAAACATCACCAGGTTCCCCACCAGGATCAGTCCCAGGCCGGCGAAGGCGCTGGCGTGCCAGACGTAGCCCTCGTAAAACGTCGAAATAGCCAGCGCAATCAGCGGAAAGAGCAGGGTGCTGTAGGCGGCGTTGGCCGGGCCAATGCGCCCGACAAGGGTAAAGTAGGCACCGAAAGCGATGACCGAACCGAACAGGGCCAGATACAGCAGCGAACCCAGATAATTCAACGTCCAGTCCACGGTGAAGCTATCGCCGCACGCCAGCGCAATCGCGCCCATCATCAGCGTACCGTACAGCATCGCCCAGGCGTTGGTGCTCAATGTTTGCAGCCCGCGGCGCTGGTGGCGGATACTGATCATATTGCCGAGGGAAAATCCGTAGGTGCCGAGTGCAGAAAGCCCGATGCCGGCCAGCAGCTCGCCGCTGAGACCGCTGGTGCGCAGATCCTGCCAGAACAGGGTCACTATCCCTACGGCGCCGAGCAGCGCGGCGATGTAAAAACGCCCCGGCGGCTGCTGGCGGTAAAACAGAAAGCTGTTGATCGCGTTAAACAGCACCGCCATTGAGAAGATCACCGACTCCAGCCCGGTGTTGATCCAGCGGGCGGCGGTGTAAAAGCACCAGAAATTGAAGCAGAACACGCAGCAGCCCTGCAGCAGGCAGAAAAGATGATCCCGCAGGGCAAGCCGGCGCAGTTTCCCCGTCAGCTTAAGAAAGACCATCAGCAGCGCGGTGGCTACGGCGAAGCGCCAGAAGATAGAAACCGGGGCAGGGACATGTCCTTGCTGTAAAAAGATGGCAATCCAGGTCGTGCCCCAGATAACCACCACCAGGCAATACAGTGCGGCGCTCATACAAACTCCCGTTAGCGAAAAATGAACGCCGAGTTTGCCTTTGGCCGGACGGGATTGCTTGCACCTGGCCATCAGCAGTTGCATATTCTTGCGCTTTTTTTTCGCCGCGGGGGGCGCGGTGCTGGTCAGCCTGACTTACTGCTCATACACTCTATTTTTAAATCCCAACTATCGAACGCGATGCCACAGACCTACGGAACCTTCCAGACACTTCAGCGGCAGAATGCGGTTCTGCGCGATACAGTAACGCTCGGCTCCGGGATCCAGCTTGCCGCCTGGTTCAACAAGAACGATACCGTGACGGTAAAAAGTGATCATCATACGCTGAGCTTGTACGTGGCCGATGGTTATGAGAGCTACCATAAAACCCCCGGCGGCTGGAAAAACGGCGGCGGACCCGATCGCTTCTGTTTGATGCCGCAACAGAGTGAATCCTGCTGGGACGTAAGGGACAATCTCTCCTTCGTGCATCTTTACTGTACCGACGAGCACCTGCGCGAAACGGGCGAGCGGATCTGGGACAAAAGTCCGGCGGCACTGCGCCTTGAAGAAAAGATATTTTCTCGGGACGATAAAATCACCTCCCTGTATCGCCACTTTCTCCTCGACTGCGACTGGCAGCAGCCGGCGAATCACCTGACCCTGAGCACGGCCAGCACGCTGCTGCTGACACACATTATCCAGCAGTACGCCAGCGTTCAGTGGGCGCTGCCGAAAGTGACCGGGGGTCTATCGCCCTACACGTTGCGCAATGTGCTGCTGTATATCGAGGATAATCTGTCAGGCCCGCTAACGCTTGGCATGCTTGCCCGGGAGGCGGCGCTGAGCGAATACCACTTCGCCCGCATGTTTCGCCAGTCGATGAAAATCGCCCCGCACCAGTACGTGATGCAGCGCCGGATGGAGAGGGCAAAACAGTTACTGACCGGGACGCAGATGACGTTAACGGACGTGGCGCTGGCGTGCGGATTCAGCTCGTCGAGCCATTTCAGCAATCGGGTGAAGGCTGCACTGGGGCTGACGCCGTCGCAGCTGAGGGAGGCAGGCCGCCAGCGGCCTGCCGGTTAAAACGGTGTTACTTCGCGTGGGCTTCGGTGGAGATGGTCAGCTGGATCTCATCGGAAACCGCCGGAACGTATTTGTCGATTTTGAAATCGGAACGCTTGATTGTGCCGGTGGCATCAAAACCGATAGCCGGTTTTTTCAGCATCGGCTGCTCGCCCTGCTTATTGAGTTTCGCCTGCAGGGTCACTGGTTTAGTGATGCCTTTCAGGGTTAAATTCCCTTCGACTTCAAACGTGTTATCGCCTTTCGCCGTCACCTTTGTGCTGCGGAAGGTTGCGGTCGGGTACTTAGCCACGTCGAAGTAATCCGGCGCTTTGAACTCTTCGGTCAGCTTCGGCACGAAGGTATTAATTTGCGTTACCGGCAGGGTCACGTTGACGGTGGATTTTTCGGGATGTTCGCTGTCGAACTTCAGCTCACCGCTGGCGTTGGGAATAAACGCGGTAGGGTGTGAAAAGCCGAAATGCTCCCAGGAGACGACCACGGAGGTATGCGTAGGGTCAAGCTCGTAGGTGCTGGTGGCGGCCTGTGAGAATGGAACATACAGGGCCGAGACGACCACGGCGGCTACAGACATTTTCTTCATGAAATTCACGTAATTCTCCTTCTGGGCTTAGGCATAGAACTGCCTACCTTCGCAAATCGCATCAAGTGTTAATAGTGAATATATTTGGATAATAAGTTCAAATATATTCAAAGAAATTCGGCTTTTCGTCGGCGAACTGCTGCTATACGCGCACGAGATGCTAGCCAATCCTGCGCCGGGCCAGCGTCAGCGCGGTGTAGCATACGCCACCCGCGACCAGCCCCCAGAAGGCTGAACCGATCCCGGCCAGCGTCACGCCGCTGGCGGTGACCAGAAAAGTGACGATGGCGGCATCGCGATCGCGCTCCTGCGCCAGCGCCTGGTGCAGGCTTCCGCTAATGGTGCCGAGCAGCGCCAGCCCCGCCAGCATCTGGATCCAGGCCAGCGGCAGAGCGGCCATTAGCGCGGTGATTGAGCCGCCGAACAGCCCCGCCAGCAGATAGAACACGCCTGCCGCCGCCGCCGCTTTCCAGCGCTGGGCCGAGTCGGGATGTGCCTCCGGGCTCTGGCAGATAGCCGCCGTGATCGCCGCGATGCAGATTGAGTAAACCCCGAAAGGCGACAGCAGCAGCGCCATCCCGCCGGTTACCACCATCAGCAG
>NZ_CAJYMB010000070.1 GCF_913775985.1 uncultured Pluralibacter sp. | reverse complement strand
CTAAATCGTCCGCCCGCACAGTGGCCAGCGCGCCGCCGAAGCGGCCGAAAGGCGTGCGGAGCGCATCACAGATAAATGCCTGAGTCATGGGATTCCTTACGCGCTTTTCGCCAGCGCAGCAAAAGTCAGCGCCACCGGGGTAATACGCTGCAGTTCATCAAAAGAGAGATCGTTAAAAATCTCGCGCACCACCGGGCCGTCGGCGGTGATATCGATCACCGCCAGATCGGTATAAATACGGCTGACGCAGCCCACGCCGGTGAGCGGATAAGTACAGTGCTCCACCAGCTTCGACTGTCCGTCGCGGGTCAGGTGATCCATCATCACGTATATGTCCCGGGCGCCGATAGCGAGATCCATCGCGCCGCCCACCGCCGGGATTGCGTCCGGCGCGCCGGTGCTCCAGTTGGCAAGATCGCCCCGGGCCGAGACCTGATAAGCGCCCAGCACGCAGATATCGAGATGGCCACCGCGCATCATGGCGAAAGAGTCGCCGTGGTGGAAAAAGCAGCCGCCGGGCAGCAGCGTGACGAACTCTTTCCCGGCGTTAATCAGCTCCGGATCTTCTTCACCGGGCTGCGGCTTCGGTCCCATGCCCAGCAGGCCGTTTTCGCTGTGCAGGAAAATCTCTTTGTCGGCGGGCAAGTAGTTAGCGATGCGGGTCGGCAGGCCGATCCCGAGGTTAACGTAGGCGCCGTCGGGAATATCCTGCGCCACGCGTTTTGCCATTTCATCGCGGGTTAACTTTTGCATGATGGTGCTCCTCAGGCGCTTTTGGCGGCGGTCAGATGCTGCAGGGAGAAGACGCGCTGGACGAAGATGCCCGGCGTGATAATCGCTTCGGGGTCAAGGGAACCCAGCGGCACCAGTTCCGAGACTTCGGCCACCGTTGTCGTTGCGGCCGGGGCCATGATCGGACCGAAATTGCGCGCCGCTTTGCGGTACACCAGGTTGCCCCAGCGGTCAGCGTGATGGGCCTTGATCAGGGCGTAATCGGCGCGGATTGGGTACTCCAGCACGTACTGGCGGCCGTCGATTTCGCGGATCTCTTTGCCTTCCGCCAGCGGCGTGCCGTAGCCGGTGGGTGTAAACACCGCCCCCAGCCCGGAGCCGGCAGCCTGAATGCGGCAGGCCAGGTTGCCCTGCGGCACCAGCTCAAGCTCCACTTCCCCGCGGCGGTAGAGGTCATCAAAAATCTGCGAGTCCACCTGGCGTGGAAAAGAGCAGATCATTTTGCGCACCCGGCCCGCTTTCAGCAGCGCGGCAAGGCCAATTTCGCCGTTGCCGGCGTTGTTGTTGATGATGGTGAGGTGGCGGGCGCCCTGGGCTATCAGGGCATCAATCAGATAAGTGGGCTGTCCGGCGGGGCCGAAGCCGCCGATCATGATGGTGGCGCCGTCGGGGATCCCGGCGACGGCCTGCTCCAGCGACTCAACGCTTTTGTCGATCATCAGGTTGCTCCTTGCGGTGCGCTTATCGCACAGCTGTACGTTGTTTCCCCAAAATGTGACCTGCGCAACAGGGCGGGTCAAGGGCGATAATCGAAATGTTGTGCGATAATCGAACGTAGGTTATGTTTGTTGCAATAATGTGATCAATGACAGATTCAGAGGTGTAACATGACCCGCCATCCCGACGATGTCCTGAACAGCGAGAGCGATCCGTTTAAGGGCGATCCTAATTTTATGGCTTCGCTGGCGCGTGGGCTGGAGGTGCTGCAGGCTTTTACCCCCCAGCGCCCGCTGCTCTCCATTTCGCAAATAAGCCTGAAAACCGGTATTCCCCGCGCCGCGGTGCGCCGCTGCCTGTATACCCTCGGCAAGCTGGGATTTGTATACGCCGAAGACGGCAGAAACTTTCAGCTGCGCCCGCGGGTGCTGGCACTGGGCCACGCCTGGCTGGCCTCCACGCCGCTGGCGCGCTCGGCGCAGCCGGTGCTGAAGCATCTGAGCGACATGCTGAACGAGTCATGCTCTATCGCCACCCTCGACGGGGACGACATTCTGTATATCGCCCGGGCGTCAAGCTCGCGGATCATGACTATCGATCTGGATATCGGCAGCCGCCTGCCGGCCTGGGCAACGTCAATGGGGCGGGTGCTGCTGAGCTATCAGCCGGAAGAGACGCTGAACGCTATGCTCGGGCGGGTCACGATGATCCGCTATACGCCGCAGACGGTGGATTCGGTCAGCGCGCTGCGCAGCGAGCTGAAGCAGATACGCCAGCAGGGCTACGCGCTTAACGATCAGGAGCTGGAGATGGGGCTGCGCTCGCTGGCAGTGCCGCTGTTTAACGCCAGCGGACACGCGGTGGCAGCGCTAAATGTTGGCGTTCACGCGGCGCAGATGCCGTCCTGCGAGATGCTGGAACGGGTGCTTCCCGAGCTGCAAAAAGCCGCCCGGGAGTTGACGCTGCTGCTGCGCTAGCGGCTGCGCTTGGCGTGCCGCTCCCAGTTATCCAGCCTGGCTTGGGGGGATTTTTTCAGCGCCACGTAGCAGGCACCGCTGCCGCCGTGGTGCGGCAGCGCGCAGCAGTAAGCCTGCACCGCGTCCAGCTCGGTGAGCCAGCGGGCAAGATAGCTGCGCACAATATTGGCGTGGGCGCCCTCTTCCCGGCCCTTGCCGTGGACGATCAGCACGTTGCGCAGTCCGTCGTGCAGAGACTGATGAATGAAAGCAAACAGCATCTGCCGGCACTGCTCAACCGGGCGGCGCAGCAGGTTCAGGCTGGCCTGCTGGCCGTATTTACCCAGCCGCAGCTTGTCCAGCACGCCGCTTTGCAGCCCTTCACGTTTGAATTCCAGCGGCGTGTCGAGGGGAAGAATATCCAGAAAGCCGGTGGTCAGCGGGTTATCCAGCTGCAGGGCGTCCAGCTCCTGCCGCGGGCGGACGTTGCGCTGCGGCTGCCAGCGGGTTTCGCTGCGGACTTTCAGGGGCTGGACATCCTCCATGGCGTCAAGAAAAAGTGATTTGTCGTCAGGTTGCATGAATGTCTCCTCCGGGTGCTGCGACGGCTGATGATGAACTATAGCGGCAGCGGCCCGATGGCTCAATCCGTTTTGCCGCCGCGGACGGCGTGTGATTTTTGCGGGAATATTATCACTTATTCCGAAGAATTATTATGGCGCTAAATAAAGAATAAGACTGTGGCATGTTATTTAATTGCGGGATAAACAAACTGCGGAGTGATTATAAATGTAACCAACTGCGTCGCGGCGTAAGATAATAATATAAGCAAAAGATATAATCGTGTTTATTTTATAGACAGAAAAGTGTATTACCCACTGTAACTATTGATTTTATCTGTATTCATCAGGATTTATACATCTACAAACAGTGTGTAAATACTGGCTATCAACTTTTATTTAAAATATAAGCATGTACTTGAAGATATAAAGCAACCATGCTAAATAATAAATTATTGAACCGCTCTGCTACTGTCTGCACCATCATCGAAAAATAAAATTATAATTTCTCAATCTGACAACTGGCGCTGCTTGCTAACGCACCTGATATGCGAGCCGCGTGAAGTATGACGGGTATATCTGTGAATCATCGGGGTAACTGAAATGAGTCGAAATACGACAATTGATCTAATGCGGTTTATCGGAATACTGTTAATTATGTTCGCCCACGTCGATCCGCCCAACACGCTGTTCCAGATAAGAACGTTCGACGTGCCCATGATGGTGTTTGTTTCCGGTATGTCGTACTACACCTCCGGAAAAACCAGCGTAAAACTAAAACCTTATATTCTCTCCCGCTTTAAGCGCCTGGTGCTGCCGGTATGGGCTTTTCTGGTGGTCTTTTTTATCGTCATTGCGCTGTTTCACGTCCCCGGCTTTCAGGACATCCTCACCGCGCAAACTATTTTCCTCACGTTCCTGCTGAGCGGTTTTAGCTACGTGTGGATAATCAAAATATTTCTGCTGATGGCGCTGCTCTCGCCGCTGCTTACCCGCGTGGC
>NZ_CAJYMB010000069.1 GCF_913775985.1 uncultured Pluralibacter sp. | reverse complement strand
CATCGCGTCCAGCGCGTTTTCAATCAGGTTGCCCAGCACCGTCACCAGCACCGTGACCTGCTTCTCGTTGGCGTTATCCGGCACCCGGCTCTCTGCGGCGATGTTCAGCCGCGCGCCGCGCGACTTGGCCCGGCTGATTTTGCCCAGCAGGAAGCCCGCCACTACCGGCGATTTGATTTGGTGCTGAATGGCGCCAATATCGCTTTGGTAAGTTTCGGCGGTCTGCAGCACGTAGCGCTCCAGCTGATCGTAACTTTTCATGCTCAGCAGGCCGAGGATCACGTGCAGCTTGTTCATAAACTCGTGCGAGGTGGTGCGCAGGGCGTCCACGTAGTTGACCATGCCGTCGAGGCGCTGCAGCAGCTGGCTGACTTCGGTTTTATCGCGGAAGGTGCTGATGGCGCCGATAGTCGTGCCCTGGCTGCGCACCGGGGCGATGTTACACAGCAGCAGCCGCCCGTTGCAGCCCATCTCCAGATCTTTGAGCGGCCTGCCGCTGGCGAGTACTTCCCGCAGGGCGTCGAGCAGCATCCGCTGGCCCGCGTCCTCGCCCGCGTGGTCTTCCGGCGCGGAGAGCAACATCTTGCGCGCGGCGTGGTTTATTACCGTCATCCGCCCCTTGGCGTCTACGGCAATAACCCCTTCCCGCAGGGACTGGAGCATCGCCTGGCGCTGCTTGAACAGCATGGTTATCTCCCACGGCTCCAGCCCCAGCAGCAGGCGTTTGAGCACCCGCACCAGCGCGGCGATGCCGAGCGCACCGGCCAGCACGCCGAACAGGCCGCTCCACAGCATGCTCCAGCGGCTCTCGCTTACCTGCTCATCAACCTTCGCCAGCGAAATGCCCACCACCACCACGCCAATCTGGCGGTGCTGGTCATCGTAAATCGGGGTGAATACCCGCAGCGCCTGGGCCAGCACGCCGTGATTAACCGAGACATTCTCTTTACCCGCCAGCGCCGGCGTTAAATCGTCGCCGATAAAGCGCTGGCCGATGATCTGTCGGTTGGGATGGGAGTAGCGCACGCCGCGCATGTCGGTGACCACCGCGAACAGCAGATCGTTGCGCTGCCTGACGGCCTCGGTCAACGACTGGATGGGGTTATTGCGGGGCGGCAGGGTAAGGCCGCGCCTGACCTCCGGCGAGTCCGCCAGCGTGCGGGCCACGGCGAGGGCGGTTTCTTTAACGCCGTCGCGGGTGGCGTGGCCAATCTGCACCAGCCACAGGCTCCAGACCAGCAGCAGGACGGCGCCCACCACGCCACAGACCATCAGCGAAACCCGGGTGCCGAGCTTCATGGGCGGCTTTTGCTGCGCCGGGGGAGAGGTAGCGTTGCTCATGCTGAGCCTTATATTGCCGGGAAAGGGCCATTATTACCGAAAGGGCGCGTTTCATAAAGGCGCTGAAAACGAAGAAATCCGGGGACGGCGGGAGAAGCGTGACCCTACTCGCAGGCAGCTGCGCACAATTTACTTATAGTGACGCTAAAACCACAGTGAATGGAGGTGATTATGCGCAGTAATCCTGCCGCTTCGGCTTCGGCGCGCCGCAATGCCGCCACGGCAAATATTGACCGTCTCGCCACCCGCGACATGCTGGAACTGATCAACAATGACGATCGCAAGATCGCCGATGCGGTGGCGGCCTGCCTGCCGGAAATTACCCGCCTCGTGGACGGCGCCACCGCTGTTGTCGGGCGCGGGGGGCGAGTCGTGCTGGCCGGCGCGGGTGCCTCCGGGCGCGCCGCGGTGCTGGCCGCCGGCGAGTTCGCCCCGGACAACAAGCACTCCCTGATGGCGCTGATTGCCGGCGGCGCGCTGTCAATGATGCAAACCATCGACGGTGTAGCGGGGGATTACGACCGGGGCATGAAAGATTTGCAGGCCATCGCCTTTAGCGAAAATGACATGCTGGTAGCCCTGAGCGTCAGCGGCAAAACGCCGTGGCTGTGGGGCGCGATGCGCTACGCCTGGTCCCTGGGATCGACAGTGGCGCTGATCAGCGAACAGGAAAACACCGAAGCGGCGCAGCTGGCGACCATCGCGATTCTGCCTCAGACCGGGCCGGAAGTAGTGGCGGGCTACAACACCCCGAAGGCGCACATGGCGCAAAAGCAGGTATTAAACATGCTCACTACGGCGCTGGCGGTGCGCTGTGGCCGGGTGTACGGCAACATGCGGGTCGATTTAGCCCCCAGCAGCACCCGCTGGCAGGAGCGGCAGATCGCCATCGTGATGGAAGCCGCTGGCTGCGGCCGCGCCGAGGCTAAAACCGCGCTGGGGCAGTGTAACAACCACTGCCGCACGGCGATTCTGATGCTGCTGAGCGGCCTCGACGCGTGGCGCGCCCGCGAGCTGTTAAGTGAAAACGGCGAGAGCCTGCGGATTGCCCTTTCTGAGGCGGGGGATTTGGTCAGCTAAGTTAATATGGCCCTGCCGTCCGGGGCGGCAGGACTGTTTTGGGATTAATGAAACTTGAGTTTTGTACTGCATCAGAATATCGTTAACAAAACACATTTAATTATCGTCCAATAGTTTTGAGTTCTATAGCCAAGATATGTACAGTAACTCTCAGATATTATCAGGACTCCAGGCCGATGAATACTTAGCGACTACGCTTGATAAATCTTTAGCTGGGGTTGCTGATGGTGTTATATAACAAGCTAAGAAAATTAAGTCCGGTGTCGGCAGGGCTATTTATTATACCAGCTGTTTTACTGACAACTATCGGGATGTTTGTGCGAATCAGAAATCTGAGGATATTAGATTTTTGACGTCACTTACACGTCTCGCACGTAATGAAAACGTTATTAACTTTATGATGAAAGTTTATGTCGCGTTACTTTTGCAAAATTATGATGAGCATCACGATTTAACTAAAGTTCAGCGATTAGTTAAAAATCTGACAAAGATGGAGGCGAAGTTTGCTATTGGGTCATTAACTAAGCAGGGGGTGAGTGCAGGAATTACATCATCGGCTGTTTATTCATTCAGCCTAACTACAACTATCGAAAGTAAAATGTTTAAGTACTCTACTTGGGCTGTATCTTTTGCTGATTTATATGGTGTCGTTCAGGACGCTGCTGATGCCGCACAGCGACTGAAACTGCGTGATGGCATTTTTTATAATGCGTTATATCACGAAAAAATTGAGATACTATATTTCTTAATTGAGAAAATTATCGAAAGAAATCCTCCAATATTACGTGCTATCTCGTCAGAGCAAAATGTGGCTGAATCTATTATGCGGATTACATCATGAGCTTCTTTAAGAGATGGTTACGCTGGCAGTTAAGATATTTAGTTAATATCGCCGTTTGCATCATTCTAATTGTTTGTTTTGGCTCGTTAGCTGGAAGCTATTGGCCAGAATACGCGTGGGGTACAACCGCGATTTTTGCACTGGTTGTCATTGTGCTCTCGGCCTGGCGCGGATAGCTTTCGGTCAGTAGCTTAACGCAGAAGAGGTGGTATTTTTATACAACTATATGATTTTTAATTTTATTTTCAATTCTGATATACACTGCGAAAAAATGAGAAATTGCCCGCGTTATTAAGGTTCAGTGCTGACTTACTTTGTACCTCCCTGCTAAAAAACACTGCCGCTCAGCAACGCGCTGCCAAAACCGCAGTCAATGCAAAAAGCCCTTCTTGACGTGATGTTATTCTTTGTGATGTTATCTCATCATTTATTACACAGCGGAGGTCATATGTTTGAAAACAAAACCGTGATTATCACCGGCGCATCGTCCGGTATT
This sequence comes from uncultured Pluralibacter sp., assembly GCF_913775985.1. GTDB lineage: Bacteria > Pseudomonadota > Gammaproteobacteria > Enterobacterales > Enterobacteriaceae > Pluralibacter. Next base: position 9,968 of record NZ_CAJYMB010000069.1, on the reverse strand, counting down.
GGCGCGCAGACAGCAAAAGACATTATTAAAAATGGCGGTAAGGTTATTGGCGTTGACATTAAAGCGCCTGATTTTGAGGTCGCTGAATTTATCCAGGCCGATCTGTCCGATAAAGCGTCCATCGATCGCGCCATTGCCGCGCTGCCCGAGGGTGCCAGCGCGCTGGGTAACATTGCCGGACTGCCGCCAACCCAGAGCGCCAATAACATCCTCGCTGTCAATCTCGTCGGTCTGAAGTACTTCGCACTGGGAGCCATTGAGAAACTTGCAGAGGGTGCCTCTGTGGTGAATCTCGCTTCATTGTCCGGCTATAACTGGCGCGAGTCGCTGCCGCTTATCAAAAAGGCCGAGTCGCTCACCTTTGACGGGGTTGTTGATTTTATCCGCGACAACAGTATGACGGCGGAGAGTACCTACCCGTTTACTAAAGAAGCGCTGATTGTCTGGACGATGCAGAACCGCTTCCGCTGGCAGGCGCGCGGGATCCGCATGAACGCCGTCAGCCCCGGGCCGGTAAAAACCCCAATTTTGGATGACTTTGTTCAGACGATGGGCAAGCGGGTAAAAGACGATATGTCTATTATTGGCCGGGCGGGCGAAGCGGAAGAAATAGCCTCGGTGGTCACTTTCCTGCTGAGCAGCCGCTCCGCGTGGTTGAAAGGCAGCAATATTTACGTCGATGGCGGCATGTTTGCCAATATTCTAGCCGAACAGTATCAGTTCTGATCCTACGCCGGGCCCGAACGGCCCGGCGCAGCAAACACTATTTCAGACGGGCGGCAATCTCCGCCACGCGCTTGCCGTAGGCTTTTGCGCTCTCTAAATCCCCGGATGGGATTTTATCGGCCCCCGCGTCGGAAGGCGACTGCGCCAGCAGGCCTACCGAGCCGCCGAGGCTGTTAGCTTCCTCGCGGGTTGACGCGAGCTTGTTGGCGGGCAGCTGGCCGAGGCTCACCCAGATCCCGCCGTGCTGCGAGGCAAGGGTCTGCAGCGAGATGAGCGTCACCTGCTTGTCGCCGTTGAGGCTGGCGCTATTGGTAAAGCCGCCGAAAATTTTGTCCTGCCAGCCGCGCACCGCCCAGATGCGTGATGACGCGTCGGCAAACTTCTTAAACTGCCACGGCGCGCCGCCCATGTAGGTGGGGGCGCCAAAGATAATGGCGTCTGACTGCTGCAGCTGCTCCCACTGGGCCTCGGTGATGTCGCCCTGCCCATCGATTTCGACTAGCGCGGCCTGAGCGCCTTCGGCGACGGTTTCGGCGATCAGTCTGGTGTGGCCATATCCGGAAAAGTAAACAACGGTTACTGCTGTCATAGCGCGTATCTCCTGATGTTGTATAACAAAAAGTCTTATAAATATGTAATAACATTACTTTTTGATTTTTTATAGTCCATTCTTAGCCGTGCTTATGTGTTAAGTATGCAGTACGAGTGAATCGAGGTTTCACTTAGGTCGCCATAGCCGATGCCGGCAGCCTGTTATGCGGCGCTCGCCCCGCGTGAAAGAAGGGCATGTCTTGATTAAATATAAATTTTGAAACGCACTTGAACAACAAAAGATAATGCGTATAGTTCTCGTTTTCATTATTCTTTTGCAAGGATTGTCCGATGAAGCTTAAGCTTTCCCTTATTGCCCTCGCGCTGGCCCTCGGCGGCTGCGCCGCCCACGGTACGTCCACCGCGCAGACGCCGCCGCGGGCAGAAAAAACCGCGCCCGCAGCGGAGAACATTGTGAAGCGCGAGCTGGCGCAGGGCCTGTATGAAATGGCACCGGGCGCAAAAGGCGACGCGCTGTACGTTGCCAGCTCGGAAGGCTTTAAGGACGTGCAGGGCGGGGCGGTGTACAAGCTCGATCCGGCAACCCTCAAAACCACAGGCGTGACCTATACCGATTTAAAAGACTTCGCCGCAGCCATTTCTCCGGACGGCAGCACGCTGTACGTCAGCAACACCCTTGACGGCGGCGTCACCGCCATTAATACCGCCGACGGCAAAGTGCGCGGCCGGGCGCTGTTCCCGGAGCGTAATGAAAAGGGTCTGCCCTACGGCGCGCGCCAGCTGCTGGTGCATAACGACAACCTGTACGTTGGCGCGGTGGCCGATCCGGCGCTGATCTGGGTGCTGGATGCCAAAACCCTGAAGCTGAAAACCCGCATTAAAAACACCGGTAAATGGATGACCGGCTTCCACTATTCGGAGGCCACCGGCCGCATTTACGTTGCCAACGGCGGCGGCGAGCTGCTGGTGATTAATCCGCGCACTAACCGCATCGAGCACCGCTGGAAGCCGCTGGGCGATAAGCCCGCGCTGCTGCTCAATATTGCCGAAGACCGCGATACCGGCCGCCTGTTCGTGACCGACAACAGCAAGGCCAAAACTACGCTGGTGCTGGATATTCACAGCGGCAAAGTCATCAAACAGCTCGATGTGGGCGACTCGCTGGGCGTGGTGTTTAACCCTAAACGCCATGAGATCTACATTGCCCAGCGCGAGTCCGGCAAAGTCCTGAGCCTCGACGCCACCTCCTACGCGGTGAAAAAGAGCTGGGATCTGAAGCCGAATCCGAACAGCCTGCTGCTCTCCGCCGACGGCCAGACCCTGTTCGTCACCGTGAAGCAGTCTCTTAATAAAGACCACAGCGCCAGCGGCCTCGACAGCGTCGTGCGCATCGCCCTGAACTGAATTACCGAGTTGTAAACGCTACCGTGGCCCGCCAGCGGGCCATTTTTTCTCCTTTGTCTCGTTAGAATCCATTATGCAAAATACCTCTATCAACGCGTTTGCCTTTCGCAAAACGCTCCTCGCGCTGGCTGCCGGCGCGGTGACTTACTCTGCCAGCGCCGCCGACGGTGTCGCGGGCAAACCAGCAGAAGAGACTCTGGTTGTACAGGCCACGGAAGGCAGCGATTTTAAACCCGGCGGCGACCAGCTGGTCCCGGCGTTTCTCGACGGGCAGATAGCCCACGGCGGCCGCCTCGGCATGCTCGGCGAGCAGAAGGCGATGGACGTGCCGTTCAACGTTATCGGCTTCACCTCAAAACTGATTAAAGACCAGCAGGCGAAAACCATCGCCGACGTGGTGCGTAACGATGCGGGCGTGCAGCCGGTGCAGGGCTTCGGCAACTTCGGCGAGTCCTACCGCATTCGCGGCTTTATTTTTGACGGCGACGACATGACCTTCGGCGGCCTGCCGGGCATCGTGCCGCGCCAGGTGGTGGACACCCAGATGCTGGATCGGGTGGAGATCTTCAAAGGCGCTAACAGCCTGGTGAACGGTGCCTCCAGCTCCGGCGTTGGCGGGCTGATTAACCTGGAGCCGAAGCGGGCGGAAGATACGCCGGTCACCAGCGTCGGTGTGGACTACACCTCTAAATCTCAGGTAGGCGGCACGCTGGACGTGGGCCGCCGCTTTGGCGACAGCGGCCAGTACGGCGCGCGGGTCAACCTGGTGCACCGCGAGGGCGACGGGGTGCTGGACGATGAGCGCAGCCGCACCACCCTTGCCTCCGCGGCGCTGGACTATCGCGGTGATCGCCTGCGCACCTCCCTCGATCTGGGTTACCAGAAGAAAACTTTCCACGGCGGCGAGATGGGCCTCAACACCGGCGGGGTGGATTTTGTGCCGAAAGTGCCGAATAACCGGAAAAACTACGGGCAGAAGTGGGGCTACAGCGACATGGAGAGCGAGTTCGGCATGGCGAAGGCCGAATACGACCTGACCGACAGCTGGACCACCTACGCCGCGTTCGGCGGCCAGCACGCTCACGAAACCGGCACCTACAGCACCCCGAAGCTGCTTAACCGCGACGGCGACGCCACCGTCAGCCGCATGGATACCAACCGCATTACCGACGGCTGGAGCGGCATGGGCGGCATTCGCGGCAACTTCGATACCGGCCCGATAAGCCACAAGGTCAACGTCGGCTACTCGGCGCGGATCCTGAAAGACAAAACCGCGTGGCGGATGGCGACCGTGCTGCCGCATACCAACATCTACGATAATCACAACGTTGATAAGCCGGACAACTCCTTCTTCGGCGGCGACTATCACGATCCGCTCACCACCGGACGCCAGCGCACGCAGGGCTGGCTGCTGAGCGACACCCTGGGCTTGTTTAATGACAAGGTGCTGCTGACCGGCGCGGCGCGCTACCAGACGGTGATTGTGCGCGGCTACAGCAATAAGACCGGGCGCGAGGACAGCAGCTCGCACTTTACCGACAGCCGCTGGATGCCGACCTACGGCCTGGTGTACAAGCCGTGGGAAAGCCTGTCCCTGTACGCTAACCACACCGAAGCGCTGCAGCCCGGCACCCGGGCGCCGCTGAACGACTCGGTGATCAACAAGGGCGAAAGCGTCGGCATCATGCACTCGAAGCAGAACGAGATCGGCGCCAAAGTGGATTACGGCCGCATCGGCGGCTCGCTGGCGCTGTTTGAGATCAAGAAGCCGCTGGCTATTACCGACAGCGCGGGCTACTTCGGCCTCAACGGCGAACAGCGTCACCGCGGCGTGGAGCTGAACGTGTTCGGCGAGCCGGTGCTCGGCCTGCGCCTGAACGGCAGCGCCACCTGGATCGATCCGCAGATGCGCAAAACCGCCGGCGGCGTGAATGACGGCAACACCGCGGTGGGCGTGGCGCGCTTCTACGGGGTGCTCGGGGCGGAGTACGACATCAAGCCGGTCGACGGCCTGACCGCCACCGCCCGGGTCAACCACACCGGTTCCCAGTACGCCGACGCGGCCAACCATAAGAAGCTCAGCGATTACACCACCCTCGACCTCGGGTTGCGCTACCGCACCCGCGTCAACGCTGACGGCAACGAGATGGTATGGCGCGTCGGGCTTGAGAACGTCACCAACAAGAAATACTGGTCCGGATCGAATGACAACTCCGGCTACCTTTACCAGGGCGATCCGCGCACGGTGAAGGTCTCCATGAGCTACGATTTCTGATAACGCCACCCGCGTCCCGGCAGCAGCCTGCCGGGACGACACTTGCGGCGCGTCGGATGAAGTGTTAAAAGGTGCCCCTTCTGTAAAAATACAACAGGGGAACGACGTGAAAAACGCGTCATTAGCATCCAGAACCCAACCTGAGGATGCCGTGTCGGAGTCACAGCCGACGCTTCAGCGCGGTCTGCACAACCGCCATATTCAGCTTATCGCCCTCGGCGGTGCTATCGGCACTGGCTTATTCCTCGGTATCGGCCCCGCAATTCAGATTGCCGGGCCTGCCGTTATTCTCGGCTACGCCATCGCCGGTATCATCGCCTTTCTGATTATGCGCCAGCTCGGCGAAATGGTGGTTGAGGAGCCCGTCTCCGGCTCGTTTGCCCATTTTGCCTATAAGTACTGGGGGCCGTTCGCCGGTTTTCTCTCCGGCTGGAACTACTGGGTGATGTTCGTGCTGGTAGGGATGGCGGAGCTCACCGCCGCCGGGATCTACATGCAGTACTGGCTGCCGGATGTCCCGACCTGGATCTGGGCCGCCGCGTTCTTCATCATTATCAACGCCATCAACCTGGTGAACGTGCGCCTGTACGGGGAAACCGAGTTCTGGTTCGCGCTGATCAAAGTACTGGCGATTATCGGCATGATCGGCTTCGGCCTGTGGCTGCTGTTCAGCGGTCACGGCGGCAAGCAGGTGGGTTTCGACAACCTGTGGAAGCACGGCGGCTTTCAGGCCACCGGCTGGCACGGCCTGATCCTCTCCCTGGCGGTGATCATGTTCTCCTTCGGCGGTCTGGAGCTGGTGGGGATCACCGCCGCGGAAGCGCAGGACCCGCAGAAATCCATTCCCAAAGCGGTTAACCAGGTGGTGTACCGCATCCTGCTGTTCTATATCGGCTCGCTGGTGGTGCTGCTGTCGCTCTATCCGTGGATCAATATCAAGCCGGACAGCAGCCCGTTTGTGATGATTTTCCACGATCTTGACAGCAATATCGTCGCGTCCGCGCTGAACTTCGTCATTCTGGTGGCTTCGCTATCGGTATACAACAGCGGCGTTTACTCCAACAGCCGGATGCTGTTCGGCCTGTCCATCCAGGGCAACGCTCCGACCTTTCTTACCCGCGTCAGCCGCCGCGGCGTGCCGGTCAATTCGCTGCTGCTGTCGGGAGCCGTAACCTCGCTGGTGGTGGTGATTAACTACGTGCTGCCCCAGGACGCCCTCGGCCTGCTGATGGCGCTGGTGGTGGCGACCCTGCTGCTGAACTGGGTGATGATCTGCCTCGCGCACCTGAAATTTCGCGCCGCCCAGCGCCGCAAGGGGCGCGAGCCGAAGTTTCGCGCGCTGTTCTCTCCGGCAAGCAACTACCTGTGTATCGCCTTTATGCTGATGGTTTTTATTCTGATGCTGACCATCGACGGCATGCGCACCTCGGCGATCCTGCTGCCGATGTGGGTGCTGGTGCTGTTTGTGGCCTTTAAGTCGCTGCGCCGCCCCCGCCAGGGCTAACCGCGCGGCATAAAAAAGCCCCTGCGAGACTGTTCTCGCGGGGGCTTTTTCGTTACCGGGCGGAGATACGCCTTACGGCTTAAAGGCGTTTTCCAGCGAGCGGATATCGTTGCCGGTCGGCGTCTGGTGAATGCGCAGGCCGAACTCCTCTACCACCGCGAAGATGTGGTCGAAAATATCCGCCTGAATCGCCTCATACTCCAGCCAGGCCACCGTATTGGTGAAACAGTAAATCTCAATCGGCAGCCCGTTGGCGTCCGGTGCCAGCTGGCGCACCATCAGGGTCATATCTTTGCGGATGCGCGGATGGTTAACCAGGTACTCATTCAGATAGGCGCGGAAGGTGCCGATGTTGGTCAGCTGGCGCTGGTTCAGAATGGAGTCGCCGCTGCCGTTCTCCTGATTCCAGGCGCTGATCTCCTGGCTGCGGCTGTCAAGATAGGGCTTGAGCAGCTTCGCCTGAATCAGCCGCTGCTGCTCCTCGTCGCCGAGGAAGTGGATGCTGGTAGTGTCCACGCTGATGCTGCGCTTGATGCGCCGCCCGCCGGAGGCAGACATCCCGCTCCAGTTTTTGAACGAGTCGGAAACCAGCGACCAGGTGGGGATGGTAGTGATGGTGTTATCCCAGTTCTGTACCTTGACCGTGGTTAGCCCAATATCGGTGACCGCGCCGTCGGCGCCGTATTTCGGCATCTCCAGCCAGTCTCCGAGGCGCAGCATGTCGTTTGCCGACAGCTGGATACCCGCCACCAGCCCGAGGATCGGGTCTTTAAACACCAGCATTAACACCGCGGCCATCGCGCCCAGGCCGCTTATCAGTATCGCCGGCGACTGGCCCAGCAGCAGGGAGATAATCAAAATCCCGACCAGAATGGCGCCGATTAACTTAATCCCCTGCACGATGCCTTTCAGCGGCAGGTGCGCGGCGAACGGGAAGCGGCGCGACAGGTTGAGAATAACGTCCAGCAGCGAGAAAAAGGACAGCAGCGAGTAGAGCATGACCCACAGCTGCGCGCAGGTCAGCAGGATCCCGTGCGCTTCGGTGCCTTTTTCCAGCCACAGCTCGGCCTGAACCTGCACCACGATCCCCTGCAGCAGCAGGGCGAGGCGGTGAAACAGCTTATTCTGGGTGATGATTTGCAGCCACAGGTGGCTGCTGGCGGTAGCGCGTTTTTCAAAGGTTCTTAACACCACGCGGTGCAGAATAATGTGCAGCACGATGGCGGTCAGTGCGATGATGCCAAAGCGGATGATCAGTGACGTGGTGTGGTTCACATCAATGCCCATCGCCTGGATTTTTAGTAATAACTCCTGCATAACGTCTCCTTATATAGCAGCGCGTATGATGACGGCTGTAGAGATAAGATGCAAATACAGGGGGATTTTGTGGCAAAAATCGTTCATTTGCCGGGAATAATGCGTTCTGCGTGCAGATGATGCCGGTAGCATACGGCAAGCGTAACCAGCAGCAGCATCATTGCCATTTCCATCCCCAGCGTGCCTGTCATCGCGGTGATTCCACTACCGCTATCTGCCAGCGCCAGAAAGAGGCTGCCCAGCAGCGCCGGTCCGAGGCCGAGGGTAGCCTGCTGTACGGTGCTCAGAATTGCGCTGCCGGCCCCGGCGTCCCGGGCGTCAATATCGCGCATGCCGATACGGTAATAGCTGTTGACGATCAGCGCCCGGCGCAAAAGTCTCGATCCTCTGCGGCTGGGGCTGCCGAGCAGCGGGCGGCGGCGCACGCCGGGGCTGCGCCGCGAGGAGGTGGCGATGCTCGCCGACGTCGGCGTGACCTGGTATACGTGGCTTGAGCAGGGCAGGGATGTCCATCCCTCCGCCGCGGTGCTGGAGGCGGTCGCCCGCGCGCTCCAGTGCAGTCCGCTGGAAACCCGCCACCTGTTTACGCTGGCCGGGCTGACGCCGCCGGAGTCGCATCCGGCAGTTCAATGCGAAGGGATTAGCAGCGGTACCCGGCGGTTGCTCGACAGCCTGATGCCGCAGCCCGCCAGTATTCAGCGGCCAAATTTCGATATCGTCGCGTGGAATGACAGCTTTTGCCGCCTGATGGGTGTTGATTTCGCGGCGCTCGATGAGGCGGATCGCAACTGTATTTATCTCTATTTAACGCACGACGCCTGGCGCAGCCGCATCGCCAATCAGGACGTGCTACCGACCTTTGTATCCTATTTTCGCGCGGCGATGGCCGGACACCCGGGCGATCCTGAATGGGAAGAGAAGCTGGCGCGTTTTTTTGCCGCGTCTTCAGAATTTGAAGCGCTCTGGCACCAGCGCTACGACGTGCGGGGCGTGGAGAATCAGATTAAAACATTTAATCACCCGCAGCTGGGCCGCTTCAATTTGCAGCAGATGTACTGGTATTCCGCACCGCGCGATGGTGCACGGATGCTGGTGTATTTGCCCACGGATGAGGAAAGCGAACGGGCGCTGGCATGGCTGGATAAGCAGGCGTAATTGAGCCCGGCGCGTCTGGCCGGGCCGCTGCGCTTAGATTTCCGTCAGGGTAACGGAGAGCGGCAGGCGTGATTTAGGCAGGGCGGCGTTGAAATCTTCCTGGCTGTGATGGCCGACCGGAACGATAACCAGGCTGGCGTAGCCTTTCTCTTTCAGACCGAATTCGGCATCCAGCACCGCCGCGTCGAAGCCTTCAATTGGCACCGCGTCCAGGCCCATTGCGCCAACGCCCAGCAGGAAGTTGCCGACGTTGAGGTAGACCTGCTTCTGCATCCACTGATCGTCATCTTTCAGGGTTTTGCGGTGCATATCGGCAAAGAATACCCGGCCTTTGTTGTTGCCGGCTTTCGCTTCCGGCGTGGCGAAGCGCCCATCGGCATCTTCCTGATCCAGTACCTTTTGCAGCCACTCGTCGTCCATCGCGGTTTTCGCGCAGAACACCACCACGTGGGAGGCGTCGAGGATCTTACGCTCGTTGAACACGTAGCCTTCCGCGGTGGATTTAGCGATCCGCGCTTTGCCTGCGTCGGTGCTGGCGACGATAAAGTGCCACGGCTGCGAGTTGGTGCTGGACGGGCTGTATTGCAGCAGGGTTTTCAGGTTTTCAGCCTGTTCAGCGGTCAGTTTTTTAGCAGCATCAAACGCTTTGGTGGAGTAGCGTTTCTTAACAGCAGAGATGATATCCATAATAACTCCTCAATAGAAACAGCGCGTTGTGGCGCATTTAGTGGGAGCAGAGTACAGGTAACGGGGGAAAATGATAAGGGGAAAAATGTGATAACACTTATCCGATTTGTTGCAAAAAGCCTGAGTAAAGGCGCGCGTCGCTAGCGCGGGCTAAGGCGCTGCTGCACGCGCAGGGGCAGGGTATCAATCACCCGATCCCGCGAGTCGTCTATCAGCGATTCCAGCAGTTCGGCGGTGATTTCTCCGCCGCCGTGCACGCTTATCCAGTGCTTTTTATTCATGTGGTATCCCGGCGTAATACTTTGATAGATAGCCTGATGCAGCAGGGCCTGCGCCGGCTCGGCCTTC
>NZ_CAJYMB010000068.1 GCF_913775985.1 uncultured Pluralibacter sp. | reverse complement strand
GTCACGTCAACCTTTGCATCACCTTTAATAACGGCGAGGCGCTGGTTGTCGATAGCAAATGTCATTTCGCATTCAATATCGCTGTCCACACTGACCACAGACTCGGCGACGCGCTCGGCCTGATCGCGGGTATAAATACCTTGATAATCGAGGCGTTTTTGAGCGGTGCGAACCGGATCAAGAGTCAGGGGTAATTTTACCTTTTGCATAGGGCGCGCATATTAACTTTGTAACGTCATAGAGTCAAAGAAAAAGGCACCCGCGGGCGCCTTTTGCCATTTATTCGCACACATTGCGGCCAGTAGTTTAAAATGACGCGATTCGGATCACCAGAGCCAGGTAAAAAAATTATGCCGCAACTGATTCTTGCATCAACGTCCCGCTACCGCCGCGAGCTGCTGAAAAAGCTGGAAGTGCCTTTTACGTGCGCCGCACCCAACGTTGACGAACTGCCCCTGCCCGGCGAAACGCCGCGCCAGCTGGTATTACGACTCGCCCAGGCCAAAGCGCAGGCGCTGGCCCACGACTATCCCCGGCATTTGATCATCGGTTCCGACCAGGTGTGCGTGCTCGACGGTAAAATTACCGGCAAACCCCACACAGAGGAAAACGCCCGCGCCCAGCTGCGCCAGGCCAGTGGTCACATAGTCACCTTTTATACCGGTCTGGCGCTCTACAACAGCGCCAGCGGCCACATCCAGACCGAATGCGAGCCGTTTGACGTTCACTTTCGCCGCTTAACGGATGAAGAGATTGCCCGCTACGTTCAGAAAGAGCAGCCGCTCAACTGCGCGGGAAGTTTTATGAGTGAGGGGCTGGGGATTACGCTATTCGAAAAGCTGGACGGGCGCGATCCGAATACGCTGATCGGACTGCCGCTGATTGCACTGTGTAAAATGCTGCGCCATGAAGCGTTAAACCCATTGTTAAGTTAACGCTTCTGTCAGCAGGATTTTACAAAAGCCGCTTAGTCATCGAACACTGCATAACGATACCAAGCGGCTAAACATATTCTATTATATTGATTTAAAAGAAAACACTCGTTATTTAACAAAGATAAATAAGTTTATGCATCCTCTGTAAAAGCATGACATAACCCTGGGAAATTATCCTTCTCCGCCAGCTAATTTATGTGCATCAGCAATCCCCGCCCTTAAAGCCGCCTTCCTGCGCAAAAAAGAACTACCTGATATTATTGCAAATTACATTCATACGTTCAAAACCTTAAACCACACACTTATTGTTACAATAGATCACAAAATCTCACTTATTTCGTTACGAAAAATATATTCAGATCTCATTTTAGCCTTCCGGAAACACTTACCCTTACCGCGCTAATTATTTAACTGGTAAGGAAATACCGTGAATAAAACTTTCAACATTTTAACTAAATGCGCGGCGGCCGCTGCTTTAATAGGCGCCACCTCTTCAGGCGCTTATGCCGAGATTACCCTGATTAAACAGGATCCTACGGCGGGCGATCCGCTCAGCCGCCTTAATTTCACGGTCGGAGGGAGTATTCGTCCTCAGGCCCTGAACCTGAGCGGCAAAGGCGATAAAGGCTCTTACAAGCGTAACGGCTATGACGGCGGGACGCGTTTTCGCTTCACCAGTGATTATTATCTGTTCGATGACATTAGCTGGTTAAGCTACTACGAGCTGGGTGTGGATTTCCCCCGCGTCTTCAAGTGGGACCACCACTATCAAAAAGGCACCACGCACACCACCCGCCGTATGCTCTATACCGGATTGAAAAGTGATACCTGGGGCACCCTCACCTTTGGTAAACAGAACAGCGTTTACTACGATGTTGTCGGTGTTAAAACGGATATCTGGGATTACGATATGCTAGGTCAGGCGCCCGGAAACGGTATTAACGGCGACTACGATGGTTCATACATGTCCAGAAACATGCTCAAGTATAAAGAGAGCATCGGCAACACCGATCTGTATGCCGCCTATCTGTTTGATGACAATCTGAACCTAAATAACGGCCTCCACTACAAACGCCACGGCGGCGGTTCGCTGGGTGTTGATTATCACTTCTCTAAAGACTTTACCTGGGGCGCCGCGTGGAACTACACCCGGGCTCAAATGCGCGTTAATAACAGCAATCAAGAGAAAAACTATAACCAGAATATCGTGGGTACCGCACTTAGCTGGACGCCGGATCAGTGGACTTTCTCGGTCGGCGGCGGCTGGTATCAGAACTATTTACAGACCATGCGCAAGCACGCCGATATCCATAAATATTTTGCCGACGACGCGTGGGGTATTGAATATTTCGCCGGATACACCATCCCTGTTCAGAGCTTCGCCGTACAGGCCGTTGAGCCCTACTTTATGGGAGACCGCCTTGAGTACCTTAATGGGCGCAACTACAAGCGTATCGACAACGGCGTGGGCGTTAACGTGAAGCTGGATTACGGCTTCTCGGTGCAGTATGAACACGTCTTTACGTCCAGCACCGATCACCAGGGTGATGCCAACCTGGTCCGCGTAGTGTACGACTTCTGATTATTAAGGCAGGGAACTGCGGCAGGCCGGGAGCCTGCCGCGGGATATTATTTCGCTGCGTTGTTGCGTAGCGTCTTCAGGCAGTTTTTCAGCCCGTTATCCATCGGCGCTTCAATGCGCAGCGTCTCGCCGGTGCCGGGATGGGTAAACTTCAGCGCGGCGGCGTGCAGGAATAAGCGGTTCAGCCCGGTGCCTGCCAGCTGGCGGTCGAACTCGCGGTCGCCGTAGCGATCGTCAAACGCAATCGGATGCCCTGCGTGCAGCGTATGGACGCGGATTTGGTGGGTGCGTCCGGTAACGGGGCTGCAGCGCACCAGCGTCGCGAAAGTAAAGCGCTCTTCGACTTTAAAGCGGGTTTCCGAGGGTTTGCCCTCCTGATTGACCCGTACGATGCGTTCGCCGCTCTGCAGAATATTTTTCAAAAGCGGAGCCTGTACCACCTTCATGTGCGACTGCCACTGGCCGCGCACCAGCGCCAGATAATCCTTCTGCATGCCCTTTTCGCGCAGCTGCTCGTGCAGCGAGCGCAGCGCAGAACGTTTTTTCGCCACCAGCAGTACGCCTGAAGTATCGCGATCGAGGCGGTGCACCAGCTCGAGAAAGCGTGCTTCGGGGCGCAGCGCGCGCAGCCCTTCAATGACGCCAAAGCTCAGCCCGCTGCCGCCGTGAACCGCCGTACCGGAAGGCTTATTCAGCACGAGGATATGATCGTCTTCATAAAGGATGCAGTCGCTCAGCGCCGCCACTTTATTCAGGTGCGGCGAAACCGCCTCTTCTTCACGCTCCGCCACGCGCACCGGCGGGACGCGCACCTCATCGCCCGCTTCCAGCTTATATTCCGGCTTGACGCGCTTCTTATTAACCCGCACTTCGCCTTTGCGCAGGATGCGGTAAATCATACTTTTCGGCACGCCCTTAAGCTGGGTGCGCAAAAAGTTATCGATTCGCTGCCCCGCTTCATCATCGGCGATGGCAATCATTTTTACGGTGGGTGTTTCAGTTTTCATGGGGGGCGATTCTAATGAGGCGGCGGGATTCGCGCCACTCCTTTTTCTGTGCCTATACTTTGTGAATAACCCGGCACCGTCACCTAAGCCAAACTGATTTGTTTGTTATTACAGCAATCGACTCAGTAAAGTGAAGAAACTGTGAGTAACCGGGTGATAAATGGTAAAAGTCATCTTGCTATCAGCGGTTTCGCAGGGAATAATGATTCGGTTTTCCGCATCTAACTTGTATGAATACGCCTGTTAGCGGAATGACCCATTTTGTCTGAACGATTATTTATGCAGCAATGGCGTAAGACATTTTTATCTTTCAGACAGTTAGCGGGCTGCGGGTTGCAGTCCTTACCGGTTAATACTCAGAACCTCAAGGAACAGACAGGCGGCGAACCTGGATCTCCAGGCGCTACTCCAGTATGTGACTGGAGTAAGCAGGTGAAACGCCCTGCACTTGAAAAAATGAGTACGGATGGAATCTTCTCTGGAGACTGATCCCAGGCTGTTCCCCCTGAATAATTGCGCTGTGTTTCCGGTTGAAACGCAGGCTACCGACACTCTGCGCCTCTTAAGCGACCGACAACCGTGAGGTTGGCGACGTGAACAGACACGAGGCCATCGGTTTACCCCGGCAAGGAAAACTCTGCCCGTAGCTTAGTCGTCAATGTAAGAATAATGAGTAAGTTACGATGAAAAGAATGTTAATCAACGCAACTCAGCAAGAAGAGCTGCGTGTCGCCCTTGTGGATGGGCAACGTCTGTACGATCTGGATATCGAAAGCCCAGGACACGAACAGAAAAAAGCGAACATCTACAAAGGCAAGATCACCCGCATTGAACCCAGCCTTGAAGCCGCATTCGTCGATTACGGTGCCGAGCGTCACGGTTTCCTCCCTCTCAAAGAAATTGCCCGCGAATACTTCCCTTCAAACTACAGCGCTCACGGTCGTCCGAATATTAAAGACGTGCTGCGCGAAGGTCAGGAAGTGATTGTCCAGATTGATAAAGAAGAGCGCGGCAACAAAGGTGCTGCGCTGACCACCTTTATCAGTCTTGCGGGCAGCTACCTGGTGCTGATGCCGAACAACCCGCGCGCGGGCGGTATCTCTCGCCGCATCGAAGGCGACGACCGCACTGAACTGAAAGAAGCGCTCTCCAGCCTCCAGCTGCCTGACGGCATGGGCCTCATCGTGCGCACCGCTGGCGTCGGCAAATCAGCCGAAGCCCTGCAGTGGGACCTGAGCTTTCGTCTTAAGCACTGGGAAGCCATTAAGAAAGCCGCTGAAAACCGTCCGGCGCCGTTCCTTATCCATCAGGAAAGTAACGTCATCGTGCGCGCCTTCCGCGATTATCTGCGCCAGGACATCGGCGAAATCCTTATCGACAACCCGAAAGTGCTTGAGCTGGCCCGCCAGCACATCGCCGCGCTGGGTCGTCCGGATTTCAGCAGCAAAATTAAGCTCTACACCGGTGAAATCCCGCTGTTCAGCCACTACCAGATTGAATCCCAGATTGAGTCCGCGTTCCAGCGCGAAGTGCGCCTGCCGTCCGGCGGCTCCATCGTTATTGACAGTACCGAAGCGCTGACCGCTATCGATATCAACTCCGCTCGCGCAACCCGCGGCGGCGATATCGAAGAGACAGCCTACAATACTAACCTGGAAGCGGCAGATGAGATCGCCCGCCAGCTGCGCCTGCGCGACCTCGGCGGCCTGATCGTTATCGACTTTATCGATATGACACCTGTTCGCCACCAGCGCGCGGTGGAAAACCGCCTGCGCGAGGCCGTGCGCCAGGATCGCGCCCGCATCCAGATTAGCCATATTTCACGCTTCGGCCTGCTGGAGATGTCCCGTCAGCGCCTGAGCCCGTCGCTCGGTGAGTCCAGCCACCACGTGTGCCCGCGCTGCAGCGGTACCGGTACCATTCGCGACAACGAATCGCTGGCCCTCTCCATTCTGCGGCTGATTGAAGAAGAAGCGCTGAAAGAGAACACCAAAGAAGTTCACGCCATTGTTCCGGTGCAGGTTGCTTCTTATCTGCTCAACGAAAAGCGTGCCGCTATCAGCGCTATCGAAGCCCGACAGGACGGCGTGCGCTGCATCGTGGTGCCGAACGACCAGATGGAAACGCCACACTACTCCGTACTGCGCGTGCGCAAAGGCGAAGAGACGCAAATTCTCAGCTACCTGCTGCCGAAACTGCATGAAGAAGAGATGGCGCTGCCTTCAGAAGACGAGCCTGCCGAGCGCAAGCGTCCGGAGCAGCCTGCTCTGGCAGCATTCGTGATGCCGGATGCGCCACCTGCCCCAGAGCCGGTAGCAGAAGCCGCCCCAGCCGCCGTGGCCAATAAGAGCACCACCCCGGCACCGGCCCAGGCCGCCGCTCCTGGCCTCATCTCCCGCCTGATCGGCGCCCTGAAGAAAATGTTCAGCGGCAGCGAAGAAGCGGTAGTCGAGCCTCAGCCGGTTGTGAAGGCAGAGGAAGAAAAAGTTGAGCGCCCGCAGGAGCGCCGCCGCCCTCGCCAGAATGGCCGCCGCGACCGCAACGATCGTAACGACCGCGGCGAACGCAATGACCGCAGCGATCGTAATGACCGCGGCGAACGCAATGAACGTAACGATCGCAGCGAGCGTAACGACCGTAATGAACGTCGCGACAGCCGTAGCGACAGCAGCGAAGGCCGCGAGGACAATCGCCGCAACCGCCGCGACAGAACGCAGCCTGCAAGTGAAGTCCGCGAAGCGCGCCAGCAGAACGTCGTAGACGACGCGGAGAAATCCGCCAGCCGCGACGAGCAGCAGCCGCGCCGCGAACGCAATCGCCGCCGCAACAGCGATGAACGCCGCCAGCCCCAGCAGGATCTGCAGGAGCAGAAAGCGCAGGTTCAGGAAGCGCAGCCGGCGGTAGCTAAAGTGGTCGATCAGGAAGAGCGTACTCAGGTTCAGACGCGCCGCAAGCCGCGCCAGCTGGATCAGAAGGTCCGCATCCTGTCCGTAGCCGAAATCGCCGAGGCCGCTCTCGCAGCCGAAGCCGCACAGGCCGCTGAGAAAGCGCAGGCGACTGAAGCCGCTGTTGAAGCGCCGGCACCGCGCACCGAACTGGCAAAAGTTGACCTGCCTGCAGTGGTTGATGCCCCTGCCGATCAGGAAGACAGTTCCGAAGGCCGCGATACCGCCGGTATGCCGCGCCGCTCGCGCCGTTCTCCGCGCCACCTGCGCGTCAGTGGCCAGCGCCGCCGCCGCTACCGTGACGAGCGCTACCCGACCCAGTCTCCGATGCCGGTTGAGTTTGCCTGTGCATCCCCGGAGATGGCGTCAGGAAAAGTATGGATCAGCTACCCGGTGACCCGCGTTCAGGACGACAGCATCGCTGATGAGCAGCGCGCCCCGGAAAGCAGCCAGACCGCAGCAGAGCAGGCCATTATCCTGCCGGCTGCCGTCGAAGCTGCAGAAGCGTCGCCGTCTGAAGCAGTGCACGCGCCAGCCGCCGATGCTGCTCCGGCAGAATCTGTTGCCGTCGAGGTACCGCAGCAGGCAGAAGCCGCCGTACAGCAGCCTGAGGTCGAAACCCGCCATCCGGAAGCGATCGCCGCGCCGGTTGACGACGCGCCGCAGATTGTTGCCGAGGCCGACCTTCCGGTCGCCGAAGCCACCGCAGAAGCCGCCGTCCCGGCTGAACCCGCTGCCGAACCTGCAGCCGCAGAGCCTGAAGCAGAGCCGGTTGTTGTTGAACCTGTCGCACAGGCTCCGGTGGTACACCCTGTTGTCGAGCCTGCCCCTGCAGCGCCGGAAGCTGCTGAGCCAGCACCGGTTACGACAGCAGCCGCAGCACCGGTAGAGAAAAAAGCCCAGGCCGCAGGCGGCCACGCCGATGCGCCGATGACCCGCGCGCCGGCGCCGGAATATGTTCCGGAAGCCCCGCGTGAAAGCGACTGGGTGCGCCCCGGCTTTGGCTTTGAAGGTAAAGGTACCGCGGGCGCCCACAGCGCCACTCACGTCGCTACTGCGGGCCCAACCCGCCCGCAGCCGATAGAGTAATCTGCAGTCCGCTGTACACACCCGCCGCCTTCACCCGAAGGCGGCTTTTTTATGCCTGTCATTTGCGGAGGCTTTCTTCCGCGCCCCTGATTCAACGCTTTTCGTCGGCGCTGCACTGCTGGAGATGTCCTTGCCACATCTGCTCCGCAGGCATTTCTGTCAGCGCATCGACCTGTTCACGGGTTACCCCCCGCGTTCACAGAAGCAACACTATTACCGATGTTTACCGCCCGGCAGGCGCTTTTTTGCATAAAAAAACGCGACGTCTTTCGACATCGCGCTTTGGGTTAAATCAGAACGCAGAACCGGGCTATTTATTCAGCTGAAACAGCGACATTCCCTGCATATCACTAAATGCCTTATAGGAGGCTTTCAGCGCGGCCTCCTGCATATAATAGTTCGAAATCGTGCTATTCCAGTCAACGTTGACCAGGGCGCTCATCTGCCGGGCCTGGCTGAGGTCGCGATCGCCGCCCTGCGCGTTAAGCGCGTCCAGCTCTTTCAGCTGGCTACCCGCCTCTGCACGCACCGTCAGGACGTTGTTCAGCGCGTTACGCAGCCCGCGGTTGGTCTTGTCTATCGCCGCACTGGCGGTCGCCTGCGCCGCGCTATCACCGGCAACCGGTACCTTAAGCGCGGCAATAGCGCTGTCGAGCATGTGGAACAGGTTGGTTTCCGACGCCGAGCCGTCCGGCTCTTTTACCACATTGCCGCTAATGGCATCGAAAACTACGCTCCCGGCGTGGCCCACCACCATCGTACGGGCGCTGTCAACCTGCTGCTCGACGTTGCTCGCGCCCCCCGTATACTCTCCGCTTGCACTGAATGGCGCTTTGTCGCTGCTGTAGCCGCCGAAGATATAGCGGCCGTTGCCGTCCTGCCCGTTGGCCAGATTATAAATCTGGTCGCGCAGTCCCTGCAGATCGGCGGCCAGAGAGGCCCGGTCATCATCGCTGAGGGTGCCGTTTCCGGCGTAAACTATCTTTTCCTGAGCGGACTGGATCGCCGAGGTAACCTGCCCGAGGCTGCTCTCCTCCTGGGAGATGCGCTGCTGAGCAAAGGTTCTCGCGGTAGTAAACTGGTCGTTCTGCGCCTGCGCCTGGGAGAGCACCACTGCCTGCGAGGCGGCAATGGGATCGTCTGAGGGGCTCCTGACCCGCAGGCCGGTGGACATCTGCTCGCCGTAGTCCAGCCAGAGGGATTGAGACTGGGTAATACCGCCCATGGTTTGCTGATACATCATTAGCGTACTGACGCGCATAATTTTTCCCTTAACGCAGATTGAGCAGCGTGTCGAAAAGCGTTGAGGCGGTACGCATCACCTGCGCGTTCGCCAGATAGTACTGCTGAAACAGCTGCAGGTTGCCGTACTCTTCGTCGAGGTTGATTCCGGAAATCGACTGCTGCTGCTTTGTCAGCTGGGTCACGACGCTGGCCTGGCTTTCGCTGCTGGCTTTCAGGGTAGCGGTTGTGTTTCCCACGCGGCTCACCAGCGAGGCATACGCATCGTTAAGGGTTTTGTTGCCGCCCACCAGCTTGCCGTTTTGCAGATCCAGCAGCGCCTGGCCGTTGCGGTTATCCCCTGCGCCGGTTTCCCCATTTTTACTGCCCATCGCAATGGCCGAACCGTCCTTCAGCGCAACCTGCATTCCGAGGATCGCATCGCTGACCGGCTTGATGACAAAACTGTCGCCGCTGCCAGCCTGACCGCCGACGCTCACGCTCAACCCGTCAAAGTTCAGGCTGCCGTCTTTCCCGACGCTGGCCTGCACCGGCGCGTTGTCCGGCAGACGTGCGACCTGCCAGCCCTTACCGTCAAAGGTCATTCGGTAGTTGCTGGCCTGCAGTTTGCTGCCGTCGGCCACCGTCGCGCTAAGGCGGGCGCCGCCGCTGTTTCCGGCATTAGCCTGCGTTGTCGGGCCGCCGATGGTAAAGAAGGCGCCGCCGCTCTGCCCGCTGCCGTCCACGCCCTGCGCATTCTGCTGGTTAAACGCCTGGGCCAGCGCCTGCGCCATCTGGTTAAGGCTATTGCGCGCCGAATCGAGGTCCTGCGTACGGAAAGTGAGCATGCCGCCGAGGCTGCCGGAAGCAATCTGCTCGTCGGGGATCGCCACCGCTTTCCCCGCGTCGTTAACCCAGGCTACCGCGTTGCGTGACGGATCGGCGCTGTCCGGCACTGCCGCCAACGCGCGGGCGCTGCTGCCCTGTACCAGGCTGTAACCGTTCGCCAGCGACACATTATAAATATTGCCGTCCTGGACGGTGACATCCACGCCGGCTATCTGATTGAGCTGGCTCACCAGCCGATCCCGCTGGTCGAGCAGATCATTCGGTGCAGTGCCACCGCCCGCCGCGCCGAGCCGCGAGATTTTATCATTCAGGTCGGCAATCTGCTGCGCGTAGCCATTGATCTGCGCCACGCTGGAGGCCACCGCGCCGTTGATCTGCTTATCCTGATCCCGCAGATAGCGATCGCTGGTGGAGAACTGGTTAACCAGCCCCTGCGCCTTGCCGAGCACCGACTGGCGGGCGGCGGGATCTTCGGGGTTGCTGACCAGCGTTTGCAGGCTGGAGAAAAAATCCTGCATTGAGGTTGAAATGGAGTTAGTCGTGCTGGCCAGCAGATCGTTGATTTTCGACATCTGCTGGAAGCGCGACGCCAGCCCGCTGCTCTGGTTTTGCGCAGCGTTGAGCTGGCTGCTGATGAAAGCATTGTACTCGCGCTGCACGCCAGTAACAGTAACGCCGTTACCCACCCAGCCGCTGCCGGTAAGCGTACTGTTGGACGCGGCCATCACCGTGGTCTGTCGGGTGTAGCCGGCAATATTGTAATTGGCGATATTATTGCTGACGGTATTCAGTGCCGCCTGAGCCGCGTTGAGCCCGCTCATGGCATTGTTCATCAGGCTGGACATGGTGTTTCCTGTGTTTTCAGAATCAAATCCCGTGAAAGATTATCGGCAGGCGCGGGAGATACTTGAGCCCTTTCAAAACAGCGCATCCAGATCCTGCCGGTAGGCGCGACTCACCTTTTCGCCCATCCCCTTCAGCTGCTCGATCATACTGGTGAGCTTGCGGGCGTAGTCGGGATCGGTGGCGTATCCGGCACGCTGTAGCGCCTGCGCGCCCTGCTCGGCCGTTGCCGCCGACGTCACCGCCGCGTAGCGCGGATTGCGCGTCAGCAGCGAGACATAGTCCGACAGCGCCTCGCGATAAGAGTCGTACACCCGGAAGCGGGCTTTCACCTTTTTCGCCGCGCCGTTCTCAAATTCGGTGGTGGTGATCTCCGTGACTTTCCCCTTCCAGTCGCCGGAAGCCTTAACCCCAAACAGGTTAAAACTCGGCTCGCCGTTTTCCAGGCGGATCTGCCGCTGGCCCCAGCCGGACTCCAGCGCCGCCTGGGCGAGGATCAGATGATGGGGGATGCCGCTCTCTTCGCTTGCCAGCTTCGCGGGCAGCGCCAGCCGGGCCAGAAAATCTTTGCTGTCTCCCGACAGCGGCGCCGACTCCCCCGGCTCGGGCGGGGTCGGCAGCGCCCGGCGCACCATTTGTGCCAGAGTACCGCTGCGATAGCTGGCCACCACGGCCGGGTCAAAGGTCATCGGCACCGCGCTATCCTGCGCAACCGGCACCTGTGCGCCGGCAAGCTGTTTTGCCATCGCGTCCGCCAGCCCCAGCCCTTTTCCGGCGGTAAGCTGCTGGGCTATCTGCTGATCGTACATGCTGGTGTACATCCGGGTCTGATCGCTGCTGAACAGGCCGTCCTTCGGCAGGGCGTCGCGCATGCTTTTCAGCATCATCTGCACGAACAGCCCCTCCACCTGCCGCGCGACCGCTCGCAGGTTGCCCTGCGGATCCTGCCCGGCTTTTAGCTTCAGCGCGTTGAGGGACTCCGCGTCCCAGGCG
Source organism: uncultured Pluralibacter sp. (assembly GCF_913775985.1). GTDB lineage: Bacteria > Pseudomonadota > Gammaproteobacteria > Enterobacterales > Enterobacteriaceae > Pluralibacter. The sequence goes on along the minus strand of NZ_CAJYMB010000068.1, from coordinate 843 downwards.
GCGCCCGCCATCAGGTTGCTGTCGCCGATCATCAGATGATTTCCACTTTCGCCCGCAGGCAGCCCGCGCTCCGCATCGCCTGCAGAATCGACATCAGCTCTATCGGCGTGGCCCCGAGCGCGTTGAGAGCGCGCACCACGTTATTGAGGCTGGCGCTGGCGCGCACGCTCTGCAGCGAGCCGCCGGTCTGGCGCAGGTCAATCTGGGTTTCCGGCGTCACCACCGTATTGCCGCCGCCGAACGGCGTGTCCGGCTGGTTCACCTGGTAGCTGCGGTTGACGGTGACGGAGAGGTTACCCTGGGCCACCGCGCAGGTGTCCAGCGTCACTTCCCGGTTCATCACCACCGAACCGGTGCGCGAATTGATAATCACTTTCGCGTCCTGCGGCGTCATGCTGACTTCCATATTCTGAATATCCGCCAGCATACGTACCTGATTGCTGCTGCCGGACGGGCCGCGGATTTGCACGGTGCGCGCGTCCAGCGCCGTCGCCATCCCGTAGCTGCCGCGGCGGTTAATGGTGTCGGCTATCTGCTGGGCCATGCCAAAATCATCATCATTAAGCTGCAGATTTATCACATTGCTGGCGCCAAACTGGCTCGGCAGCTCGCGCTCGATAGTGGCACCGCCGGTAATGCGTCCGCCGTTGAGCTGGTTAACCTGCTCGCTGCTGCCCCCGGCCGCCGCCCCGGCGCCGCCCACCAGAATATTACCCTGGGCCAGGGCGTACACCTGGCTGTCAACGCCTTTAAGCGGCGTCATCAACAGCGTGCCGCCGCGCAGGCTTTTAGCGTTGCCCAGCGACGAGACCACCACATCCACCGTCTGCCCCTGGCGGGAAA
>NZ_CAJYMB010000067.1 GCF_913775985.1 uncultured Pluralibacter sp. | reverse complement strand
TTTTTGCCCTCCAGCGTCATATTATTGCCCGCCACCAGGTCGCTGCCGTGCACCACCACGCCGTTGCCCGCCGTCAGCGTCAGGTTACCCTCGCTGCTGCCGAACACGCTTCCCTTCTTCACGTTGCTGGCGTCCTCGTTCGTCACCTTCTGCGACGAGCTGCCCACCGTGATGCCCAGCCCGCCCGTGCTCCCCAGCCCCGACTTTTTCTTCTTCTGGCTGTACTCGCTGTGGTCCGACTCGTCTGCGGTGGTTACCGTCAGGTTATTACCCACCGACACCGTCACGTCGCGCGTCCCCAGCACGTTGCTCCCCTGCGACGTCAGGTTGTTGCCCGCCACCATCGTCACCTGGTCCCCCGACACCGTGCTGCCCGCCGCCGTCGTCTGGTGCACCTCGGATTTAATCTGCGTGGTGGTCTTCTTGAACGTCCCGTGCTTCGTCCACTTCGCCCCGCTCGACTGGTCCCACGTGTCCACCCCGCTCATCAGGTTGATGTCGTTCCCCGAGACCATCGTCGCGCTGCCCGCCGCCGTCACGTTCGCCGCGCGCAGGTTCATGTCGTGCCCCGACTGCATCAGCAAATCGCCCCCGGCGCCGATAACCGTACCCACCTCACGCGTCTCCAGCGTCCGGTCGTAGTTCTTGCGGCTGCGGGTGAAGTCCGTCGCGTGGCTCGTCCGCGCCGTGTCCAGCGTCAGGTCGTTACCCGATACCATCCGGGTGATGCTGTCCTTGCCCTGGTTGCTCACCGTGCTCGCCGTCAGCCGAATGTCGTGCCCCGACTCCAGCGACAGCACGCCCCCGTCGCCGGTCACCGACAGCTCCGCCTGCCGCCCCAGCCAGCCCTCGCTGCCCTGCTGGTGGCTCTCCGTCAGGCTCAGAATATCGTTCCCCGCCCGCAGGCTCAGCTCGCTGTCGCCGCTCAGCCGCCCGCTGCGGTTGACGATGTTCCCCGCCGCCACCAGCTGGGTTCTGTCCCCGCTGATATCCCCGGTGTTGAGCAGGTTCCCCGCGCTGATGGCCGTCAGGCCCCGCCCGCTGATGCTGCCGCTGTTGATGACGTCACCGGCGGTGGTAATGCGCACGTTGTTGCCCGAAAGCAGCGCCCCGTCGCCCTTCAGCTCTCCCGGCTTCACCCGGGCGTACAGCTTCGGCACGCTCACCACCTGCGTACTGCCGTCCGGCAGGGTCACCGTCTGGTTGACCATCAGCACCATGTCCTGCGTCACCTGCGCCATCTGTTCCGGGCTCAGATCCGCCCCGGGGGCGATGTTAAACCGGTCGCTGAACGACTTGCCGCTGGTCAGCAGATCCCGGTACTGGTCTTCGTCGCTGCTGTAGCCGGGGAGATAGCGCTGGCCGGTGGCCTTCACCAGTTGATCCCGCACCAGCGACTGCTCGTAGTAGCCGTCGCCCAGCCGCTTCTGCAGCTGGTCGCTGCTGTAGAAATCACCGCTGCTGAGCGCCTTTTTACCCTGGGTAAAGCGCGGATCCGTCTCCACCAGGTAGTGGCTGTCGGTGCCAGGATGCAGCACGAACAGGCTGTTGTCCGGCAGCTTCACCGGACCGGTGACGCTGCGCAGCACCCAGTTATCCTGCCCCGGCGGCACCGCGCCGGGCACGCTGCCCCGGGTGCCGTCCAGCCCCGCGCCACCCTGGGTGGCGTCCGCGCTGCCGCGCGAGGTGCCGGTCAGGCTGCCCGCGCCGCTCAGCGCGACGTCCGTCAGGCCGTCGGCGGCGGCGCCCCGGGTCTGTAAATCGGCGCCGGCGTGGCCGGCGTTATCGCTGAGGGTATCCGTAACCGGCCTGAGCCGGGTATCCACGGATGAGTTCGGCGGCAGCGCCACCTCGGTGACCAGCGTCTGGTCGCCGCGGCTGGCAAGATCTGCCCCGCCGTTCAGGCCGGACGCCTGGTCGGTGCCGCCGGTGGTGGGTTTCTGTCCGTCGATGGTCCGCCCGTCGCCGCGCCCCTGGCCCTGCTGCTGAACCGTCAGGTGCAGCGGCACGTCGGTAATCTGCAGCGGCGGCTGGTAGGCGCCCTGGCCTTCAAAGTGGGTGTCTGAATGCTCTTTACGCCTTCCCCCTCTGATGACGACACCGTCCCGGGTCACTTCCTGCCGGACGGTGGTTTCGTCGTTATTCACGGCGCCGTTAATAGTCAGATCCTGCCCGGCAACAACCTGGCTGTCCTTGTTGTGCAGGTCGCTGTTGAGGGTCAGGTTGCCACCGCTGCGGATAACGGCGCTGTCCTGTCCGGTGGCCTGCTGCTCCTTGACGCTCTCGGTAAAGGAGAAGACGTCGAAGCGCCGTCCGTTGCCGGTAACGCCGGGCAGGTTGTAGTAAATAATTTTGTTAGCGGCATCCAGCCAGAGATAGACGTACTCATCTTTGCCGTTGACGTTAACCGTGACGCGGTTGCCCTGCTCGTCCAGCGCGTAGCTGCGCCCATCCTGGTCGAAGTCAAAAGCCACCGGGCTGGACTCCTCCTGCTCGTAGCTCACGACATGTCCCTTGAAGCGGTAGTGCTCGCCGTTGGTCCTGCCGCAGCCTTCCGGCCAGCGCAGGCCGCTGCACAGCTCGACCTCCAGCACGTTCGGGGAGACGGTAACAACTTTCAGATCCGGACTCACCGTAATGTGGATATCGCGGTTTTCGGTTTTCGCCGCGTCAATCTGCAGATCGCCCATCGCCTCCATCGTGGCGCTCAGGTTCTCCACCAGCGCCGCGCGGCCGGACAGCTCCCCGGCGTCGCTCAGCGCGCCGCCGATGCGCATCCCGCCGTTGCTGTAGATCAGACCGTGATCCTGGTTGGTCAGGTGATCGGTGGCGATAGTCAGATCGTTACGGGCGGCGATGGTTGCCGCCGTATCGCCCGATTTATCGTTAAGCAGCGTTCTGGCATCAATCGCCAGCTGGTCGCCGTAGATGCGCCCGGTGCCGGTATTGTGCAGATCGCCGGTGCGCAGCACGACGCTGCCGCCGTCAATCAGGCCGCGGTTAACAATATCCCCCGCGTTAACGCGGGTGCTTCCGGCGTTGATTTCGCCGCCCTGCTGGTTGTCCAGGTGGCCGCTGCTCAGGTTGAGCTGGTTGCCTGCGGTGATGCTGCCGGTATTGGTCAGTGCGTTGCCGTTGGTATTCAGGGTGAAATCATTTCCGGCGGCCAGGCTGCCGTCCTGATTGAGCGCGGACGCCACGTCCAGGTTCATGCTGCCGCCGCTGGTGATCCGCCCGACGCCGTCGAGCTGGCCGAGCCAGAGGCCCGCGTCGCCGTTGGCGACGATATCGCCGCCGCTGTTCAACAGATTGGTTCGCTGGTCAGCCTGCCCGATGGTCAGGCTATTCTGGGACGAGATCAGGCCGTTCTGGTTATTGAGCTGCCCGCGCACGTTGGCGTGCAGGTTATCCCCCGCCCGCAGAGCGCCGCTCTGGTTATTCAGCGTTGCGGCGTTGAGGGTCAGATCCTGCGCCTCCACGCCCTGCCCGCTGTCGCGGGTATTCTGGTTATCGAGAACGTCAGTGGTTAGCGTCAGGCTTTTACCGGCCTTAAGCAGCCCCTGCTGGTTCTGCACGCTCTGGCCGGCATTGATCTGCGCGTTGCCCGCGGCGTACAGCAGGCCGCTTTCGTTGTTCAGCCGGTCAACGCTAGCCGTCAGGTCCCCGCCCGACAGTGTCTGCCCGCGGGTGTTATCAAGGACCGAACCCGCCAGCGTCAGTCCCGCGCCGCCCTGAATCAGGCCCTGCCCGTTGCCGATCGCTCCCGCGCGGATGTCGAGGCTGCTATCGGCCAGCACTTTCCCCTGCTCGTTGTGCAGATCGGCACCGCGAGTATCAATACTGATGCTGCCGGCGGACTGAATGGTGCCGGTCTGGTTGTCAATGGCTCCGGTAGTGAGCTGACTCTGGCGGGTACTGCCAATGCTGCCGCCGCGGTTGTTGACGCTCTGCCCGTTCAGGGCCAGGGTATCGCCCGCAATCAGCCCGGACTGGTTGTTCAGATCGCCGGTGTTCAGCGTCAGCGCGCCGCCGGTGCGCAGCCCGGTGGTGTCGCTGTTGGTATCGCTGTTGTTGAGCAGCTGGCCCTGGGTGTTGATCTCCAGCCCTTTAATGCCCTGTATGAGGCCGGCCTGGTTGTTCAGCCCCTGGCTGGTGAGCGTCACGCTGTCGGCCACCACCACGCCCTGACCGTTATTCATCTCGCCGCTGTTCAGCGCCAGCGCCCCGGCGGCGCTGAGGGTGCCCAGCTGGTTATCCAGCGCGCCATCAATATTCAGCTGGCCGCTGCCTTTAGCGGACTGCACGGTGCCGCTGCGGTTGTTGAGGCTGGCCGCGCCGAGTGTCAGATCGCCGCTGCTCTGCAGCGTGCCGCCGCTGTTGTCGATCAGACTGCCGCCGTTGACCGTCAGCGCCTCGTCAACGGCGGTGACCGTGCCCTGCTGGTTGTTAAGACCGTCGGCGGTGAGGGTGGTGTTTTTACGCGCCGCGATGCGCCCGCCCTGATTATTCAGCTCGCCGGTAACGCTCGCCGTCAGGCTGTCGCTGGCGGAAAGCAGCGAGCCGCCGCCGCTGTTGTTGAGGGTTCCTGCAGTAATCTGCACCGGGCCGTCAGCCTCAAGCGCGCCCTTCTGGTTATCTATCGCCCCGCTAACGCTGACGTCAAGCGCCCCGCCGCGGCTGCTGACCGCGCCGCTCTGGTTATCCAGATGCCCGGCCCGCAGGTCGATTTTGCGGCTGCCGGTGATCTGGCCGCCGCCGTTGAGCAGGTCGCCCTGCACGTCAATGCGGTTTTCGCCGTCCACCGCCAGCACGCTGCCGCTGCGGTTATCGAGCGAGCTGCCGTTAAGGGTGACGCCGTGGCCGCTCTGTAAAACGCCGCGCTGGTTGTCGATAGCGCCGTCGAGGCGGGCGCTGAGATCGCCGCCGACGCTGGTGACGGTGCCGTCCTGGTTATTCAGCGCCGAACCGCGAATCTCGACGTTGTCCCGCGCCGCCATGCGCCCGTGCTGGTTGCTGATGTCGCCGCCGGTGACGCTCAACGATCCGCCTGCCGCTACCAGCTGTCCGTCGCCGTTATCAATGCTGCTGCCGCTGAGCCGCAGCGCGCCGCCGGTATCGATGCTGCCGCCGCGGTTAAGCAGGTTGCCCACGGCGCCCACTACCGCGCCGCCGTTGAGGGCGGAAATTCGCCCGCTCTGGTTATCCACGCTGCCTGCGGACAGGCCAGCGTCGTTTTTCGCCAGCAGCTGCCCCTGCTGGTTGGAGAAGGCATCCTTGACTTTGACCCCGGCATTCCCGCCCGCCGCCAGCAGCGCGCCGCTGTCGTTGTTAAGGGAACCGGCGTCGATATTCAGGTTCTGGCTGCCCTGTAGGGTGCCTTTCTGGTTGATCATCGCCCCGCTGAAGGTTGCCGCCAGATCTTTTCCGGCGCTGACCAGCCCCTGGGCGTTATCCAGCGAAGCGCCTTGCAGATCCAGATTGCCGCTGCTGCTGATCTCGCCGCTCTGGTTATTCCAGCTGTTGCCCGTCGCGCTAAGCTGGTCTGCGCTGATCAGGCCGCTGCGGTTGTTGACGTCCCCTGCGGCCAGCGTCAGCCGCTCGCCGGCGCGGATGCCGGTTTTGTCGGTAAGGGTGTTGGCGTTGTTGAGGCTGCCGCCGCGGGTGTCGATATTCAGCGTCTTGCTGGCCTGGATCAGGCCGGCGTCGTTGCTCAACCCGCTGGCGGAAACCTGCATTGCATCACTGCTCAGCAGCTGCCCGCCGCTGTTGTCCAGCTTGCCGGTATTCAGCGCCAGACGACCGCTGCTCTCGATATCACCGGCCTGATTGTTCACATCCCCTGCGGAGGCCAGGCTACCGCTGCCGCGGGTGGCGGCGATAATGCCCTTCTGGTTATTGACCGAGCCGGCGCTCAAATCGAAGGCCGTGCCCGCCAGAATGCTGCCCGCCCGGTTGCTCAGATCGCCGCTGAATTCGCCCTTCACGCTCTCTTTCGCCGACAGCAGCTTGCCGCCGTCGTTGTTCAGCGAGGCGGCTTTTAACGTCATTGCCTGCTGGCTCTGCAGCGTGCCCTGCGCGTTAGACAGCGCGCCGGACAGGGTCAGCGACGCCGCGCCGGTATCGGCGCTGATCAGGCCGCCGGTGTTGTCCAGCGCGCCGCCGTTAAGGATCAGGCCTTCGCTGGCGCCCAGGTAGCCCGCCTGGTTATTGACATCGCCGGTGGTCAAATCGAGCTGGCGCGCCTGCAGGCTGCCGTGCTGGTTATTCACCTGTCCGCTGTTCAGGGTCAGGGTCTGGCCGGAAAGGATCCCCAGCCCCGAAGCGTCGGTACTGGCGTTAATCAGGGAACCGCCACGCAGGTTAATGCTGGCGCTGCCCGGCGTGGCGACGCGCCCGCCGGTGTTGTCCAGCGAGGCAGCGTTGAGGGTTAATCCCCCGGCGCTTTCAAGGGTGCCGCCGCGGTTGCTGAACTGGCCCGCCAGGTTCAGGGTGCTGGCGGCCGAGGTCGCGCTCACGACGCCGCTGTCGTTGTTGAGTTCTTTTGCTTCCAGCGCCAGCTGCTGGGCAATCAGCTTGCCGCCGCCGTTGTCGACGCCGCCGCTGAAGTGGCCCTGCAGCGCACCGCCCGCGGCCAGCACTCTGCCGTCCTGGTTCTGCAGGCTGCCGCCGTTAATCGTCAGGTTTTTGGCGCTCTGCAGGTTACCGCCGCGGTTATTAATATCGCCGGTGACGTTGAGCACCGCATCCCCGCCGTCGGCGCTGATAAAGCCCTGCTGGCTGTCCAACGAAGAAGCGCTAAGATTCAGGCCCTGGAGCGACTCAAGGGTGCCTTCGCGGTTGGTGAACGCGCCGGTGCGGGCGTCAACCTGCTGCGCAACCAGCGTGCCGCCGCTGTTGTCCAGCGCGCCGCTTTCCAGCTGCAGCCTTCCATTGCTGGCAATGCGGCCTTTAGCATTGTCGAGGCTGCCCGCGTGCAGATTGACCGCACCCGCGCTCTCAATCAGCCCTTCGCGGCTGCTGAGGTGACTGGCGACGTTAATCTGTGTCGCGCCCTGCCCGGTCTGGCGCAGGTGGCCACCCTGCATAGAAAGTGAATCAGCCTGCAGATCCAGCTGCTGCCCCTGGGCCAGCCCGCCGTCCATCAGGATCTGCTGGCCGCTCACGGAGAGCTGCTTGCCCGCCAGCATTTTGCCCTGCGCGCCGCTGATGTTGCCACCGCGCACGGTAACGTTACCGCTGTCGGAACCCAGCTCGCCGCCGGTATTCAGCAGGCTCTCGCTGTTAAGGGTCAGGTCGCCGGCGCTGGCGAGGGTGCCGCCGCTGTTATCGATGATTTTGCTGCTGACGGTAAAGCCCTGCGCGCCACGGGAGATCAACGAGCCGCCGCTGTTGTCAATTTTATCGGCGGCGCTGATGTCCAGCCGGTCGGCGGCAATGGCGCCGCCGCGGCTTGAGAAGTCGTGTGCCGAGCTGAGGCTCGCCTGCTGCGCATCAATCAGCGCGCTGTCGGTGTTGAGGCTGCCGTCGCGGGCAACTGCCGCTACCGCGGCGGCGCGAGTCTGGCTGCCGGAAAGATCCACTTCGCTGCCGGAGGCGGTAAAGCCGTCGCGGGTCAGGTGCGTGCCGTGGCTGGCGAGCCGTCCGCTGGTGGTCACGCGCAGCTGGCCGCCGCGGGTGGCCTGGCCATTGCCGTCAATGCCGGCCCCCATGGCGCTGCCGCTGTCCCCTTCGAGACTCTGCGCGTTGATGGTGGTATTGCCGCCCGCCACCAGCGCCGATCCGGCCTGGCTGTGCAGGCGGCCGGATGTATCCAGCTGCAGATCCCCTTCGGCGCTCAGCGATCCTTTGTTGGTGGCATCGCCCTGGTTATTAATTCGCAGGCTGCCGCCGGTGGAAATATGGCCCTGGTTATCGAGCTGGGCGGTCTTAAGCGCCAGATCCTGCTGCGAATAGAGGGTACCGCTGTTGGTGAGCTTGCCTTCTGCGTTGAGGGTAAATCCGCCCTGGGTCGCGCCGATTTCCCCGGCGTTGCGCACGCCCACGCCGCGCTCGGTACCCACCAGGGTAATGCGGTTGGCGTACATGCCGCCCAGCGAGGCGGTATCTACCGCGAACTGCGGCCGCCCCTGCGGATCGTCGGCCTTCACCTGAGTCACGTTGCCGTCGGCATCCGTCTGGTTGCGTCCGGTGGTGATTTTCAGATCGCCGGCCTGCAGGCGGGCGTTAACGTCCACGGCGCGGGCGATCAGGCGGGTATAGTCCTGGCCGGTGCCGTTCATGCCGCCGCCGCTGATAGTGATGCGGCCGCGATCGATGTCGTAGCCCGCGACCTGGCCATTTTCCAGCCGCACCCGGCCCGCCGCCAGCGTGTTGCGCCCGGCGTTGATAAAGCCGCAGCCGCTGCAGGTGATCCCCGCCGGGTTGGCGATGATCACATCGGCTTTCTTGCCGGCGACTTCGATAAACCCGCGCAGCTGGCTCGGGTTCATGCTGTTGACTTCATTCAGAATAACTTTTGCCGATCCCTTCGCCAGCCACGGGTTGCCCGCCACCTGGCCCGCCAGCTGGGTCTGACTGGCGTGCTGGCCGTTGTTTAAAATCGCGCCCCGCTCGCCGACGTCAAACTGGCTGTATTTGTTATGGGAGAGCCCCTGGCTGTTCGGAGTCTGAATGTTGATCTGCGGCAGGCCGTTACCGGTCTGCATCACGGTCGGCTGCTGGCCGCCCGGCGCGCCGCGGTCTGCCGCGATGCCGTCCGCCAGCGCCGGGGCACTGGCGATACCTCCCGCCAGCCACAGGGCGAGGGTGAGCGGGCGTAAAGAAGCCACGCAGGCTGTGCTGCTGCTGCCCGGGCCGCGCCCGGTATCGCCGCCGCGGGCTCGGGCCAGTTCGGAAACCACCACCAGCATCCTGCGGGCGCGATTAAAAATGATGCGATAACAGTGTTTGTTCATGATTCATCCCTGTAGTCAGTACTGCCAGCTGATGCTGAAGCCGAAGGTCACCGGGTCGGTTTTAAACCCGTGCGGTTTGGAAAGCGGTATGCCGCTGAATGCGTCGTAGCTGGCGCCGATAGCGGAGATATTGCCCCGCAGCCCCGCCACGCCGCCCGCCAGATGGCGGCCCAGCAGCGTGGAGCCGTCGCTGCGGCCCCCCACTTCGCCGTAGTCGGCGCCGAGGTAAAATTCCTGCTCCGGCACCGGCGTGCGCCAGGCAAGGGTGTTCTGCACGTACCAGCCGTGGCTGGCGCTGAGGGTGCGCTCACCGTCGAAGCCGCGCACCGTCCAGCGGTTGCCGATAGCCAGCTGATCCGGCGAGGTGAGCGGCGTGGTGCTCATCTGCCGCAGGTAGTTCATCTGGTAGCGGAAGTTCTGATTGCCCAGCGCGAAGGGCCAGTTCAGCCCCGCGGTCCAGGTTAAAATTTTGCTCTTTTCGGTAGCGTCATAGCCGTCCTCATACTGCTCTTCGTAGGCGGGCATCGCGCCGAACCAGCGGGTGCCGCGCTGGAAGCTGACGCCGCCGTCAACGGTGACGTCGCCGAAATAGTGGCGGTGGTCGAGGCCGAGCTGCCAGGCGCTGGTGCGCCGACGCTGCACTTCAATTTCTGTGCGGTCGATGTAGTTGCGGATCTCGCGCACCTGCACGCTGCTGCGCAGCGTGGTTTTACCGGTGGCGTTGCGCTGGATAACCCGGCTCAGGCCGACGTTGAGATTTTTGCTCTTGCCGGAGTAGCGAATATCGCCGCTGTAGCCGGCAACGTTCTGCACGTAGTTGTACTGGCCGGCGTTGACCTCAAACAGCCAGTAGCCGAGCGGCAGCGAGTAGTGGCCGCTGATATTTTTGCTCTGCTTGCGCCCTTCAAAGCCGAGATCGTGGCTGGCGGACACATACAGCAGATCGCTGAGCGCAAACGGGTTATCCAGCGCCAGCATGGCGCCGCCCTGATAGCGGCCGGTACTTTTGGTGCCGGAGTCATCCACCTACATATTGACCCGCCAGATTTTGCTCTGGCGGCGGGTGATGACCACATCGCTTTCACCGGGCTGCTCGCCGGGAACAATTTCCATACTGCTTTCCACAGTCGGCAGACGCTGCTGGTTCTCCAGCCCCTGCTCGATGTCGCGCAGATCCAGCAGCCTGCCCTCCCGGGCGGGAATCGAGGTATACAGCAGGGCGCGCTGGTCGGCGCCGTCCGCATAGCGAATATGGCGCAGCATGCCCGGCACCAGCGCCAGGGTCAGCGAACCGCTGCTCAGATCCTGCTCCGGCACCAGCACCCGGGAGGTTACCCAGCCGCGATCCACCAGCCGGTTTTGCAGCCGGCTCATCAGCTGGTTAATGCCTTTCACTCCGAGGCAGTGCCCTACCGCGCCGTCGGCAATGCGCTGGGCGGGAAACCAGTGCGGAAACGCGTCCCGTCCGGTGAGCTGCACGCGGCGGATCGGGAAACAGGGGGTTTCCTGCGGGAACGGTCCGTCGGCATCCGGCTGCGGTTTGTCATTGAGCGTGATATCCGGCGCTTCAGGGGTAAGCTGCGCTTCTTTAGCCGACTGCTGGGCCTGAATATGCTGCTGCTGCTGATCGATAAAGGGTGCGGCTTCTGCACCGCAGGAAATAACTGAAATACCCGCCACGATGATATGGCGGCGCCAGCGGGCGCGCGTGATCCTTGCCAAGGCTAAAAGCTCCGTCTGAGTGTAGGTAAACGTAAAGAAATGTTTATTATTTCCCGGATAAATATATGCATTCAAATAAAAGGTCAAGCGCTACGCGCGGGGAGTTTTAATAAGACGCAGAAATAAAAGGAAAATAATAATGCGGAGACAGCGCCAGGATTGCTGAATCGGATGCGGGAAAGAGACGGGAAGTATCGGCCCTCAGCTGTATTCATGAAAAATAGCACAAAGAGTCTGAATGAATCGCGGCTCATTCATGAAAATAATACCAAAATAATAAAAACAAACAAAATCAATAAATTAAAACAAAAACCAATTGCTTCAACCATTTACCACAACCCGGAACAGCAGTACCCTAAGCCTGCGAGACATATTTTACGTTAATCACTTACGTTACATTTTCAGTTAACGATTATCCCGCAAAGAAATACAGCCAGCCGCTCATTACCCGAGGTTATTCTTTTCGGTTATTTATATAAACTTTCAATTATATAGAGCGCAAATTAAAAAACAGGGCCGCCGGCGGGCCGGAGATATTCCCTTTTTTATTTAGGATAATACCGATAAACACTTAGAAAACCTGAGTGCCAATAATGAGCCAGGGTAATGCATTGCGTCACTCTTCATCTAGCTGCGCGGCGGCGTACAGCAGAAAGCGGTCTTCGAAATTTGTCAGATTTAACCCGGTAATTTCCGCTACCCGCTTAAGCCGATACTCAAGGGTGTTCTTGTGGATATAGAGCGCCGCAGCCGTCTCCGCTGCGTTTTGATTGTGGCTGAACCACGCCCGCAGCGTTTTCCTGAAGATGCCGTTTCCGTCGCTGGCTTTAAGCTGCGCCAGCGGGCGGGTCAGCTCTTCCGCCTGCCAGCCCGCGCGCAGGCTGTCCAGCAGCACCGGCAGCTTGATGTCCTGATAGTAGTAGCAGCGCATGTCGGGCATCCGCTGTTTACCGACCTTGATGGTGGTTCTGGCGGTCTGATAGGAGCGCATCACCCCGCCCTCACCGGGGAAGAAGTTACCCAGCGCCAGGTGCAGCCGCAGATGGCTCTCCTGCCCGAGGCGCTGATACAGGCGTTCCGTGCGGCGCTTCTGCTCCGCAAGCGCCCAGCGCCCGCCCCGCAGGCTGGCGGGTTTGAGCACCACCAGCTCGGTGAGAGAGACGATCGCCATCAGGTCGTCTTTGCCCTCTTCAATCAGCAGGGACTGAAGCTGGCGCAGCTCGCTCATGGCGGTATTAACCCCGAGCTGGCCGCTGTCGAGTTCAACCACAATCGCCACCCGCGGCAGCGTAAGATCGACACCGAGCCGCTGGCTCCACTCCAGGGTCGAAGCAGAATAGCTTTCGCTGCGCACCATGCTCAGCACCAGCTCCTCCCGCAGGCGGCTGTTGTGCGCCAGCAGCTGCTGGAGGTGCGACTGCTCCAGCATCATTTCGGCCATCGCGCACACCAGCTCGCCGAGCTGGGAAAGCGCCTCGGGATCGCCGGTCAGGCCAACTACGCCGACGATGCAGTTATTCAGGTGCAGGGGAAAATTGAGGCCGGGCTTGACGCCCTGAAGGGTGTGCATCGACGCGCTGTCGATAGAGACCACGCGCTGCTGGGCCAGCGCCAGCAGCGCGCCTTCGTGAATTTCGCCGATGCGCCGGGGATCGCCGCTGCCGATAATGCAGCCTTTCGAATCCATCACGTTGATGTTGCAGTGGATGATCTGCATCGCCCGCTCCACGATGGCGTGGGCGAGCCGGGTGTCAAAACTATAATCCTTCATTACAAGTCCATTATTCGGCGGCGCGGTACTGCCCCGCGTGCGGCGGGACAGCGTACAGGTTACCGATTATGGCCTGGCGATGCGCAGCAGGCGACCAATGTTTTCGCAGGCAATCGCCATGTTGTCCGGGCCTTCCTGGAGCAGCGCGTCGATGCTGTCCGCCCGGGGAATAATGCCGAACACCGCGTCGATGCCGATGTCGTACAGCGACTCGATACCTTCGCCGACGCAACCGGAAACCGCGATTACCGGCACCCCGAGCGCTTTAGCGGCGCGAGCGACACCGTAGGGCGTCTTGCCAAACTGGGTCTGGGCGTCAATGCGCCCCTCGCCGGTAATGCAGAAATCGGCCCCCACAAGCTTGTCGGCAAGCCCGCTGAACTCCAGCACGATATCAATGCCCTTGCGCAGCGTGCAGTGGGTAAAGGCCATCAGCCCGGCGCCGAGGCCGCCCGCCGCGCCCGCGCCGGGCTGGGTAGCCACCTCTTTATCCAGCTGGTCGCGAATTACGTCCGCATAGTGGGCCAGCCCGGCGTCCAGCCGCCTGACCATCTCCGGCGTCGCACCCTTTTGCGGGCCGAAAACCGCCGACGCGCCAAACTCGCCGCACAGCGGGTTAGTGACGTCACAGGCCACCTGAATGTCCACGCCGGAGAGGCGCGGGTCCAGCCCGGTGATATCAATTCGCCGCAGGTGTTCCAGCGCGCCGCCGCCCGGGGCCAGCGGCTGGTCGTTGGCATCAAAAAAGCGCGCTCCCAGCGCCTGGGCCATGCCTGCCCCGCCGTCGTTGGTGGCGCTGCCGCCAATGCCGAGAATAATCTTGCGGATACCTTTATCGAGGCAGGCGAGGATCAGCTCCCCGGTGCCGTAGGTGGTGGTCAGCAGCGGATTTTTAGTCCGGGCGTTAACAAAGTGAATACCGCTGGCGGAGGCCATTTCAATCACCGCCACCTCGCCGTCGCCCATGATGCCGTAGCTCGCCTGCACCGGCGCGCCCAGCGGCCCGGTCACCGTCAGCGTATAAACCGTGCCCCGGGTGGCGTCAATCAGCGACTGCATAGTGCCTTCGCCGCCGTCGGCCATCGGCACGTGAATAAAATCGGCCTGCGGGAAGACCTGGCGGAAGCCCTTCTCCATCGCACAGCAAACTTCTTTTGCCGTCATGCTCTCTTTAAAGGAGTCAGGCGCTAATACAAAGGTCATGTTTTTCATCGTGGCTTCCCTTAATTCAGAAAATAAAGCCGTAAAGCACGGTGGCAACAATCGTCATCGTACCGCCAACAATGGCTTCGTAGGGCAGCAGCCCCAGACGCTCCTTGATACTCATGTTCATGCTCTGGGCGGTAACGTGGAAATAGTTGCCCTGCGGCAGGGAATCAATCACCGTCGCCCCGGTATGCACCATCACCGCAGAAGCTACCGGGGCCAGCCCGACGTGGGAGATAGCGCTGCCGAAGGTGCTGGTAGCAAGGATAACCCCGGTAGAGGTGGACGCCGTGGCTGCCGCCATCAAAATCCCGGAGATAGGCGCGAGGAAGGTGCCCGAGATGCCGATATCATTAATCAGCATCACGACCTCCTCCGACAAGTTCGAGGCGGCAATCAGCCCGGCAATGGCACCTGCGCCAATAAGGATCAGCACGGTGGCGGTCATTTTCGCCATCCCTGAGGCAGTATAGGCAACAATCTTCTCTTTTTGCCCCATCGCCACCAGCCCGATAATCCCGGCAACCGGCAGCACGTACAGCGCGTCGAGCTTGAAAGTTGACAGCGCGCCGATGTGGAAAATGGAGCCCAGCGGATTAATCATCAGCAGCACTACCGCGACTACCGGCGCAACGATTGCTTTGCCCAGCGTGGGCGCGGACTTGTCAGCGGCGTCACTTTGCGCGCCGTAGGCCGCGGCGGCCTCGCCGTCGCTGACCATCACGCCTTTATTTTTAAGCAGCGAGGCCACCACAATGGTCATGATTAAGCCACACACCGCCGGAATAAAGCCGGCGATCATCACGTCGCTGAGATTAATATGAAAGCCGTTAGCAGCGGCAATGGCGTTTGGGTTAGGGGAAATAATATTGCCGGCCTTGCCGCCGCCGGACAGCGCCAGCAGCAGCGCCAGTTTAGAAATTCCCATTTTATTCCCGACCGACAGCGCAATGGGAGCGACAATTAATACCGCTACCGGAATAAATACGCCCACCGCGGTAATAATCATAGTCGCCAGCGCCAGGGCTAATATTGCTTTGCTCTCTCCCATTCTGCGCACGATGGCCTGGGCGATAGTTTCCGCCGCGCCGGACTCCATCATCACGCCGGCCAGCACGCCCGCCGCCAGTACGCGGATCACGGTGCCCATCACGCTCTGGGTTCCGGCGGTGAGCATCCCGACCGTTTGCTCTAAATTGCCACCGCCAATTAATGCGCCAATAATTGCGCCGAGAAATAAGGCGTAGACTGGGTTAATTTTTCTTAATATTAAAATAATGGCAATAAAAAGACCGCTGAGGGCCCCGTACCACGCCAGGGGTTCTATCGGATGCATATTCAGACCTCACAAATAGTGATCAACAAAATTTATTATTTAACGGAAATTATCTTTAAAGCGTCAGGGCATTATTGTTTTGTTCGACGTTAGCCATTTTATGGCGCGCAAATTAAATACACTATGTGCAGATACACAAAAACAACGCCTTGCAGAGGCCTTTTTTCATGCTGCTGAACGAATCCCAGCGATGAAGGTCACAAAATTTGCCGATTCTTTAAGCGCATCGCTCGCCGCTGCTGGCGATACACGCCTGCGGCCGCAGCACCGCCTTTAATCGTGAGGTATG
Source organism: uncultured Pluralibacter sp. (assembly GCF_913775985.1). Taxonomy (GTDB): domain Bacteria; phylum Pseudomonadota; class Gammaproteobacteria; order Enterobacterales; family Enterobacteriaceae; genus Pluralibacter. The sequence goes on along the minus strand of NZ_CAJYMB010000067.1, from coordinate 20,251 downwards.
ATTCTTAGCGCAGCTCCATACTTTTTAATCACAAACGCTAAACATTAGCGTCATTACATTAAACATATATCACACATTGACGCTAAATATTAGACGTCCTGAACTTTGCTATTATTATTAAGCTGACCCGATTATTTTGAGATGGGTCCAATAGGTGATAAAAACATTGCAACAATAGGTTAGCATAAAAAACTATCACAATAGATATAAATCAGATTTAAATACTAATTAAACGCAACTATTAAGAATATTAACAAATATATTGCGCAGATAAACCACAGATAATCTTAATTATTGTAATCTATTAGCGTAAGATTACGTCAACCTCCTGGTGAATTAATGAACTGGTTTGTAGATGTGTTTTCAACCTACCTTTATGGTCTGAAGGTGGTTGCAATCGCGCTGGCTATCATGATGCTTATTAGCGGCATTGATGATCTCTTCATCGATATCGTCTACTGGTGCCGCCGCATTTTTCGCGCGGTGACCGTTTACCGCCGCCATCAGCATACAGATTATCAGGCACTGTACGAGCCTGATGAAAAGCCGCTGGCGATTATGGTCCCGGCCTGGAACGAAACCGGCGTTATCGGCAACATGGCCGAACTGGCGGCAATGACCATTGATTATGAAAATTATCATATCTTCGTCGGCACCTATCCTAACGATCCGGATACCCAGCGCGATGTCGATGAAGTGTGCGCACGCTTTCCCAACGTACACAAGGTGGTCTGCGCCCGCCCGGGCCCTACCAGCAAAGCGGACTGCCTGAACAACATTCTTGACGCCATTACCCAGTTTGAGCGCAGCGCCAACTTCTCCTTCGCCGGATTTATCCTGCACGACTCAGAAGATGTGATTTCACCGATGGAGCTGCGGCTGTTCAACTATCTGGTGGATCGTAAAGACCTGATTCAGATCCCGGTTTATCCGTTTGAGCGGGAGTGGTCGCACTTCACCAGCATGTCCTACATTGATGAATTTGCCGAGCTGCATGGCAAAGACGTGCCGGTGCGCGAAGCCCTGGCCGGCCAGGTGCCCAGCGCCGGGGTCGGCACCTGCTTCAGCCGCCGGGCGGTAATGGCTCTGCTGGCGGACGGCGACGGCATTGCCTTCGACGTGCAGAGTCTCACCGAAGATTACGACATCGGCTTTCGCCTGAAGGCCAAAGGCATGACCGAGATCTTCGTGCGCTTCCCGGTGGTGGACGAAAAAGCCGCCAGCAAACGGCGCCGCTTCTTACAGAGCACCCGCAGCTCGTCGATCATTTGCGTCAGGGAATACTTTCCGGACACCTTTACCACCGCGATGCGGCAGAAGTCGCGCTGGATTATCGGCATCGTCTTTCAGGGCTTTAAGACCCACCGCTGGACTAAAAACCCGATCCTCAACTACTTCCTGTGGCGCGATCGCAAAGGGGCTATCAGCAACTTTCTGAGCTTCGCGGCGATGATCATCATGATCCAGCTGGTGCTGCTGCTGATCTACCAGCGCCTGTGGCCCGACGCGTGGCAGTTCCTCTCCATTTTCACCGGTGGCCCGTGGCTGGTGACGCTGCTGTGGTGCAACTTTGCCCTGATGGTCAACCGCATCCTGCAGCGCGTGATTTTCGTGACGATCTATTACGGCCTGCCCCAGGGGCTACTGTCGGTGCTGCGCCTGTTCTGGGGCAACCTGATTAACTTTATGGCCAACTGGCGCGCGCTGCGCCAGGTAATTCAGCACGGCGATCCGCGCCGCGTAGCGTGGGACAAGACCACGCACGATTTCCCCAGCGTCACCGGCGAAAACCGCGCCCTGCGCCCGCTGGGCCAGATTCTGGTGGAGCGCGGCGCAATTACCCAGCAACAGCTGGAATACGGCCTGACCCACCGCGTCATCGGCCTGCGGCTTGGCGGCTCGCTGCTGAGCCTCGGCATGATTAACGCCCGGCAGCTGGCCGACGCACTTGCCGAGCAAAACGGCGTGCAGTCCGCCTCCGTGGATGCCTGGACAATCGATAGCGCGCTGATTGAAAAGATGCCTGCCACCGTTGCGCTGCGCTACGCGGTGCTGCCGCTGTCGATGGAGGGTAATACGCTCACCGTGGCCAGCGAGGACGGGATCGATCCGGTGTCGCTGGCGGCGCTGGAGCGCAAGATGAATTGCCGGGTCAGCTACGTTATCGTGCCCCGCGGTCAGGTGGTTACTGGCCTGCGGCACTGGTATGCGCGCCTGCGCAGCGTGGACGAACGCGCCCTCCTGCAGTCGGCGGTGGACAAAGGCTGGCTCGACGCGCAGCGCGCTGAGGCTATCTGGCAGCAGTTTGTCCCCGGCCAGCTGCTGTTTGCGGAAGTGCTGACCACCCTTGGCCACATTAACCATTCGGCGATGAGCGCCCTGCTGCTGCGCCACGAGCGCAGCGATCTGCCGCTGGGGAAATTCCTGGTGAGCGAAGGCGTGGTTTCTCAGCAAACCCTCGATACGGTGCTGCAGCGCCAGCAGGAGCTGCAAACCTCGATGACCGACCTTTTAGTCCAGGCGGGTCTTAGCGAAAGTCAGATCGCCGCGCTGCAAAAAGAACAGGAGCAGCAATGAACCGTAACGCAACGTTTCGCACGGCGCCCCGGGCGCTGAGCCTGCTGGTAGTTTCACTTCTCAGCAGCGGCGCGCTGGCGCAAACCACCCTCGACACCAGCGCCAAAGGGCTGGGCCTGAGCGACTATCGCCATTTCGTTATCTATCCGCATCTGGAAAGGGCGATGCGGGCGCAGAAGAGCAATGATGAAAAGACCGCGCTGGCAGAGTTTCGCCACGCCCACGAGCAGGCGCCGGATAACGTGCCGCTCGCCCTTTTCCTCGCGGAAGCCTACCGCCACTTCGGCCATAACAACCAGGCCCGGGAGGTGCTGGCTGGACAGCTCAAGCGGAATCCGAACGATCCGCGTTTGCAGCAGCAGCTGGATGCCATCCCGACGCTTTCTACCCCGGTCACCACCGTTGAAGCCCTGCTGGCGCTGCAAAAAAAATGCGACGCCGCGCCGAACGCGCGCTGCCGCAGCGAAACGGGTCAGTACGCGCTGAAATTTAACCGGCTGGATATCGCCCGCGCCCAGCTCGCCGATGCGGACTTTGCCCGCACCGCGCAGGGGAAAGCGCTGGAGAACGGCATCCTGCAGCGCGCCATCTACCTTAAAGAGTGGACCACGGCAGACGCACTTTTCAGCCAGCGGCAGCAGCGGCGCGCCCTCAGCGCCGCCGAGCGCCAGCAGTGGTTCGACGTGCTGCTGGCCGGCCATCTTGACGCGCGCGTTATTGCCCTGCAGTCCGCCGGCACCTTTACCTCTGCCCGGCGCCAGCTGGAGTATGCCGGATCGCTGGCGTCGCGCAATCAAACCGCCGAGCTGCAGCGCTATCTGGCCGGACACCGGCCGCGCTTTGATACCCGCGAGCAGGAGCAGAGCTGGCTGTACCTGATTTCGCGCTACAGCCAGAATGCACCGGCGGCGCTGGCGGCCTACGCGCCGCGCTTTGCGGAAAACCGCCGCTACGCCGCGGGCGCCGCGCTGCCTGCCGCCATGCGCGCCGGAGACTATGATCGCGCCCGGCGTCTGCTTAACGCCCTGCCGGACAACGAACTGCTGGCGGAGCGCTACGCCCTGAGCGCTGCCACCGGCGATCGCCAGCAGACGCTGCGCTTCGCCCGCCAGCTGTACCAGCGCGCGCCGCAGGATATGGCACGGCTGGATACCCTCAGCTGGCAGCTGATGCAGAACGGACGCGGCCAGGAAGCGGCATCCCTGCTGCTCGGCCGCTATCCGTTTACCGGCGCGCCGGCGCAGCAGCAGGCGCTGATTATTCGCCTTGCGGGCCTGCTTAAGCAGTATCCGCAGCTGGCATCCCGGGCGCAGCTGGCGCGCCTCGACTCGCCGCTGGCAAGCCCCGCCCTGCGTGAAGCGCAAAGCCAGCTGCCGGGCGGCGAAAATAGCTGCGGACACACCCGCCGCCTGCTGGGGGATCTCTCTGCCCGGTACGGTGCCGCGGCTTGGAGCACGCTGGCCGAATGCTACAGCGCCGACCTGCCCGGCATGGCGCTGTACGCCCAGCAGCAGGCGGCCCAGCGCCAGCCCGGCGTCTGGCAGCAGCGGGCGGTAGCCTACCGCGCCTATGCGGTTGAGGACTATTCCGCGGCCCTGCGGGCGTGGAAAGCGCTGCCCTCAAACGAGATGAGCAATGAAGATCTTATGGCGGCAGCAAACACGGCCCAGGCCGCCGGGGACGCCGCCGCACGCGACCGCTGGACCGATGATGCCAAACGCCGGGGGCTAAATAACAGCGAAGCCTGGTGGTGGCTGCACGCCCAGCGCTATCTGCCCGAGCAACCCAACCGCGCAATAGCCGATCTTAATCGCGCAATTGCTATCGAACCGACGCCGCGCGCGCTCTCAACCCGCGCGGCGCTGTACCGCACTCAGGGACACACGGCGAAAGCCATTGCCGACCTGCGCCAGGCGCTGCTTATCGATCCCGACAACGGTGATACCGAAGCGGCGCTGGGCTACGCGCTGTGGAGCAATAAAGAGTACGTGGCTTCCCGCAGCGCACTGGAGAAGGCGCTGCACAAAGCCCCGGACGATCCGCAGATTATTCGCCAGCTGATGTACGTTAACGAGCGGCTCGGCAATATTCCGCACACTCAGCAGTACGCGGAAAACGTGATTGACGAGCTGGACGCGGACGCCAGCGTCGCCCCGCTCACGCCGGCACAGAAGCAAGAGCATTTTGACGTGGGGCGCCTGCACGAAGATATGGGCCGGCGCTGGAGCTTTAATCTGAATACCTCGATAGGACTCAGCTCCGGGCGTACCAGTTCGTCCACCGCCCAGCCCGGCGGCAGCTCGCCGGGACAGAGCTATCGCAGCTTTGGCCAGATGGAAGCCGAATACCGGCTGGGCCGCAACGTCCTGGTTAACGGCGATATTCTCTCGGTCTACAGCCGCGTATTCGCCGATACCGGCGGCAGCAGCGTAGCGATGCCGGTGAAAAATCCGATCCTGGGACCGGGACTGCGCTGGAAGCCACTGTACGACTACACCTTCTTCCTCGCCATCGAGCAGGAGATCCCGCTGGATCACCACCACGGCCGGCGCAACACCATGCTGCGGGCCAGCGCGTCGTTCCTCAATAACGGCAAATACAGCGACGACTGGCACCCTAACGGCAACGGCTGGTTCGCCCAGAACCTCTATCTCGATGCGGCCCAGTATCTGCGCGACGATACCCAGGCCTGGACGGCGGACTATCGCGCCAGCTGGCATCAGAAAGTGGCGAACGCGCAAACTGTTGAGCCCTATGCTCACGTGCAGCTTAACGGCAACCGCGATCGTCATACCGAAGGCAACCAGCTTGGCGGCGTCGGCGTGCGCTGGAATATCTGGACCGGCCAGACACAGTACGATGCGTGGCCGCACAAGCTCAGCGTCGGGCTGGAATATCAGCGCACCTTTAAGGCCATCAATCAGGATGCCGGCAAGAAAAATAACCTTTTCCTGACTCTGGGAGTCCACTGGTAATGTTCAAATTTCGTCACTTGTTACTGCTGCTGGCGCTGGCCAGCCCGTTTGCCAGCGCGATGAAGGCGGTGTTCTGGCAGCCGCAGCTGCGGGACAGCAGCGTGACCGCCGCCCGCTGGCAGGCTCTGATGATCGATCTGCGCCACTCGGGCTTTGATACTCTGGTACTGCAGTGGACCGCCTACGGCGACGCGTTCACCGACGATGCACAGCGCGCGGCGCTGCAGCAGAGAGCCGAAGACGCACGCGCCGCGGGCCTGAAGGTGATTGTCGGCCTGCATGCGGATCCCGAATTCTTCCAGCGGCAGGCGCAGTCCGGCGCGGCGCGGACGCACTATCTGGCGCGCCTGCGTGTCGCCGATATTATCCGGGCGAAGGCCTGGCAGGGCCGCGCCGACGGCTGGTACATCAGCGCCGAAATTGACGATCTCAACTGGCGAAGCGGCGCGGCGCGGGAGCAGCTGGTCGACTGGCTCACCAGCACCCGCAGGCAGCTGGCGGGCGTCAGCCCGGCGCCGGTTTACATCAGCAGCTTTTTCGCCGGCAATATGACGCCGGACGGCTATCGCCAGCTTGTGGCGGACGTTGCGGGCGCGGGGATCAAGGTTTGGGTGCAGGACGGCCGCGGCGTGGATAAGCTAACGCCGGAAGAGCGCCAGCGCTACCTGACCGCGAGCGCGGGCTGCGGCGGGTCGGCTCCCGCAAGCGGCGTGGTGTATGAAATCTTCCGGACGCTGCCCGGCAGCGCCTTTCGCGCCGCGCCGCTGCCTGAGCCGGAGCTGAATGCCCGTCTGAAGCAGGGAGCTTCCTGCGGCAAAGAGAGCCTTTACTTTTCGCTACGCTATTTGCCCGCCGCCAGAGGCGTGCTGGACGCCAGCTAATCCTTTCGCCGCCGGGCGGCCTACGCGGCCCGGCGGCTCAATCATCGTAAAAACCCTATAATTTCAATACGGTACTACCTGCTTTCTCCGGGCGTCGCTGCAATCAAATTTATTACCGTCTGAAATCATTATGTCGCCGAATCACGACAGTTATAACTTATTAAAAAATAACAAATTAATCCCTCTTGCTACGCCATTTTTTTAAGCGTACATTAGCGCCATCTGGTGTGAAGTAACGCACAGTTTTGAATCGATGTCGCCGGTAAATCTGGCGAGGTCGATCCCTGATACCCGGTCAGTATTCGGGTGATCAAACAAGAAATAGGGAGTGATGTAGCGTGAGATATTTTCTGATGGGCATCTCTTTTATGGTCATCGTCTGGGCAGGCACATTCGCCCTGATGATCTAGTTTTGAGCATTGCATAAAAAAACAGGAGCCGGTCGGCTCCTGTTTTTTTTAGGGCTGATTCTACTCGTCCGGGCTTTCCGCCGCCGGGCGGTGGCCCGCCGGCAGCAGGCCGTCGGCGCGGAACATGGCTTTAATCCCGCGAATAGCCTGGCGAATGCGGTCGCGGTTTTCAATCAGCGCGAAGCGCACGTGGGTGTCGCCGTAGTCGCCAAAGCCAATGCCTGGCGACACGCAGACTTTCGCCTCCTCAAGCATCTTTTTAGCAAACTCCAGCGAGCCCATTGCCGCGTACTGCTCGGGAATTTTAGCCCACACGTACATGGACGCTTTCGGCATCTCCACCATCCAGCCGGCTTCGTGCAGGCCCTTCACCAGTACATCGCGGCGGCGGCGGTACTGTTCGGCGATATCGCGCACGCACTGCTGGTCGCCTTCCAGCGCGGCAATGGCCGCCACCTGCAGCGGCGTAAAGGTGCCGTAATCGTGATAACTCTTGATGCGCGCCAGGGCGTTAACCAGCACCGGGTTGCCCACCATAAAGCCGATCCGCCAGCCGGCCATGTTGTAGCTTTTTGACAGCGTAAAGAACTCTACCGCCACGTCGCGGGCGCCGGGCACCTGCATGATGGACGGCGCTTTCCAGCCGTCGTAGACGATATCCGCATAAGCCAGATCGTGAACCACCAGCACATCATAACGTTTCGCCAGCGCCACCACTTTTTCAAAAAAGTCGAGCTCGACGCACTGGGCGGTGGGGTTTGACGGGAAGCCCAGGATCATCATTTTCGGCTTGGGATAGCTTTCGCGAATGGCGCGCTCCAGCTCGTTAAAGAAGTCCACGCCCTCCACCAGCGGCACCGAGCGCACCTGCGCGCCGGCGATCACCGCGCCGTAAATGTGAATGGGGTAGCTGGGGTTCGGCACCAGCACAGTATCGCCGTGATCCAGCGTCGCCAGCATCAGATGCGCCAGCCCCTCTTTCGAACCGATGGTCACAATCGCTTCGGTTTCAGGATCGATGTCCACCTGATAACGATCCTGATACCAGCGGGCGATAGCCCGGCGCAGGCGCGGAATACCGCGGGAGGTGGAGTAGCCGTGAGTGTCCGGCCGCTGGGCGACGGTGCAGAGTTTTTCTACGATGTGCGGCGGCGTGGCGCCGTCGGGGTTGCCCATGCTGAAGTCGATAATATCTTCCCCGCGGCGGCGGGCGGCCATTTTCAGTTCGGCGGTGATATTAAATACGTAGGGCGGGAGACGATCGATACGCGTAAAGCGGCGTTCTGGAGTGAACTCAGCCATAAATTCCTCAAATTAACGTTAGCGCCCGGACCGTCCGAGCGACGCTGCCGCTGCTGCTGCTGCGGCACCCTTAAGTAATACGCTCTAACCCCGGGCAATGTCGAGAGCCGCGGGAAATTATTTTTGCGGGCAAAAATGGGGATCTAAAGTTTATTTCCAGAAATTAATGGTGCCTTATTTAGAATTTTTTACGCCGCTTCAGGAAACACAAAATCTGCAATCTCATTACATTATGCTGCGCTGCTGCGGCTAATCTTTCATATTTTCAATAAAATGACGACGATCCCCTTTAGAAAATAGGGTTGTTCCGGATTACGGGTTTCCGGCGCGCCGCTGGCACATCCGGTCAGGGTTTTCTATCATAGCGGTTTCCCGCAACACTCACGGCCACTCGATGCACGAAATTTTTACCATGCTGCTGGCGGTCTTCGACCGCGCCGCCCTGATGCTCATCTGCCTGTTCTTTCTGATCCGCATCCGCCTGTTCCGCGAGCTGCTGCACAAGCAGGCCCATACGCCCAAAGAGCTGCTGGCGGTCACCGCCATTTTTTCGCTCTTCGCTCTGTTCAGTACCTGGTCGGGCGTGCCGGTGGAAGGTTCACTGGTCAACGTGCGTATTATCGCCGTGATGTCCGGCGGGATTTTATTCGGGCCCTGGGTGGGAATAATCACCGGCGTGATTGCCGGCACCCATCGCTATCTGATTGATATCGGCGGCGTTACGGCAGTGCCCTGCTTTATCACCAGCATTCTTGCGGGGGTTATCGCCGGGTTAATTCACCGCAACGTGCCTAAAGATCAGCGCTGGAAAATAGGCATTCTCGGCGGCATGCTGTGTGAAACCATGACCATGACGCTGGTGATTGTCCTGGCGCCAACTACCGCGCTGGGCGTGGATATCGTCTCCAAAATCGGCGTGCCGATGATCCTCGGCAGCGTCTGCATCGGCTTTATCGTGCTGCTGGTGCAGAGCGTGGAGAAAGAGAAAGAGGATATCGCCGGGCGCCAGGCGCGCATCGCGCTGGATATCGCCAATAAAACCCTGCCGCTGTTCCGCCACGTCAATGCCGATTCCCTGCGCCAGGTGTGCGATATTATTCGCCGGGATATTGTGGCCGACGCGGTGGCGATCACCAATACGGCACACGTGCTGGCCTATGTGGGCGTGGGCGAGCACAACTACCAGAACAGCGACGATATGGTCAGTCCAACCACCCGCGAAGCCATCGAAAGCGGTAAAATTATCATTAAAAACAATGATGAGGCTTACCGAACTCCGGAAATACACTCGATGCTGGTGATCCCGCTGTGGGAGAAAGGCATCGCCACCGGCACGCTCAAAATCTACTACTGCCACGCGCACCAGATAACCTCCGGGCTGCAAGAGATGGCGGTTGGCCTGTCGCAAATTATCTCCACCCAGCTCGAGGTTTCCCGCGCCGAGCAGCTGCGGGAGATGGCAAATAAGGCAGAGCTTCGGGCGCTGCAGAGTAAAATCAATCCCCATTTTCTGTTTAACGCGCTGAACGCCATTTCGTCCTCGATTCGCCTTAATCCGGACACCGCCCGGCAGCTGATTTTTAACCTCTCGCGCTACCTGCGCTACAACATCGAGCTGAAAGACGACGAGCAGATCGACATCCGCAAGGAGCTTTACCAGGTTAAGGACTATATCGCCATTGAGCAGGCGCGCTTTGGCGACAAGCTCACGGTTATCTACGATATTGATGAAGAGGTGAACTGCGTGATCCCCAGCCTGCTGATCCAGCCGCTGGTGGAGAATGCGATCGTCCACGGTATTCAGCCCTGCAAGGGCAAAGGCGTGGTGACCATCAGCGTGACCGAGAGCGGCAGTCGGGTACGCATTAGCGTGCGCGATACCGGCAACGGCATCGATCCGGCGGTGATCGCCCGGGTGGAAGCGAACGAGATGCCGGGGAATAAAATTGGCCTGCTCAATGTTCACCACCGGGTTAAGCTGCTGTACGGCGAAGGGCTGCACATTCGCCGCCTTGAACCCGGCACCGAGATAGCGTTTTACGTCCCCAACCGGCGCACGCCGGTGGCTCCGCCGTCGACGCTGTTATCCAGGGAGCTACTATGAAAGTGATCATTGTTGAAGATGAGGTGCTGGCGCAGCAGGAGCTGAGCTGGCTGATTAAAGAGCACAGCCAGATGGAGATTGTCGGCACCTTTGACGACGGGCTGGACGTGCTGAAATACCTGCAGCACAACGAGGTTGACGCTATCTTCCTCGATATCAACATTCCGTCCCTGGATGGCGTGCTGCTGGCGCAGAACATCAGCAAGTTTGCCCACCGGCCGTTCATCGTGTTTATCACCGCGTGGAAAGAGCATGCGGTAGAAGCGTTCGAACTGGAAGCCTTCGACTACATCCTGAAGCCTTATCAGGAGACGCGCATCATCAATATGCTGGAGAAGCTGCAAAATGCCTGGCAGCAGCAGCACTCCGCGCCGGTCAGCGCCCCCGGCGGCCTGCCCCGGGAAAACGATACGATTAATCTGGTGCGCGACGAGAAGATTTTCGTCACCAGCATCCACGATATCTATTACGCGGAGGCCCATGAAAAGATGACGTTCGTCTATACCAAACGAGAATCCTGGGTGATGCCGATGAACATCACCGAGTTTTGCAGCAAGCTGCCGGCGGCGCACTTTTTTCGCTGCCACCGCTCCTACTGCGTCAACCTGGATAAAATTCGAGAAATCGAGCCGTGGTTTAACAACACCTATATCCTGCGGCTAAAAGATCTCGATTTTCAGGTGCCGGTCAGCCGCAGCAAGGTGAAAGAGTTTCGCGCGCTGATGCACCTGTAAAAAAAGGCGCCGCGGCGCCTTTTCTCAGAGTATCTCTCCCAGCATCTGGCGCAGGTGCGCGCCGGCGCCGAGCAGGCCCGGGTTATCGTGAACGATCAGGTAAACCGGGATGTCCTCGACGTAGGCTTTAAAGCGCCCCTTATCTTCAAAACCGCCGCGAAAACCGGAAGCCTTGAAGAAATCGAGGAAGCGCGGCACCACGCCGCCGGCAATGTAGACCCCGCCGAAGGTGCCAAGCGTCAGGGCCAGGTTGCCGCCAAAGCGCCCCATGATCACACAGAAAAGAGACAGCGCGCGGCGGCAGTCGATACAGCTGTCTTTCAGCGCGCGCTCGGTAACGTCTTTCGGCTGCAGGTTCTCCGGCAGCCGCCCGTCCGATTTCACGATGGCGTGATAGAGGTTAACCAGCCCGGAACCGGAAAGAATGCGCTCGGCAGAGACGTGCCCCATTTCGGCGCGCAGCTGCTCGAGGATCATGTCCTCTTCTTCGCTGTTCGGCGCGAAGTCAACGTGACCGCCCTCGCCCGGCAGGCTCACCCAGCGCTTATCCACGTGAACCAGATGCGCCACGCCGAGGCCGGTGCCCGCGCCGTAGACCGCAATCGGCTTATCTTTTACCGGCTCCCCACCGCCAAACTGAATCAGATCCTCTTTCTTCAGCATCGGGATGGCCATCGAAACCGCCGTGAAATCGTTGATAATTTCCAGATGCTCGAAGCCGAGGTTCTCCTTCATCTCTTTGATGGAGAAGGCCCAGGTATGGTTGGTCATCGCTACCCAGTCGCCGGTTATTGGACAGGCAATAGCGATACAGCCGTTTTTAATCTCTTCTTTTATTTCATCAAGATAGACTCTGACCACCGCCTCCAGGCTCGGATAGTCGAGGCCAGAGTAGGTTTTCTCGCGCGAGATCTCGCCAGTGGCGACATCTACCAGCGCCAGCCTGGCGTTAGTGCCGCCGATATCCCCGGTTAATGCAAATGTTGTCATTCTGTCACGGCTCCATTAGGTCAGAATAAATGCCCAGCACACTGTAAGTTTAAGGCGCGTTAACAACAACGGTCAGCGCGCCGCGAGCGGTGTTTTGCGATCCAGATCACACCTTACTGTAGCGTTTCAGCGCCTGCTCGCCTGCCCTACTCTTCACTGTTGCGAGCCTCCAGCGCCCGGGTAACTGCGCGCAGCAGCGGCGGAATGTCGTCTTTGGGCAGCATGACTTCGATAAGCGCAAGCTGCCGGGGAGAGGCAACCGCCGCCAGCGCATCCTGCAGCTCCTCCACCCCGGAAACCCGCAGGCTTTGCGCCTGGCAGTCAAGGCTCAGCGCCTCGGGCAGCCGGGTCCAGTTCCAGGCGGAGATATCATTATAGCGCTGCGTCGGGCCGTGAATGGCTCTCTCCACGGTATAGCCGTCATTATTGAGCAACAGAATCACCGGACGCAGGCCGTCCCGCAGCATTGAGCCCAGCTCCTGAATAGTCAGCTGCGCCGCACCGTCGCCGATAATCAGCAGCGTTCGCCTTTCCGGCGCCGCGGTTTGCGCGCCGAAGGCGGCGGGCAGCGTGTAGCCGATGGAGCCCCACAGCGGCTGCACGATGAGCCCGGCGTTTTCCGGTAGCCGCAGGGAGGCGGCACCAAAGGCAGCGGTGCCCTGATCGGCCAGTACGATATCCCCCGGGCGCAGGGCGGCCTGCACGCTTTGCCAGAAGCTGCGCTGGGTCAGGCTGCCGGCGTCAGGGGCGCGCTCGGGCGCATCGGGGCGTGTAGGTATATCCTGATTAAGGGGCTGCGTGCTGGTAATGCCCTCCAGGGCTGCGGCAGCCTGCGCCAGTGTGATACCGCTGAACCAGCGCTTGCCTACGCGGGCGGCGAACGGCTGGAGTTCAATACTGGACTGCGCCGCAATGCGCTGGCTGAATCCGGCGGTCAGGGTGTCGGCAAAGCGGGTGCCGATGCACAGCGTCACGTCCGCCTCTTCAATAGCGCGCCGGGTTATCTCGTCGCTGGCCTCACCGCTGTAGGTGCCCACAAAGCCGGGCAGCTGCTCGTTGAACAGCCCTTTTCCCATCAGCATGGTGGCGTGGGGGATTTTCTGGGTGGTCACCCAGCGCTGCAGCTGCGGCTGAAGTCCCCAGCGCAAAGCGAGGAAATCTGCCAGCATCGATACGCTTCGGGCCGGGGAGAGCAGCTCGCGGGCGGCCCGGGTAAAGGCGGCCAGCGCCTGCTCATCCGCAGCGCGGTCAACGGGCAGAAGCGGCGTGCCGGGCGGCGTCGCTGGCGCGTTAGCCACATCCGCCGGCAGCAGCAGATAGCCGGGGCGCTTCTCAAGAAGCATCTCCCGCAGCACGCTGTCGATATCCCGGCAGGCGCTGCTGGCGGTCAGGCGGGCGCGGGCGACACTGACGTGGCGGCTCATGTCGTAAAAGTGGCTGAAGTCGCCATCGCCGAGGGTATGGTGCACCAGATCCCCGCGCTGCTGGCTGGCGGTGACTGGCGCGCCGACGATATGCAGCACCGGCACATATTCCGCGTAGCTGCCGGCCACGCCGTTAAGGGCGCTCAGTTCGCCGACGCCGAAGGTGGTCAGCAGAGCCCCCGCCCCGTGAATGCGGGCATAGCCGTCTGCGGCATAGGCGGCGTTAAGCTCGTTGGCACAGCCCACCCAGCGCACCCGCGGGCTGTCGATAACGTGGTCGAGAAACTGCAGGTTATAATCGCCCGGAACGCCGAACAGGTGGTCAATGCCGCACTCTCCCAGCCGTTCTACCAGATAATCTGCGATGGTATAGCGAGTTTGCATGGTTATTATCCTTTATTTGCTTAGTTCTCCTGAGTATCAGAGAAGCACGCAGACTTTCCAGAAGTATAAAAAAATCCTGTTGGAAAGCTGGGTGTACACTTTCTGCCCGCTGCCCGCGCCGCGGGCGGAAGTGGCAAAAAATGCGAACGCCGCTGAATTAGGAATTGCACTAATGTGGCTTACTTTTTACATCTCGTAATATTCCGCCATACGGTCTGCGGACCTGAAGTGAGGAGAATGAGATGTTCAGAGCGCTGATTCTGAGTGCGATATTACTGGCTGCAGCGCCGCTTGCGGCAAGCGCGGAAGAGATAACGCTGCTGCCTTCTGTAAAACTTAACATTGGCGATCGCGACCGTATCGGTCACTACTGGGACGGCGGGCGCTGGCGGGATCGGGACTACTGGCGCAAGCACTACGAGTGGCGCAATGAGCACTGGCACCGCTATGAGAGGGAGCGTAACAGACATCATGCTTATGACCGCGGCTACCGGGAAGGCTGGCGCGATCGCGCCGACCGTGACGACCGCTGGCACCGGGGGCCGCCGAGACCATCCGGACCACATCACGGACGGGGCCCGGATTTTGGACCGGGACACGATCGCCACCATCACTGACCTTAGATAAAACAAAAACGCCCGGCTCTGCCGGGCGCTCTCATTTCACCTTCCATCAATTCTACAGACCCATCAATGTTCCCACCAGCAGCCAGCCGTTCAGGGCCACCACCAGCGCGACGATAATCCAGCCCGCTATTTTTACGTTTTTGCTGTTCACCAGATCGCCCATCAGCGCGCCGTTGCTGGTGAAAATCAGCAGGGGAACCAGCGCCAGGGCAATGCCGAAGCTGAGCAGCACCTGGCTCATTACCAGTATGCGGGTGGGATCGAGCCCCATCAGGATCACCACAAACGACGGCAGCATGGTTATCAGGCGGCGGAACCAGAGCGGGATGTGAAAATGGATAAAGCCCTGCATCACCACCTGCCCCGCCAGCGTGCCTACCACCGTTGATGACAGCCCCGCGGCAATGAGGCTCAATCCAAAGACGGTCGCCGCCGCGTGGCTCAGGAGCGGTTCAAGCGTAAGGTAGGCCTGATCGAGATCGGCGATCCCGCTGTGGCCGTTAAAATGAAACGCCGCTGCCGCCGTCGCCATCATCGCCAGGTTAACGAACCCGGCAATGGTCATGGCGATAGCCACGTCCCAGCGAGAGGCGCTGTAGCGCTCCTGGCGGGTGCCGACGCCTTCATGCTGGGTCAGCGAGGAGTGCAGATAGATAACGTGCGGCATGATAGTCGCGCCCAGCACCCCGGCGGCGAGGAATACCGCTTCTGAGGTCGGCAGCGAAGGCAGGATCATGCCTTTTGCCAGCGGCGCCAGCGCGGGCTGCGAAAAGATAAGCTCGACAATATAGGCCGCGGCGACGAACAGCAGCAGGCCGCCAATCACTTTTTCCAGCGGCTTTTGCCCCCGGCTTTGCAGCATCAGGATCAGGAAGGTGGCGACACCGGTCAGCACCGCCCCCTGCAGCAGCGAAATGCCAAGGATCAGCTTAAAGCCGATCGCCGCGCCGATAAACTCAGCCAGATCGGTCGCCATCGCGATGATTTCAGCCTGCACCCAGTAAAACCACACCAGCGGGCGCGGATAGCGGTCGCGGATGTGCTCGGCCAGATTTTTTCCGGTGGCGATCCCGAGCTTGGCGGACAGTAGTTGAATAAGCATCGCCATCAGGTTAGCCCACACCACCACCCACAGCAGCTGGTAGCCGTAGCTGGCACCGGCCTGGATATTGGTGGCAAAGTTACCCGGATCGATATAGCCGATAGCAGCAATGAATGCCGGTCCCATTAATGCAAACCGCATTTTGCGCGCTGCTTTCGAATTGGTACTTTCAACGCGACCGTTGGTCATCTTCTGCCTCTGAGATATAGCCTTTGCTATGTTTGATGCTACCCGAGTGCGAATGATTATCAAGAACAATAAGTGAAATGATAAAAATTACTCTGATAGGCAGGAACGATAGCGGGGGGATTAGCCGGTCACCGGGAAATTTAAGTCAGCGATACTTATAAGAATAAGCCATAATCCGGTGTTTAACACTTTTACATAACATAACAAATTTGCATGACAGATCACCTTTTTTGAGTTTGCTCACAGCATCTGATTATAGTGCGCTACAGATCTCGTTTTCTTTTCGGCTGTTACATAGAATGTGCACAGAAATTTAATCTCCCTCATATTTGGAGCTGTTATGGACCGCGTCCTACATTTTATCCTCGCGCTGGCGGTGGTGGGGATCCTTGCGCTGCTGGTCAGCCACAACCGCAAGCAAATCCGCATTCGCTACGTTATCCAGCTGCTTGTCATTGAGGTTTTGCTGGCCTGGTTCTTCCTGAACTCCGATGTTGGCCTGGGTTTTGTAAGAGGGTTTTCCGAGATGTTTGAGAAACTTCTCGGATTTGCTAATGACGGGACGAATTTCGTCTTTGGTAACATGAACGATCAAAAGCTGGCGTTCTTCTTCCTGAAAGTGCTGTGCCCCATCATCTTTATTTCGGCGCTCATCGGCATCCTGCAGCATATTCGCATTCTGCCGGTGGTGATCCGCGCGATTGGTACCGTGCTGTCAAAAGTGAACGGCATGGGAAAACTGGAATCCTTTAACGCGGTCAGCTCGCTGATCCTCGGCCAGTCTGAAAACTTCATCGCCTATAAAGATATTCTGGGCAAAATGTCGCGCCAGCGCATGTATACGCTGGCCGCAACGGCGATGTCCACCGTCTCGATGTCCATTGTTGGCGCGTACATGACCATGCTGGAGCCGAAGTACGTGGTCGCCGCGCTGGTGCTCAATATGTTCAGCACCTTTATTGTGCTGTCGATAATCAACCCGTATCAGATTGATGGCAGCGAAGAGAATCTGCAGATGTCCAATCTGCACGAAGGACAGAGCTTCTTCGAAATGCTGGGCGAATACATTCTCGCGGGCTTTAAAGTGGCGGTTATCGTTGCGGCGATGCTGATCGGCTTTATCGCGCTGATTGCCGCGCTCAACGCGCTGTTTGCGACCGTCACCGGCTGGTTCGGCCACAGCATCTCTTTCCAGGGGATTTTGGGCTATATCTTCTGGCCGGTAGCCTGGGTAATGGGCGTACCGGCGGGCGAAGCCCTGCAGGCAGGCAGCATTATGGCAACCAAGCTGG
The DNA here is from genome assembly GCF_913775985.1 of uncultured Pluralibacter sp. Classification (GTDB taxonomy): domain Bacteria; phylum Pseudomonadota; class Gammaproteobacteria; order Enterobacterales; family Enterobacteriaceae; genus Pluralibacter. The sequence goes on along the minus strand of NZ_CAJYMB010000067.1, from coordinate 3,261 downwards.
TATCTAACGAGTTTGTGGCGATGATGGATCTGCAAAAAGTGGCGGGCGCCCTCTCCTCGCGCGCGGTGGGCATTCTGTCTATCTTCCTTGTCTCCTTTGCCAACTTCTCCTCTATCGGCATCATTGCCGGGGCGATTAAGGGCCTGAATGAAGAACAGGGCAACGTGGTGTCGCGCTTCGGGCTGAAGCTGGTATACGGCTCGACGCTGGTGAGTATCCTCTCTGCGTCGATTGCCGCACTGGTGCTGTAACGCCGCACAACGCTAAACGCGCCGGGGCCTGTCCCCGGCTTTTTTATGTCCGTTTTCCAGGCGCAGAAAAGCAAAAACCCCCGCCGAGGCGAGGGTTTAAATTTGGTGGAGCTAAGCGGGATCGAACCGCTGACCTCCTGCATGCCATGCAGGCGCTCTCCCAGCTGAGCTATAGCCCCGTACGTAAAGCGTGTCGTGTTGACGGGCGGCATAATATGAATTCCCTCGCCGGGTGTCAACGGCAAAATCCTTCCCTGTTGTTCAACCGCTGAAAAAGCACGCAACCAGATTACGCTGCGAGCATTCTCGCAATCAGGAGTTAATCGCATCACGTTTTCGCCTAAAACGATGCTATAAGATAAATCACTAATTCCCATACAGGAACTCAGGAAATAGCATGCTCAAGGAACGAATGACCCCCGAGGAACTTGCCCACCTGACCGGCTACAGCCGGCAAACCATTAACAAGTGGGTCAGGAAGCAAGGATGGAAAACATCGCCGCGTCCGGGCGTTCAGGGCGGTAAGGCCAGGGTGGTCCACATTAATGAACAGGTTCGGGAGTTCATCCACAGTGCCCAGCGCATCAGCGAGGCGCCCGCCCCGGATTACGCCGCAGCGGATGACAGCTTTGAGGCACTGCTGCTGTCGCTGGCAAAAGAGATGTCGCCGGACGAGCAAAAGCAGTTCACCAGCCTGCTGCTGCGGGAAGGGCTCACAGGTTTACTTCAACGTTTAGGTATACGCACGCAAGAATCCGTATGAAAATACTGCACAGTAAAATGACCACCCACGAGCTGGCGAACTGCACCGGGATGGCGCGGCAGACCATTAACCGCTGGATCCGCGAGCAGAACTGGACCACGGAGGCTATTCCCGGCGTGAAGGGCGGCAGAGCCCGCTTAATTCATATTGATGACGCGGTGCGCGAATTTCTGGCCACTACGCCCAAGCTGCGGCATCTTTCGCTGTCGCTACGCGCGGCGGAGCCTGAGCAGGAGTACGATCGCCCGCAGGATCGCGTCTGGCGGCAAATTAGCGATACGTTAATCATGATGACGCCCGACGAGAAGCAGCGCCTGCAAACGCTGCTGGTGCGCGAAGGGCTGAGCGGATTTTTATCCCGGCTGCATATTGCAGACGACAGTGCCTCATAAATGAAAACGGCGGGCAAGCGCCCGCCGTTTTTACTCGCCGTAAAATTACTGCTGACTTTCACGCTCGGCAATAAACGCCAGCGCTTTCTCAATGCGCGCCACGCTGCGGCTCTTGCCGATCGCGTGAACGGTTACGTCCAGCGCGGGAGACTGCCCGGCACCGGTCACCGCCACGCGCAGCGGCATGCCGACTTTACCCATGCCCACTTCCAGCTCGTCTGCCGTCGCCTGAATGGCACCGTGTACGTTTTCTGCAGTCCAGTCGGTAATGGCGTTCAGCTTATCGCGCACCACTTCCAGCGGCTGGCGGGCAACCGGGCGCAGGTGTTTTTTCGCCGCGTCCGGATCGAAAGCGTCGAACTCTTCATAGAAGTAGCGGCAGCTTGCGGCCATCTCTTTGAGAGTTTTGCAGCGCTCGCCCAGCAGCTTAACCAGATCCGCCAGCTGCGGGCCATTGCGCGTGTCGATGTTCTCCTGCTCAATGTGCCACTGCAGGTGCGTCGCCACGTATTCCGGCGCCAGCGTATTAATGTAGTGATGGTTCAGCCACAGCAGCTTGTCGGTGTTGAACGCGCTGGCAGACTTGCTTACCGCGCCCAGCGAAAAGAGCTTGATCATCTCTTCGCGGCTGAAGATCTCCTGATCGCCGCTGGACCAGCCCAGGCGTACCAAATAGTTAAGCAGCGCTTCCGGCAGGTAGCCGTCGTCGCGATACTGCATCACGCTGACCGCGCCGTGGCGCTTGGAGAGCTTTTTACCGTCGTCGCCGTTGATCATCGATACGTGCGCGTACACCGGCACTGGCGCGTTAAGGGCTTTCAGGATGTTGATCTGGCGCGGGGTATTGTTGATGTGGTCTTCACCGCGAATAACGTGGGTGATGCCCATATCCCAGTCGTCAACCACGACGCAGAAGTTGTAAGTCGGTGAACCGTCGGTGCGGCGAATAATCAGGTCGTCGAGTTCCTGGTTGCTGAACTCGATAGGTCCGCGGATCTGGTCGTCAAAAACAACGGTGCCTTCCAGCGGGTTAGCAAAGCGCACTACGTGCGGTTCGTCAGCGGCGTGCTCGCTATGATCGTTACGGCAGCGGCCGTCGTAGCGCGGCTTTTCACCTTTCGCCATCTGCTCTTCACGCAGGGCTTCCAGGCGCTCTTTAGAACAGTAGCAGCGGTAGGCGGTGCCGGCTTCCAGCATTTCGTCAATCACCGCATTGTAGCGATCGAAACGTTTAGTCTGATAATACGGGCCTTCATCCCACTCCAGATTCAGCCAGTTCATCCCATCCATGATTGCTTCGATCGCTTCCGGCGTTGAGCGCTCCAGATCGGTGTCTTCAATGCGCAGCACGAACTTACCGTCGTGGTTGCGAGCAAAAAGCCAGGAGTAGAGAGCAGTACGGGCACCGCCGACGTGCAGATAGCCTGTCGGGCTGGGCGCGAAGCGTGTTTTGATTTTCATGAAATGGCCTTACGTTTAGAAAGATGCCGACAACCGGCAAATCCTGGAATATTTGAGTGGCCAATATTCTATCACTCCCACCTGATTCCTCAATGTTGTTCCCCGTTAAACCTTGCCCGTAGCGGTTTTTGTTTAGAAATCAAACGTCATGGATCGTTTTGCGATCGCATTGCCTAAATTTACGACGAACAAACAAAATCTTTAGAAAATGCGTTGACTCATTTTCGCGTATCCCTATAATGCGACTCCACACAGCGGGGGTGATTAGCTCAGCTGGGAGAGCACCTCCCTTACAAGGAGGGGGTCGGCTGTTCGAACCCGTCATCACCCACCAACTACTTAGGTAGTCTCATCCGTGTAGCAAGAAATTGAGAAGTGGGTGATTAGCTCAGCT
>NZ_CAJYMB010000066.1 GCF_913775985.1 uncultured Pluralibacter sp. | reverse complement strand
CTTTGATAAAAACGCCCCGGGCGGCGGATACCAAAATGAGAGCGCGTATATCTCAATGTGATACCTCTTAGGGATTATCACTAAAGCCTGTTTTGATGCAGTTATCATCTCGCGTCATTATATCTGTTTACGCGTGATTCATTTCACAAATATCCCTTTTGGCTGCGCCTTTGCTTATTTTTGGCACAGCTTACGCATAACTCTCACCGTGCGCGCAATATGCCGATGTTGCTATCGGCTCAGGGAGGCACCGCCTTCGAATCGTAACTTCGACTCTGATAACCCCTTTTACCGAGCGAAGTCGTACAGGAGAGAACTATTTCATGAAAGATATGGCCCCTACTGCCTCACGATCTGCAGGCTCTACAGCGCCCGTCGATGAGGTTTTACCTATTACGCAAATGTTCCTTTATGGCCTGCAGCACGTGCTGGTGATGTACGCGGGCGCGGTTGCCGTTCCGCTGGTGGTGGGTAACGCGGTGGGATTACCCCCCGAGCACATTATCCTGCTCATCAGCGCCGACCTGTTTGTCTGCGGCGTCGCCACCATTATCCAGTCTCTCGGCGTCGGCACGTGGCTCGGCTGCCGGCTGCCGCTGATTCAGGGCTGTACCTTTGCCGCGCTGATCCCGATGGTGCTGATTGGCAAAGAGTACGGCATCGGCGGTATCTCCGGGGCGGTGATCGTGTCGGGGATTTTTATCCTCGCCTGCGCGCCGTGGATGAGCAAGCTGATCCGCTTTTTTCCGAAGGTGGTGATGGGCAGTATCGTTACCCTTATCGGCATGTCGATTATGCCGGTCGCCGGCGGCTGGATTGGCGGCGGCAGCAGCGAAATGGCGGGTTTCGGCGCGCCCTTTGCGCTGCTGATGGCCTTTATCACCCTGGTTATCATTTTGAACATCTACACCTTCGCCTCCGGCGTGGTGAAGAACACCTCGGTGCTGATAGGCCTGATTATCGGATCTATTATCTGGAGCTTTTTTAAACCGCTCGATCTTCATCTCTTCAATTCTACCCAGTGGCTGCACCTGCCAACCCTGATGCCCTTCGCCAAGCCGGAGTTCCACATTATTCCGGTGGCGCTGCTGTCGATGGTGATGGTGGTAGTGATGGTGGAGACCATGTCCTCAATGATGGCGACCGGCGACATTGTCGGTAAAAAAGTCGACGCCAAAATGCTGCGCAACGGCCTCAACACCTGCGGCGTAGCCACCACTATTTGCGGCCTGTTCAACCTGTTCCCCTATTCCGCCTTCGCGCAGAACGTCGGGCTTATCGGCCTGACGGGGGTGCGCAGCCGCTTCGTGGTGTCGGTCTCCGGGGTCATCCTGATCCTGATGGGCATCTTCGCCAAGATGGCAGCGCTGGTGGTGCTGATACCGAAACCTATCCTTGGCGGTGCCGGGATTGTGATGTTCGGCATGGTGGCGGTTTCCGGCATCCGCACCCTGGGCCAGGTCAACTACCGCAACAACAACAACGGCATGGTGGTGGCGCTGACCCTGGGCCTCGGAATGATGCCGGTGGTGGTGCCCAATCTGTTTAGCCAGTTCCCGCCGATGGCGCAGCTTTTCCTGCACAGCGGCATCACTATCGGCACGCTGACCGCTATCGTCGCCAACCTGACCCTTAACGGCAGCGTGCCGTTCCGCGTGAATCAGGAAGCGCCGGTGCCGGATCCGGCACCGCCCAGCTCGGCGGCGCGCAACGTGGCGGTAAGAACCGTCAGGATGTGGCTGCTGCTGCGTAAAGTGCAGAAAGAGCAGAATCCAGAGGAAGCCCGGGAGGGATAACCCATGCTTATGCGTCTTGCTTTTGCGCTGATGGTCCTGCTGCTGCTGGCGATACCCGCCGTGCAGCAGGCGGTGGCCCTCGGCATCGGCAGCCGGTTTGGCTTCGGCGTGCTGCTGTAAACCCGCGTTATCAGGAAGAGTGTTATGAAGACAGTGACAACCGTTTGTCCCTACTGCGCCTCGGGCTGCAAGATGCAGCTGTCGGTAGAGGACGGAAAAATTGTTCGCGCCGAGGCGGCGATGGGCAAAAACAATCAGGGCACCCTGTGCCTGAAAGGCTACTACGGCTGGGATTTTGTTGACGACCCGCAGATCCTCACCCCGCGCCTGAAAAGCCCGATGATCCGCCGCCAGCGCGGTGGCAAGCTGGAGTCCGTCTCCTGGGACGAGGCGCTCGACTATGTGGCGACGCGCCTGAGCGCAATCAAGGCCAAATACGGCCCGGATGCCATCCAGACCACCGGATCCTCACGCGGTACCGGTAACGAAACCAACTACATTATGCAGAAGTTCGCGCGGGCGGTGATTGGCACCAACAACGTGGACTGCTGCGCGCGCGTCTGACACGGCCCGTCGGTTGCAGGTCTGCACCAGTCGGTCGGAAACGGCGCAATGAGCAATGCCATCACCGAGATCGATAACACCGATCTGGTGTTCATTTTTGGCTATAACCCGGCGGATTCGCACCCTATCGTGGCGAATCATATTCTGAACGCCAAACGCAACGGGGCGAAAATCATCGTCTGCGATCCGCGCAAAATCGAAACCGCGCGCGTGGCGGACATGCACCTGGCGCTAAAAAACGGCTCGAACATCGCGCTGCTGAACGCCATCGGGCACGTGATTATCAAAGAGGGACTGTATGATAAATCCTTCGTGGCTGCTCGCTCGGAAGGCTTCGAGGAGTACCGGCGCATTGTTGAAAGCTACACGCCGGAGTCGGTGGAAACCATAACCGGCATTGGCGCACAGCAGATCCGCCAGTGCGCGCGGATGTATGCCGGAGCGAAATCGGCGGCGATCCTGTGGGGAATGGGCGTGACCCAGTTCTGGCAGGGGGTGGAAACCGTGCGATCTCTCACCAGCCTGGCAATCCTCACCGGCAACCTCGGCAAGCCGAGCGCCGGGGTCAATCCTGTGCGCGGGCAGAACAACGTACAGGGCGCCTGCGACATGGGCGCGCTGCCGGATACCTATCCGGGCTACCAGTACGTTAAGTTCCCGGAAAACCGCGCCAAGTTTGCCAAAGCCTGGGGCGTCGAGAGCCTGCCGGAACATACCGGCTACCGCATCAGCGAGCTGCCCCACCGGGAGGCCCACGGCGAGGTGCGCGCGGCATATATCATGGGCGAAGATCCGCTCCAGACCGATGCCGAGCTGTCTGCGGTGCGCAAGGCCTTTGAGGATCTGGATCTGGTGATCGTGCAGGACATCTTTATGACCAAAACCGCCGCGGCGGCAGACGTCATCCTGCCGTCCACCTCCTGGGGGGAGCACGAAGGGGTTTACACCGCGGCAGACCGCGGCTTCCAGCGCTTCTTCAAGGCGGTGGAGCCGAAGTGGGATCTGAAAACCGACTGGCAAATCATCTGCGAGATTGCCACCCGGATGGGCTACCCGATGCGCTACGACAACACCCAGCAAATCTGGGACGAGCTGCGCCACCTGTGCCCCAACTTCTTCGGCGCTACCTACGAGAAAATGGGCGAGCTGGGCTACGTGCAGTGGCCGTGCCGGGACGAGTCCGACGCCGACCAGGGCACCTCGTACCTGTTCGAGGAGACGTTCTCTACGCCGAACGGGCTGGCGCAGTTCTTCACCTGCGAGTGGCAGGCGCCGCTCGACAAGCTCAGCGACGAGTACCCGATGGTGCTCTCCACGGTGCGCGAAGTAGGCCACTACTCCTGCCGCTCGATGACCGGCAACTGCGCGGCGCTGGCGAAGCTCGCGGACGAGCCGGGCTACGCGCAGATCAACACGGCAGACGCCCGGCGGCTGAATATCGGCGATGAGGATCTGGTGTGGGTTAACTCGCGTAAAGGCAAGGTGATCACCCGGGCGAAGGTCAGCGACCGCCCCAATCCCGGCGCGGTGTACATGACCTACCAGTGGTGGATCGGCGCCTGCAACGAGCTGGTGACCGAAAACCTGAGCCCGATAACCAAAACCCCGGAGTACAAGTACTGCGCGGTTAACGTCGAGCGCATTGCGGATCAGCGGGCGGCGGAATGCTACGTGGTAGAGGAGTACGACAAGCTGAAGGCGCGGCTTAAGGAGAGCGCTGCGGGATAGCGGTAGCCCTTGCGGGCGAGGCTCATGGATGAGCCAGGTAATGCCGCCAGCGTGAACTATGAC
>NZ_CAJYMB010000065.1 GCF_913775985.1 uncultured Pluralibacter sp. | reverse complement strand
TCCTGTCGCTTCAGGCTGGCTGCCACCGTTTTAATGTTGTCCTTCGCCCCCTGTTCGCGGAGCTCATCTGTGATGTGCGGTGCGCCGTAGCGCTCTTTGCCTGATGAAAAACCTGACTGACCCTCTCGTCACACCGCTGGCGAAATTGCTTACGCGGGCTCAACTGCGCGCGACGGGTACGCCAGGCATAAAGCCGGGACTCATAAAGGCTGAGTTGCCGTGCGGCGGCTACGCCAATGCGCTCAGCGAGCTTCAGAGCATCGCTGCGGAACTCCGGAGAATGTTGTTTACATGCAGTTATTGATTTTGTCATGTGAGTCACCTCTGTCTGAGAGTTTACTCACTTATTTTACGTGTCTACTATTCGCGGGTAGGATCATTCACCCTGGACGAAGGGAAAATGAAGGTTTGTCGGGAGCCGTTCTAACGCGCGGTGGTGAATTAAAATACTCAGAATGTCAGAAAGCAAAAAGCCCGCTCAGTTTCCTGAGCAGGCTTTTCAAATTTGGCTCCTCTGACTGGACTCGAACCAGTGACATACGGATTAACAGTCCGCCGTTCTACCGACTGAACTACAGAGGAATCGTGTGAACGGGGCGCATAGTAACGAGGGGCGGGCGGCATGTCAAAGCCTCAATACACGCCCGGCGCTCAACTGCTGACTATTTCATCACTCAGGCGAAATGTGCTGCAAAAATAGCCTTAACGCACCGCGATGGTGCAGCGCCTCCTCCTGATGGCGCAACCGGCGCATCAGCTGCCGCTTATCGCAACCGGCAAACTAATCAGAATTCCTTATTTCTCGCCCACTTATTTCGCTTCGCGACAAATCTTAGAAATGTGGCAAACATATTGCAACGTGACCATTAACTCACTGGCCGTATTGGCCTGGCATCGGGAAACGGAGGCAACATGAACCTAAGACGACTAAAATACTTTGTCAAAATCGTCGATATCGGCAGCCTGACGCAAGCCGCAGAAGTGCTGCATATTGCGCAGCCCGCGCTGAGCCAGCAGGTGGCAACGCTTGAAGGCGAAATGGACCAGCAGCTGCTGATCCGCACCAAGCGCGGCGTCACGCCGACGGAAGCCGGAAAAGTCCTTTATACCCATGCCCGCACTATCCTGCGCCAGTGCGAGCAGGCCCAGCTGGCGGTGAACAACATCGGCCAGACCCTGAGCGGACAGGTCTCCATCGGCCTTGCGCCGGGCACCGCGGCCTCCTCGGTGACCATGCCGCTGCTGCAGGCGGTGCGCAACGAGCTGCCGGAAGTGGTGGTCTATCTGCACGAAAACAGCGGCACCCAGCTCAACGACAAGCTGCTGAGCGGCGGTCTGGATATGGCGGTGCTCTACGATCGCTCCCCGGTGGCGGGCATCGCCAGCCAGCAGCTGCTGAAAGAAGATTTATGGCTGGTGGGCACCCGCGACTGCCCCGGCCAGAGCGTGGATTTAGCCGCCATCGCCGAGATGAACCTGTTCCTGCCCAGAGACTACAGCGCCGTGCGGGCCCGGGTGGATGAAGCGTTCTCCCTGCGCCGCCTGACCGCCAAAATCATCGGCGAAATCGAGTCCCTCTCCACCTTAACCGCGGCGATTGTCAGCGGGATGGGCGTTACGGTACTGCCGGAGTCTGCGGCCCGCGCGCTGTGCAGCGCCTCCGGCGGCTGGATGGCGCGCATTACCACTCCGTCCATGAGCCTGCCGCTCTCTCTGAACATCTCCGCCCGCCGCCAGCTGACGCCGCAGGCCCAGGCGGTGAAGGAGATCCTGATGTCGCTGGTAAGCCGCCCGACGCTGGAGAATCGCGAACTGCTGATGGTGAGCTGATAGTTATTCCATAAAGAAATAACTAGCGTGTTTTTATTATTTGTTCACCGAAGCCGCAGAACCTAACAATAGCGCTATGTCTGATGGTTTCGGGAGCGAAGGGTGAATTTTCAGCAGCTTAAAATTATACGCGAGGCGGCCCGGCAGGATTACAACCTGACCGAGGTCGCCAACATGCTTTATACCTCACAGTCCGGCGTCAGCCGGCACATCCGCGAGCTGGAAGAGGAACTCGGGATTGAAATCTTCATCCGCCGCGGCAAGCGCCTGCTCGGCATGACCGAGCCCGGTAAGGCGCTGCTGGTGATTGCCGAACGTATTCTTAACGAAGCGGGCAACGTCCGACGCCTCGCCGATCTGTTTACCAACGACGCCAGCGGCGTCCTCACCGTTGCCACCACCCACACCCAGGCGCGCTACAGCCTGCCGCCGGTTATTAAGGCGTTTCGCGAGCTGTTCAAAGAAGTGCGCCTTGAGCTTATTCAGGGCACGCCGCAGGAGATCGAAGCGCTGCTGCACAACGGCGGGGCCGATATCGGCATCGCCAGCGAGCGGCTGAGCAACGATCCGACCCTGGCGGCGTTTCCGTGGTTTCGCTGGCACCACAGCCTGCTGGTGCCGGAAGGACATCCGCTGACCCGCACGGTGCCGCTGACCCTCGAAGAGATCGCCAAATGGCCGCTCATCACCTACCGCCAGGGGATCACCGGGCGCTCGCGTATTGACGAGGCGTTCAACCGCAAGGGCCTGGAGCCGGACGTGGTGCTGAGCGCGCAGGACTCTGACGTTATCAAAACCTACGTTGAGCTGGGGCTGGGGATTGGTCTGGTGGCAGAGCAGTCCGGCGATGCGCAGGAGGCGGGCAGGCTGACGCGGCTGGATACCCATCACCTGTTTGACGCCAGCACCGTCTGGCTGGGCCTCAAGCGCGGCCAGCTGCAGCGCAACTACGTCTGGCGCTTTATTGAACTGTGCAATTCCAGCCTGTCGGTGGATGAGATCAAGCGCCAGGTGATGGAGCCGGAAGAGACGGTGATTGATTATCAGATTTGATATCACCCCGTGATTTGCCGGGATTATTCACGCTGCATAACTTTTAGACGCTATAGTTAACGCATCATGGTCACAACCAGGGAAAAAATGATGCGATATGTAAAACTGATGTGGGTAGCGCTTTTAACCGCCGCGGGCCCGCAGGCCCTTGCCGTCAGCTATCCGCTGCCGCCGGAAGGGAGTCGACTGGTGGGCAGCGTCCAGCAGATCGTCGTGCCGGCTGATAATACCCGGCCGCTGGAAGAGTTCGCCGCGCAGTACGGGCAGGGGCTCAGCAATATGCTGGAGGCCAATCCCGGCGTGGACGTGTATCTGCCAAAAGCCGGAAGCCAGCTGACCATTCCCCAGCAGCTGATCCTGCCGGATACGCCGCGCCAGGGCGTGGTCGTTAACGTTGCCGAGATGCGCCTCTATTACTATCCGCCGGGAGGCAATACCGTGGAGGTGCTGCCTATCGGCATTGGCCAGGCCGGGCGCGAAACCCCGCGCAACTGGGTCACCTCGGTACAGAGCAAAAAAGACGGCCCCACCTGGACCCCTACCGCCAACACCCGCCGCGAATACGCTAAAGAAGGCAAAACCCTGCCGGCCTTCGTGCCCGCCGGGCCGGACAACCCGATGGGGCTGTACGCCATTTATATCGGCAGGCTGTACGCCATACACGGTACCAACGCCAACTTCGGCATTGGCCTGCGGGTCAGCCAGGGCTGCATTCGCCTGCGCGATGCGGACATCAAATACCTGTTCGATAACGTTACCACCGGCACCCGGGTGCAGATTATCGACCGGCCGGTGAAGTACACCGTGGAGCCGGACGGCAGCCGCTGGCTGGAGGTTCACGAGCCGCTTTCGCGTAACCGGGCGGAGTTTGAATCAAGCAGCAAAGTGCCGCTGCCGATGACCGCAGGCCTGCGCGCGTTTACTGACGGAGACAGCCGGGCCGCTGCCGAAATGGATCGCCGCTCCGGTATGCCGGTGCAGCTCGGCGGTGCGGAAAACAGTAACGCGTTTTGACGGCAAGACGGCCCTGCGTGGAGGAGGGTGAGGTGCGGCAATGGCGCAGCGCGACATTGCCGCAAATGGTCTGGCGGTCTAAAGCTGGCGGATCTCTTTCGAGCGCAGGGTGATGTTAACCGGCACCGATTTGTAGGACGGCGTGCCGCTGTCCTCATCAATGTAGTCGAGCGGTACCAGCACGTTGGCCTCCGGATAGTAGGCGGCGACGGTGCCCGCGGAAATATCGTAGGCCACTACGGTAATGTCCTCCAGCGACAGCGTGCTGCCCGGCAGGGCGGTCCGTAGATCGACCCGATCCCCGTGCTCCAGGCCGCGATCGGCCATATCCTGCTCGTTCATAAACAGAATATCCCGGCGGCCAAACACCCCGCGGTAGCGGTCATCCAGCGCGTAGATGGTGGTGTTGTACTGATCGTGGCTGCGCAGGGTGACCATCCGCAGCGCCTCTTCGCCGGTGGCGCTGGCGTTCTCATCAACGCCCTCAAAGACCGAGAATACCGCTTTGCCCTCCGGCGTCGGCCAGACGCGCTCGGTCGGCGGCAGCGGCATGCGAAATCCTCCCGGGGTTCTTATCCGCAGGTTGTAGTCGTCAAAGCCGGGCACGGTTTTCTCGATATAGTCGCGGATCATGTCGTAATCCGCCACCAGCGACAGCCAGTCCACGCGGGTGCCGGGCAGGGTTGCGCGCGCCATGCCGGCGACGATCGCCGGCTCCGACCGCAGCTGCGGCGAGGCGGGTTTCAGCTTGCCGGAAGAGGCATGCACCATCGACATGGAATCTTCCACGGTAATCGACTGTTTGCCGGTGCTCTGTACGTCAAGTTCCGTGCGGCCGAGACAGGGAAAAATAAAGGTCTCTTTCGACACAAGCAGATGGGTACGGTTAAGCTTGGTGGCGATGTGAACCCCGAGATCCAGATTGCGCATCGCCGGGAACCCGCGCTTGTGATCCGGCATGGCGACGGCGAAATTGCCCCCCAGGCAGATCAGCGCCCGGGCCGAACCATCAATCATCGCCCGGGTGGCCTGCACCGCATCGTGGCCGTGGCGCGACGGCGGGGTAAAGCCGAACACCTCTTTCAGGCTCTTCAGGAACGGGGCGCCCGGCTTCTCGGTGATGCCGACGGTGCGGTTGCCCTGCACGTTGGAGTGGCCGCGCAGCGGGCAGATCCCCGCGCCGGGCTTGCCGATATTGCCGCGCATCAGCAGCAGATCCGCAATCAGGCGCACGTTCTGGGTGCCCTTGTTGTGCTGGGTGATGCCCATGCCGTAGGTGATGATAGTGGCGCGGGATTTGGCATAGGCCTCGGCCACGTTGCCCAGCTGTTCACGATTGAGGCCGGACTCGCGTTCGATAGCCTCCCAGGAGGTGGCGTCAATGTCGTTGGCGAACGCGTCAAAACCCCGGGTGTGCTCGTCGATGAAGGCGCGGTCGAGCACGTCGCCGCGCTGCGCCTCAAGCTGGAGCAGGTGTTTGGCGATCCCTTTCAGCGCGGCGGCGTCGCCTCCGGCCCTGACCTGAAAGTAAGAGGAGGCGATATTGGTGGAGCTGTAGGTGGCCATCTCGACCACGCTCTGCGGATCGGTGAAGCGCTCCAGGGCACGCTCTTTCAGCGGGTTGAAAACAATAATCGGCACGCCGCGCCGGGAAAGCTCGTGCAGGGTGCCCATCATCCGCGGATGGTTGGTGCCCGGATTGTGACCGATGGAGATAACCAGTTCGGTATTGTCGAAATCTTCCAGCGACACGGTACCCTTGCCGATGCCTATCGAGCGCGGCAGGCCGACGCTGGTGGCCTCGTGGCACATGTTGGAGCAGTCGGGAAAGTTGTTGGTGCCGTACTCACGGGCGAACAGCTGAAACAGATACGCCGCCTCGTTGGAGGCGCGCCCGGAGGTATAAAACTCCACGGTGTCCGGGTTGAGATCGCGCAGCACCTCGCCAATGCGGGCAAAGGCCGCATCCCACTCGACCGGGCGCAGGGTATCGCTTTCGCGATCGTAGACCAGCGGATGGGTCAGGCGGCCGTAGCCCTCCAGCTCGAAATCCGATTTTTCCCGCAGCGAGGTGACGGTATTTTCCGCCAGAAACTCCGGCGTGACGCGCTTGGTGGTGGCTTCCCAAGTGACGGCTTTGGCGCCGTTCTCGCAGAACTGAAATGTCGATTTATGCTCTTTGTCCGGCCACGCGCAGCCCGGGCAGTCAAAGCCGTCCGGCTGGTTGGTGCGCAGCAGGGTGGCGGGCGCTTCAAAAGTGTCCATCTGGGTGCGAACGGCGATGGCGGTGGCTTTCAGGGCACCCCAGCCGCCGGCAGGTCCGTCGTAGTGCCGGATCCCCGGCACGGAACGTCGTTTAGTGGTCATGTTTGCTCCTGACGTGCGGTGACGTCTTACTTCAGTATCTATACCCGTCATCCTTCGGGCCGCCAGCGAGCGATCGCGTAATGACGTCTGCTGCCCGAATTATTCAGGGTATAAGCGCGTAGTTTTTATGGTTATGGGACGGAAAGCGCGGGTGGCTGAAAATATCCCGCGGGTCGTCCTTAAAAGCGCAGGCCCCCGCGTGCGAGGGCCTGGTTTAAAGAAATTATAACAGCGCATTATCATTTTAATAATAAATCGCACAGAAAGCGACGCAGTGCGGATCAGGCCGGCTGCGTCCGGGCGGACATTTCATGGGCGGCCTGGCGGTACCACTGGATAATATTGTTCAGGTGCGCCTGTCCGTAAACCGCAACAAAGCGGCGGGTCTCTTCGTGCGTGCTTTTCTCGAATACGCTCAGCCGTTCGGCAATAAATGCCTCGGTAAGCGTGATGCCGCAGTCCCGGACGAGGCACTGGCGCCACTGCTGGTAGTTTTGAGGGATCATCATTTTCTCCGTAAGCGGGTTTTAAAAGGGAAGCTGGCCTGTGCCAGGCTTAGCAGGCGCAGCTGTCGTCCGGGCAGCAACTGGCGTCCGGCGGCGGCGACCACTGCGCCAGCTCGTCATCCACGGGCAGGTGGAGATGGCGGAGGAT
>NZ_CAJYMB010000064.1 GCF_913775985.1 uncultured Pluralibacter sp. | reverse complement strand
ACTTGCTTATAACCAGCGGGTGCATCACCACCGAGCTGCTGAGCTGCTTGACTAAATCCTTCGACGTTTCCATTGTAAATACCACCTGCAGCTAAAAGCCGACCTGCAGCTTTGCTATTAATGGTTTTGGTAACTTGGGGATTTTTAAAGGATTCGCTAAAACTGTACTTTATTCGCCGGGTTGCCGGTGGCTGTTCATCGCGACGATTCGCTACTGCATCTTGATAACTGCTCATTACCCCATGGACAAACCACTCATGATAGCGAGCGGCGTTTTCGCATACTAATTGACCATTTTCGTCTATGTAAAAGGGGTTTCTGAATGAACACCAATTTGACACTATATCTACGCCGATTAACCAACCCACCTCAAGCTCGCTTTTTACTATGTCATATACGGGATCGGCATAACCCCTTTGGGCTGGGATCCAAGTCTGCATATTCAGTAGGCGGTTAGGAATCTGAAATGGCTCATAACGTCTGTAGTTATCAGGGTTTAAGTCGTAATAGATTTTTGTCTGCTCAAGCGCATCGGTTGGAGTCACAATCAGTGCATAATCTGACGGCAAGCACTCTTTATGAAACTCCCTACTTCGATAAAGTCTAAACATGCTTCCTCTGCATAATATCCATAAATTCTATGGATATTAAACAATTTAAAATCAATAAATACAATAATAAATATAATTCTATTTTACTCTATGTAAACGCGTTTCAAGCCAGATATATTCACATCCTGGAGTAAGAAATTTCCGATTAATTAATCCTGGCTGGTGTTACGTTACGGCCAGCAAATCACGCCAACTCCACTTATCTAATTTTCAGCAGAGTTAAGGCGATTAAATCAGTTCTCCGCAGCAGATATCCCTTCCCATAATGCAGGTTCGTTTCTTGGTATGAGCCTGCAAAATGTCTTATCGAATCAGCATTCTGGATAAAAGCCCGCTGGCGGAAGGAGAAACCGCCGTTCAGGCCCTCAAGCGCACGCTGGATCTGGCACAGCGGGCGGAATCCTGGGGCTATCACCGCTTCTGGATTGCCGAACATCACAACACCGGGCAGGTCGCCAGCCCGTCGCCCGAAGTGGTTATCGGCTGGCTGCTGGGGCAGACGCGGCGGATCCGCATCGGATCCGGCGGCGTCATGCTTCAGCACTACAGCCCGTACAAAGTGGCGGAAAACTTCAACCTGCTGGCATCAATTGCGCCCGGGCGGGTGGATTTGGGCGTCGGTAAAGCGCCGGGCGGGCTGCCTCTTTCTACCCGGGCGCTGCAGCAGGGTGTGCATCATCCTGAGCACATCTCCTTCGCCGACCGGCTGGCGCAGCTGGACAACTGGCTCTCCCTGACCGAAAGCGAAGGCAATGATACGGTGCGCGCGACGCCCATTCCGCCCCAGCGCCCGGACGGCTTTCTGCTCGGGGCAAGCCTGGAGAGCGCCGAGCTGGCGGCGCAGCTCGACTGGAATTTTGTCTTTGCCGCGCACCTCAACGGCGATCCGCAGCTGCTCAGCGACGTGCTGAACCGCTGGCGAGCCTTAAGCCGCCGCGATGCGATGGTTGCGGTGCAGGTGGTGGTAGCCGACAACGCCGAGATCGCCGCGCGGCTGGCGGAGGCGGTGCAGGTCTGGAACGTGCGGCTGGAAAGCGGCCTGCGGGCCAGCGTCGGCAGCGAAGAGCAGGCGCTGGAGTTTGCCCGCCAGGCGGGAAGCCCGGTGCTGGAGATCGTTAAGCGCAAATCCTCGCTGCTGCACGGCACGGCGCTGCAGGTGCGCACTCAGCTGGATACGCTGCACCGCTACTACGGCGTGGACGAATTTATTATTGATACCCCGGTGGCGGAAGGCGCAGCGCGCCTGACCTCGCTGCGGCTGCTGGCCGAAGCGCTCAACCGGGTGGAGGTGGCGTCATGAGTTTTGAAAATCAGCTGATCGACTGGCGGCGCGAGCTGCACCAGAATCCCGAGCTGTCCCTGCAGGAGGTGGCGACCACCGCCCGCATCCGCGACTGGCTGCAGAGTGCCGCCATTACGCTGCTGCCCTACGATCTGAAAACCGGCGCAGTGGCGGAAGTCGGGCAGGGGGATAAGGTGGTGGCGTTGCGGGCCGATATTGACGCATTGCCCATCGAAGAAGCCACCGGACTGGCCTACCGCTCGGGCAATCCCGGGGTGATGCACGCCTGCGGCCACGATATCCACACCAGCGTGATCCTCGGTGCCGCGCTGCTGCTTAAAGCGCGCGAGGCCGAGCTGCCGGGCAGAGTACGGATCCTGTTTCAGCCCGCTGAAGAGAACTTTGGCGGCGCGAAAACCCTGATCCGCGCCGGAGCCCTGGAGGGCATTTCGGCCATCTTCGGGATGCACAATGAACCGGGAATGCCGGTCGGCAGCTTCGCCACCCGCGGCGGCGCGTTTTACGCCAACGTCGATCGCTTCGCCATTAAAGTGCAGGGCAAGGGCGCCCACGCCGCCCGCCCGCACGAAGGCCAGGACGCCATTCTGCTCGCTAGCCAGCTGGTTAGCGCCCTGCAGAGCGTCGCCAGCCGGGAAGTCAACACGCTCGACTCGGTGGTGCTTAGCGTTACCCGCATTCAGGGCGGCAACACCTGGAACGTGCTGCCGGAGAACGTTGAGCTGGAAGGGACGCTGCGCACCCACCGTACCGAGGTGCAGGAGCGGGTCCGCACCCGGGTCAGCGAAATTGCCGCCGGGTTTGCCCGGGCGTTCAACGCCAGCATTGAGGTGACCTGGTACGCCGGCCCCACCGCGCTGGTCAACGATCCCGAATGGGCGGCGTTCGCCACCCGCGTCGCGGACGACGCAGGCTATCAAACCTCCACCGCAGCGCTGCATATGGGCGGCGAAGACTTTGCCGTCTACCTGCAGCAGATCCCCGGCGCCTTCGTCAGCATCGGCAGCGAAAGCCGCTTCGGGCTGCATCATCCCGGATTTAATCCCGACGAGCGCCTGATCGCGCCGGCGGCGCGTTACTTTGCCGCGCTGGCAGAAAAAGCGCTGCAGCACCTTTAATACAGGAGAGCCCTATGGCCGAACAACGACAGCTGCGTTTGGGCACCATCCTGCACGGCGCCTCCGGCAATATGTCCGCCTGGCGCCATCCGGCGGCCCCGGCGGATGCCAGCATCAATCTTGATTTTGTGAAAGAGACCGCCCGCAAGGCGGAAGCGGGAAAGCTCGATTTCCTGTTCGTGGCGGATGGGCTGTACATCAACGAAAAGTCGATTCCGCACTTTCTTAACCGCTTTGAACCGCTGACCGTGCTGTCGGCGCTGGCAAGCGTTACCGAACACCTGGGTCTGGTGGGCACCCTGTCTACCTCCTACAGCGAACCGTTCACCACCGCGCGGCAGTTTGCCAGCCTCGACCATCTGAGCGGCGGCCGCGCCGGCTGGAACGTGGTTACCTCGCCGCTGGAAGGATCGGCGAAAAACTTCTCCCGCGATCGCCATCCCGATCACGCCCTGCGCTACCGGATCGCCGATGAATATCTGCGGGTGGTGAAAGGGCTGTGGGACTCGTGGGAAGAGGACGCTTTCGTGCGCGATAAGGCCAGCGGGCAGTTTTTCGATCCGGCAAAGCTGCACGCCATCGACCACCGCGGTGATTTTTTTCAGGTCGCCGGGCCGCTGAACATTGGCCGCACGCCGCAGGGAAGGCCGATTATTTTCCAGGCCGGCGCCTCCGACGACGGTAAAAAGCTCGCGGCCGCCCACGCCGACGCCATCTTCACCCATCAGGATACGCTGGAAGAAGCGCAGGCCTTTTACCGCGACGTGAAGCAGCAGCGTGTCGCCGCCGGTCGGGAAGAGGGCGATCTGCATATTTTCCAGGGCGTCAGCGTGATTGTGGGCGACGACGCGGAGGACGCCGAGCGGCAGTATCAGACTACCGCCGCGCTGGTCTCCGTCGAGAACGCCCTTAACTATCTTGGCCGCTACTTTGAGCACCATGATTTCAGCCAGTATCCGCTGGACGCGCCTTTTCCCGAACTGGGGGAGCTGGGGCAGAACAGTTTTCGCAGCACCACCGACGCCATCAAGCGCGATGCCAAAGCCCGCCAGTTAACCCTGCGCCAGGTGGCGCTGGAAGCCGCCAGCCCGCGCCCGCGCTTCTCCGGCTCTCCGGAGCAGGTGGCGGACGGGCTTCAGCACTGGTTTGAGCACCGCGCGGCGGACGGTTTCATCATTCAGGGCGGTACCCCGGAAAGTTTTACCCACTTTGTGGATCGGGTCGTGCCCGTTTTACAGGCCCGGGGCCTGTTTCGCCGGGACTATCCCGGACGCACGCTGCGGGAAAGCCTGGGGCTGGCGCTGCCGGTTAATCAGTTCACACAACAATAAGAGAGTGGCTATGCGAAAAACTGCGCTACTGCTGGCCTTGAGCCTGGTCGCGGCCGGGCTGGCTCATGCTGACGAGGTGACCATCAACGGCACCGGCGTGAGCCTTGAGGCGAATAAAACCCCCATCGACACCGAAAAAAATCCGGCGGCGATAGCCAGGCTGCCCGCCAACTTTCACCCGGCCGTGCCCGGCAAATTTACCGTGGCGATAAGCGCCCTCAGCCAGCCGCCGCTGACGGTCTTTGCGGAAGATAATAAAACGCTGCTCGGCAGCGAAGCGGACATTGCCCGGCTGGTGGCCGACAGCCTGGGGCTGACGCTGAATATCGTGCCCGCGTCGTGGGAGGACTGGCCGCTGGGCGTGACGTCCGGCAAATACGATGCCGCGATCAGCAATATTACGGTAACCAAAGCGCGCAAGGAGAAGTTCGATTTCGCCACCTACCGTAAGGACTCCCTCGGTTTTTATGTCAAAACCAGCAGCCCGATAACCCATCTTGATAAAGCCGAAGACATTGCCGGGCTGCGCATTATTGTCGGCTCCGGCACCAATCAGGAGGCAATCCTGCTGGCGTGGAATGCGCAGAATGTCGCGAAAGGGCTGAGGCCCTTCACGCCGGTCTACACCCGGGATGACGCGGCCCAGAATCTGGCGCTGCAGTCCGGACGGGCGGACGCCTACTTTGGCCCCAACGTCATCGGCGCCTGGAAAGCAGCGCTGGCGGGCAACAGCCGGCTGGTGGGCAGCGTGGACGGCGGCTGGCCGAAGGCGGCGCATATCGCGGTGACGGTTAAAAAAGGTTCTGGCCTGGCGGAAGCGGTACAGGTTGCGCTTAACGGCGTGATCCAAAACGGGACTTACGACCGGGTGCTCAGCCGCTGGGGGGAAGAGGTTGAGCGCATTCCGCATTCGGAACTTAACCCGCCCGGACTGGGCGACTAAGGAGGACGCGATGAGTGAACGATTTCGCGATGTATCGCCGGAAGATGACGAGCTACAGCCCATTTTGACCGGCCTGTTCGCCGAGTATGCCTCCCGCTACGACGACTACTTCTCCCGCCATGCGGAAGTGGAGCTGACCGAGTGGTATCTGGCACCCCAGGGACTGTTTATCGTGCTGGAGCGCGACGGCCGTATTATTGCCACCGGCGCATATAAACCCTACGACGCCGACACCGCCGAGATTAAACGCATCTGGACCGACCGCACCCTGCGCCAGCAGGGGCTTGCCGGGCGGGTGGTGGCCGAACTGGAGCGCCGCGCGTGCCTGGCGGGGTACAGCCGCATCTACCTCACCACCGGCTTTCGCCAGCCGGAAGCGGTGCGGCTGTACCTGAGCCAGGGCTACGAGCCGCACTTCGATGTAAACCGGGATCCGGAAGAGTACAGCCTGCCGCCGTTCGACGGCCGGCTGCGGTTCACGAAAACGCTGGTGCAAACCGCGCTCAGCAAACGCGCCTGAGGAGATAACATGAAACCTGAACACGCGATAAAAGTCATACCGGCGCGCTACCCGTGGCGCATTGTCGGCGCCGCGGTGGCCCTGTTGGTGCTGGCGGTGGTGGTGCAGTCGGTAGCATTCAACCCGCGCTGGGAGTGGGGCGTTTTTGCCCGCTGGTTCTTCGATCCTGTCATCCTCGAAGGCGTCGGGCAAACGCTGCTGCTGACGCTTATCGGCACCGCACTGAGTATCGTCCTCGGCGGCGCGCTGACGCTGGCGCGGCTGTCTCCATCGTGGCTGCTCAGCGGGCTGGCCTGGGCCTACATCTGGCTGTTCCGCTCCCTGCCGCTGATTGTGGTGCTGATCGTGCTGTACAACTTCTCTTATCTGTACGACACCCTGTCGGTGGGCATTCCGTTTACCGGCATTCAGTGGGCCAGCTACCAGACCATTAACGTGCTGGGCCAGTTCTCCACCGCGGTGGTGGGACTGACGCTGGTGCAGAGTGCCTACACGGCGGAAATTATCCGCGGCGGTTTTCTCGGGGTCGATCACGGCCAGTATGAAGCCGCGGCGGCGCTGGGCCTTCCCGCGCCGCGCCGCACGTTGCGTATTATTCTGCCGCAGGCGCTGCGCACCATTCTGCCTGCCGGCTTTAATGAGATAATCAGCTTAGCCAAAGGGACTGCGATGGTGTACGTCCTCGCCATGCCGGAGCTGTTTTACACCATCCAGATGATCTACAACCGCACCCAGCAGGTGATCCCGCTGCTGATGGTGGGGGCAGTCTGGTATCTGGCGATCACCAGCGTGCTGTCGGTTATTCAGTACCTGGTCGAGCGCGGCCTGGCCCGCAGCGAGCGCCGCTCGGCAGTAAACTCAACCCGCCGCAGCCGCTCTGCGGCCCGCGCCGCCGTCTCGTCAGCACAGGAGCCCGCCCATGCCAGCTAACAGCGCAGGACATATCTCCATTACCGGCGTCAGCAAATACTACGGACGCCAGAAGGCGCTGGATAACGTATCGCTGGAGGTTAAGCCGGGTAGCGTGACGGTGATCCTCGGCCCGTCCGGATCCGGAAAATCGACCCTGCTGCGCACCATTAATCACCTTGAGCGCGTGGATGAAGGCTTTATCCAGATTGACGGCGACTATATCGGCTATCGCCGGGAGGGCGACCGGCTGTACGAGCTGAAAGAAAAGGCGATTCTGCGCCAGCGGGTCAATGTCGGCTATGTGTTTCAGAGCTTCAATCTGTTCCCGCACCTGACGGTGCTGGAAAACATCATCGAAGCCCCCATCGCCCACCGCCTGCTGAGCCGCAAGGCGGCCATTGCCCGGGCCCACAAGCTGTTGGATCGGGTCGGGCTGCGGGACAAAGCGGATGCCTGGTCGCGGCACCTGTCCGGCGGGCAGCAGCAGCGCATCGCCATCGCCCGCGCGCTGGCCCTCAATCCCCGGGTTATGCTGTTTGACGAGCCGACCTCGGCCCTGGATCCGGAGCTGGTTGGCGAAGTGCTGGACGTGATTAAAGATCTGGCCCGGTCCGGCACCACTCTGGTGGTGGTCACCCACGAAATTGGTTTTGCCCGGGAAGTGGCGGACAGGGTGGTCTTTATGGTGGACGGGCGCATCGTGGAGGAGGGCAGCAGCGAAGCGGTGCTGAACCATCCTCAGCATCCGCGCACCCGCCAGTTTCTGTCAAAGGTGCTGGCATGAGGTGCCGGGCGCTGGCGGCGCTGCTGGTTTTAGTTGTGGGATCCGCCCAGGCGACGGGCAGCCTTGACCTGCAGGCCAACGAGCAGCCGCTGCCGGTGGCAAAGGACGAAAAGGCCATTGCCCGCATTCCCGCCGGGTTTCATTTCGTCGAGCCCGGTACCCTGACCGTTGCGATTTCCGCGCTGAATGCCCCGCCGCTGGCGCTGCTCGCCAGCGATAACCGCACCCGCATCGGCAGCGATGCGGACGTTGCCCGGCTGCTGGCGGGCAGCCTCGGGCTGAAGCTGAAGCTGGTGCCCGCCGCCTGGGAGGACTGGCCGCTCGGGATTGCTTCCGGGCGCTACGATGCGGCGCTGATCAATATTGCGGTCACTGAACAGCGCAAGGAGAAATTTGATTTTGCCACCTACCGGGTTGATTCGCTGGCGTTCACAGT
>NZ_CAJYMB010000063.1 GCF_913775985.1 uncultured Pluralibacter sp. | reverse complement strand
GGATTTGCGGCGCCAGAAGGGGCCGTAGCGTTGAAATAACCGCGATCGAATAGCCTGAACACACATCAGATGTTCCGCGCTCTTCTTATGAACCACTTTTTGCGGTGCGGCGGCGGCCGTTCTTTTGACCCGGCTAATAAGCCACAAATGAATAGCCGTGAAGACAAGGGCCGTCACGCAGGCTAACGCCAGCCACAGAACGCCGCAGACGAGTAAAATCGGGGCGATGGTTGCCCACTGTGTCGAATGCTCAGCGGCAATCAGCCAGTAGGCAAACCCGCCCAGCACGATCGCGAGCGTAATGGCTACAGCAACAAGCAGTATGCTGATCCCGACGGAGATACGCCGATTTAAACGGTGATTATTGTTATTTTCCATAAGGTTTCACCACTCCAACAGCCAGAGGACATTGAGGATCTGAAGCTATCCAGCCGCAGGGGTTTGCTTCGCTTTTAGCGCTAATGGCGGCGAGCGATATCACCACCAGCGCCTCCAGTTCGCCCGGGATTCCCCAGTAATCGTCCTGAATATTGTGCGTCGCGTTCCAGCCACATTCGGCAAGTTCAGCCAGTTCCGGGTGCGAAAAAAGCATGCAGCGATCGGGAGATGCTGCAAGGCCGCTTTGCATTTCCGCGCGCAAAGTGACGTCTCGTAGCGACTCTGCCTCGGCAGGTTCAAAAACTTCACCGCGAGACAAAAGAACATCACCCCGGCATCCTGCCAGCCACAATACGGCGCACTCTCCTGCGGGACGATCGGCGTCGCAGGAAGGCGATAACGCGCGGCAGCCCGCGATCAAATACAGTTCCGGTCGATCGACATCGCCAAAGATGTCCGCAAAGAGAGCGAGCGTTTTCGCCCCCTGCCACGCCTCCGGCTGCGCGGGAACCTGCATTTTCGGGAAACAGTGATTGAGCTGCGCCGCAAACGCTGACCATGCATCGAGGTTACCCAGCCAGAAGAATTTCTCAGGATAGACAGCGGGCGCATCGCCATGCTGCTTTTTCCATTGCAGTACCAGCATCTGCGCCAGCTGCTTTTCTCGCTCTCCGGGATCGGTGGCAAATACTCCGGGGATACGCCGCGCCTTCCCTGACGCTTCCTGCCGGAGCGGTGGCGCGGGATGTTCACGCTCGATAACGCGCAGCCAGTCGGAGAGTTCAGCTCCGGAAGGGCCGATAAGCACCACGGCGTTTAGCGCGAACTGGCGCTGGTGTATTGCCCACCAGCGCGCGTGCTCCCTTTCCACTTCATCACTCCACGTGCAGGCGTGATGTACAGAGAGGCGAAAGTACAGCACCCGGAGTAACCAGGCTAAACCGCAGAGCGCGGCGATGCCGGCCATGCTCATCAAAACGACACCGCTGCCGGCGGCGGATTTATTCAGCACTACCGCGATGGCGCCCGACATTAAAATAATCGCCGCACAAGTTGCCAGCCAGCGGCTGGATACTGGCGGCTTTGCCATCCTATAACGAGGAAACTCAGGTATTTTCCTCATCGCATAATCCGGCACTCGGGGCTGGAGCTTACCAGCGTGCACCCGCAGACGCAGCGGTGGCCGTGCAGAGCAACGGGCTGCCCGTCCACTTGTGTTAATACGCTACCCTCTGCAATAGTGGTCATGCCATGTTTATTACATTTAACGCTATCGCCTTTAACAGCAATACCTTTACCAAAGAAAATATAGTGCCCGCCGATAACCGCCCCGCCATATTCCCGAAGCGTATCGCCCTGTCGTATTATATATTTCATCGAAATTCCTTTTGTTAATGAAACTGCCGCGAAACCATTGCTCACCAGAGTTTAAGAATATCATTCTTCGCGTCTTCTAATTTCCGGGCGTCGGAAATTATGCTGGCTTTGGTTGCTGATTCAGCCAGGCCACTCGTCATTGCTGGCTGAGTATTCGAACTTATATCAATTATCCCCCCCGAACTTTGAGATGACGGAATGACGGAGACCGTTTGCTTAACACCTTCTGTATTTTCACTCGCAAGAGTATTGGCCGATCGAGTCGTATTAAACATCAGGATGGAATTTTTTAAGGATGTTTGCAGCTGCCTGTCAACAAAGTGGCCATATTTGGCAATCAGTGAGACATTTTTACTCATTAGCTCGCCAAAATAGATCATCCGGTAGAGGAAGTAGCTACCCCAGGGCTCCCGCTCACCGAACGTCGCCTGCATAAACCACGCCCGCGAGTCGTGGACCTGGAAATCAAAAAGCGATCTTACTAAGCTCGCCGGGGAAGGCTCCCCTGCGGGCTGAGACTGCGGCTGAAAAAGCAGGGCGAATTTTTCTTCTGCCGACTTCTTCATTCTCTCATATTCGGCGGCAAAGTCATTTTCGCTAAATGCGTACATCACATTAGACAACGGCTCGGTAATTTTATACTTCCAGTTGCCTGTTTTAGGGCGGGGTTTGGCATGATAGTCAGCATTAAACTCCTCGGCGGCCTGCTTTAATTGAACCTGCGCAATCGCCGGATCGAAATCTTTTGGGCCAGGAGGTAAAGGAACAAACTCTTTATATCTGTGCGATACAATTAATTTCAGACGCTCGGCGTCTACCGCCTTCTGTTTCTTATCACGTTCTGCCTTTGAGATAGCCAGGACTGCCGGATCGCTATCTTTATTTTGCCCATTTAAAGCCGCATCTTTATAAAACTGTTGCGCCTTATAGGCGCCGTTTGTATAGCGACCAATTCGCCAAGCGGTGATCCAGGCCATCTGATTTTCAAGGGCAGAGATGACGTTTAGGTTGGCGCGAATGGGGTTGTATTTAGTTGTTTCTCTACTACATGAAGATAGATTAAGAGTAAACTCGCGCCATGCGTTGAACTTATTAACTAACTCCTCCGACAAATAAAAACTATCAAGAAGATCACTTGGCATATTTCGCCAAACATCCTTAACTAAATTAACGGGTAATGCTTGTTTAGGTAGCTTAAAAGGTGCGCCGCCATCAAATGCTGAGGCAAACATATCATGTAAAGCCAATTGGGACAGTAAGTTACTATCCCCGTCACCAATCGCTTTACCCTGTTCACCCGGAGGATAACCTCCCCCTAAATCTGAATGCATCCCAGGATAAATGACTTCTGTAGCGTATCCCGGATAAGTCCCATCGCTGCGGCAAAGGGAATCCAGCGGAAAGCAGAGCCTCTGTTCATGGGATGAGACCAGATGCGTGCATTTTTTGATTAATCCGTTATCCGGTAGCTCCATGGTGCCGTCAGCCCATATGCCCTTCGGCAAAAGGCGCGATATTCGCAACACCGACAGATGCCACCGTGTCCAGCAGGCCAAGAAACTCGATGCTCAGCGGGATTTTTACCCCGCCGGAAAGCAGGCAGAGCTCGATGAGGCTACCTTTTTTCCCGGCGCCGGGTAACAGTTCGTTAAGCCAGTTAACAAAGGTGCGCGCGCTTGCGGCACCGCGAGAGAAACCATACACATACAACTTGATACCTAACAGCCTGGGTTTACCAGGCTCCGGCTGGGTAACGGCCAGCTTCATTGCCGGTGCAAGATCGGCGGCCTTGAGCAGCCGGTTAAAAACAACTCTGCGCTTGTAAGGCCCGTCACCTCCCAGGTTGGAGGTCATGCTGCTGACGGCAGCGTGGCTCTCAGCATCGGACAGCTCGCGCAGGCCTGATGTTCGCCTTAGAGCATCAACAATTCTCAATAATCCCCAGTTCACCCGCTCTTCACCGTAAGTAGCAAACGCCAGGCCCGGGGTGCTGTAATCAAGATCGGAGACTTCAGGAAAAGGGGTACCGACGCCCGGAACATAGTATTTATAGTATTTGTTGTTTGCCGTGCCGGGTATATCAACCAGCGCCTCGGCGTGCCCTTTCACCCCACCGGCGTAGCCCTGACCAATGGTTGCGCGAAACAGGCGCGCAATATTGGTAGGGTGAGCAGGCTGCGACAGATACAGATCGTTATAGAGATTATTCCCCGTGCCATCAAAAAACAGGCTGATATGCAGCGTCTTGCAGCAGGGCGGCTCAACCAGCTTTCCCGCCGCCTGACAAAGTTCATTTCGGTATGTCAGTTCATGACTGTCCTGCAGCTTGCAGTTCTGTGCGATGGACGCGGGTTCCGTCGGTAGACGCCCCTCTTTTGGAAACGCCGGGGGATACCAGACTAAATCAGGGCTTATTTTTGACATGTTGTTGGCTCCTCCATTCTGATGGGATCTTTTATCGGATATTGCGGATTGCCGTAGTCATAGCAGCTGGTCGTGACCTTTATTTTGTCGCAGGGGAGGAAATGGATTTTTATTCCGCAGGTTGGTTGTCCGGTATAATCTGGGACAGGAACGATTAAACTATGCTCTCTATTTTGCGATTTTATTTTCATTTCCCATTCAAGTAATTTTTTATCATCCCCAAAACCAGGAAAATCCATTGAATATCCTAATCCGGTTTGCCAATCAACTTTTACCGTCATCCCCGGAACCCACTTTGACGGTACGGAAAAATACCCGGCCCCGCCGCCGCCCTGCCAGGGGCCGATAATATCAATACCCGACTGGCCGTTGACGCTGTAGTGATTAATGGCCCAGTGCGTGTGGTTGATAGCGTCAATGGCTCCCCCGCCGCCGCTTGCTGAATCATCGTCGGCCTGGTCACAGCCGGTGAGCGACATGACCA
>NZ_CAJYMB010000062.1 GCF_913775985.1 uncultured Pluralibacter sp. | reverse complement strand
TGAAGTCCGGGAACTCTTCCGGGGTGTCGGTAAAGGTATCTACCGCCAGCCCGCGGGCCGACAGGCCGTACTGGTAGGTGCTGTCCACCGCGCGGAAATAGCTGGCGCCGAGGAAGGAGACAATATCCCGGCGCGCCAGCTCCGGCGCTTTAAACGCGCGAAAACCGGCAAAGCCGAGATCCGTCTGCCCTTCAAGCTGGCGGGTATCGACCCCCGCATCGTTGTATTTGAAAAGCTCCGGACGGAAGTGGATTTCCCGCGCCTGCTGGCTGCGGGGATCGAGCGAGAACATCCGTACCCGGCGGCGAAAGCCCATCCCGACGTGGAAAAACTGAATATCCAGCTGCCTGTCTTCAATGTTATTCCACAGCGAATGCCCGGCGTCGTACTGAATGCTGTTGTAAGCCTGCGGCGTCAGCTCGGCGAGCGTCTTCGGCAGGTCTTTCGGCGCACCGCCCCAGGGCTGGCGGGCCAGATCTTCGGCCATGGTCTGTAACACGGAGTAATCAAAGCGGCGAGTCTGGCCATCAGCAATACCGGCGTCTTCTGCCATTGCAGCCTGAGAGAACAGAGAGGCGATTCCGCCGGAAGCACCGCACGCGGCGGCTACGGCCATTGAGGATTTAAGAAAATGTCTGCGGTTCATACCTGAGAGAGCGTCCTTCTAAAAGAGTTCAGGGGCAACGAACAGAGGGCCCACTCTAGACAAAAAAATCTGATAATCCAATGACCGGCGGGTTAAAAACAGGGAGAAGACGGAAATAAATCATTGCAAGCGTATCAGGCTGAAACAGTTAAAAAACGGAGGTATCTGAAGGTGTTTAAAAACAGGCCCGGCGCAACCACAGCCGCGTCGGGCCTGATATATCAAATTGGAGAAAGCGCTGCGCCGCCCAGCACGCCGCCAATCAGCGCGCCAAGAAGTCCGCCTGCCACTGCGCCGCCTGCGGCACCCGCTGCGCCACCGGCAGCAGTACCGCCTCCCAGAATGGCCCACGGCACAGCCGGCTGCAGCGGTTTCGGCGCGGCCTGGCCGATATTGCCATACAGGCCGCTCAGCCCATCGCCGGTTTTTTCCAGCACATCGCCAAGATTATAGAGTCCATTATTCGACGCAGGATGCGTAATTGCACCAATAATACTGCCCAGCGAATCACCCAGACCCGCACCGCTTACCATTTCCAGTTCGTGAAGTTCTAATTCTTTAATCATAGTGACCTCTGATATAGGGTATATTACAGCCCGAGAAGTTGTTTTGGCAGCGCGCCCCAGGTATTTTCCTGTTCGCCAATGAACTGGTGCGTTTTATCGAAAAACGCCGATATTCCGCCGGGGATATCAATGCCGTTGCTCTGGGATTTAATCACCGCGCCGGTGGTGGACAGCGCATAACCTGCTGCCGGTACGCTGAGTACCGCCGCTGCGCCCAGCGCTGCGCCACCCACCAGCCCCGCAGCCGCGCCGCCTACGGCGCCCACTGCACCGCCGATAAGCCCGCCGCCGATAGCGCCTACCGGGATAAGGACGCCGGTGCCGCCCGCAACCTGACTCTCTTCAAAAGCATTAATTTCTCTCATGCTGTATTCCCTGTGTTTTGCCTGATGAATTAAAATAGAATCACTCCGTTCACCAACCTTATATCCAAAAAATATAAGGCGGAAATTTGAGTCTTTAATGTTCTGCATGACAATCATTAACATCATTCTGGCCCGTTTATTATAACGGCCACTGGCTCCGCTGACGCTGGCAGAACGTAGAAACACGGACTGCGCTAAATATGCGTTTAGCAAAAGACAATAATTTATGTTGTCAGCAGGAACACATTGAAGATACCAGATATATTGCGTCGCAATAATAGAATCTTTATTTATATAATATATTACCGGAGGTATTTAAATTGTATTCCGGCGACAAGTGGATGAATCTATAAAATCTTACCTGGAGGTTAGTAAGGAGTGTCTGCGTTCCGGCAGTTTGGATAATGACGTGAGAACAGCGCGCCCTGCTCAGACGCGCCCACGTTTTTGAGGCGGACGGGGATTCAACCGCAGCCTGCCCCGCCCGGAAGCCCCCGCGGCGGGGGGCGGATTACTTGACGCTGACGTCAATACCCGGGAAATATTTCGCCGCCAGGCGGGTTATCGTTCCGTCGGCGCGGATCTTATCAATGGCGGCATCCAGCTGGCGTTTGGTGGCCTCGTCCCCCTTGCGCAGGCCGAAACCGATCCTGCTGCCGAGGATCGCATCATCCACCACCGGCGCGCCAATAAAGCCAAAACCCTTGCCCTGGGGCTTGCTGAGGAATCCTGCCTGCCCGGCGGCTGACATCACCAGCGAGGCGTCAATACGCCCGTTGAGCAGGTCCGCCCACGCCATATTCTGATCTTTATAAGACACCACGGTGACGCCCTTCGGCTCCCAGTGCGCTTTGGCATACGTCTCCTGAATTGAACCCTGCAGCACGCCGATGGTTTTTCCCTTCAGCCCGTCCGCCGTGGCCTGAACAGCGCTGCCGTTTTTCCCTACCAGCTGGGACGGAATACGGTATATCGGCTGGGTAAAATCGATGCTTTTGCGCCGCTGGTCGGTAATGTTCATCGCCGAGTTAATTGCGTCAAATTTTTTGGCCGCCAGCCCCGGGATCAGCGCGTCAAACGCCCCCTCGACCCAGCTGCACTTCAACTCTGCGGCTTTACATACTGCGTTACCGAGATCGATATCGAATCCTTCCAGCTCTCCCGCGCTGTTGCGGCTTTCAAACGGCGGGTATTCGGCCTCAACGCCGTAGCGCAGCTCGCCGCCGGCAAACGCGGAGAGCGAACAGGCAAACCCCATGCCCAGAATCAGTGTTGCTATTTTCATCGGTTACTCCTGACGAGGTTGAATGCGACATAGCGCCGCAGCACCCTGGCGCAGCGTCGCGTCGTCTTTAGCAAAAGAGAGGCGAATCAGCTTATTGTCCGTGCCGTCGGCATAAAACGCCGACAGCGGGATGGTAGCCACGCCGCGATCCACAATCAGCCGCTTGACCATGTCACTGTCGGCCTCCTGGCTGAAGTGGCCGTAGTCCGCCAGCAGGAAGAACGCGCCGCGGCTCGGCAGCAGGCGAAACGGCGAGTCCTTCAGCAGGGACACGAGGAGATCCCGCTTGTGCTGATACAGCGCGGCCAGCGACAGCCAGCTTTGGGCATCGGCCATGTAATCGGCAAAGGCGTGCTGCATCGGCGTGTCGGCGGAAAACATCAGAAACTGGTGCACCTTGCAGATCTCCGCCATCAGCGCCTGCGGCGCGACGCAGTAGCCCACCCGCCAGCCGGTGACGTGATAGGTCTTGCCGAAAGAGGAGATAATCACGCTGCGCTCCGCCAGCTGCGGATGGGTCGCCATGCCGCGGTGCGGCTCGCCGTCGAAAACCACGTGCTCGTAGACTTCGTCCGACAGAATGATGATGTCCGTATTGCGGGTCAGGGCCGCCAGCTGCTGCAGATCGCCAGCGCCCAGCACCTGTCCGCTGGGATTGTGCGGCGTATTGATGATAATCATCCGGGTGCGCGGGGTGATGGCCGCCTGAACTTCGTCCCAGTCAATGCTGAATGCCGGTACCGTGAGCTTAATCGCCACCGGCGTCGCCCCCTGCAGCCGCACGACCGGTGCATAGCTGTCGAAAGAGGGTTCGAAATAGATAACTTCATCGCCGGGGCGCACCAGCCCGCTGATGGCGGAATAGAGCCCCTGGCTGGCGCTGGCGGTCACCAGCACCTCGCTGTCTGGGTCGTAGCGCGTACCGTACAGCGCCGCAATTTTATCGGCGATCCGCTGCTTCAGTAGCGGCAGGCCGGTCATCGGCGCGTACTGATTGTGCCCGGCCTCCATTGCGCGCGTTACGCCCGCAACCAGCTGCGGATCGC
>NZ_CAJYMB010000061.1 GCF_913775985.1 uncultured Pluralibacter sp. | reverse complement strand
GCTGGCGAGTGTCGCTGGCCACGTTTTGGTTACAGATTCGCCAGACGCCTGGCGCTGGCTGCTGGCATCTGCCGCGCTACCTGCGCTAGCGATCACGCTACTCAGGATAGGCACGCCGGAATCTCCGCGCTGGCTGATGCGCCAGGGAAGGATCGGCGAAGCGCACGATATTGTACGCCGCTTTCTCGGAGAAAACGTGCTGCCCGGGGACGAGATAGCCGCTGTTACCACTCGCAGCATCAGTACTTTGTTTTCTGCCCGCTACTGGCGGCGGACGGCCTTTAACAGCCTCTTTTTTATCTGTCTGGTCGTGCCATGGTTCGTTATCTATACGTGGCTGCCAACCATTGCGCAGACTATTGGGCTGGAAAATGCGCTCGCAGCCAGTTTGACCCTTAACGTGCTGCTGATCGCTGGCGCGCTGCTGGGACTGGTGCTTACCTGGCTGCTGACGCGGCGACAGTTTCTGATTGGCAGTTTCCTGCTACTGGCCGTGACGCTGGCCGTGCTGGCTTTTGTGCCTTCAACTCATAATCTGGCGATTCTGCTGCTTTTCACTGTTTTCAGCATGACCATTTCCGCCGCCAGCAATCTGGTGGGGATCTTGCCTGCAGAAAGCTTTCCCACCGACATTCGCTCTTTAGGGGTGGGATTCGCCACCTCCATGAGCCGGCTGGGCGCGGCTATTAGCACCGGACTGTTGCCGGTGGTGCTGACGAACTGGGGTATGCGCACTACGCTGCTTCTGCTGGTGGGGGTGCTGCTGGTGGGTCTGGTAGTGTCGCTGCTGTGGGCGCCCGAAACAAAAAATTTATCGTTGGTGGATGCCGCGGATGGCGGTCTAAAGTCACAGGGAAGGAAAAATGAACATTCTGTTGGCGTTTAAAGCCGAGCCGGATCTGGGCATGCTCAGCGAGGTCGACTGGCAGGCTGCTGCGCGGGAGTGTCGTGGTCCCGATGCTGCGCTGATGCGGGTCATGATGGGCAGCGATGAGCAGGGAGCCGCCGAACTGATGCTGCAGGCGAAAGAGCGCTATCCGCAGCTCGGTCTGAGCGCCGTTACCATTGGTGACGAGCGTGCGCTTCCGCTGCTGCGCCACCTGGCCGCGCTCGGTTTTGAACGTCGCACTTTGATTACTGCCAGGCAGGATCTACGTTTCGATCCGGCATTCGTAGCTCAGCAAATAGCTTTTCAGGCACAAGAAGCGCAAAGCGGGCTGGTGCTGCTGGGGAGCGAGAGCAGTGAAGGGCAGAATGGCCAGACCGGATGGCTGCTGGCTGAGCTCCTCGGCTGGCCCTGCCTGAGCGGCGTTACGGAATTTACGCCTGGGGAGAACGGTGTGATGGTGCAGTGTGAAGAGAGGAGCCGGCGCGGACGCTGGCAGCTTGATCGGCCGGCGGTGCTGATCGTGCGAAATCGCGGGCAAATGGCGCTTCGGGTGCCGGGCATGCGCGCCCGGCTCGCTGCGGCTAAGGCGGAGGTTATTCAGTGCCACCCGCATGATGTGAAGACATCATCACCATGCTGTACTGCGTTGGTCAGAACGCTTTTCCGGCGGGCCGGAGAGCGCATCGACGGCAATTCTGCCGCTGACAAGGCGTGCCGGCTCTGGCAGGAATATCTTGGCAAGAGGATGATGCCGTGAATGTAAACATTGCACAGATTGTTATTCATCCCGATGACGAGCGGGCCAGCAGCGCTTTTCTCAGGGATAACGGCCTGCAAGATGCGCTGCGGATCATTTGGCGGGTTACAGGAGATGCCCTGCTCGCCGAGCAGCTGCTGGTTCCGCTTGCAGCAGCCTATGCTGACGCTCCGGCTACGCTGCTGCTCTTTCCGCCCGGTCGGGAAGGCGGCGAACTGGCGACACGCCTGGCGTGGCGGCTGGGCGGCAGCGCCGCGTGCGGTATTAGCCGCTGTAACCTGCACGAGCGGTGGATAACCAAAGCAAGTTACGGCAGCGCGCTGGCGGCGACGCTGGCGTTTAGCCAGTTTCCTCTCTGCGTGACTCCGGCTCCTGTCTCGACTCTGCTCTCTGTCGATATGCTGCCCGCGCTTGAGGAGAGAGAGGTAGTCGCGCAGCCGCTGAACAGCGGCGTTAGGTTAATTGAGGCGCAAACGCTGCCGGTACCGCCGCTGCTATCGGCCAACGTTATACTGGCCACCGGGCAGGGCGCGTGCGGAGAGGGATTTGATGCACTGGCGCGGGAGCTGAATGCCGAACCGGGTTATAGCCGCCAGCGGGTGATGTCTGGCGGCTGCGACGAGCAGCGAATGCTCGGCGTTTCCGGCCAGACTGTGGCACCTGAGGTCTGTATTATCGCGGGTGCTTCGGGCGCAGCAGCCTTTATGGCGGGAGTAAACCAGAGCCGCTTTATTGTTGCTATCAATACCGACCCGGCGGCACCGGTTTTTGCCGCTGCGGATGTCGGTATTGTGGATGACGCGCAGGCGGTGCTGGAGGCGCTGGTGGCCTGCCGGCGCGCTAGCGGCTGAGGCTTTTCGCCAGCGTCCAGACGTCGGTATTGGTGGTGGAGAGGGCGGCAACGCCGGCGGCAATCGCGTTACGCGCATCTTCCTCATCGCAAACCAGACCGCCGGCGATCAGCGGCTGGCGCACTTTCTCGGTTACCCAGTTCAGCACCTTCGGCATGCAGCCGGGCAGGATTTCAATACAGTCGGCGTTCGACTGCGCCACCTGCTTTTCGATATTGTGAAAAGAGATTGAGTCAACGATAAACATGCGGTGAATGCAGAAATAACCTTCCGCTCGTGCGGCTTTCAACATACTGGCTTTGGTGCTGATAATGCCGTCTGCCTGAGTAACCAGTTTCAGAAACTGGATAACCACTTCTTTATTCGAGGCGCCTTCCAGCAGATCGACGTGAATAAAAGCGAATTTTCCGGCCTGCTTGATTTTCTGGACGATGCCGCTGATGGTGCAGATATTGCCGTACAGCACGGAAATAAACTGGCAGTCTGAGGCGATAGCCAGCTGCAGGCTGGCGTTATCCTTTACTGCAGCAATGACGGGATTTTTTTGGAGCAGGCGGAGTAGTGGCACGCAGCGATCCTTAAGTAAATTAACCAAAGCGCAGCACGATCCCCTTGCCCGATGCCGGGTAGCGCCACTGCGTAATTATTGAATGTCCGGCAATCATTCGACAGCAGCCGCATTCCAGACAGCCGCGGTAGTTTATCACTGCCTGGCCTTCCGCGTTGCGCTGAAAAAGACCGGCCGGGCAAATCTTCTCCAGCAGGGCAAACTGTTCCTCACTTAAGTTATCGGCAAGCGTAATGTGTGACTTTTGTGCGGGTACGTAGCGGTTGCGCGACAGGCTATCGTTTACAGACATTTCAGACTCCTCAGAATTAACCCGGCCAGGCGCGTTAGCCCCGCTTCGCGGCCGTGGTGCAGCAGGATTTTCCACAGCGGCGGTGTCACCTGCGCATCTGCGCGAGTTAAGTCGGCCAGCGCGCCCTGGCAAAATGCCGGCAGTGCCGTGTACCAGGCGCTGTTTTGTAGCAGTGAGGGTACGTGACGATAACGGCGCAAATGCTGCCACAGCAGGCTTTGCGCCAGCGCATCTTCATACAGGACCGGCAGCGAGGGGGATGCCTCTGCCATTCGGGCAATGAGCGCTTCTGCGGCGGCTCGCGCGCTCAGGACCGCCATGTCCATTCCGCGGATCGTCAGGCCGGTATTGATGCAGGTGCCCAGCGCATCGCCAATTATCAGCCATCCCTTTCCGGCCCGGCGGGAAGGCAGCCCGCGCAGACCTCCTTCCGGCACCAGATGGGCACCGTACTCCAGCACTTCGGCATCATGGATCAGCGGGCGCACCACAGGATGCGCTTTCAGCATCTCCAGCAGCTTGGCAGCAGCGGCTGGCCCGTCGCGAAGTGAAGAGAGAGGGGCGACCACGCCGAGCGACAGATGCTGGCGATTGGTATACAGGAAAGCACCGGCTGAACGGCTACCGCACAGATGGCCGCTAAAAAGCCACGCCGCACCACCGTTCTCGTCCAGGTGGAAACGATCCTCTATCCGTCGGCGATCCAGCGCCAGTGTTTCTTTAATACCCAGCGCTACGCTTTGCGCGGTGGGCGAAGAAATCAGCCCGCTTCGCTCAGCCAACTCGCTGTTGGCACCTTCGGCCAGTACAACGGCGCGGGCGCGCAGAACATCACCTTCGCAAACGACGCCCGCAACCTCACCCTGCTCCAGATACAGCGATTCTACGGTAACGCCGCACAGCAGCTGTGTACCAGCGGCCTCGGCCTGGGCCGCCAGCCAGGGATCGAAGCGCGCGCGCAATACGCTCCAGGATTCGCTGGCGAGGCTATCGCTGGTTAACGTGGTGGCGCCGCTGGCGGTCAGCAGTGAGAAATGTTCGCGGGTGATGCGCCGCTCAAGCGGGGCGCAGGTTTGAAAATCAGGGAGAATATCGGCAAGAGCGTAGCTGTAGAGCCTGCCACCGGAGAGGCTTTTGCCGCCGGGTTGTTCGGCGCGCTCAATCAGCAATACGGAAAGACCCGCGCGGGCGCAGAGCAGCGCGCAGCTGCTGCCCGCAATCCCTGCTCCGATGATAATAACGTCAATGTCGTCGGCCATCCTGCGTTCCTCATTTCATGAACGCACTATCCTCGCACGGGAGCGATCTACAGATATTGACCCTGGACTAAAAGAGCGAATTTACTCGCCGCGGTACACGCAGCCGGCAGTACAGGTTTCTTTAATCATCACCGCGCTCAGCAGCGGCACCTGCGGCTTCACCTGCTGCCAGATCCAGCTGGCCAGCACTTCGCTGGTGGGATTTTCCAGACCCGGAATATCGTTCAGATAATAGTGATCCAGGCGATCGTAGGTGGGCTTAAAGGCGGCTTTCAGATCGGCGAAATCCATGATCCAGCCGGTGTGCGGATCCACCTCACCGGTTATCTCCAGGCGAACCATAAAGGAGTGACCGTGCAGACGACCGCACTTGTGGCCTTCCGGAACGCGGGGCAGGCGGTGAGCGGCTTCGAAGGTGAAATCTTTAAACAGGGTGGTAGACATCGTGGACTCTCAACATGCGGAAAAAACCGGCGAATCTTACCGCAATGCATCAATTTACGCATTAACTAAAATCCGCCTTTAGGATATGCCGGGAGCGCTAGTCGTTTTTTGTTGAAAATTACACTATATATCAATTGGTTAATTAACCTGTTTTAAAGGTAAGCGCTATAGTAAAAACAGATTAGTCCATTTGGTTATTTATTATTTCCAACCCTTCTTTAATTGTTATTATCCCTGCCGTTAACCTTACTCTCCGTTCTGTTTTTACAATTAAAACAGCTTTGCTACTGGAACATAACGACGCATGACGACAACGGCTTCCCCCACCGCGCTGCTTCCGCTTAATGCGGACCAGCTGGCTCGCCTGCAGGCGGCCACCACCGATCTTTCACCGACCCAGCTTGCCTGGGTTTCCGGCTATTTCTGGGGCATGCTCAACCAGCAGCCCGGCAGCGCCACCGCGCCGGTTGCGCAGGCGCCTGCTCCGGCGCCGGCCATCACCGTGATTTCCGCTTCCCAGACCGGCAACGCCCGGCGGGTGGCCGAGCAGCTGCGCGACGATCTGCTGGCCGCGCAGCTCAACGTTCAGCTGGTTAACGCGGGTGACTACAAGTTTAAGCAGATAGCCCAGGAAAAGCTGCTGGTGGTGGTGAGTTCGACGCAGGGGGAGGGCGAACCGCCGGAAGAGGCCGTTGCGCTGCATAAATACCTGTTCTCGAAGAAGGCCCCGGCGCTGAAGGAGACCGCCTTCGCGGTGTTCGGCCTCGGCGACAGCTCGTACGAGTTCTTCTGCCAGTCCGGCAAAGACTTCGACAACCGGCTGGCTGAGCTGGGGGCGGAGCGCCTGCTGGACCGCGTTGATACCGACGTCGAGTATCAGCCCGCCGCCGCCGAGTGGCGCGCGCGCATTGTTGAGGTGCTGAAATCCCGCGCGCCGAAAGAGACGCCGGCCCAGGCCTGCGCCACTGCGGCGGGCGTCACCGATGAAGTCCACTCCAGCCCCTACAGCAAAGAGGCGCCGCTGACTGCCACGCTGGCGGTCAATCAGAAAATCACCGGCCGCGAGTCGGAAAAAGACGTGCGCCACATCGAAATCGATCTCGGGGACGCGGGCCTGCGCTATCAGCCGGGGGACGCCCTCGGCGTGTGGTATCAGAACGATCCGGCGCTGGTGAAAGAGCTGGTGGAGCTACTGTGGCTGAAGGGCGACGAGCCGGTCAGCGTCAACGGCGAAAGCAAGACGCTGGCCGAGGCGCTGGAGTGGCACTACGAGCTGACGGTTAACACCGCCAACATCGTGGAAAACTACGCCACCCTGACCCGCAGTGAGTCCCTGCTGCCGCTGGTGGGCGACAAAGCGCAGCTCCAGCACTACGCGGCCACCACGCCGATTGTGGATATGGTGCGCTTCTCCCCGGCCCAGCTCGACGCCGAGGCACTGACTGGCCTGCTGCGACCGCTGACGCCGCGCCTGTACTCCATCGCCTCCGCGCAGGCGGAGGTGGAAAACGAAGTTCACGTCACCGTCGGCGTGGTGCGCTACGACATTGAAGGGCGCGCCCGCGCGGGCGGCGCCTCCAGCTTCCTTGCCGATCGCGTGGAAGAAGACGGCGAAGTGCGGGTGTTTATCGAGCATAACGACAATTTCCGCCTGCCGGCCAATCCCCAGACGCCGGTTATCATGATTGGCCCGGGCACCGGCATTGCGCCGTTCCGCGCCTTTATGCAGCAGCGCGCCGCAGACGGCGCGGAAGGCAAAAACTGGCTCTTCTTTGGCAACCCGCACTTCACCGAGGATTTTCTCTATCAGGTGGAGTGGCAGCGCTACGTTAAAGAGGGCGTCCTGAGCAACATCTCCCTGGCCTGGTCCCGGGATCAAAAAGAAAAAGTCTACGTACAGGACAAACTGCGCGAACAGGGCGCAGAGCTGTGGCGCTGGATCAACGACGGTGCCCACATTTATGTCTGCGGCGATGCCAATCGCATGGCGAAAGATGTCGAGCAGGCTTTACTGGAAGTGATTGCCGAATTTGGCGCGATGGACGCCGAAGCGGCGGACGATTATTTAAGTGAGCTGCGCGTAGAGCGCCGTTATCAGCGAGATGTCTACTAATGAGCGAAAAACATCCCGGCCCTTTAGTGGTCGAAGGTAAGCTGGCCGACGCCGAGCGCCTGAAGAAAGAGAGCAACTTTCTGCGCGGCACCATTGCCGAAGACCTGCACGACGGCCTGACCGGCGGCTTCAACGGCGACAACTTCCTGCTGATCCGCTTTCACGGCATGTATCAGCAGGACGACCGCGACATTCGCGCCGAGCGCGTGGCCCAGAAGCTGGAACCGCGCCACGCCATGATGCTGCGCTGCCGCCTGCCGGGCGGGGTGATTACCCCCGAGCAGTGGCTGTCCATTGATAAGTTTGCCGCCGATAAAACCATTTACGGCAGCATCCGCCTGACTAACCGGCAGACTTTCCAGTTTCACGGCATTCTGAAAAAGAACGTCAAGCCCGCGCACCAGATGCTGCACGAGGTGGGGCTGGACGCGCTGGCGACCGCCAACGACGTGAACCGCAACGTGCTCTGCACCTCGAACCCGGTAGAGTCTGAACTGCACGCTGAAGCCTACGCGTGGGCCAAAAAACTCTCCGAGCACCTGCTGCCGCGCACCCGCGCCTACGCGGAGATCTGGCACGATCGGGAAAAAATTGCCACCACCGATGAAGAGCCGATCCTCGGTGAAACCTACCTGCCGCGTAAATTCAAAACCACGGTGGTGATCCCGCCGCAGAACGATGTCGATCTACACGCTAACGACATGAACTTTATCGCGGTGGCGGAGAACGGCAAGCTGGTGGGCTTCAACCTGCTGGTGGGCGGCGGGCTCTCCATCGATCACGGTAATAAAAAAACTTACGCCCGCACCGCGAGCGAG
Organism: uncultured Pluralibacter sp.; assembly: GCF_913775985.1. GTDB lineage: Bacteria > Pseudomonadota > Gammaproteobacteria > Enterobacterales > Enterobacteriaceae > Pluralibacter. Next base: position 3,399 of record NZ_CAJYMB010000061.1, on the reverse strand, counting down.
TTCGGCTTCCTGCCGCTGGAGCATACGCTGGCGGTTGCCGAAGCGGTGGTCACTACCCAGCGCGACTGGGGCAACCGTACCGACCGCAAAAACGCCAAAACCAAATACACCCTTGAGCGGGTGGGCGTGGAGACCTTTAAGGCTGAAGTGGAGCGCCGCGCGGGGATCACTTTTGAACCGATTCGCCCGTACGAGTTTACCGGCCGCGGCGACCGCATCGGCTGGGTGAAGGGTATCGACAAGAAGTGGCACCTGACGCTGTTTATTGAGAACGGCCGCATCCTCGACTATCCGGGACGTCCGCTGAAAACCGGTCTGGTGGAGATCGCGAAGATCCATCATGGCGATTTCCGCCTCACCGCCAACCAGAACCTGATCGTCGCCGGCGTGCCGGAAGATCAGAAAGCGCAGATCGAAAAGCTCGCCCGGGATCACGGCCTGATGAACGCCGTCAAGCCCCAGCGCGAGAACTCGATGGCCTGCGTCTCCTTCCCGACCTGCCCGCTGGCGATGGCCGAGGCGGAGCGCTTCCTGCCGTCGTTTGTCGATAAGGTGGAGGCTCTGATGGATCGCCACGGCGTCGGCGACGAGCATATCGTCCTGCGCGTCACCGGCTGCCCGAACGGCTGCGGTCGCGCGCTGCTGGCGGAGCTGGGCCTGGTGGGCAAAGCGCCGGGGCGCTACAACCTGCATCTTGGCGGCAACCGCATGGGCACGCGCATCCCGCGCATGTACCGCGAAAACATTAACGAATCCGAAATCCTCGATACCGTTGACGAGCTGGTCGGGCGCTGGGCGAAAGAGCGCGACGCCGACGAAGGATTCGGCGACTTCACCGTGCGCGCCGGTATCGTGCGTCCGGTGCTCGATCCGGCCCGGGATTTCTGGGAGTAACACGCGTCCTCTTCTCCGGCCGCGAGCCGGAGAAGAGCGCTATCCGATTAACGACAGCTTCGTGCTTGCCTCATCGGTGTTCCCCGCGCTAGCGGGGATAAGCTGCTAACCTCTGCGAGGTCATCATGTCACATCTCGATCTGCACGCCCTTAACGCCTTACCTAAAGTAGACCGCGTCCTCGCGCTGGCGGAAACTAACGCCCGGCTTGAGAAGCTCAGCGCCGAGGAGCGCGTCGGCTGGGCGCTGGAGAATCTGCCCGGCGAATATGTACTCTCATCAAGCTTCGGTATTCAGGCCGCCGTCAGCCTGCACCTGGTCAACCAGCTGCGCCCGGACATTCCGGTGATCCTCACCGACACCGGCTACCTGTTCCCGGAAACCTACCGCTTTATCGACGAGCTGACCGATAAGCTCAAGCTCAACCTCAAAATCTACCGCGCCGAGCAGAGCCCGGCGTGGCAGGAAGCGCGCTACGGCAAGCTGTGGGAGCAGGGCGTGGAAGGCATTGAGAAGTACAACGATATCAATAAGGTCGAACCGATGAACCGCGCGCTGCAGGAACTCAACGCGCAAACCTGGTTCGCCGGCCTGCGCCGCGAGCAGTCCGGCAGCCGTGCCGGCCTGCCGGTGCTGGCCATCCAGCGCGGCGTTTTCAAGATTCTGCCAATTATCGACTGGGATAACCGCACGGTTTACCAGTACCTGCAAAAGCACGGCCTTAAGTACCATCCCCTGTGGGACGAAGGCTATCTCTCAGTTGGCGATACCCACACCACCCGCAAGTGGGAGCCGGGCATGGCGGAAGAAGAGACCCGCTTTTTCGGCCTCAAGCGCGAGTGCGGGCTGCACGAAGGGTAAGCCGCACTGCGCAAAGCGGTTGGTAAAACGCGATCCGGGTAACGGCAGCCTGCATCGGATGTAATAAAATCAAAGAGTTGTGGCTCTTTGAAAATGTGGGAAAATTGGTAGGAATTTTTAGGTGTGAAAAGTTGCTGTGTTTCAAAGGGTTACTTTTAGAGTGTTCCCCGCGCGAGCGGGGATAAACCGTCTTTGTTAACGGTATCGGCCAGCAGGTCGCCGTGTTCCCCGCGCGAGCGGGGATAAACCGTGCATGGCAGTCGAAGGTCAGTAATAGCAAGAGTGTTCCCCGCGCGAGCGGGGATAAACCGTATTTCCTTCCCAGGCATGGGAGAAGCCCCTCGTGTTCCCCGCGCGAGCGGGGATAAACCGTACGCAAAAGACAAGCAGGTCGCGCGCTGTGGGTGTTCCCCGCGCGAGCGGGGATAAACCGGGTGTAAATAAAACAGCAATCCAACAGGTTCTGTGTTCCCCGCGCGAGCGGGGATAAACCGTTGCTGAACCAGCGACGATGGGCGGATGCCTGCGTGTTCCCCGCCGCGAGCGGGGATAAACCGGGCGGCGCGCTGTCCACACGTAAGGTCAAGGTGGTGTTCCCCGCGCGAGCGGGGATAAACCGGCCTCGAGGGTGAGCTGGCCGACAAGCTAGATGTGTTCCCCGCGCGAGCGGGGATAAACCGCCGCCATATGTTAATTTTTCGTGTAAGCCCAAGTGTTCCCCGCGCGAGCGGGGATAAACCGCGTACGACGCTGGTTACAGGACGCGCAAGACAGTGTTCCCCGCGCGAGCGGGGATAAACCAGTTTTCATTGGCTCAGTATCTCCGACCGATCCGTGTTCCCCGCGCGAGCGGGGATAAACCGCATCCGGTAGATACAGCCTCAAACGCACCAGTGTGTTCCCCGCGTGAGCGGGGATAAACCGTCGATTTTACGGGCCGCGCCATCGGTGAAAAAGTGTTCCCCGTGTGATCGGGGATAAACCGCCTCTTAAAAGAGACAAAAGCACTTGCGCTAACGTCTCTTTTAAGAGGCGATTTATTCTGCTGACATGGAAGGAGGCTGAATGTACAAGACACTTTTTTATCAGGATTCACAGGGTATCGAGCCTTGTAAGGCATGGCTCGACAAGTTGAGGAAAAAGGACAAGATCGCCGCAGCCAAGTTTGCACCCGGTTAGACGAGGCAGCGGTCGGAAACTTCGGCGACCACAAATTTGAACGTGAGGGTGTCTAGCAGTAGAAAACCTCGTCGCAGCGGGAGAGCGGACAGGCCGCTGAAATTGCCCGCCTGAAACGACAGCTGACAGAACGGGATGAAGAGCTGGGCATCCTCCAAAAGGCCGCGGCATACTTCGCGAAGCGCCTGAAATGAAGTATGTCTTCATCGAAAACATCAGGCTGGGTTCCGCATCAAAGCCATGTGCCGGGTACTGACGATGGCCCGCAGCGGCTGGTATGCCTGGCGTACCCGTGGCGTGCAGTTGAGCCCGCGTAAGCAATTTCGCCAGCAGTGTGATGAGAGGGTCAGTCAGGTTTTTCATCAGGCAAAGAGCGCTACGGCGCACCGCACATCACAGATGAGCTCCGCGAACAGGGGGCGAAGGACAACATTAAAACGGTGGCAGCCAGCCTGAAGCGACAGGA
>NZ_CAJYMB010000060.1 GCF_913775985.1 uncultured Pluralibacter sp. | reverse complement strand
CCAAAAAATGGAGGTGGTCAGCAAATGCGGCATTGCCACCACCGCGCGTCCGGAAAACCAGATTGGCCACTACATTACCGACCGCAGCCATATCGTTCACAGCGCCGAGACCTCGCTGAAGAACCTTGCCGTAGATGCCCTGGATCTGCTGCTGATCCACCGCCCGGATCCGCTGATGGATGCCGACGAAGTGGCGGAAGCCTTTATCGATCTCCACAAGAGCGGCAAAGTGCACCATTTTGGCGTCTCTAACTTTACGCCGTCGCAGTTCTCGCTGCTGCAGTCGCGCCTGCCCTTTACGCTGGCCACTAACCAGCTGGAGATCTCTCCGGTTCACCAGCCGCTATTGCTGGACGGCACGCTCGATCAACTCCAGCAGCTGCGCATTCGACCCATGGCGTGGTCGTGCCTCGGCGGCGGGCGGCTGTTTAACGATGATGGATGCCAGCCGCTGCGCGACGAGCTCGCGCAGGTCGCGCAGGAGATGAACGCGGAGAGCATCGAGCAGGTGGTGTACGCCTGGGTACTGCGCCTGCCGTCGAAGCCGCTGCCGATTATCGGCTCCGGTAAAATAGAGCGGGTGCGTTCGGCCCTCGGCGCGGAGGCGCTGGAAATGAGCCGCCAGCAGTGGTTCCGCATTCGTAAAGCCGCGCTGGGATACGACGTACCGTAAATTTAAGGCGCAACGCGCCGGGCAGGGGCCGGGCTCTGGATTACACTGAGTAAGCATACTTACTGTTAATGTGGAGAAGTTATGAAAAAAATAACCCTGACCCTGCTTGCTTTAACCCTCTCCGGCGGCGCCTGCGCCGCCAGTACCACGGTGGAAATGAACCTGGTGACGTCCCAGAGCGTGGGGCAGTCCATTGGTGAAGTGACCATCAGCGAAACCGACAAGGGGCTGACGTTTACGCCCAACCTGAAGGCGCTGCCGCCCGGCGAGCACGGCTTTCACGTTCACGCCAACGGCAGCTGCCAGCCCGCGCTGAAAGAGGGAAAAGCCACCGCTGCGGAAGCCGCGGGCGGCCACTTCGATCCGCACAATACCGGCAAACATGAGGGGCCGGAAGGAAACGGCCATCTCGGCGATCTCCCGGCGCTGGTGGTCAATAATGACGGCAAAGCCACCGATCCTGTTACCGCGCCGCGGCTGAAAAAAATCAGCGAGATAGAAGGCAAAGCGCTGATGGTGCACATCGGCGGCGATAACATGTCCGATCATCCGAAACCGCTAGGTGGCGGCGGGGCGCGCTATGCCTGCGGAGTGATTAAGTAATCCGCTCCGTCAGCGTTCCCTCAACCGGCGCCTGTTCAAGCTGGGACAGCGAACAGTAGAGCTGCCAGACAATTGCCGCCAGCTCGCGCGCCGCGGGCTGGTGGTGATGGCCCAGCGCGGTGTAAATACGCTGCAGTTCAGCGAGCGCCGACGCCAGGGGACGCTGCTGGACGCCGCGCTCGCTCATCACGTTACGCAGCAGCGTAATGCATAAATCCCGCACCTGCGATAGCGGGTCGGCGCGGGCTTCCCAGTCGCGCAGCCGCCACACAACGTGCGAGCTGTTAAGCAGCACAATCCCCCAGCGCAGCAGCCAGCGGCGCGATACCTCATCGCGGCTGCTGCTCAGCTGATTGATGTAGTGATAGACCAGCGACTCAAACTGGTGCTCGCTCTGCTGCGGACGCCGGCTGAGCTGATCGATAAACTGGCGGCGCAGGGCGCGAATGTGGCGACGGCTTTTGCGGGCGTCAGATCCGGGTTTAAGAATGGCAAAAGCCATCCACGCCAGGCCCACGCCGAGAATTTTGGCCAGGTTATCATTCAGGAACGTACCGTAATCGTAGACCGGCGGATCGGTCACCGAGATAAACGATCCCATAAACACGATAAGCTGCCCCCACAGCCCGGCAAATTTCGGCATCTGCAGCTTGAGCAACTGCATGGTGGTCAGCAGCGGGAACAGGAACAGCAAAAACTGCCACAGATCGGTGACCTGCACCATAATGGCGAACTTAACCATAAAGCTGAATAGCGAGAGCAGCAGCAGAGTGCGCAGCAGCAGCGTCAGCGAGTTGTAGGGCGATGGTGAGACGGAATACAGCACGCAGCAAATAGCTGCCAGGGTCAGGGCCGCGGCGCCTGACGACCACTGGGTGCTGATACTCCAGGCGCCGATAAACACCAGCGCGCAGAAGGTGCGCACGCCGTTAAGCAGCGCCTCCGCGTAGTCTGTGCGTCGGGAAAGGGCGGGCGCTTTCGGTACGTTAAATTCGGTGATGGCGCTGGCATTCTCCAGCCGCTGCAGCCAGCGTTTTGAAGCTAAGTAGATACGCACGAAATAGCGCAGCCGCATCCAGAAGGCGAGATGGCGGAAATCCTGCGGATCTTTCGGGGCCAGCGGGGCGATGATCCGGGCGATGCTGTAAGGTTCGGCGTCCGGTTTGGCCAGCGCTTCTAACAGCGCATCAATCACGTCGCGGGTGTTTTCGGGCGGGGTTTCCCAGTTGAGCAGCATTCGCCGCAGGCTGGAGATAACGCTGGTCAGGCGAAGCTGCTGGTGCAGAAGGTAGTTCAGCAGGCTGTTCTGCCGGCGAAAGCGGTAGTGGCTCCAGAATGCCTGAATGCGCAGCAGGTTCATGGTTAAAATCTGCCCGATCATGCTTTCGTGGGCGGTGCGCATATTGTCGGACATCTGCGGCTGCCACATCAGGCTCGCGTGTTCGAGAATGCGGGCGTGCATGTTTTTCAGCGCGGTTATCAGGGCCGTGCCATCCGACGTGCTGGGCAGGATCATCATCATCAACCCGCCGCACAAGATCCCGACAATAACCTCGCAGACCCTCGACTGGGCGATATCCCAGAGTTCATTGACATCCACCAGATTAATCACCGGGAAGACGATAATGGCACAGGTATAGCCCGCCAGCTGGAACGCGTAGGCGACATTATTGGTATACATGGCGCAGGCCCAGGTGCAGAAACCAAGCCAGGCGGAGATGCTGAACAAGAACAGCCACGGATCGGTCATGGTGAGGCCGGCAATCAGCAGCGCCGCCGATGCACCGAGCAGGCTGCCGGCGATACGCCCCAGACTTTTACTGATGACGCCGCCCACGGTGGGGAAACTGACTACCGCGGCGGAGGTCATTGCCCAGTAAGGCTCGTCCAGATTGATGTAGTAGGCGAAACTCAGCGCCAGGCACATGGCAATGCCGTTACGCAGCGCATAGCGCCACTGCGGCGGCGTGGCCTTAATCCAGGGCAGAGACCGCCAGGAGGTGACGGAGAAATTCATCACTTATCGCCGATGTAGACGGTACAGGTGGTCCCTGAAACCAGCACCAGTCCCGCAGGCACGGTATCAAACTCGATGCGTACCGGGACGCGCTGCGCCAGCCGCACCCAGGGAATGGTGGGCTTGATGTCCGCGACTAGCGTGCCGTCGGTGCCGGTATTCTGATCGAAGATAGCCCGCCCGATGCTGGAAACGTGACCCTGTAACCTGGTGCCGTTGCTGTAGAGCACCACGTGGGCAATATCGCCGGGCTTGAGATGGCGAAGTTTGGTCTCTTCAAAGTAGCCGATAACGTGGAAGGAGTGGCTGTCTACCAGCGCAAAAAGCGGCGAGCCGGTGGTGGCATAGTCGCCGGTGCGGGTTGACATGTTCGTTATCCAGCCGTCCACCGGGGCTTTAACCACCGTCTGTGACAGTTCCCAGCGGGCGCGGTCCAGCGCCGCCTTCGCAGCGTCTACGCTGGCGCGCGCCGCCTGTTCGGTCGCCTGAGCCGACTGTACCGCGATATTGGCGGTATCAAGATCTTCGGCGGAAATAAAGTTTTTCGGCAGGTTCTGGCGGCGTCGGGCTTCGTGCTGCGCTCTGGCCACCGAAGACTGAGCGTTAAGCAGATCAGAGCTTGCCTTGGCCTGCTGGGCCAGCGCGTTGGCGACCGCGATGCGGTAGGGCGTGTCATCTATCTGAAACAGCGTTTCGCCGGCTTTCACCAGCTGATTGTCCTTAACCCGGAGTGAGGTAATAGTGCCGGATACCTGCGGCGCGATGCTGACCTGCTCGGCGTGAATTTTACCGTCTCGTGTCCACGGCGACTGCATATAGTAGTTCCAGACCAGCCAGACAGCGAAAATCGCAGCTGCCACAACCAGCAGCGTAGAAAGATATTTTAGTTTTTTCATAGGATTTTTATTGCAGGATGATGATCAGGCCCAGACTCAGGCACACTGAGAGCGCGAAAAAAGAGAGATCCATCAGCAGGGGATGCCAGACGTCACCCGCATACATCCAGTCGCGAAGCTGGCGGTGGACCAGCAGCCAGACGGGAAAACCGAGCAGTACCGCCTTGAACAGCGGCGGGAGATAAATTTGCGATCCGACGATAAGGTCCGTCAGGGGAAATCCTGAGATGTCAGGGATCAGAGCCACGATAAAGCGTCCTTTGCGAATTCGTTAGTACGGAAACAGGTGGGGTTCGCGGTAAAATCGTCGATATGATAAATCATTGCGTTGTCCACAGGAGACGTCAATACATTTGTTTTGAGCTTTTAAATGCTGCACACTATTCTAAAATTAGCATAATAGCTTAGCAAGCTAATTATAAGGAGATGAAATTGGAATCGCCACTGGGCTCTGATTTGGCCAGATTAGTCCGCATATGGCGGGCGCTTATCGACCATCGCCTGCGACCTCTGGAGTTAACGCAGACACACTGGGTGACGCTGCACAATATTCACCAGCTTCCGCCGGAGCAATCGCAGATACAGCTGGCGAAAGCGATCGGCATCGAACAACCTTCGCTGGTGCGCACCCTCGACCAGCTGGAGGAGAAGGGACTCATCTCCCGGCAGACCTGCGCTAACGACCGTCGCGCAAAGCGCATCAAGCTGACGGAAAAGGCAGAACCGCTGATCAAAGAGATGGAAGAGGTTATTTGCCACACGCGTCGGGAGATCCTGAGCGGCATCTCTTCTGACGAAGTGGAGCTCCTGCTGGGACTAATACAGCGTCTTGAGCACAATATCAATGAGCTGCATTCGAAAGCACAATAGCCGTCAGAAACTAAAAAAGGCCTTGTAGAACAAGGCCTTTTTTATTGTCATCACATCACGAAAGCTTACCGAGGCGATACGGTAATGTCGCGACCGTTGCTTGCCATCACGACGCGCTGGCCCACGGCATAGCGGGTATCACCCTGCTTCTGCACAACCATGATGGTGTTGCCGTCGTCTTTACGGATTTCCAGCTCGACGCCGTTAGACTTGTTCATCACGCCCTGTACGCCCTGGCCCGCAACACCGCCGGCAACTGCACCTGCCGCGGTAGCAAGCTTACGACCGGCACCGCCGCCCACAGAGTTACCGAGGAAGCCGCCCAGAACCGCGCCGCCAATGGCGCCGATGGCGTTGGTATCATCACCACCCTGAATTTTTACCGGGCGAACATGGACAATAGTGCCGTAAGTTACATTTTGCACCTGTTTTGCTTCAGAGGCAGAGTAAACATCTCCGGACAGGCTGCTGTCGTTAACACAACCGGCAAGGGTCAGGCCTACCATTGAAACGGCTAATACACGTAAAATCATTAATGAATCTCCTGTTCACCAAGAAACGCCCTTGCGAGCATCCATCTTTACAATTATAAGGCATTTGTGCGCTACAGGTTACCGCTAGCGCAACGATATGACACGAATTGTATTTCTTAAGTGCCTAACAATGCGTAAACAAGTGAGTTATAGCAGTCCTGGCGGAAAAGGTGAAAAAAATTAATGACACAAATTGCTAAATTTCCTTCACAGGACATAGCTTTGATAGTGACTTTATGCTTGAGTGTCACTCACTGTCACTTTACGAGGGAAAGCATATGAATTCCGGCCGCTTTATTGGCGTAATGTCGGGGACCAGCCTGGACGGTGTAGACGTAGTGCTGGCCGTGATTGATGACAACGTCGTGGCCCAGCAGGCGAGTCTGAGCTATCCCGTTCCGCTGGCGCTCAAAGAGGCTATTCTCGCGGTCTGCCAGGGGCAGCAGCTAACACTGTCCCAGTTCGGGCAGCTGGATACCCGGCTCGGGCACCTGTTCGCAGATGCTGTTACCGCAATAATGAAGCAGGAGCAGCTGGCGGCGAGCGATGTAGTGGCTATCGGCTGTCACGGACAAACGGTCTGGCACGAGCCGCAGGGTGACGCGCCGCATACGCTACAGATTGGTGATAATAACATCATTGCCGCCCAAACCGGGGTTACCGTTGTCGGCGACTTTCGCCGCCGGGACGTGGCGCTGGGCGGCCAGGGCGCGCCGCTGGTGCCCGCTTTCCACCAGGCGCTGCTGGCGCATCCGACTGAGCGGCGGATCGTGCTGAATATCGGCGGCATCGCCAACCTGTCGCTGCTTTTCCCGGGTTTGCCGGTCAAAGGGCACGATACCGGCCCCGGCAATATGCTGATGGATGCCTGGATTTGGCGCCAGAAGGGCAAGCCCTATGATAAAGATGCAGAGTGGGCCAACACCGGCAAGATTATTCTGCCGCTGCTGCAGGATATGCTGAGCGATCTGTGGTTTGCGCTTCCGGCCCCCAAAAGCACCGGGCGCGAATACTTCAACTACGGCTGGCTGGAGCGCCTGCTGGTGCGCTATCCGGGGCTGGCACCTCAGGATGTCATGACCACCTTAACGGAATTAACCGCCGTCACCATCAGCGAGCAGGTGCTGCTCAGCGGCGGCTGCGAGCGGCTACTGGTGTGCGGGGGCGGCAGCCGCAACCCGCTGCTGATGTCGCGCCTGGCGTGCCTGCTGCCCGGCACCGAAGTGACCACCACCGATGAGGCCGGTATCAGCGGGGATGATATGGAGGCTTTGGCCTTTGCGTGGCTCGCCTGGCGCACGCTGTCAGGGTTATCGGGCAACCTTCCTGCCGTCACCGGCGCGTCGGCACCTACGGTGCTCGGGGCTATTTTTCCCGCGAATCGCGTGCAGAATCAGAGTTAACTGACTGAGCCCTGGCGCGCCGGTGGTAAACTGGCGCGGTTACAGGAGGGCCGTTGCCCTCCGGGTCAGGACAGTTTTAAGGCAAATAAATGAAAAAAATACTTCTCCTCGCGCTTCCCGTGCTGCTGAGCGGCTGCAGCTATTACCATCAGATGATGGACCGCATGCATACCGACACGCTGGAATACCAGTGCGGCGATAAACCGCTTAGCGTTAAGCTTGATAACAGCCGCCAGCAGGTGAGCTTCGTCTACGATAACAAGCCGCTGACCCTTGAGCAGGGCCTTTCCGCATCCGGCGCCCGCTACACTGACGGCATTTATGTCTTCTGGTCTAAAGGCGACAGCGCCACCGTCTACAAGCACGATCGCGTCGTTCTCGACAACTGCCAGCTGCAGAATCCGAAGCGTTGAGATTTTAGCGGCCGCGGCGCACAATAAGGTCACCTCAGGACAACGGATACACTGACATGTCTGATCATGATGACCTAAAACATATTGAGTCGCTGCGCCGTGAATATACCCGCGGCGGCCTGCGCCGCGGCGATCTTCCGGCGGAGCCTCTCGCGCTCTTTGAGCGCTGGCTGGGCAATGCCTGTGAGGCTAAACTGGCCGATCCTACTGCCATGGTCGTAGCAACGGTTGATGAAAGCGGCCAGCCTTACCAGCGCATCGTTTTGCTCAAGCATTACGATGAAAAAGGGTTTGTGTTTTATACCAACCTCGGTAGCCGCAAGGCGCACCAAATTGAACACAATCCTCACGTAAATCTGCTGTTTCCGTGGAATACGCTGGACCGCCAGGTGATGGTGACCGGTACTGCCGAGCGTCTCTCAACCCTCGAGGTGATGAAGTATTTCCACAGCCGCCCGCGCGACAGCCAGATCGGCGCCTGGGTATCCCAGCAGTCCACCCGCATCTCGGCTCGCGGTATTCTTGAAAGCAAATTCCTCGAGCTGAAGCAAAAATTCCAGCAGGGCGACGTGCCGCTGCCGAGCTTCTGGGGCGGTTTTCGCATCAGCATTAACCAGATGGAGTTCTGGCAGGGCGGTGAGCACCGGCTGCACGATCGCTTTTTATACCAGCGCGAAAGCGACGGCTGGAAAATCGATCGTCTGGCGCCCTGATTTACCCATTTTTGTTGCTGTAAGCGCTGGTACAACCCGTTCCGGCGCTTTATGCTATTAGGCTTTCGCAACTGGCGAAACGTCGTGTACCGGCTAAGGTGCAGTCTGTTTTATACATGGAGATTTTGATGGCAAGCAGTAACCTGATTAAACAATTGCAGGAGCGGGGCCTGGTGGCCCAGGTGACGGATGAGGAAGCGTTAGCAGAGCGTCTGGCGCAGGGCCCGATCGCGCTGTATTGCGGCTTCGATCCCACCGCTGACAGCTTGCATTTGGGGCATCTCGTTCCCCTGTTGTGCCTGAAACGCTTCCAGGAAGCGGGCCACAAGCCGGTTGCGCTGGTCGGCGGCGCGACCGGGCTGATTGGCGATCCGAGCTTCAAGGCGGCGGAGCGCAAGCTCAATACCGAAGACACCGTGCAGGAGTGGGTGGCGAAGATCCGCAAGCAGGTTGCGCCGTTCCTCGACTTCGACTGCGGCAGCAACTCGGCTATCGCGGCCAACAACTACGACTGGTTTGGCGGCATGAACGTGCTGACCTTCCTGCGCGACATCGGCAAGCATTTTTCCGTCAACCAGATGATCAATAAGGAAGCCGTAAAGCAGCGCCTGAATCGCGACGATCAGGGCATCTCCTTTACCGAGTTCTCTTATAACCTGCTGCAGGGCTACGATTTCGCCTGCCTGAACAAGCTGCACGGCGTTGCGCTGCAGATTGGCGGTTCCGACCAGTGGGGCAACATCACCTCCGGCATCGACCTGACCCGCCGCCTGCATCAGAACCAGGTCTTTGGCCTGACGGTTCCCCTGATCACCAAGGCAGACGGCACCAAGTTCGGTAAGACCGAAGGCGGCGCGGTGTGGCTGGATCCGAAGAAAACCAGCCCGTACAAATTCTACCAGTTCTGGATCAACACCGCGGACGCGGACGTTTACCGCTTCCTCAAGTTCTTCACCTTCATGGACATCGCGGAAATCAACGCCCTTGAAGAAGAAGACAAAAACAGCGGCAAGGCGCCGCGCGCCCAGTACGTGCTGGCAGACAACGTGACGCGCCTGGTTCACGGTGAAGAAGGCCTGGCGGCGGCAAAACGCATTACCGAGAGCCTGTTTAACGGCGATCTGGGTTCGCTGAGCGAGGATGACTTCGCCCAACTGGCGCAGGACGGCGTGCCGATGGTAGAAATGGAGAAGGGCGCTGACCTGATGCAGGCGCTGGTGGATTCTGAACTGCAGCCGTCCCGCGGGCAGGCGCGTAAGACCATTGCGTCTAACGCTGTCACCGTTAACGGCGAAAAGCAGACCGATCCGGAATACATCTTCGTTGACGGCGATCGCCTGTTCGGCCGCTATACGCTGCTGCGCCGCGGCAAGAAAAACTACTGCCTGGTGTGCTGGAAGTAACCTTCCCGCAAGCATATAACGAAAAAAGGCGTGGATTGCTCCACGCCTTTTTTGTCTCAGCCGATCAGTGCAGTCCTTCGTCCTTAAGGGCTGCGGCCACTGCCGGACGTGCCGCGACGCGCTCCATGTAGGCGTTGATATAGCGAGTTTCACCAATATCCAGCTTCAGCGCCCGCGCCCAGCGGGTCACGGTAAACAGATAGGCATCGGCGATGGTGAATCGCGAACCGCTGATCCATTCACCGCCCGCCAGCGACTCCTCAACCCACGCAAATTTCTTCGCCAGCATGGCGCGGGCGAGAGACTTGTACTCCTCCGGCGTCTGCGGATGAAACAGCGGTAAAAAGCCCTTGTGCAGCTCGGTAGCAATGTAGTTAAGCCATTCGATGGTTTTGTAACGGCCAATGCTGCCGACCGGTGCCAGCAGCTGTCTGTCGGCCTTGCTGTCGGCAATGTACTGCATAATCGCCACGCCTTCAGTAAGAAGGGTATTGTCATCCAGCTGCAGGGCGGGCACCTGTCCTTTGGGATTGATCAACAGATAATTATCGCCGTTCTCCAGCGTCTTATTGCTCAGGTCAACGGCGACCAGCGAAAAGTCCATACCGCTTTCCAGCAGGACAATGTGGGAGGCAAGGGAACAGGCGCCGGGCTTGTAAAACAGTTTCATAACAAACTCCTTAGGGACCGTAACAGTGCTTTCTATCCTGGCAGAACGGCGGCAAAAAAAAAGCCGCTGAATGCTCAGCGGCTCACTTTACTCTTTTTTTCTTAGTCGATTACAGCGCGGCGGCTTTCTTTGCCTGCGCGTCGGCTTCGTCTTCCAGCGTCATGCGGTTAAGCTTCGGCGCGGTAAACACCATCAGCAGTGCGATAACGCCGGTAGCGATGCCAATCTGCATAAACACGTGGCCGTAAACGTGCAGCGACTGCAGCGGGTCGGTAACGTCGTTAGGCACCGCCATCAGGTTAGCGACGCGCCCTGCGATAAGCGCAGCACCCGCGGAGGTCAGGAACCAGCTGCCCATGATGAAGCCCATCAGGCGCTGCGGGACCAGCTGTGCAACCATCGCCAGGCCGAGACCGGAGATCATCAGTTCACCGATAGACTGCAGGGCGTAGCTCAGAATCAGCCAGTTAACCGAGACGATACCGGCGTCGCTGGCGAATTTGGTGCCCAGCGGCAGGACCAGAAACGCGGCGGAGCAGAGGATCATTCCGATAGCAAACTTGTGCGGCATCGGCAGGCGATCGCCCATTTTATTATAGATGGCCGCCAGAATCGGGCTGCCAATCATGATCCAGAACGGGTTCAGGGCCTGGAACTGCTCCGGCTCGAAGGTAATCCCCAGAATAGCGTGCTCAACGTTGCGGATAGCGAAGAAGTTCAGCGAGGTTGGCATCTGGCTGTACAGCACGTAGAACACGATAGCCTGCAGCATCAGGATAAAAGCCACCACCATTTTGCGGCGCGCGGCACCTTTCAGGCCAACAGTCTCTTTAATAAACATGATCACGACAACCAGCGCCACAACCCCCAGCACCATGCGGGCAATGCCCTGGTTGTGCAGCAGCCAGGTGGCGGCAGCGGCAAGTACTACAATACCGACGATGGTTGCCAGCAGCTTGCCGATGTTTACCGGCGCAAAGTCAGGCTTGGAACCGTACTGCTTCACCCACTTCTGGCAGAACAGGAAGTTGATAACAGTAATAATCATGCCGACCACGCTCAGCGCAAACGCCACGCTCCAGCCGTAGTGGGCTGCAAGCCAGGGCGTTGCCAGCATCGAGAAGAATGAACCGACGTTGATGGACATGTAGTACATGGTAAATGCACCGTCCAGGCGCGGGTCGTCTTTCGCGTAGCAGGTTGACAGCAGTGCGGAAGGGTTTGCCTTAAACAGCCCGTTACCCACGGCGATGGTCGCCATCCCGGCGTAGACAATTCCCGCATCGTGGCCGGACCACGCTACCAGCGCGTAACCGATAGCCAGCACAATCGCGCCCAATACGATAACGCGTTTGGTGCCCAGCACTTTATCACCCAGCCAGCCGCCGATAGCCACCAGACCGTATACCAGCGCGCTGAAGGAGGAGAAGAGGGTGATGGAGTCGGCTTCCGACATACCCAGCTGTTTAACCAGGTAGACGGCCATGATGCTTTGCAGGCCGTAAAACCCAAAACGCTCCCAGAGCTCGACGGAGAAAATGAGATAGAACGCTTTTGGTTGTTTAAACGCGTTCATGCTGATGTTTTCAGTTGATTTGTTGTTTGCAGTAGACACTTAGACCTCTTTTTTTTCGTCCCTTAAAAACAGGGCACAGCGGCGCGATTTTATACAGGCTATCGGCCTTATAATTATTCTCGTAGCAAGAAACGGGAAGTAATGTTCCCTATCCTGAAAGATGACACAAGGGCTTTGTCATATTCTGTTACATATAACGCCGGCGTTATAATCCACCGTTCTTATAAATGTTATTTAGCGTTAAATTTTACCATTTGCATTCTTGTAGTTTTTTTGACTGGTTTTAAGTGCGGTACATCCCTCAGGTGTCATATGTTCTGCTATTTAGCCTAAAAGACAGTGATAAGGACCAATTTTTCAAAAAAAAGTGGAGCAATATCTGTTTAAAAAATGCATACCCGCGTCTTATGTAATGAATCATTCGCTTTTATTTTACATCGCATTAACCTGAAAATTCCCATGTGAACAAGATCACATTTCTATAGAATTTTTTGCTGATAAAAAAACAATTAACCCGCTGAGCGGGTAAGCGGTGGGGAAAAGGAGAATGAATTTTAACGCGCGGCAATCGGATATTTACGCATTTGGGTGCGTGGGGGCGATTGCCCCCGAGTACTACAGGCTGGTTTTTTCTTTAAACTCGCACAGATCTTCAATCAGGCAGGAACCGCAGCGCGGCTTGCGGGCAATGCAGGTATAGCGACCGTGCAGAATCAGCCAGTGGTGGCAGTCGACCTTAAACGCAGTGGGCACCACTTTCAGCAGCTTCTCTTCTACCTGCTCGACGTTCTTACCCGGCGCGAAATGAGTGCGGTTGCAGACGCGAAAAATGTGCGTATCAACGGCAATCGTCGGCCAGCCAAAGGCGGTATTGAGCACCACGTTAGCCGTTTTGCGCCCGACGCCCGGCAGCGCTTCTAAAGCGGCGCGGTCTTCCGGCACTTCGCCGCCGTGCTGTTCGATCAGGATGCGGCAGGTTTTAATTACATTTTCAGCTTTGCTATTAAACAGGCCGATGGTTTTGATATAGGCTTTAACGCCGTCCACGCCAAGCGCCAGCATAGCTTCGGGCGTGTTGGCTACCGGGTAAAGCTTGCGGGTGGCTTTATTGACGCTGACGTCGGTGGCCTGCGCAGAGAGCAGGACGGCGATGAGCAGTTCAAACGGCGAAGTAAACAGCAGCTCTGTCGTCGGATGCGGATTGTTGTCGCGCAGGCGGGTAAGGATCGCCAGCCGTTTCTCTTTATTCATTACGCCTTCCCTGTCCCTGCCGTCACGTCCGGGGCGACCTCGCAGTGGTTGCGTACGGTAGCGGCCTTCTG
>NZ_CAJYMB010000059.1 GCF_913775985.1 uncultured Pluralibacter sp. | reverse complement strand
GAAAATCCAGGGTGCGGGCTGTGCGCTCATACGTATCTCCAGATAAAGGCGGCGGGCATTGTGCCCGCCGCGCCGGTGGGTATCAGGCAATGACCTGCAGCCCGTATTCGCGGCCCGCGTCCTGCAGCCACAGCCAGATGTAGTCGGCGAAGCTGCGGCGCACCACCAGCTCCCAGCTCTCCTCGCCGGTGCGGCGCAGGAAAACGCTGCTCTTGGCGAATACCGACCCCGCCACTTTACCTACCGGGAACTCCCGCGGATGCAGATCGAGCGGGGTGCTCTTCTTCAGCACGTCTATTGCCCGCGGGCCGGAGAGCTGCAGCAGGGTCTGGCCGCCGCTGACGTTGACAACAGAGAAGTGGCCGCTGGCCCCGGCGCGCAGCGCCTGCTCCAGGGCATACACCTGCCCGGCGGGCAGCGTCACCAGCCACTCGTCAGGACTCAGCCAGCGCACCGCAATATCACCGTTTTCCGCCGAGGTGAGCGGCTGGAAGGGCAGCGCCACCCCCAGCGCCCGGGCGCAGGCTTTGGTAAACCCGGCGTTAGCCTGCGCGCCGCGCAGGATCAGGTGGCCGTGCAGCGCCACTTCCCGCAGCTGGACGCCGCCGGTGGCCGGCGCGCTCTGCGCCAGCCCGGCCAGATCCGCGTGGTGCAGCGGCGATTCCGCCCGGGCGTTGCCGGCGGGCAGCTGGTCCATCACCGCCACGCCGCTGCTCTCAGTGTGCGCCCGCGCCTGCGGGATCAGGGTTTCAGACATTCTGGCGCTCTCCTTTAGGATCGAAAAAGACCGGGCTGCAGATCTCAGCCTCGATAACCCGGCCGTCGGGCAGGGGGTAGTAAACGGTTTCGCCCATCCGGTCGAGGCCGCCTTTGATAAAGCCCATCGCGATGCTGCGGTTCAGGTTGGCGCTCCAGTAGCTGGAGCTGATATGCCCCAGCAGGTCCATCGGCACCGGCTGTTTCGGGTTCGCCACCGCCTGGGCGCCTTCCGGCAGCACCGTTTGCGGATCGCGGGTTTTCAGCCCCACCAGCTGCTTACGCTGCTCGCGCACGCAGTCCGCCCGCGCCATTCCGCGCTTGCCGATGTAGCTGAAGGGCTTGCTGTTGGCGACTGCCCAGCCCATCCCCAGATCGAACGGCGTTACCGAGCCGTCAGTATCCTGACCGGTAATGATGAAACCTTTTTCGGCGCGCAGAATGTGCATCGTCTCGGTGCCGTAGGGCGTGAGATGATATTTGGCGCCGTGCTCGAACAGTTTCTCCCAGACGTGCAGCCCGTAGTTGGCCTGCACGTTAATCTCAAACGACAGCTCGCCGGTGAACGAGATGCGGAACACCCTGGCGGGAACCCCGGCGACGGTGCCCTGGCGCCAGTCCATAAACTTGAAGTTCTCTTTGCTCAGGTCGATGTCGTCGCACAGCTCGGCCAGCAGGTTGCGGCTGTCCGGGCCGGTCAGCGTCATGGTGGCCCAGTGGTCGGTGACGCTGGTGAAAAACACCTCCAGCTCCGGCCACTCGGTCTGGTGATAAATCTCCAGCCACTCCATTACGTGGGCCGCGCCGCCGCTGGTGGTGGTCATCAGGAAGTGGTTATCCCCGAGGCAGGCGGTCACGCCGTCGTCAAATACCATGCCGCTCTCGCCGCACATCACCCCGTAGCGGCATTTGCCCACGCCGAGCTTGGCCCAGGCGTTGGTGTAGACCCGGCTCAGGAACTCCCGGGCATCTTTGCCCTGAATGTCGATTTTGCCCAGCGTCGAGGCATCGAGGATCGCCACGCCGCTGCGCGCCGCAAGGCACTCCCGATCGAGCGACTGCTGCATTGACTCCCCCGGTTTCGGGTAGTACCACGGGCGTTTCCACTGGCCGACGTCCTCGAATTTCGCCCCGCGCTGGACGTGCCAGGCGTGCATCGCCGTAAAACGCTTCGGTTCGAACAGCGCGCCGCAGTGGCGGCCGGCGATAGCGCCGAAGGCCACCGGCGTATAGTTGGGGCGAAACACCGTGGTGCCGGTTTCCGGAATACTTTTTCCCAGCACCTGGGCGGCGATGGCCATGCCGTTAATGTTGCCGAGCTTGCCCTGATCGGTGCCGAAGCCCATCGCGGTATAGCGCTTGATGTGCTCTATAGCCTCGAAGCCTTCCCGGGTCGCCAGGGCGATGCCCGCGGCGGTCACGTCGTTCTGGTAATCGACAAACTGCATCGGCGCCCGGGTCAGGGGTTTGGTGTGCGGGATGTAGAACAACGCCATCGGCTTCTCCTCGCGCAGCGAACGCGCGCGCGGCACCTCCACCTCCACCGGATGCAGCCCCAGCTTCTCCACCGCCAGCTGCCCGGCTTCTACGCCTTCCAGCAGCACGTTTGCCAGCGCGTAAGTGGCGTTAATGCCCCCGGCGGTGATCTGCCGCTGGCGGGTCGGGCCGGGAATAAAGCCGATCGCTTCGCTGTCCCATTCCGGGCGGCTGCCGGTGTGGCAGGAGAGATGCACCACCGGGCTCCAGCCGCCGGAGCTGGCGACTGTGTCGCAGCGCAGGGTTGTTACCGCACCGGTGAGCGCGTCCCCGGCGGGCGTCAGGGCGGAGATGCTGACGCCGGTCACCCGTTTTTTGCCCTGTACGTCAATGACGCCGCTGCCGGTGATCACCCGGATGCGGCGGGCGTGCACGGCGGCAACGCGTTCGCCCTGCGGGTTGGGACGAGTATCCACCACGGCTACCACAGTGCCGCCGGCGGCGTCCCAGTCCAGCGCCGTCTGATAGGCGCCGTCGTTAGTGGTCATCAGCACCAGCTGCTGTCCCGGCAGCACGCCGTAGCGGTTGATGTAGGTAGACACTGCCGACGCCACCATGCAGCCCGGCACGTCGTTGTGGCTGAACACCAGCGGACGCTCCTGAGCGCCGGTAGCCAGCACCACCCAGCGGGCGCGTACCCGGTGCATGCGCTGGCGCGCTTCGCCGGGGCGCAGGCCGCCGCCTTTATAGTCGCCGCGATCTTCGTTAATGGTCAGAAAGTTGTGGTCGTGGTAGCCGTTCACCGTGGCGCGCATCAGCAGCGTTACTTCCGGCATCGCGGCCAGCTCTGCCACCACCTCGGCGACCCATTTCGCGGCAGGCCTGCCGTTAACCGATTCCCGGCTGGCGAGCAGGTGGCCGCCGAACTCGTTTTGCTCATCGGCGAGGATCACCCGCGCGCCGCTGCGCCCGGCGACCAGCGCCGCCATCAGCCCGGCGGGGCCGCCGCCGACAACCAGCAGATCGCAGTGCTGGTTCATGCTGTCGTAAATATCCGGATCTTTCTCGCGCGGGGCGCGGCCCAGCCCGGCGGCCCGGCGGATAAATTTCTCGTAGGTCGGCCACATTGAGGGCGGATACATAAAGGTTTTGTAGTAGAAGCCCGGCGGCATCACGCTGCCCCCGAGTCGGCCCACCACGCCCATCACGTCAGACTCCGCGTTCGGCCAGCCGTTGGTAGCGGAGGCTACCAGTCCGTCATACAGCGCCTGCTGGGTGGCGCGCACGTTCGGCACCTGGGTCGCTTCGCTGCTGCCGAGCTGGACCACCGCGTTCGGCTCTTCGGCCCCGGCAGCGACGATGCCGCGCGGGCGGCTGTACTTAAAGCTGCGCCCGACAATGTCGATACCGTTGGCGAGCAGCGCCGAGGCCAGGGTATCTCCCTGATAGCCGGTGTACTGTTTGCCGTTCCAGCTGAAGGTCAGGGGACGATTACGGTCGATTCTGCCCCCGGCGGTGAGGCGATTTTTCTGGCTCATTTTTCCGCTCCTTCATGGGTCGGCTGCGGCAGTTCGCCGATGAGATAGACGTCTTTGATTTCGTAAGTCTGGGTATCCCGGGTCAGGTTGAAAAACTTGCGGCAGCCGGCGCTGTGGACCCACAGCTCCTGGTGAACGCCGCGGGTATTTTTACGAAAGTAGAGGTATTCCCCCCACTCCTCGTCGGTGCAGCTGTCGGGATCGAGCGGCCGGGCGAGATGCGCCTGGCCTTTGGGATGAAACTCTTCCTCTTCGCGAAATTCGCCGCAGTGAGGGCAGTAGATATACAGCATGGAAAACTCCTCAGTGTGCGACGCCCGCGGCGCCGTGTTCATCCACCAGCGCCCCGGTATAGAAGCGGCTCAGGGCAAAGGGTTCGGCTATCGGATGCGCCTTGCCGTGGGCCAGCATGTGGGCAAACACGTTGCCCGAGCCCGGGGTGCCCTTGAACCCGCCGGTGCCCCAGCCGCAGTTGAAGAACAGGTTTTTGACCGGCGTGGCGGAGATAATCGGGCTGGCATCCGGGCAGGTATCCACAATGCCGCCCCACTGGCGGTTCATCCGCACCCGGCTGGTACAGGGGAACATCTCGACGATCGCCTGCAGGGTATGTTCGATGATGCTGTAGGAGCCGCGCTGGCCGTAGCCGACCCAGCCGTCGATGCCCGCGCCGATCACCAGATCGCCCTTGTCGGACTGGCTCATGTAGCCGTGAACGTGGTTGGACATCACCACCGTATCGAGGAACGGCTTGATCGGCTCGGAGACCAGCGCCTGCAGGGGATGCGACTCCACCGGCAGCTCAAAGCCCGCCATTTTGGCCATCACCCCGGAGTTGCCGGCGGTGACGCAGCCCACGCGATCGGCCTTGATCGTGCCGTGGGTACGGGTTTTGACGCCGGTGATCTTGCCGTCGCTGATTTCCATATCAATCACTTCGCAGTTCTGAATCAGATCCACCCCGAGGCTGTCTGCCGCCCGGGCGTAACCCCAGGCCACCGCATCGTGGCGGGCGTTGCCGCCCCGGCGCTGCACCGAGGCGCCGAGGATCGGATAGCGGGCGTCCGGCGAGCAGTCCAGCGCCGGGATCTCTTTTTGCAGCTGGTCGCCATAGACCATCTCGTTATCTACGCCCTGCAGGCGGTTGGCGTGCACCAGCCGCTCGTTGGAGCGCAGATCCTGCAGCGTGTGGCAGGTGTGATACACCCCGCGCTGGGAGAACATCTGGTTGTAGTTGAGATCCTGCGACAGTCCTTCCCACAGCTTCATGGAGTGCTCGTACAGGGCGGCGGACTCGTCCCACAGGTAGTTGGAGCGCACGATGGTGGTATTGCGGCAGATATTGCCGCCGCCCAGGTGCCCCTTCTCCAGCACGGCGATGTTGGTCACCCCGTGCTCTTTCGCAAGGTAGTAGGCGGTGGCGAGCCCGTGCCCGCCGCCGCCGATAATGATGACGTCGTACTTTTTCTTCGGCGTGGGATTACGCCACACCCGCTGCCAGTTCTCGTGAAAGCTGAGGCTGTGTTTCAGCAGGCCAAATCCGGAATAACGTTGCATGGCTCAGCTCCTTTAGCGGTAGGCGGGATAGTCGGCGCACAGGCCGAGCACCTGCTGCTTTACGTTGGCGATGGCCGTTTCCAGCTTCGCCTCGTCGGACAGCACGTCGAGAATGTCGGCGATCCAGCCCGCCAGGCGGCGGCAGCTGTGCTCGTCAAAGCCGCGGGTGGTGACCACCGGCGAGCCAATGCGCAGTCCCGAGGTGACAAACGGCGACTGGGGATCGTCCGGCACGGCGTTCTTGTTGACCGTGATATTGGCCCGGCCCAGCGCCGCGTCGGCCGCCTTGCCGGTCAGGCCCTGTTTGATCAGGCTCAGCAGGAACAGGTGATTATCGGTGCCGCCGGACACCACGTCGTAGCCGCGGTCGATAAACACTTCCGCCATCGCCCGGGCGTTTTTGACCACTTGCTGCTGGTAGGTGACGTATTCCGGCTGCATGGCTTCTTTAAAGGCCACCGCCTTGGCGGCGATGACGTGCATCAGCGGGCCGCCCTGGCCGCCGGGGAACACCGCGGCGTTGAGCTTTTTCTCCAGATCGGGATTGGCTTTCGCCAGAATCAGCCCGCCGCGCGGGCCGCGCAGGGTTTTGTGGGTGGTGGTGGTCACCACGTCGGCCCAGGGCAGGGGGCTGTCGTACACGCCCGCCGCCACCAGCCCGGCGACGTGGGCCATATCCACGAACAGCCAGGCGCCGACTTTATCGGCGATGGCGCGAAAGCGCGCCCAGTCCACAACCCGCGAGTAGGCAGAGAACCCGGCGACGATCATTTTGGGGCGGTGCTCCAGCGCCAGGGCTTCCACCTGGTCGTAATCAATCTGGCCGGTCTCTTTGCTCAGGCCGTACTGCACCGCGCGGTAGATTTTGCCGGAGAAGCTGACCGACGCGCCGTGGGTCAGGTGGCCGCCGTGGGCGAGGCTCATCCCCAGCACCGTGTCGCCCGGCTGGCACAGCGCCATATACACCGCGGCGTTTGCCTGGGAGCCGGAGTGCGGCTGGACGTTGGCATAGTCCGCGCCGAACAGGGCGCAGGCGCGCTCGATAGCGAGCCGTTCCACCACGTCGACATATTCGCAGCCGCCGTAGTAGCGCTTTCCGGGATAACCTTCGGCATATTTGTTGGTGAGCGCGGTACCCTGCGCCTGCATGACCCGCGGGCTGGTGTAGTTCTCGGAGGCAATCAGCTCAATATGATCCTCCTGACGCGCCGTTTCGTTCTCAATTGCCTGCCAGAGTTCACCGTCAAAGCTCTGGATATCATCGCTCTTTGCAAACATCGTTTTTGTTCTCCATCAATGCCGAACCGCTGCGGGATAGATACCCGACAGCGCCAGCGCGCCTGCCGTTTGCAACAGGGCGGGTATCTACGAGGGATAATATCCACAGGCAAGGCGGGCATAATGTTTGGTAACGCCGGGGCAATGTCCATTTGCGACATCCCCGAAACGGCGGCCAGCAGCGCGTCGACCGGGCGTATGCGGGCGTCGTTATCCGGCATCTGCCACCGGATGACAGGGGCGATAATGCGGCTTTATCGCGTGGCGTAAAGCCGGGAGAGCAGCATGAGCATCAGCATCAGCGTGTTCGATTTATTCAAAGTCGGGATTGGGCCTTCCAGCTCGCACACCGTCGGGCCGATGCGCGCGGCGCAGCGCTTCGCAGAGCAGCTCGCTGCCATGGCGGACCGCGATAAGGTGAGCAACCTGCGGGTGGAGCTGTTCGGCTCCCTGAGCGCCACCGGCGTCGGTCACGGTACCGACAAAGCGGTGCTGCTGGGGCTGATGGGCGAGTCGCCGGACACGGTGGATCCGCAGATTATCGATCCGGCGATCCGCGCGGTGTGCGAAACCTCCTCGTTGACACTGCCCTGGCAGGCCAATATCGAGTTCGAGTGGAACCGGGACATGATTTTCAGCGAAGACACCCTGGCCTACCATCCTAACGCCATGCGCCTGACCGCCTCCGGCCCGGCGGGGGCGATTTTCTCCTGCATCTACTATTCGGTGGGCGGCGGTTTTGTGGTTGACGAGTTCGAAGCCAGCGCCGCGCAGTCGCCTTTCCCGGATGTCACGCTGCCCCACGACTTCAACAGTGCCCGCGAGCTGCTGGCGAGCTGCCGCAGCAGCGGCCTGCGCATCAGCCAGCTGATGATGGAAAACGAGAAGATGTGGCGCAGCGAAGCGGAGATCCGCGCCGGGCTTGCCCGCATCTGGGAGGTCATGCAGGCGTGCATCGCCAGCGGCCTGCGCAACGAAGGCGTGCTGCCCGGCGGCCTCAACGTCCGCCGCCGGGCGCCCGCCCTGTACCGCTCCCTGCTCACCGCCACCGCGGCTAACGTTATCAGCTCCACCCTGTCGGCGATGGACTGGATCAACCTTTACGCGCTGGCGGTTAACGAAGAGAACGCCGCCGGCGGCCGGATGGTCACCGCTCCCACCAACGGCGCGGCGGGCATCGTTCCGGCGGTGCTGATGTACTACATGCAGTTTCAGCCCACCAGCCGCCCGGAGGACGTGGTCGATTTCCTGCTGGCCGCCGCCGCCGTTGGCACGCTGTGCAAGAAGAATGCCTCTATCTCCGGCGCTGAAGTGGGCTGCCAGGGCGAAGTCGGCTCCGCCTGCGCCATGGCCGCCGCCGGCCTGACCGAAGTGCTCGGGGGCACCCCGGAACAGGTGGAGAACGCCGCCGAAATCGCGCTGGAACACAACCTCGGCCTGACCTGCGATCCCATCGGCGGCCTGGTGCAGGTGCCCTGCATCGAGCGCAACGCCATCGCCGCGGTCAAAGCCATCAACGCCGCCCAGATGGCGCTGCGCGGTGACGGGCAGCACTTCGTTTCGCTGGATAAAGTGATCCGCACCATGCGCGAAACCGGGAAAGATATGCAGGATAAATATAAAGAGACGTCGAAAGGCGGGCTGGCGGTGAATGGGGTGGAGTGCTGAGGGGAAGAACTGTTTGTCATGGCCCGCGAGTAAATGCGCGGGCCGGACGGCACCGTCCTGTGCGGGCTGACTTACGATTTCTTTAGCGTACCGTTACCTGTAAAATCCAATTTTTCAATACGTTAACTCCCGGAATTGCCCCCATAACCGATCTCAGACAGCGGAACCACTCCGGTGGATCGCCACCGCATATGAGAACGATAACAATCCTGCCATACGGCCAGCCTCTGCTGCGCGCGGGCCGTCCATTGTTGATTCAGACACGCGCTGCTGATGATTTCTTCATTTGTCATGCAATTGACCTTTTGGCGGGCTATATAAATCGTATCGTCTTTCCCCTATTGCTGAACCCTTCGCCACCTTAATAAACCCCATAATATTCAATGTTATTTCAATGACAAGTAACCCTCTGAAATAACTTGTTTTTTAAATTGCAATATTTTATGAGCATAAAATGCCAATGTGATTTTTTAATAATCGTGCATCATTCGGTCAACTGTCCGCATTGTGGAATGCATCGCATGTACGAGAGAACATTTTTAGATCTGTTATGGAGTCCTATGGTTTATTGGTGCCTGTTGTCATTTTTGATAACTGCACTGGTCAATAAACTGTTGATCCGTTTTTTGCCGGAATTCCTTTCAAGTATGGAGATGGTTTTAAATATCCTGGTGTTTTTTATTACGTTACTGATACTTGTTACGGAGAATTTTAAATGAAGGCGAAATGGTATTTTAGAGTCATCCTGCACATTCTTATTATAATGGCGCTGCTGACGATTGGGGTAATGATATGGGATAAATATATGTATACGCCCTGGACAAGGAATGCGCGTGTCAGAGCCGAAGTTATAAATATCTCGCCTGATGTGTCAGGATGGCTAACCTCTGTTGAGGCTAAGAACTCTGAAATAGTAAAAAAAGGCAGCGTTTTATTTACCATTGATAAGGAAAGATATACCAACGTGTATGAGCAGGCGATGGCGGACGAGGAGCGGGCCAAAATAGTCTGGCAAAGGGCGCAACGAAATGCTAATCGCAGAGCGGGGTTGACCAACGCATTAAGCTCGGAGGATATCGATAACTCAAGACTTGATGCGGCATCAGCTTTGGCAGATTATCAGCTGGCGAAAGCTAAAACCCGTGCAGCGTTAATTGATTTAAACAGAACAGTCTACTATGCACCGGAGGATGGAAAAATTACCAACCTCGATCTGGCGAAAGGTGATTATGTCAACAAAGGTATCAATAAATTAGCTCTGACGGTTAACTCCAGTTATTATATCACCGGATATTTTGAGGAAACGAAACTGCAAAATATCAAAGTCGGCGAGCCGGTAGATATTTGGCTGATGTCAGGTCAGATTTACCTGAAAGGCCACGTATCGTCTATCGATGCCGGTATCTCTAACGAAAATATTACCGCCGGGAATCAGATGCTTCCTGATGTTGAAGCCGGATACAGCTGGATCCGCCTGGCGGAAAGGATACCGGTGAATATTACTATTGATTCAATTCCAAACGACATAAACCTGTCATCGGGTATGACTGCCACGATTAAAGTGAGAAAAGAGGGCAGTGATACTAAATCAAGTGGCGTCAGAGCGATATTGACTGACTTACTCTCTGTTTTAGAGTAGGTGTGGTAATCATTATGAGAGACATTATCGCTGTATTTTCACTGACCAACAAAAATGCCGTAAAACTGGGTATTAAAGTCAGTATTTCAGTCTGGGGCGGGCTGATTATCGCGCTATTGATGAATTTTGAACATCCGGTGTGGGTAATGATAACCGGCGTGATCTCATTTTTTGGCAATGATAATGGCCAGGTGCTCAAGAAGTGTTTAGCGCAGCTTCTGGCGACCGTGTCAGGAGGAGTTATAGGCTTAGTGGTCATGGCCTTTACCATGGACAGCCCGCTGGCCGCGGTTATTTGTACGGCTATAATCATCTTTATTCTGTCGGGCGTAGCGACGAATACCCGCGATATGAACGTAACCTTCCTGTTCGCTTTTAGCTCTGTGACGTTATGTATCATGACGTTGATACCCGTTATCTCAGGCGGGACCGGGGAAGCGTTAATTACTGTTTTTGTCGACAGGATTGGCACCGTAGTTTTCGGTGTTCTGTGGGTTGCACTGGTCTGTTCACTGGTGTTTCCCGTATCATCTAAAAATATTATGCAGTTCGAGTTAAATAACCTGAAGGCTTTTTTCGCGGATTTAATCCAAGCCCATAACTTTAGCGATGCGGCTTTTACTGAGTTGAATAAAAAAATCTCGTTTATTCACGATCTGGCAAATAATAGCGAGTGGGAAAGCTCATACTCCAGAAAGTACTGTAATTATGCGCGTGAGATTTGCAACCGTATCGCCGAGCTGTTCATGATGCTGAAGATTGTTTCCGAAAATGCGCCGGCGTTGCTGTCAGAAATTTCGGACTTCTATCATCATCAAGTATCCAACAACGGAAGGGCCAACGCTGATTTTGATATTGAGCAATACCAGCAGTGTGGCGCGAATTATGCTGTGGGTAATGAGGATGCGCATCGCCAGGACGAATATGCCTTTTATTATAGCCATTTCTTAAGTGCTCTCGTAAAAATAAATGAATTGACTGATATCTACAGAAAGAAAGTCAAGAAAACCCACTATCCCTCTTTAAAATATAAATTCCTCAAGCCGTTTGATTTTTCCAACTTTTACAGGAACGGAGCCAGAACGGCCTTGCTGTTTTTGGTCACTTATTACATCTGGTATGTCTCTTCCTGGCCTGAAATGTTTTTGATGTGTATTGTACCCGTGGTATTCAGCGTGATGTTTAGTCGGCTTCCGCATCCGGAAGTGATTACCGGGATGGCTGTGCGGGGGCTGATAATCGCTGTCGTGCTTGGTTCGCTTATCTATATCATCACCGCGCAGCTCCCGGGTGCTATCGAGATTTATATATTGATTGCCGGGGTGCCTGTCTTCTTTGGCTTTATGGGGTTATCCAGTCTGAAAACCCTTGCGTATTCGATAGGATTTAATATCGGCTATATGGTTACGGTTCTTCCTGAAAATAATTTTGATTATACCGCTGATATCCCTTTCCTGGTGCTGAGGGGAACGTCGGTCCTCATTGGAGCATTTATACTCAGGATCCTCTTTAAGCTGATACCCGTTGTTCCTAAAATTAATCATGACAGCGATTTAAAAAATACGGTTGCTTACTTTGTTAACAACATCATCAAGGTGAAAAACTTCCGAAGCGATCGCGATGGCTCTGAGAACTATAAGGCTCTTACAGATGCTTTTCATTCGGCGAATGCAGCGTATACCAGCACTGTTCCAACAATGATCCTCTCGTTATCCATGGTGAATGATTTAGTCAATAATGCTGAAGCGCGCGTTAATCTTTTTTATAAAATTATTACGGGTGATAAACCCACGCTGCGTCATGCTAAACCAGACAGTAAAAAAATATTCCCGGTAACTTCAGAAGTGGATAGTACAGCGCAGTTTATACGCTATTACGTTCGAAAGTATGACGTTGAATATGACTTTGCTATCAGGTATAGTGATATTTTAAGAAGCATTATTAATAGAT
The DNA here is from genome assembly GCF_913775985.1 of uncultured Pluralibacter sp. Lineage (GTDB taxonomy): Bacteria > Pseudomonadota > Gammaproteobacteria > Enterobacterales > Enterobacteriaceae > Pluralibacter. The sequence goes on along the minus strand of NZ_CAJYMB010000059.1, from coordinate 56,910 downwards.
ATTTAAAAGTTGTTAGTTAAGATGCTTATGGCGCGTGTGGGAGTCAATAATGGAAAGAGACAGCAGTATTAAAGTTATTATTAAAGCCATTGATATACTGAAAATGCTCAGTAAGAATATAAATGGCCTTTTACTGGCTGAAATATCACAGAATTTGAATCTGCCGAGAACCACGGTTCATCGAATTATATCGACGCTGGAATCTCAGGGTTTTATTTCCCATGTTAACGGCAAGCTCAAGCTGGGAAATGGTTTTTTCCTGATGCTGCAAAATACAAACATGACCGCGCTGTCTTATTTTAATCCCTTTTTAAAAGAGCTCTCTTCAACCGTTAAAGAGTCGGTGTCATTAAGCACGCTGCATCAAAATAAGCTTCACGTCATTGATTGTATTATTTACGAAAAGGATTTGAGAGTCTCTTTTCCGGTTGGCCTGGAGTCGCCATGCTACGCAACGGCGGCGGGAAAAATGCTGCTGTCAGATTTATCAGACGATTTTCTTGAACTTGCCGTGCCGCAACAAACAGTAAACAGTGAAGGGGAGAGTATCGATCGCGCTTCTCTTATCGAAGATGTGAAAGCCGCCCGCGAGAATGGATTCAGCATTGATGAAAACATTTATATTGCAGGTGTTACCTCTTTTTCGGTTTTGATTAAAACGGCGTTTGGCGTCTATTCAATAACGGTACTGGCGCCGTCAGTCAGGGTTCAGAACGAGCGGGATGCAATATTAAAAAATCTCGTTTTGATCAAAGAGAAGATGGAAAAGTAGTTGTAACAGCTTGAAAAAGTGAATCGCATTCTGATTAACGTGCAGGCGTAAATATCGTCGCGCTTGCCCGACCAATCCTCGTTCCTCTTCATTCGCGCCGCACTTCCCTAATATTGCGCCCGCAGCCGTTCATCCAGTAATGTGACTTTATTACAGTGAGGATGATGCAAACCTATGCACCTGGACTTTCGGCAACTGCGCAACTTTGTTGCGCTGGTAGAATACGGCAGCTTTAACCGCGCGGCGGAAGCAGTGTGCCTGTCGCAGTCGGCGTTCAGCCGCAGCATTCAGGCGCTCGAACAGAGCGTCGGGCATCCGCTGTTTGACCGCCAGAGCAAGCTGCCGGTGCTGACCCTGCACGGGCATACGCTGCTGCCCTACGCGCGGCGCTTTCAGGCGCTGAACCTGGAACTGAGCGGCCAGCTGCGGGAGGCGGACGAAGCCCAGCGCGGCGAGCTGGCTTTCGGCTGCGGCCAGGCCCCGGGCTTTCGCCTGATCCCGGCGGCGGTGGGCGAGTTTAACCGCGGCCTGCCGCAGGCCCGGGTGCGTTTTCATATTGATAACTGGCACGCCCTGCATCACGCCCTGACCATTCGCCAGTACCCGTTCGTGGTGGCCGACAGCTGGCAGGCGGAGCTGGATCCGCAACTGCGGGTTCAGCCGCTCAGCGCCCAGCCCTGCTTTTTTATCTGCCACGCGGATCATCCCCTGGCGCAGCAGGGGCCGGTATCGATTCAGGCAATGCTGCGCTATCCCTTCGCGGCGCCCTATCTGCCGCCCGGCGTGCGCAAAGTGCTCGCCACCCTCAGCCAGCAGCAGGACTTTATCCCGGCTATCCAGTGCGACCACATCTACGCGCTGCTGTCGACCCTGGCGCACACCGATGCCATCAGTTTCGCCAGCGAGGACGGCTTCGCCCTGTGCCAGCACAGCCACCGTCTGGTCAAGCTGGCGCTGACCGATGAGCCGGAAGAGTGGCGGCTGATGCAGACCCGTTTCGCCATTATCTCGCCGGTACACGCGATGATGCCGCAGCTGGCGCAGAAAATGATCGACATTATTCTGCACCTCGACGGCCTGCACGCCCTCAGTGGGATGCCGCCGGAGCAGGGGAGGTAGCCGCCTTTCCGGCGCTGTCGTACTGCGGCCAGAGATGTTCGTACGGCTGGGCTTTCAGGGCCTGTTCGACAAAGGTGCCGTCCGCCCACTGCCTGACGTCAAAACCGTCGCGAATAAGGCCGCTCGCTTTGGCCTGTTCAACGCTGTGGCTGAAGCTGTCGATCAGGAACGCGTCAACGCGCGGCGAGTTATCGAAGTTGAGATCCTGCGGCGCCAGCCCTTCAAGCAGCAGTTCCCGGGGAAGCTGGCTCTGGCGGGCCATCTCAGTTGCCCAGGCGTCGCGACGGGCCGGATCGCTGATTTCAGCGGCGTTTCTGACCAGTACCGCGATAATTTGCCGTGTGGCCTGCGGCCAGGTGTTGATGAATTCGCTCGTGCCGAGAAATCCGGCCTGGGTGGTGTTCTGGCGTCCGGAATCGCCGCTTTTGGCCACGACCGCAATTTTATCCCCGCGCAGGGCCAGCAGCGAGACGCCGCCCCACACCGCGTCGATACGGCCCGCCGCCAGGGCCGCTTTTCCCGCATTCCAGTCCAGATTAATCACCCGCACTGCGCGCTCGTTAAGCCCCACCGACTGCAGGGCGCGGTCAAACGCCAGCTGATCCGCCGTGCCGCGGTATACCGCCACCCGCTTGCCCTTCAGATCCGCCAGCGTCTTGATGCCCGATGCCCGGGTGGCGGCCAGATAAGATTCCGACCCCCGGCTGCCCAGCAGCAGGCGCGTCGAAAGCCCGCTGGCCCTGCCGATAATCGCCGCCAGATCGCCAAGATAGACAAAATCCAGCTGCCGGTTGGCCAGCGCCTCATTCACCGCAGGGCCTGCGCCCTTAAAGAACTGCCACTTTATTTCCACACCCTGAGGTTTGAATGCCGCCTCCAGCTGGTGGCGCATAAAGGCCATTCCCACCGGCCCGGCAATAAACGGCTGGCTGCCCGCGCTCTGATCCGGCACGCCGATGCGGATGGTGCGCAGGGCGTCGGCATGAACGCTGGCTGCCAGCGCCGCGACGGCTATCAGCCCGGCCAACAGGCGTTTAAAAATGAGTTTCAACATAACTGACTGCTCCACTGAGTTTTTTCCTCACCCTAATCAGCGTCCGGACCGGCTGTTAAATGCTTTTATTGGCGAAGCAAAATTGAAAAAAAGCTAAATCAGAGCCCGCAGCCGCAGCGGGCCCGAATGCATTTTCTGCATCGGGATTATTCCTCCAACGCAATGGCGGCGAGGGCAAAGGCGGGGTTTGATAGCGACACAGTTCCCCGAATGTGAGCCGCTATGTCGCAGACGATTTTGAATATGCCCCTTTCGCCCAGGCCCCGACGGCCGCTTTACGGCTGGCCGTGGCTGCTGCCCTCGCTGCTGCTGGTGCTGTGGTACATCGCCGCCCGCGCCGGGTGGATGCCGGCGCAAATCCTGCCGGCGCCGTCCCGGGTGGCGCGCACCGCACTCTCCCTGCTTCACGGCGATCTGATCGATCAGTGGCTGTACAGCCTCGGGCACCTGCTGCCGGGTTTGCTGCTGGGAGCAACCGCCGGCACGCTGCTCGGCGCGCTGTTCGGCCTGATGCCGGGCGCCGCCCGGCGGGCAGAGCCGCTGTTTTACGCGCTGGCGCAGATCCCAACCCTGGGCTGGATCCCGCTGTTTATGGTGATTTTCGGCATTGATGACGGCCTGAAGCTGGCGGTTATTGTCAAAACTACTCTCGTACCGGTCACGCTTAATACCCAGCTGGCGGTGGCCAGCGTGCCGCCCGCGCTGGGCGAGGTGGGGCAGGTGATGCGCTTCTCCCGCTGGCAGCGGCTGCGCTGGCTGACCATTCCCGCGGGCCTGCCGCACTGGTTTACCGGCCTGCGGCTGGCGCTGTCCCAGGCGTGGGTGTCGCTGATCGTGGTCGAGCTGCTGGCTTCCTCGCAGGGGATTGGCTACCTGATGGTCTGGGGCCGCCAGCTGTTCCAGCTGGATATTGTCTTCGTCACCATTGCGGTAGTGGGCGTCAGCGGCATGGTGATGGAGTGGGCCGCCGGTCAGGCGTATTCCCGGCTGGTTTACTGGCCACAGCCCGTCGCCGGACGGCTGCCCGCGCTAGCGCGTGCCGGCTGGCAGGGGCTGGTGCTGCCGGCACTGCTGCTGGGGCTGTGGCAGCTCGCCAGCTATCGGGGCTGGATCGACCCGGCGCTGTTCTCCTCCCCGCTGGCGGTAGCCCGGCGCACCGTCGACGGCGTAATGAGCGGCGAGCTGACCGTCGCCATGCTGGCGAGCCTGGGGCGAACCGCCGTTGGCGGCGCGGCGGGCATTATCGCCGGCCTGATCGGCGGCCTGCTGCTGGCCCTGCGGCCCCGCGCCGGGCAGATCTTCACGCCGACGCTCAACGTGCTGCGCCACATTGCGCTGTTTGCCTGGCTGCCGCTGCTCACCGCGTGGGTCGGCAACGACAGCGGCGGCAAGATAGTGTTTATCGCCCTCGCGGCCTGGTTCCCGATGTTTTTCAGCACGCTGCAGGCGGTTCACCAGCGCAGCCCGCAGCTTGATGAAGTCGCCAGCGTGCTGCGCCTGCGCGGCCTGACGCGGCTGCGCAGGCTTATTCTGCCCGGGGCCGCGCCGGGCATTTTTGCCGGGCTGCGGCTGGCGCTGATTTACGCGTGGCTGGGCAATATCGGCGCGGAATATTTTATGGCCTCCGGGACGGGGATCGGCAGCCTGATGATCAACGCCCAGCAGCTGCTGGATATGCCCACCATTCTGTGCGGGATGGTGCTGGTCGGCATCACCGGTGCCGCGCTGGATAAGGCCGGACGTTTACTGGAAATCCGCGCCACCCGCTGGCGCTATCAGGAGCCATCATGATCTCTTCCCCACGGGTCTCTTTTCAGCAGGTGCGTAAAACCTGGCAGCAGGTGACGGCCCTGCAAAATTTCAGTCTGGATATTGCCACCGGCGAGCTGGTGGCGCTGGTGGGCAGCAGCGGATGCGGTAAATCGACGCTGCTGCGGATGCTCGCCGGCCTGGAGTCGCCCACCCGCGGCGAGATTTTGATCAACGGCGAGCCGGTGACCGGCGTGGGCCAGGCCAGCGGCATGGTCTTTCAGGAGCCGCGTCTGTTTCCGTGGCTCAGGGTTATCGACAACGTGATTCTTGGGCTGGCCAATTCGCCCCTCGGCCGGGCGGAGAAGCGCCAGCGGGCGCGGTCGATGCTGGATCGCGTACAGCTGGCGGGCTTTGCCGACGCGCTGCCCGCGCAGCTCTCCGGCGGCATGGCCCAGCGGGTGGCGATTGCCCGAAGCCTCGTCGCCCGCCCGCAAATCCTGATGCTGGACGAGCCCTTCGGCGCGCTGGACGCCCTGACGCGCCATACCCTGCAGCAGGCGCTGCTGCACATTCACCAGCATGAGGGCACCACCACCCTGCTGGTGACCCACGATGTCGAAGAGGCGGTGGCGCTGGCCGACCGGGTGGTGGTGCTCTCACCGCGGCCCGGGCAGATACGCGACGTGGTGAGCCTCGCGCTTCCCCATCCGCGCCAGCGCGACGATGCCGCATTTACCGCGGCCTGCCGCCACATTCGCGACCTGATTACCACATTCTGATTCTTTCATTACAGGAGCAATACGATGGGACATCCTTCCGTCTATCCAACCGGCACCACGCTTTACGATCCCGCGCGCGCGTGGAGCGGTTACACCCTTTTTCAGGCCGTGGAGCGCGGCGCCGTGCTGGTCGACATGAACGGCAATGTTGTGCGCGAATGGCCCGAACTGCACGGCTTTCCCAATAAAATATTGCCCGGCGGATCGATCCTCGGCCACAGCGGCCAGCGGGATCCGCGCTACGGCATGCAGGACATGCTCGACCTGATTCAGGTGGACTGGGAGGGCAACGTGACCTGGAAATTTGACCGCTACGAGCAGGTCAGCGATCCGGGATACGAAACCCGCTGGATGGCCCGCGCGCACCACGATTACCAGCGCGCCGGTAACCCGGTGGGCTACTATGCCCCGGGCCTTGAACCGCAGGTGGAGGGCGGCAATACGCTGATCCTCGCCCACGCGAATCTGGTTAACGAGGCCATCTCCGACAAGCTGCTGCTGGACGACACCATTATTGAAGTCGACTGGCAGGGCAACGTGGTGTGGGAGTGGCGCTGCAGCGATCATTTCCACGAACTCGGTTTTGACGACGCGGCCCGCACGGCGCTGCACAACAACCCCAACCTGCGCGCCAGCGGCGGCGGCATGGGCGACTGGATGCACATCAATTCGATGTCGGCGCTCGGGCCCAATAAATGGTACGACGCCGGCGACCAGCGCTTCCATCCCGATAACATTATCTGGGACGCGCGCGAGTCGAACATCATCGCCATTATCGACAAGCGCAGCGGCAACATCGTCTGGCAGCTGGGCCCGGACTACAGCAAGCCGGAGCTAAAACACATCGGTTGGATCATCGGCCAGCATCACGCGCACATGATCCCCCAGGGCCTGCCCGGCGCGGGCAATATTCTGATTTTCGATAACGGCGGCTGGGCCGGCTACGGCGCGCCCAATCCGGCATCCCCGGACGGGGTGAAAAACGCCTGGCGGGATTATTCGCGGATCCTGGAGATCAACCCGCTGACCCTCGATATTGAGTGGCGCTATTCGCCTTACGAGGCCAACGTGCCGCAGCCCACTGACTCCTATCGCTTTTACAGCCCCTATATCAGCAACGCCCAGCGGCTGGAGAACGGCAACACCCTGATTAACGAAGGTTCGAACGGCCGCGTGTTTGAGGTCACCCGGGATCACGAGATCGTCTGGGAGTATATTTCCCCGTTCTGGGGCGCGTCGCTCAACACCAATTTGGTGTACCGCGCCTACCGCGTTCCCTATGGCTGGATCCCCCAGCTGCCGCAGCCGCAGGAGACGCCGGTCGTGCCGGTGGACGTGCGGACCCTGCGCCAGCCCGGCGCCGCGCCTTTGGCCCCGGCGCAGAGCGTGGTGCGGGTGGCGGGGGTGCAGCCCTACGCCGTCAGCCTCGATGCGCTGTGCGTGGCCACCGACAATGACACCCTGCTGCGCAGTCCGAAGCTGTTTCGGGTAGCGGAGAGCGGCTTTCGCACCCTGAGCAAGGAGGGCGAGCTGGTCAGCGAGCGTCCGATCCTGCTGTTCGTGGGGGCGGAGCGCTGCATACACTGCCGCAGACTCTGGCAGCAGCTGTCGCTTGACGAGATTAGCGCCAGAACGGCGGAACTCGACACCCGCTATCTCGATGCGGACCACAATCAGGAGCTGGCAACATCGCTCGGCGTACGCGGCCTGCCGGCGCTGCTGGTTATCGAAAACGCCCGTCCGGTCGCTCGCGCCTCGGTTGGGCAGAGCGTTGAAGAACTGGCGAAGTGGCTGGACGGGATTGGCGCATAGGCGCTGTATCAGGAAAAGGTGATGTTGGGCGGCCTGCGGGGAGGGCGGGCCGCTGAGACGAGACATGGGGTAAAGCTTGCCCCGTGTGGTATTAAGCGTTATCTGGAGAAGGGCGTTTGCCTCTGTCTGAATCTACGATCTCATTTTCTTTTGTTACGGCGATGTCGATTTATCAAATAAAGGACTGTCAATGACATGAGTGCTGAGAGGCATAACTTTATAAGCAGGCTTATAAATTCAAATTTGTTTAAGGCGTCTTCTCCATCACCGTGAATTTCGATGTTATTAATGATAGCCGTAATTAATTTATCCGGAAGGGTAGGTATTAAAATAGTTATTACCAGGATAAAATACAAAAGGTGACGAACGACTTTCATATGGTATTACCCCTGTTAAAGTGAAGGATGCTCTTTATATTAATTCTAAATTACACTGTAATGTCGCTCAGACTGAGCGACACCTTTAGCATTCCCTGTGCCGGGAAAAAAATAATTGCCGCTACTTCTTCTTATTCAGCATCGCCTTCAAATCGGCAAACGGGTTATAGGTCGCTTCGCCGACATCTTTCTGCGCATCTTCCCCGGCAACCACCCGGGTGCCGTACTGATCGGCTTCGGTGTATTTGGAGTGTTCGTGATCGTGACAGTACAGGCAAAGAAGTTCCCAGTTGCTGCCGTCTTCCGGATTGTTGGTGTGGTCGTGATCGATGTGGTGAACAGTCAGTTCGCGCAGGTTGGAATAGACAAACTCGCGCGAGCAGCGTCCGCAGACCCACGGATAAATCTTGAGGGCTTTTTCGCGGTAGCCGCTTTCAAGGCGGGCATAGTTTTTAGGGATCAGAGCCATGGTTGGTATTACCTGTTACGAAATGAGGAACGAGATAGCGCTAATATACCGCATAACCGCGTCCGGAGTGAGCCTGCACCTTAAGGTTTGTGGGCGCGCTCGCTACGCCAGCGCCCAAACGCATAGCCTTCTGCCGCGTTCTGCATTACACTCCCCCTGCAAAAAGCAATCTGTGCAATATTTAATCAAACGGTAAAAGCAATGAACGGTACGATCGTCACGTGGTTTCAGGAAAAAGGGTTTGGCTTCATCAAAGATGAAAACGGCGACAATCGCTATTTTCACGTCATCAAGGTCGCCAATCCCGATCTCATCAAGAAAGATGCTGCCGTGACCTTTGAACCCACTACCAACACCAAAGGCCTGTCGGCCTATGCGGTGAAGGTTATCCCCGAGAGCAAGTATCTCTACATCGCGGGCGAGCGCCTGAAGCTCACCGCCATCAAATCTTACGTGGTCTACAGCGAAGACGTTCCCGCCGATAGCCATATTGATAAAGAGAACACGGTGCTCTCCGTAGGGCTGCTGATGAACAGCATCAAGCCGAAGGCTTCCTCCGAGCCGCAAGCAACGCGCACGCTGAGAAAGCTGGCGGTAACCACTTTTCACGGCACGACGCATATTTTCACCGCCGACGAGATAGATATTGATGCGACGGTGAAGCTGCTGAAGGTGTGATTTAGCGAGGCCGCGAAACGGCGATGCTGCCTGCTTCTAAGCAGTTATTGAGCTGCGCATAAGCGAAAACCGACGGAGGACGTCGGTTTTTTGTTGTGCGGGATAGAAGGTTCACGGCATTACGTTCAATTTTCCCTAGCGTAAAAGCGCCGCGCTATTTTTTCACCGGCCGCGGCGGCCACTCGCCGCCGTTTTTGATTAACAGCGCTTTTATCAACGCCAGTTTTTTCCGATCGTCGCCGTCGCCAGTGCTTTGATCGAGATCGCGCTGCAGCTGATTGCCCATCGTCCAGCCGAGATTGCCTTTTATACTGCTGTCGGCCCCGCGCTGTAAAAGTAATATGACATGATCGTAGGACTGAGCATCCAGCGCGCTGATCAAAACGGTTTCTCCTAAAGCGTCTCTGACATTGATATCGGCACCGTAATCAAGGAGTGTTTTCAGGGTGTCCATATTTTTTGCAAATACGCTTTTAAATATAATGGCTTCATTGTGCCTCTTGTCTCTGGCATCTGGCGACAGACCGCCCTCTAACATAGCTTTAATCCATATAGCGTTATCATTTTTTACAGCAATCTCAGCCGGGCTTCCGGGAGTATTGGGTTGAGGCTGAAGTGGATCGGCCCCCGCTTGTACCAGATCGGTTATTATATGCGCCCTTACAGGAGGAACTTCATCACCCGAGGCCGCCATCATTGCCCAAAAAAGCAGCGTCATCTCGGCTTTTGCGGGTTTATTGAGTTCCTCTTTACGAATTAGAGGCAGTATTTTTAATAAATTTTTTTCGTCACCCTCGTATATGGCTTTGGCAATTTCAAGCTGTCTACCTTCGAAAAAATCTTCAGGTTCATAATCCATGTTCTTTTTGCAGCCAAAGAGAATAAAAATCACCATGATGATGACTACTTTAGTGATTGAACTACTCATACTTTAATCTCAGTGGCGGTGGAATTATCATCATTTCCTGGCGGCTATTGCTGTTGATTGAATTATAGTTGGAGTGAGTACTAAGTGCTTTTTATAAAATAGTTTTGTTCGTAGCGCCGGAGAGCTATGATCCCGGCGTGAACACTATTTTCTGACTGGTTTTGGTGGCCACTCACCGCCGTTTTTTATCAATAGTGTTTTGATGGTCTCGAGCTTTTTACGATCCTCGCTGTTGCCGATACCCTCATCAAGATCGCGCTGTAGCTGATTACCCATAGTCCAACCGAGGTTACCTGCAATACTGCTGTCGGCACCTCTTTGTAAAAGTAAAATAACGTGGTCATACGACTGAGCATACATTGCGTCAATTAATACGGTATCACCTAATGGATCCTGAATATTAATATTTGCACCATAATCAAGAACAGTTTTTAGTGTTTGAGTGTTTTTAGCCATAATACTTCTAAAAATTATAGGCTTATGATGTATTTTATCTCTCGAATCGGGAGATAATCCACCCTCTAACATAGCTTTTATCCATATATCCTTGTCGCTTTTCATCGCAAACTCGGCCGGACTCCCGGGGACCTTAGGTTGTGGCTGTAATGGGTCCGCTCCTGCCTGTATAAGGTCAGTTATTATATGTAGTCTGTTAGGAGTGGCATTATCGTTAAAAGTTGCCATCATAGACCAAAAAAGCAGCGTCATCTCTGCTTTAGCTGGTCTATTTAGCTCGTCCTTGCTGATTAAAGGAAGGCTTTTTCGTAGGTCTTCTTCATTACCATCATAGATCGCTTCAGCGATTTTAAGCTGCTTTCCTTCAAAAAAGTCACTTGGTTCATAATCCATATTTTTTTTGCACCCATGTAGAAAAAATGCCGATATAAGGATCACTGTTGCCAGTATGATACTCTTCATGTACGACTCCGTATGATGGCAATATCGTCATCCTTTTGATCTTCAATACATTGTATTGTCTGGTCTATACCATGTCTGTCGAGCATCGTACCGGTTCCGCCTGGAAGCGTGTGTTTTATACCTGCAGCGTCGGGGATCGCCATAGAAAGCTCCTCTTTAAATATTAGGCTAGTTATGTCGCCTTTAGCTTTAATGACGTCATCAATAGTGTTACCTTCCTGTATTTTTGTGAGAAGTTCGCCTTGTACGCGGTACGCCTGTATGTTATCCGTCGAGCCAATAATTTTTGCCCCGTACTTTTCTACAGTTCCTGAATTTAATCCGGCAGCATTGAATGTCCAGGCTGGTTTACCGCTTGATAATGATGCTGCTGACGCCATTCCACCACCTAATGAGTGACCAGAAATATCAATATTGGATGCTCTTTGTAGTCTTCTGCCAAGTAAAACAGCATTTTTATAATATGGAGAATCAGCGCCAATTCCTTGCGAAAAGTTGTTAGACCAATCATTGACGTTTTTTATTCTAGATAAATCACCTTTTATAAGTACATCATTTAATGTAGTACCAACTCCTTCTGTAAGTTCTGGTGCTCGAGATCCTCTAAAAACGAGAGTTGTGTTCATGTCATCTCCGAAAACAGCCTTCTCCGGTTGATAAATTCGAGCTAAAAAATCTGGATCGACCTGTCTATCAAAAAGCACATCTTTATCCAAATTCAAACTTTTTAACACCCCTTCGTCATTACTCACATCCCGCCACCCTTCAGGCACATTCGGCATCGGCTTCAGCGCATTCGTTATCTGACCATCGCCGTAAATATTCTGCGCAAGCTTTGCCTTTTCGACAGCAATATTATTTTCCGCCAGGCGCTTTGCCGCAATTTGTGCATCGGGATAAACGCTTCGTTCTCCGCGACCGATAAGATATTTCCGCTGCTGCCAGCGCTGAGCCTTAGTTAAATTCTCGGGTATTTCACTTTTCTGATTTACTGTTCCAGAAGCCGTTGTAGATATATCTTGTACAATTGATGGCTGTTGTTGTCTTTGAGCTGGAAAAATGGTGGGTCTTGCCCGATATCCATAATTTTCGACCATTTGTTCATAGCGGCGTATGATTCTGTCGATGGGATAGCCGGGACCCTGCTGTTGGTAGGGTTGGAGAGAACCTTTCTCGTCTGCGTAAAAAGGCCCTATCGTTGCCAGCTGGCCAGGAAAAGTTTCCACAGCGACGATCTCGCCCCGCTCTAAGGCACCAAATACTTTGCCACGTAAGTTTGAGCCTGTTCCTTTATGGCTCACCCCGGCGTTGAGCATGATTTTGTCACGCCCGGAAAATCCATAAAATAGCAAAATTAGCTCTCGTTCAGAGAGCGTGCTAAGGCGACTTATCGCAATTTGATGACTAACGATTCTTGGGAAATCATCGGGGTATAGGTTGTCATCGAAAACATATATCAACTTTAAATCCACATGCATGATTTAAATACACCTTTTTCCACAGGTACTGTTAGTTCTTATGTTAATAATTTGTAATAGCATGTGCCGTGTTTCTGGCGCAGTCAAGTCGGAAGCTCAATCGGCGATGTTGCCGTGTATTTAGCCAGGCAAAAAAAGGAGCCCGCAAAATCGCGCTGGAGCCGCTCAGCTTAAGACGTTCAATAATCCTCAAACGTCAAATCCGCCTTCACCCGCAGGATCTCCTGCTCGCGCTGCTGGTTCATGTTGATAACGCAGCCCGCCAGCGCGGCGCCGAGGCTTTTGGTCTCTGCGACGGGCGTTGTGGCGGCGCGGCAGTAGCTGTCGCGATATGTAAGCCACAGTCCCTGGCTCTCTTTGAATGCGCTAATCATTGCCGACTGCTGCGCTTTGCTCGCCATCCACCACGTCGAATTATCAAAGACCGTCAGTTCGCTAAGCTTGTTTTTATAGACTCGCTCAACGTCTTCGTCAGATTTCTCCCGGGCGTCCATCAGGCACTCGGCATTGAGATCGCCATACTGCTTCAGGCACGCGCCGACGGCGGGATTTAAGATGGCGCTGCGCGGCTCCTGCGCCGCGGCGGGCAGAGAGAGCAGCGCGAGGGTGGCCGCTACCAGGCATAACGTTCTCAATGCTGAAGTCTCCTCAGGCGGATACCGGTGCGTCGGGGATCGCTATTTTGTCCGGGATCGGTTTTTAAATAATTTGCCACATCGCGCCGGCTGCCGCCATTGGCGATAAGGCGCGACAGGGTGCCGGCGGTGTTATTTCCCTGAAAAAGGGTATCGATAAAAACCTCTTTAATGGCCGGATCAATGCTGTGCCAGGCGAGCGGCGAGGCCACGCTGCGCGTCTTGCGCTGATAGACGCCGCGGGAATAGTTAACGATGTCGCGGTAGGTCAGCTCAAACAGCCGTATTTGCTGGGCGTGGGTGATCTCACCCAACAGCGGGCCGTAAACCGCAACGAACTGCGCGGCCTGGCGGCCCTGCAGGCCAGCGGCTCTGGAGGCGAGGGCGGCCTTATATTCTTCAATGCCGGCTTCGCGCAGGGCGGCAAAAATTTGCCCCGGCGAGCGCATTTTCATGTCGTAGCCGCGCCCCAGCGTCACGCCGGAGTAGCTTCCGGGAAAGTGCAGTACCCGCGAGAAATAGGGCATGCGCGTCTGGCGAAAGGGCACCGCTGCGGTGAGGTAGTCAACGCCTTCCGCGTCGAAAGTTACCTGACCCTGAGAGACGACCAGCGGCCCGCCGGTTCGTGGCCGGCTGCGGTCCACCTGCGACGCCTGCGCCATTGCTGCGATAAAATGCGTATCCGTGGGCTGCACCAGCCCGTTGGGGGACATACGCAGCAGCCGCTGATACCACTGGATCGCCGCAGTGGTTTCAGGCCCGCAGCGGCCGTCTACCGGCACCTGTCGGCCGGTGGCGGCGCGATAGCCCGCGCCGTTAATCATTATTTGCATGGTTTTAACGTCATCGGCGGCATTAATTCCGCAGGCGCCGATGGTCCCTGTAATGCGATATACGTGCGGACCGTGATAAGCCATATCGCTTGCTCCCTGTTATTTATCCGGCGCCATCATAGGAATGAAAATATTGCGGCGAATAGCAAGAATATTCGCAAAATAAAACGTGAGTGGTTGGCTTAATATAAATACGTAAAGGGATATGTTTATAATGACAAATAACAGGATTAACTAACGTTATTATTTGTAATTGAGCGTTCCGAACGCGTTTATTCAGGTATCAGAAATAAAGTGTGGAGGAATAATTAATAGATACTGGAAATATAATCTGCCTGCTGTCTGACCCGGGCGAATGGGTGCCGTGCAGCAGCCGGTTTTTTCATGAAATGCGAAAAAATCGGCAATTGCGATCGGGCTCACATGGCGCGGCAGGCGCTGACCCCGATCCGCGCCTGTCGATTTCCGCTTAGCCGATGCTCCGCGCTAATGCAGCGCTGACGCAAAACAGTGCACTATTTGACCAAACTTACCTTTTTGCGATCGCCGTTAACTGCTCCGACATCTGACCAGTTGGCAGTAATTTTGCGCTAAATCTGCGTTATAACCGCGTCAATGTTGAATTTATGTTTTTTATTTGTTTCGTGACGGTAATAACTCTCTTAAACATCCAACTAATGGCACAGTAGTTGCTCATCTATTATCCACGGTGGGCAATGTCGTAAACAGGCCACTTTGACATATTCCGGTGCAACACAATTAGAGGTAAGCGCAGATGTCTGATACCAGCGTAGTCGCCCAGGGAAACACCGCTCCAGAGAAGGTTCGCAATGTCGGTTTTTTGTTACTCAATAATTTCACCATGATTGCGCTGGCCACCGCCGTGGAGCCGCTGCGCATGGCGAATCAGCTCAGCGGTCGGGAGCTGTATCACTGGTGTACCGTTACCGAAGGGGGCAAGCCGGCGGTCGCCAGTGACGGTATTGCCATCACCCCGGACGTTGCGATGGCCGACGCCGCCGGTCTGGACGTGCTGATCGTGGTGGGCGGGATCAACATTACCCGCAGCTACAGCGCCCGCCAGGTCAGCTGGCTGCAGAGCCTGGCGCGCAAAAAAATGCTGATCGGCGGCGTCTGTACCGGCCCCTATCTGCTGGCGGAGGCGGGCCTGCTCGACGGCTACCACTGCAGCGCCCACTGGGAGTGTATTGCCTCTATGCAGGAGGCCTACCCGAAAGTTATCTGTACCAATCAGCTGTTTGTTATCGAGCGCGACCGGATGACCAGCAGCGGCGGCACCGTACCGATGGACATGATGCTCACCATGATCCAGCGGGATTTCGGCTATCAGCTGACGGCGGGGATCTCCGAGATGTTTATTTGCGACAGGGTGCGCAACGAGTCCGACTATCAGCGGATTCCGCTGCGCCACGTGCTGGGAACCGCCCAGCCGAGCCTGGTGGAGGCGGTGTCGCTGATGGAGGCCAACATCGAAGAGTCTATCGAGCTCGACGAGCTGGCGGGCTACGTCGGCCTCTCGCGCCGCCAGCTGGAGCGCCTGTTTCAGAAGTATCTCCACTGCTCGCCGTCGCGCTACTACATGAAGCTGCGCCTGTTCCGGGCCCGCCAGCTGCTCAAGCAAACCTCGCGGTCGATTATCGAGATTGCGGTGGCCTGCGGCTTCGTTTCCACGCCGCACTTCAGCAAGTGCTACCGCGAGCACTTCGGCATTCCGCCCCGGGAAGAGCGCCGCGGCGTCAGCAGCCCGGTGCTGTCTCGCCGCGGGGTCAGCGAGTTTCCCGCCTTCGAACAGAGCGCCCGTCCGCCTGCCGAATCCCTCTCCATGCGCCTGCTCAGCGAAGCGCGCTATGAACCCACCTACGGCTCCGTGAGGCTCACCTCTGGCAACTGATGAACTGCTGTAAAATTTGACCACCGCTGCCGGCCATTTCGCCGGCAGCGGTCGTTTCAGGCCCCACAAAATGTGCCCCGCAGCGCTGGCGGTCAGGCGGGTGACGCTTTCAGAACAATTCCCCATTTTCGTTGCTTCTATGCTGGCTACATCACTCAACCTTTCGGTTAATCAGGATAAGGGGATGCTATGAATGCAGCAGAGCTACACCGCGACGCCATCGTTATCGACGGGCTGGTTATCGCCCGCTGGGACAGGGAGCTGTTCCTCGACATGCGCAAGGGCGGACTGACCGCCGCCAACTGCACCGTTTCCGTATGGGAAGATTTTCAGAGCACGGTCAACAATATCGTGGCGATGAATAACCTGATCGCGGAAAATGCCGATCTGGTGACCAAAGTACGCACCACCGCCGATATCCGCCGCGCCAAGCAGGAGGGCAAAACCGGCGTCCTGATGGGCTTTCAGAACGCCCACGCTTTTGAAGACCAGCTCGGCTACGTGCAAATCTTCAAGGAGCTGGGGATCGGCGTGGTGCAGATGGCCTACAACACCCAGAACCTGGTCGGCACCGGCTGCTACGAGCGCGACGGCGGCCTGTCGGGCTTCGGCCATGAAGTGGTGGAGGAGATGAACCGCGTCGGCATCATGTGCGATCTCTCCCACGTCGGGTCCAGAACCTCCGAGGAAGTGATCCTGGCCTCGAAAAAACCGGTGTGCTACTCCCACTGCCTGCCTTCCGGCCTGAAGGATCACCCGCGTAACAAGTCCGACGAAGAGCTGAAGTTTATCGCCGATCGCGGCGGTTTCGTCGGCGTGACCATGTTTACGCCGTTCCTCAAAAACGGCGTCAACTCCACCATTGAAGACTATGTCGAGGCCATCGACTACATCTACAACCTGGTGGGTGAAGACCAGCTCGGCATCGGCACCGACTTCACCCAGGGCCAGGATCAGGCTTTCTTCGAGTGGCTGACCCACGACAAAGGCTACGCCCGCCATCTGACCAGCTTCGGCAAAATCATCAACCCGAAAGGCATCCGCACCCTCGGCGAGTTTCCAAATCTCACCGAAGCGCTGCTGAAACACGGCTTCACCGAGAAGCAGGTGCGCAAATTTATGGGTGAAAACTGGGTAAACGTTCTGGCCGAGGTGTGGGGCGAATAGCGTCCCCGCTGCCACAGGAGAGAGTCAATGAGCACACACGCCCCTGAAATGCCGATCAGCGTCGATAACGAAACCGGCGTCTGGGTGACCGACGCGCTACCGATGCTGTACGTGCCCCGGCACTTTTTTATCAACAACCACCGCGGCATTGAGGAAGAAATCGGCCCCGAGCGCTATGCGGAGATCCTCTACAAGGCCGGCTACAAATCGGCCTGGCACTGGTGCGAAAAAGAGGCGGCACTGCACGACCTCAGCGGCTCGGCGGTATTTGAGCACTACATGAAGCGCATTTCCCAGCGCGGCTGGGGCCGCTTCTTTATTGAAGCGCTGGATCTGGAAGCGGGGACCGCCCGCATCCGGCTGGAGAACTCGGCGTTTGTGTATCAGTACGGCAAAGTGGGCCGCAAGGTGGACTACATGTTTACCGGCTGGTTTGCCGGCGCGATGGACCAGATCGCGCAGAGTCTTGGATATGCGGTAAGAACCCGGGCGATTCAGACCCAGAGCGCCGCCGAAGAGGGATGTGATGTCGGTCTTTTCGTCGTCTCGCCGCTGTAGACGACGTTTAACAGTAAGGTGTAGCCATGTCTCAGTTCGATCTCCTGTTTCAGCCGTTAAACATTAATAAGCTGACGATCCGCAACCGCATCGTCAGTACCGCCCACGCGGAGGTGTACGCCACCGACGGCGGGATGACTACCGACCGCTACGTGAAATATTACGAAGAGAAGGCCAAAGGCGGCTGCGGGCTCTGCATCTGCGGCGGCTCCAGCGTGGTTTCCATCGACAGCCCCCAGAGCTGGTGGAGCTCGGTTAACCTCAGCACCGACAGAATTATTCCGCACTTTCAGAATCTGGCCGACGCCGTGCACAAGCACGGCGGCAGGATCATGATCCAGATAAGCCACATGGGACGCCGCTCCCGCTGGGACGGCGAAAACTGGCCGAACCTGATGTCGCCCTCGGGGATCCGCGAGCCGGTGCACCGCGCCACTTGTAAAACCATTGAAGTGGAAGAGATCCAGCGCATCATTGGCGACTTCGCTAAAGCCGCGGTGCGCGCCAAAGAGGGCGGGCTGGACGGGGTGGAGCTCTCCGCCGTGCACCAGCACATGATTGACCAGTTCTGGTCGCCGCGGGTCAACAAGCGCACCGACGAGTGGGGCGGCAGCTTTGAAAACCGCATGCGCTTCGGGCTGGAAGTGCTCAAAGCGGTGCGCGAGGCGGTAGGGCCGGACTTTGTGGTCGGGATGCGCATCACCGGCGACGAGTTCCATCCGGACGGCCTCAGCCACGAGGACATGTGCCAGATCGCCGCCTACTACGACGCCACCGGGATGGTGGACTACTTCGGGGTGGTGGGCTCGGGCTGCGATACCCACAATACGCTCGCCAACGTTATTCCAAACATGAGCTACCCGCCGGAGCCGTTCCTGCACCTGGCGGCGGGCATCAAAGAGGTGGTTAACGTCCCGGTGATCCACGCCCAGAACATCAAAGATCCGAACCAGGCCCAGCGCATTCTGGCGGCGGGTTACGTTGATTTTGTCGGCATGACCCGGGCGCACATCGCCGATCCGCACCTTATCGCCAAGATCAAAATGAATCAGGTGGATCAAATTCGCCAGTGCGTCGGGGCGAACTACTGCATCGACAGGCAGTACATGGGGCTCGACGTGCTGTGCATTCAGAATGCGGCTACCTCCCGGGAGTATCTCGGCCTGCCGCACATCATTGAAAAAACCACAGGGCCGGTGCGCAACGTGGTGGTGGTAGGCGGCGGCCCCGGCGGCATGGAGGCGGCGCGAGTGGCCGCCGAGCGCGGACACCGGGTCACGCTGCTGGAAAAAGGCACGGAGCTGGGCGGGCAGATCACCATCGCCGCCAAAGCGCCGCAGCGGGATCAGATGGCGGGCATCACCCGCTGGCTGGCGATGGAGCTGGACCGGCTCGGGGTGACCGTCAGCTTCGGCGTAAATGCCGACGCGGCAACGGTGCGCGACCTGCGTCCGGACGTCTGCATCCTCGCCACCGGCGGCCAGCCGTTCATTGAGCAGGTTCCGGAGTGGGGCGCCGCCGAAGGGCTGGTGGTCTCCAGCTGGGACATTCTCACCGGGGCGGTGGCGCCGGGTAAAAACGTGCTGGTGTACGACAGCATCTGCGAATTTACCGGCATGTCCGTCGCCGACTATCTGGCGGCGAAAGGCGCGCTGGTGGAGCTGGTGACCGGCGACACCAAGCCCGGCGTCGGCATCGGCGGTACCACCTTTCCAACCTACTACCGCAGCCTGTACGAGAAGTCGGTGATCATGACCTCCGATCTGGCGCTGGAGAAGGTCTACCGCGAGGGCGAGTCGCTGGTGGCAGTGCTGGAGAACGAATATACCGGCCAGAAAGAGGAGCGGGTGGTGGATCAGGTGGTGGTGGAGAACGGCACCCGCCCGGACGAATCCCTCTACTACGCCCTGAAAATGGAGTCCGTAAACCGGGGGCAGATCGATAACGAGACGCTGTTCGCCATGCAGCCGCAGCCGGTACTCACCGCGCCGCAGGAGGGGATGATCCTCTGGCGGCTCGGGGACTGCGTTTCCCAGCGCAACACCCACGCGGCAATCCTCGACGCGCTGCGGCTGTGCAAAGACCTGTAACGCTCTGAGACAAAGAGGCTCCTGATGATACTCGACAGGTTACTTCCTGCTTTACTGGTCTGCGCGCTGCTGCTGGCGGTGCTGGGCATGTTCCGGCGGGCGCGGCTGTGGCGCGCGGGACGCCCGGACAAGGTGGCGCTGCTGGCGGGCCTGCTGGCCATGCCGCGCCGCTACCTGGTGGATCTGCACCACGTGGTGGAGCGCGACAAGGTGATGTCAAAAACCCACGTTGCCACCGCCGGCGGCTTCGTGCTGTCGATGATCCTGCTGCTGGCGGTTTACGTGGTGGGCGTCAGCGGCTGGTTTATCAACCTGCTGCTCGGCGCGGCGCTGCTGCTGATGCTGACCGGCGCGGTATTTGTCTGGCGCCGCCGCCGGCAGCCGCCCACCCGGCTGTCGAAAGGCCCGTGGATGCGGCTGCCGAAAAGCCTGCTGGCGTTCGCCGGAACTTTCTTTCTCACCACCCTGCCGCTCTCCTCGCTGGTGCCGAATCAGGCCGGGCAGTGGCTGTTGTCGGCGCTGCTGCTGGCGGGGATTATCTGGGGGCTGTGCGGATTGCTGCTCGGGATGGGCTGGGGCGGGCCGATGAAGCACGCCTTTGCCGGCACGCTGCACCTGGCCTTTCACCGCCGTCCGGGGCGCTTCGGCGGCGGGCGCTCTACCGGGCTCAAGCGACTCGATCTTGCCGCACCGAAGCTCGGGGTTGAAAAGCCCGCCGACTTCACCTGGAACCAGCTGCTGGGCTTTGACGCCTGCGTGCAGTGCGGCAAGTGCGAGGCGGTGTGTCCGGCCTTCGCCGCCGGGCAGCCGCTCAATCCGAAAAAGCTGATTCAGGATATGGTGGTCGGCATGGCGGGGGGAACCGACGCCAGATACGCCGGCAGCGCCTATCCCGGCATTCCGGTGGGCGAAGCCAAAGGCGCGCCGCACCAGCCTATTGTCGGCGGCCTGCTGCGGGAAGAGACCCTCTGGTCCTGCACCACCTGCCGGGCCTGCGTCGAAGAGTGCCCGATGATGATTGAACACGTGGACGCCATCGTCGACATGCGGCGCTTCATGACCCTCGAAAAGGGCAAGACGCCCGGCAAGGGCGCGCAGGTGCTGGAGAATCTGATTTTTACCGACAATCCCAACGGCTTTAATCCCCGCAGCCGCACCCACTGGGCGGCGGATCAGAACTTGCCGCTGATGAAAGAGGTGCAGGAAGCGGAGGTGCTGTTCTGGGTCTCCGACGGCGCGTTCGACATGCGCAGCCAGCGCATTCTGCGGGCGTTTGTCAAAGTGCTGCGCGCGGCGCGGGTGAACTTCGCGGTGCTCGGCGACGAGGAGCTGGACAGCGGCGATCTCGCCCGCCGCCTCGGGGACGACGCCACCTTCCAGCGGCTGGCAAAAAGCAATATCGCCACCCTGAGCAAATATCGCTTTAAGCAGATTGTCACCACCGATCCCCATGCCTTTCACTGCCTGAAAAACGAATACCCCGACTTCTATCCCGCAGGCCAGTGCCCGGAGTACGAGGTGCTGCATCACACCACCTTTATAAACGGGCTGGTCAAGGCCCACCGGCTGGTGCTCGACCGCTATAAGGGCGGCGAGGTGACCTACCACGATCCGTGCTATCTCGGGCGCTACAACGGCGAGTACGCCGCGCCGCGCGAGCTGCTGGCGGCGCTGGGCATCGCCCTGCAGGAGATGGACCGCTCCGGCTTTCGCTCCCGCTGCTGCGGCGGCGGCGGCGGCGCGCCGGTGGTGGACGTGCCCGGCGAGCGGCGCATTGCCGACATGCGGATGGACGATGCCCGCGCCACCGGCGCGGCGCTGGTGGCGGTAGGCTGCCAGCAGTGCACCGCGATGCTCGAAGGGGTACCAGAGCCGCGCCCGGCGGTCAAAGATATCGCCGAGCTGGTGGCGGAAGCGCTGGTGGAGGCAGAAGCCACCGGCGGGGATAAGCAACCGCAGCGCCGCGTCGTCGCGGAGGAGGCCTGATGAACGACATCTTTCGCCGCGACCCGCGCCGGGAGTGGATCCTGCGCAACCGCCTGCACCCGCAGCACGCCCTGCTGGTTTCGCCGGCGGGGGAGAGCCGCGGCCCGGGCGGCCTGTTGCGCAAAAATCCCCACGCGGTGGGCTTTATCGGCCCTAACGGCATTCGGCGCATCGACCGGCTCGACGTTGGTAATCTGGTCAGCCTTGCCGGGCGCCGGGTATCTGCTGCGCCTGCCGCCGTCGAGCTGCCGCTGCACCAGGTGGCGCAGCCGGACTATTACGTGGCGGTAGTGCCGGACATGATCGGCGGCCTCCTGACCAGCCACGACAAAGATACCATTGGCCAGGCCCACGCCCTGATCCGCCACGCCGGCGGCGCGGGCGCGGTGCTGGTTATCGTCTTCGGCGAACACCGCGAGGACGGCTTTGCTACCGTCGGCGCGGATCGGCTGCTGGAAGTCAGCGGCAAGCGCTATCTCGGCTATGCCCCGGAGCAGCGCACCTGCGCGCTGGCGCAGATAGAGCAGGAGATAGCCCCGCGCTACTGGCTGTTCCCCGACAGCGTGGCCGCCGGCTTCGAGCTGGGCTGCCGCCTGTCGGCGCGCATCGGCGAGCGTCCGGCGACCCAGGTCTGGCGCGCCGACAGCGCCACCTGCACCAGTCGCGCCGCCGGGGGATCTCAGGACATTACCCGCCCGACGCCGCGGGTGCTGCTGCTGGCGGAGGAGTGCGCCGCCCCGGTGGACGAAACCCGCCACGAGGCGCTGCCGATGGCGCTGGGCCGGGTGCGCAAGCGGGCGTGGCGCATTGAGGACTGCGGTCTGATAGATGTCGATCCCGCCGCCGTACCGCTGGCGGAAGCGGCCTTTATTATTTCTGCCGGCAACGGCATTCACGACTGGGCGCAGTTTCACCGCACCGCCGAACTGCTAGGCGCCACCGAAGGCGCCAGCCGCGTGGCGGTGGACGACGGGCACATGCCCCGCGCCCGGCAGGTGGGGGCGACCGGCACCTGGGTCACCGCCCAGGTCTACATTGCGGTGGGCATTTCTGGCGCCATTCAGCACCTGCAGGGGATTGGCCAGTGCGGCAAAGTGATTGCCGTCAACACCGATCCCGGCTGCGATATGGTCAAGCGCGCCACCCTGAGCGTGATTGCCGACAGCAGCGAGATCCTGGCCGAGCTTCAGCGGCTGGTGCTGGCCCGGCGTAGCGGGGCGCTGCACGATGCGGCCTGAACATTGCCGCACCGGCGGCAAGATCCCGGTTTGCGTAATGGGGCGTTTTACGATGCAGCCTGAACATCGCAGCACCGGCTGTAGCAAAGTGAAACGCGCGGCGCTGGCTATTGCTGCCGGCGGCGGCAGGATTCTGGTTTGGCGTAACGAGGAGCTTTACGATGCAGCCTGACAATCACAACATGACCTGCCGCGTCGCGGCGCTGGTCTCTATCGGCCGGCACCCGGAGTCCGGCCGCGCCCGCCGCGCCGAGCAGGACGCCCGCGCGGTGGAAATGGGTATGGCGCTCTCCTGCTACGGGCTGGAGGTGCTGCACGCCGGCGATCCCGGTGCCGAGGCGCTGCGCAGCTATGCCGGAATGGGCGTGCCCTGGCTGCGGGTGCTGGCGCTGGCGGAAGAGGACGATGCGGTGCAGGCTCTCAGCCACTACCTGCGCCAGCAGGATCCGGACATTATCCTCACCGGCGGGCGGGCGGAGAGCGGCGAGTCTTCCGGGATGCTGCCGTTTCTGCTCGGCGAGGCGCTGGGTATCCCAGTGGTCACCGGCGTAGCCGATATCGTCAGCCTGAACGATAAAGAAGCCAGCGTGCTGCAGGCGCTGCCCCGCGGCCAGCGCCGCGCGCTGCGGGTGTCGCTGCCGTTCATCGCCAGCGTCGACATGGCCGCGCCGCCGCCGCGGCAAAACGCGCTCGGCCCCGCCAGCCGCGCGCGCATTGACGCGGTAGACGATGCGCTGGCGGTGCCGGACCTCGCCAGGCAGGCGTGGCAGACCGAGCCTGCCCGCCCGCGCCCGCGCCGCCTGAAGGTGGCCAAAGGCAAAACCGCCGCCGACCGCTTTCGCGCCGCCACCGCCAAATCCCAGAGCGCCGGCGGCAAAGTGCTGCGCGACCGGCCGGTCAGCGAAATGGCGCAGGCGATTTTTGATTTGCTGCTGGAGGAGGGGGTGGTGCGGTAGCGGGGGTAAAATGGGGAGCCCGGATGGACCGGTCGCCGGACGGCGGCCGGGTTGATAGCTGAGTGTGCGGTTTAGCGAGTGAGATCGATAATGACCGATCTGTCTTCAACGTATTCAACGATGCCTGTTTTTGATTTATGAGTGAGCCTTAATACGAGATAACCAGCTTGCAATATCATTAATGCAAGTTTTGACGCGAAACGCCGGCGCTATTACAGATCTGCCTGAAGTTGCTCTTTGCTGAAGACATTGTTGTCTGCCTTATCGTGCTCTGAAAGAATAAGTAACTTCAGCAGCGCAATAGCATTTTGACGCTCCTGCTGCGCCTCACAGGACTCAATAACATAGGCCGGAACGCTATTCTGATTAATCAGAATCGGATCTTCCCGATCGAGTGATACGGCGTTTTTTTTCAGGTAGCTGATGGTTTCAATTTTTATAACAACCTTACACAAGTAAAAGAATTAAATGTGGTCTTAATTGAGTCTTTTGACAATATGCAGTCTTCCTGTGTATCCGTGACGCTCGTTGGCCGGAGGCGTATGCCTGTGCCCCGGCCCGGGAACAATGATCCTGTATTATTTTGCGGCCCCTCAGCTCGCCCCGCCATTCACCTTAATCACCTGGCCGTTAACCCACGCGGCCTGCGGGCTTAGCAGAAATGCCACTGCCGGGTAGATATCTTCAGGCTCGCCCAGCCGTCCAAACGGCGAGAGGCTGGCGGTCTGGGCGATAAACTCGGGGGATTTTCCGTCGAGGAACATCTCGGTTTTGGTGGGGCCCGGCGAGATAACGTTGACCGTAATTTCCCGCCCGCGCAGCTCTTTGGCGAAAATTTTACTCATGGTTTCCACCGCCGATTTCGAGGCGCCGTAAACGGTGTAGTTTACCGGGCGGGTGTCCACCACGTTGCTGGAAAAGGTTAATATCCGGCCGCCCTTATCGAGATATTTCGCCGCAATCTGCAATATATTGAATGTGCCGGCAGTATTGGTGGCGAGCACCGAGGCAAATTCCGCGGGAGTAAATTCCGCCAGCGGTTTTAATATGGCGATCGCCGCAGTATTAATGACCGCATCGATTCTCCCGAAGCGTGTTTTAACATCACGAAACAGATGTTCAACGGCGTCAAAATCCCCGACGTCCGCTTTAATGGCTTCCGCCTCGCCGCCGCCGTCGGTAATTTGCCGGACGATCTGCTTGGCTTTATCCTGATTATTTATGTAGGTAATGATCGGAATATAGCCGTCAGCGGCGAGGGAGAGCGCGATTTCACGGCCCAGGCCGCGCGAGCCGCCGGAGACAATAACCACTTTTTTATCTGACATCAGCAGGCACCTTTTCATTAACAGAACGGAGAGGGAAATATTGCTGCTTCAGCATAGAGGATTTTTACCCGCAAGGCGCGCGGTGAAATAGCGTTCAGGGAAGGCAAAGCGAGGGGGAGGGGAGCCGGGCAGCGCGCCGCCCGGCACGGCGGCTAGGGCGCGAGATTTTTCAGCAGCGTCTCGCTGTACCAGTCGATAAAGTTGATGACGCCAAATTCATAGGTTTTCGAATAGGGGCCCGGCTGATAGCCCACCGAGTTAATGCCGCGCTGGTTCTCTTCGCCCAGCACCCGATCCTGATCGTTGGTGGCGTCCCATACCCGGCGCAGGCGCTCCGGATCGTAGTCCACGCCCTCTACCGCATCTTTGTGCACGAACCACTTGGTGGTCACCATCGTCTCCTGGGCCGAAATCGGCAGCACCCGGAAGACAATAAAGTGATCGCTCTGCATGTGGTTCCACGAGTTGGGCAGGTGCAGGATGCGCATCGAGCCCTGGAAATAGCTGGTGAAGCTGCCCATCAGTTTGCTGCACCCTTCGCCGCCGTCGATGGTCATCACTTTCGCACCCTCTTTCAGCGGCATGCGCACAATGCGGTTGCGCAGGCCAAAGCTCTGGTGGCGGTGCGGCACGCCCTGCTCATCCCAGGCCGCGGCCTGAGACTGGTAATAGTCGAGAAACGACTGCGGCGCGCGGGGGTCTTCGGTATCGTCCCACTCCAGCAGGGAGTTCAGCAACTCGGGATGGCTGGCGGCGCAGTGGTAGCATTCGCGGTTGTTTTCAATCACCAGCTTCCAGTTCGCCTTTTCGTACATCTGGGATTCGGCGGCCAGCTTGGTGTTTTCGACATCGTAGGGCGCCATATACTCGTCAAGGGTGGCCAGAAAGGCATCCATGTCCGAGTCGGGGGCGGTTTTCGCCAGGCAGACAAAGATAAATCCCCCGGCGGATTTACAATGCGCCTTTTGCAGGCCGTGATCTTTTAACGCAAATTCCTGGCCCATTTCGGTGCCGGCAAACAGCAGATTGCCTTTTAGATCGTAGGTCCACTGGTGGTAGGGGCACACCAGATTGGCGACCTTGCCGCGCTGGGCGGCGCACAGCCGCGAGCCGCGGTGGCGGCAGGTGTTATGAAAGGCGTTGATATTGCCTTCAGCGTCGCGCACCACCAGTACCGGGTTCTGGCCGATTTCGATGGTGAAGTAGTCGCCTTTTTTCGGGATTTCGCTGCTCATCCCGACAAAAAGCCACTCTTTTTCGAAAATCTCTTCCATATCAATGCGGAACAGCGCCGGATCGTTATACAGCGGCTGCGGCAGGGAGTAGTCGGGCTTGCGCGACCGCAGCAGGTCGGTCATTTTCTGGCTGGCATCGGTGATGTTCGCGCAGGTTATATTCAGCAGATCGTTGTGGCTCATCATTCTTCTCGCGCTGTTCACAGTGTATCGGGTGCCCGACCGGGCACGCCCCGTTAGCAACCTCTTCCGCGTTGACAAAATTCCATAGCGTAGATAGGGGTAACTGTGTGCTGAATGTGCCCGTATTCACCAGCGCCGACTGTTCTGGCTGCGACATCGATCCCCCCTGTAAAAGACGTTATCAGGCCAATTTTGGCGCGGGTGGTTTTTTCAGATATTTCGATGTCGTGAATAAATAAATAGCGGCGCGGCGTTACGCCCAGAATCAGCTCATCGCTTCATCTCTCCTGACAGGAAATGTACGTATGAGCAACCAGACGATTACGGTAATGAATAGCGACGCGTTCGAGCCGGTCATGACCCAGACGTGGAGCAACGGCCGCCATGCGGTGCGCTGCGTTAAAGTCATTCAGGAGACGTGGGACGTGAAAACCTTCTGCTTTATGGCCGAGCAGCCGGTAATGTTCTTCTTCAAGCCGGGCCAGTTCGTCACCCTTGAGCTGGAAATTGAAGGCCTGCCGGTGTTTCGCTCCTACACCATCTCCAGCTCGCCGTCGGTGCCCTACAGTTTCTCGATAACCGTCAAGCGCGTGCCGGGCGGGGAGATCTCCAACTGGCTGCACGATAACCTGGCCGAAGGGGCGAAGCTGGCGGTGCACGGCCCGGTGGGGCAGTTCAACTGTATCGACTATCCGGGGGATAAAGTGCTGTTCCTCTCCGGTGGCGTCGGCATCACGCCGATGATGTCGATGGCGCGCTGGTATTTCGACACCAACTCCGACGTGGACATGATTTTTGTCCACAGCGCCCGCACCCCCCGGGATATCATCTTCAAGCAGGACCTGGAAAATATGGTCTCGCGCATCGGCAATTTTAAAGTCAGCCTGATTTGCGAACACTACGAGTCCGGCCAGTTCTGGGGCGGCTACCGCGGCTTTCTCGACAGCGCCAAGCTGAAAATGATCGCCCCGGACTTTATGGACCGGGAGATCTACTGCTGCGGCCCGACGCCCTACATGAACGCGGTGAAGCATATGCTGCGCGAGGCCGGCTTCGACCTCAAGCACTACCATGAAGAGTCCTTCGGCGCGACGCCGGAAGTGGTCAAAGAGCAGGTGGTGCAGGAGGCCGAACAGGCGGCAGAGATGGCCGAGGCGCTGCAGCCGGCGGACCTGCTGGAAGTGTGCTTTGCCAACGCCGGAAAAAGCGTGCAGATAGCCCCGGGTGAAACCATTCACACCGCCGCGACGCGGCTGGGTCTGCACATTCCGAAAGCCTGCGGGATGGGGATCTGCGGCACCTGCAAGGTGAAGCGCCTGGAGGGCGAAGTGGAGATGAACCACAACGGCGGCATCACCGACGAGGACATTGAAGAGGGCTATATTCTGTCGTGCTGCAGCGTGCCGAAAGGCAGCGTGACGGTTGAGTTTTAGCGGGCCTGCGTCGTGAATACATTCAATAAACGCCTGCGGGCGTTTTTTTGCCGCCGATGGTGCGGAAGGCCCCGCCCGCCGGGCAGCGACGATAAAAAGCCGCCCGATGACGAGGAGATTATCTACTGCGCCGCCGGGGACGGTTTTATTCGCCGCAGGCGCGGCGATAAGCGTAAATAACCCTGCCGTTGTTTTTATTATTTTTGTGCCTTCTGCGGTAAATGGCGCTATTTTGCCGCGGCAATGGCATTTTCTGTGAAGAAATACGCGCGTGCCTTTCTGTTTTTAACCTCTTTTAAATCCCCGGTTATTTTGCTGCTTAGTTTTTTATTAATCATATGTTTTTAAATGAGTTTTTGTTTGAAACTTCTCTTTTGCGACATTTTAAAATAAACGAACATTAAACATCCTCCGCATAAACCTCAACGCAGCATCAATACCCGCCAATGGGCGAGGCAGACTGTTTATTCCGGTTGATATACTCCAGCCGAATTCCACATAAACGCCTGCGACAGGCTCAATTGGGCTGAATACCATGACTCCATATGAAGAACAGCTTCTGGCTGACGAAGCCAAATATTGCTCCCACGGCGATACCGTTCACTATGTGAACCCGCCCAAAATTTTTGACAGCTGCCAGGGCAGCTACCTGTTTGACGCAGAAGGAACGCCCTATCTCGATTTGCAGATGTGGTATTCGGCGGTGAACTTTGGCTACGCCAACCCGCGCCTCGATAACGCCCTGAAAAAGCAAATCGACGTGCTGCCCCAGGTCGCGAGCCAGTACCTGCACCCGACCAAAATCGAGCTGAGCAAAGTGATTGCCCAGGACATGGAGCGTAAATTCGGCCTGCCGGGCCGCGTGCACTACAACGTCGGCGGCTCCCAGTCCATTGATGATTCCCTGAAGCTGGTGCGCAACTACTGCAACGGCAAAAGCCGGATGTTCGCCTTTGAGGGCGGCTACCACGGGCGCACCATCGGCGCTTCTTCCATCACCTCCAGCTACCGCTACCGTCGCCGCTTCGGCCACTTCGGCGAGCGCGCCCAGTTCATCCCGTTCCCGTACCCGTTCCGCCGCCAGAAAGGCATGACCCCGGAAGAGTATGCGGACAAGCTGATCGCCGACTTTGCGCGCCTGTTTGAAAACGAATACCACGGCGTGTGGGACCCGAAAGTGCGCCAGTCCGAATTTGCCGCATTCTACATCGAGCCGATTCAGGGCACCGGCGGCTACGTTATTCCGCCGCGCAACTTCTACAAAGGCCTGAAGAAAGTCCTCGACGATCACGGCATCCTGCTGGTGGTCGATGAAATTCAGATGGGCTTCTACCGCACCGGCAAGCTGTGGTCGGTTGAGCATTTCGGCATTACCCCGGACGTGCTGGTGTTCGGCAAGGCGCTGACCAACGGCCTCAACCCGCTGGCCGGGATCTGGGCGCGGGAAGAGATGATTAACCCGACTACCTTCCCGGTGGGCTCTACTCACTCCACCTTTGCGTCTAACCCGCTCGGCACCGCCGTTGGGCTGGAAGTGATGCACATGCTGGCGGAAAAAGATTACGAGAAACAGGTGATGGAGAGCGGCGCCTACTTCCTGGAAGGACTGAAAACCCTTCAGCTCCAGCATCCTGAAATCGGCGAAGTTGACGGTCTGGGCCTGGCGCTGCGCGCCGAGCTGTGCGAAGCCGACGGCTACACGCCGAACAAGGCGCTGCTGGATAAAATGGTCGATATCGGCCTGTCCGGCACCCTCGACTATCAGGGTCAGAAAACCGGGCTGGTGCTCGATGTGGGCGGCTACTATAAAAACGTCATTACCTTCGCGCCGTCGCTGGAGATTAGCCGCAGTGAAATCGACCAGGCCATTACCCTGCTCGATCAGCTGATCAAGCGCGCCAAACGCGAGCTGTAAGCAAGCGATAACGGGCCGGCAGATCTGCTGCCGGCCTTCATTCAGTGCTGAGAGTGTTGCTATGGCTGCCTACCACTATCGTCTGGAACCCCAGGCACTCATCGATACCTTCCTCAAACATCCCCCCGAAGGATTTACGGCCCGGCTGTCTCAGAACGGCACGCCCTGGTTTTCGACCCGCTTTGACCTGCTCACCACCCTGAATAAAAGCGATCTCGACAAGATTCGGCGCTGGCCGGGCTTTCGCTTCTGGCGGCGGCTGCTGCGCTGGCCCGCCTGCTTTGTCGGCACCACGGTGAGTGAATATGCCCCGCAGCCCGCGCAGGTTGAGGGCCGCGACTTTCTGCGCGGTGCCCGCGGGCTTGCGCCATCCTGCGCGCTGACCATCATCAAGGATCTGCCCTGCGACTCGCCGCTGCTCTCCGCCGCCGATAATCACGCGGCCCGCCAGCTGTTTGAGCAGGCGCAGCAGCAGGGATTTATCAGCGTCGCCGGGCAGGCGCTGGCCTACGTGCCGATTCATTTTGACAGTATCGATGAGTATCTTGCCAGGCTCTCCCACAGCCGCAGGCGCAACCTGCGCCGCAAGCTGCGCAGCCGCGAGGCGCTGCGGGTGGAGATCGTCAACACCGGCGATCCGCGCCTGCGCGATGCCGGCTGGCGGCAGACGCTGTACGACTACTATCTGGCGGTCTATGCACAGAGCGAAATCCACTTCGATAAACTCAGCGCCGGCTTCTTCGACGCCCTGCTGCAGGATGCCGACAGCGGCGGGCGGCTGTTCTGCTACTGGCACGGCGATCGGCTGGTGGGCTTCAACCTGTGCTATCTGCACAACAACAACCTGATCGACAAATACATCGGCTTCGATTACGCGCTGGCGCTGCGCTTTAACCTCTACTTTGTCAGCTGGTTCGTCAATCTGGAGTACGCTCTGGAGCAGGGCCTGCGCTACTACGTCGCGGGCTGGACCGATCCGGAAGTCAAAGCCCAGCTCGGGGCCAGCTTTACGCTAACCCGCCACCTGGTGTGGGTGCGAAACCCGCTGCTGCGGCTGCTGTTTCGCCGCCTCTCGCACCGCTTTGAGAGCGACAGCGAGGTGATACTGCAGGAGGGCAGCGCATAATGGCGCGCAGGACGCTTATTCTCAATTTTGACGACGCCGCCGGCGAATTTGCCGATGCCGACGTGCTGCAGCTGCAGAGTTTTCAGGAGCAGATCCGCTTCGGCTGCAGCTGGCGGCAGTTTCTCCGCTTCGAGCGCTGGCTGGCGCCGAAGCTGCCCGCGCGCCCCGGCGTGGTGTTTACCGGCAGCGGCGACTACCACCATCTGAGCTGGCTGCTGCTGCGGCACCTGCCTGAACAGCAGCCGGTGCAGCTGATTGTCTGCGATAACCACCCGGACAACATGCGCTACCCGTTCGGCATCCACTGTGGCTCGTGGGTTTACTGGGCCAGCCGCCTGCCGCAGGTGGCCGCTATCCACGTTATCGGCATCAGTTCTGCAGACATCGGCGAGCGTCACGCCTGGGAAAACCACTGGCGGCCGCTGATCGGCGGCAAGCTCACCTACTGGAGCGTGCAGCAGCCCGCCCGCTGGACCCGCTTCACCGGACGCCGCGACGCCGCCCGGGATTTCCCCGACGCCGAATCGCTGCTGGAGGCGCTGTCGGCGCACGTCGGCGTGATGCCGGTCTATCTCTCCATTGATAAAGACGTGCTCAGCCCGGAGGTGGTCAACACCAACTGGGATCAGGGCACCTTTCGCGAGGAAGATCTGCTGACGCTGATTGCCCGCTGCCGCGGCTGGCTCGCCGGCGCAGACATTACCGGCGACGTCTCTCTGTGGCGCTACCGCAGCCGCTTTAAGCGCCTGCTCAGCGAGGCGGACGGCCAGCAGATACCCGACGCGGCAGAGCTTCACGCCTGGCAGCAGCGCCAGCAGGCGCTTAACCAGCGGCTGCTGGCGGCGCTGGATGGGGCGTGGATGCTGGAGTGAGGGGAAGAGGGCGTTAGGTCAGCCGGGGCTGGGGGCGGCTGGCGTAATGTGTGGCTTCGGTTCTTCTGGTTGTACCGGGTTAAGCTTAACCTGACATCGCCAGGGCGTGAGGCTGGGGCTGAATGGGTAAGCGGCTTTGTGCCAGAAGTGGATGTTGTTGATATCACTATGTATTAATTAATGGGGAGCAGGTCACATTAAAGTTGATGCTATATAAATCCTGTCAGAATACCCCCGGCAAAACCGGGGGCTATAAAGATCAGTGTCGATGCCAGGGCGGAACCTCACCTCTCTCTTTCCACTGTTTTCTCCACTCGTCGTAAGTGTAGTCTAAGTCATCAACACCAAACTCAAAACCACACTTCAGGCACACTTCATATGACGGATTACCATCTGCATCGACAGGTGGTTGTTTCAGACTTTTATTATCACAAACAGGACAGGTAAACATTTAAAATTCCCCATGGCTGGGATCACCACTAAAACTCCCACATCTTACGGTTGAAGTCGTATCTAGCTCCGGTTGTGGCAATTGCTCTTGTCTTTGGCGGAGTCTGTTCCAGTATCCTCTTCCGCCACTGGGCCGATATGCAGTTACAGCCCTATTATCAGAATTGAAAATAGCTAACATGTTATCTTCACCATAATATCTGTAATTAAGTCCATCAGCCCCCATGAACGACTCAACACCAGTAGTGAAATCCCTCGGCACCAAAACGGATGCAGCATAGGCGTTTATATCCGCAGCCCACTCTCGATCTTCATCCTTATGCTTTATCCAATGAGCACAAAGATTCCCTTCACTAGTCCAATAAGTTATTGATAATGGTGTGGGTGTTTCTTCAACAGCATAACTATTAATTGATAAAAAAAACGCAGTCAGAACAAACAACCATCTTACACAATTTTTTTTCAAAATCATGATGTTCTCCCTAGTTTATATTCAACTTACAGGCAAAAAATATTTCAAATACTAACTACCACATAAGTTATAAACATATTTTGTTAAATTTCGAGCCAAAACGTGCTATTTAATAAATACTTGGATTATGTTTTTTAATCATTATATATATAGTTTTGTTATATTTAAACCTGGACGAAATTTAAAGTTGCTGTTTAGTTATTCAAAAATAATATATGGTAATTCTGGAGTGTGATAAATGCGGCTTTATATTGTATCAATAAATCAACATTCATTAGATTCAAAATGCAGGGCTGCATTTACTGTACTATCCATTCACACCCTCAATATCCGGTACTCTGCGCAACCACATACGCATCATCGTTACTCAGAATGACAACAGGCCTGCTAGCCTGGCCACTCATGAAACCTTCTCATAACAGGCATAGAACGAGTTGATATCAATGAGAGTGAACATGACAACCACCAATGGATACTGTTTTACATACATTTATTTTAATGCGGTGGAGAGCAAGATTCAGCTAACTGAAATAAAGTCGCTTGCTGTTGTATTCTGTCTTCCTGATACCCGCCCCTCCCGGCATTGACTCACTCAGGGCGTGTAGTCGACATCTACTTACTTTTAAATTGGGTTGTGAATTTAATTTAAGTTTAATAAAAGCTATGCTTTCAGTATCTTTGATTTAGCTACAGAAAATTTAAACCAGTCTGCCTTTTGCTTCATTATAGACTTTAGAGCATTCATGTTTTCCTACAGCTACTACGATTACTATTAACTCTGAATCTTTAACCTGATAAACGAGCCTGAATCCAGATGCCCGTAGCTTAATTTTGTAGCAGTCGGGCATTCCACTTAATTTCGAATTGGGTATATGAGGGTTTTCAAGGATTTTTTTTAGTTTTTTAGCAAAGAGGCTCTGAATAGTAGAATCCAGTGCCTCCCACTCTTTCTTCGCCTCTTCCCGGAACTTTAATTTATAGCTCACAGGTATTTGTCCAGATCGACGTCAACAAGGCTTTGTCCCTCGCGCTCTTTAACTATCGCGACTAACGCTTGATCGTCCAAAGCATCCAGCATGCGCTCGTAAAGCTCTGGAGGAATGCAGTAAAAAGCAGGCTTGTTGCGGTTGAGAATGGCAACAGCTAACCCTTCGCCTGCTTTGACGGTTGCCATCGGGTTACTTTTCAGCTCACTCACGCTGGCAGTGGTTTGCGATAAAATAATGTTTGGCATAAGCACCTCAAGACCGTTTAACAGGTCTGATTGCACGCCTGAAAGACCAGTTAACAAGTCTTTTGATTCAAAATACAGTGCGGGTACATCACTCTAGCGCATTGTGCAGGCTGATATACCCCGAGTAATACACGCCCTCTATCGCCAGCCATCCAACACCCCACCGCAAAAACGCAAACACCGCCCCAGCCCATACTCCGCAGATTAAGCAAGCTTCCGCCGCAGGCACTCCACAATGGCCGCAAAATCTGCGTCGCTCAGCCACGGCGAATTGGTGATGGTCAGCGTGCAGTCTGCCAGGCGGCGGGCCTGCGCCAGCGCTTTATTATCGCCGAGCCACGGCGCGACTGCCGGGTAGTCCGCCAGCGCCCGCACGAACAGGCGGGTAACGCCGGTGCCGCGGGTCCACAGTTCGGCCATTACCGCGTCCCGCGTTGCCCGGTCCGGCAGGCGCAGCAGCAGAAACGGCCACACGCCCTGTTCGCCGGGGCGATCGCTGAATACCCTGATGCCCGGCAGGGCGCGCAGCAGCGCGATGCGCCGCGCCGCGCGCTCGCGTCCGGATGCCCAATATGCCGGCAGCCGCGCCGCCGCGCGTGCGGCAACACTCTCCCGCCAGCGGCCCAGCGCGTGCAGGGGAATATCATGCTCGGTAAAGTCGTCGCCCACCGCCGCCGCGTCGTCTCCTTTGCGCAGCGCCCGGCGCAGCGGCAGGCCGTAAACGCCGCGCAGGCCGACGGGATTGTACAGCGCCGCGTAGCCGAACAATTCGGCGCAGCGGCGAAGCTCAATCCCGGGGCGAAACGGCAGCGCGGCGCGGGCTTCCTGTGCCAGCTCGGTGGCCAGGATCGGGTCCCGGCTGAACAGCACTCCGCCTTCGCCGCTGGTCAGGCCTTTGCCGAATGCCAGGCTGAAAAAGCCGATATCGCCCCGCAGCCCGACGCTGTCGCCATCGACTCGTGCGCCGAGCGCCTGCGCCGCATCTTCAATCACCGCCGCGCCGCAGCGGCGGGCCGCCGCCAGCGCGGGGCCGGTATCGCTGATCCGTCCCGCGAGGTGGGTGACGATAATCGCCAGCGGCGGCGGGCCTTCGCACAGCGCCGCCAGCCGGTCGGGATCGAGATCGAGGCTGTCCGGCGCCAGATCGCAAAGTACAAATTCGGTGCCGGGGCAGGCGCTGGCCGCCAGCGGCACCAGCGGGCAGCTCCAGGCGGCGACAATTACCCGCGAGCGCTGCGGCATCCGCCGCCTGAGGGCGCGCAGAGCCACCACCAGTGCGGCGGTGCCGGAGCAGGTCAGAATGGGGGTGGGAATGTTGAGCTGTCGCGAGAGGGTAAGCCCCAGATCGGCGCGGCGGCCGAAGAGATCGGCGGCGCGCAGCGGCAGTCCGTCCGTCGGCGGCAGCTCGCGCTTCACGCCGGATCCGTTTCGGTACGCGCCTCGGATTCGGGAGACTCTTGCTCTTCGCCCCGGGCGAGGCACAGCACGCCGGCCAGGATCAGCAGCCCGCCTGCCAGCTTGGGCACCGTCAGCGCGTCGTCAAACAGCCAGACCGAGAGCAGGGTCACGCTGATAATTTCCAGGTGCGAGGCGGCAAACGCCGGGCCTACCGGAGCGTACTTCAGCAGCGTCATCCAGGTAAAAAACGCGCCGATGTAGCCGACAAACGCGCCGTAGATCCAGACGTGGCCGAACACCCGCGCCAGCCAGGCGAGATCCAGCGTCAGCGCCCCGGCGTGCAGAGACGCGTATTTAAAGCTGACCTGCGCCAGAGTGTCGAAGGCCATCAGCACCAGAAAGCCCAGCAGATAAAAACGCTTCATTATCCTATTCCTACTACGCCAACCCCGGCGGCGATCAGCAGAATACCCGCGACCCGCCAGCGGCTGAGCTTTTCGTGAAACCACAGCCGGCCGGCAATCATAATCACCACCACGTTGATGGAGCCGAGCATCACCCCCACTGACAGCGGCACCAGCGCGAGAAACGCCAGCCACAGCACGAACTCCACCACGTAGCAGCCAACACCCAGCCAGATCCACGGGCGGCGCAGCATAAACCGCCACTGCCGCAGGCCGGAATACTCCACGCTGCCGTGGGCCGCAGCCTTAAAGGAGAGCTGGCCGACGGTGTCTACCGCCACGTTGAGAAACCACAGCAGCAGGGTAAGCTGGCTCATAGCAGCGCGCCGCCGGCAGTCTGCGGATTCATTGCCGGGGCCGGAACCGGCGCGGTGTGGCTGTGGCGGGCGATAAATTTCAGGCTCAGGGAGAGCAGCTCGCCGCGATCGTTATCGATGGTAATCATGTGGTAGCTGTTTTTCAGCAGCGTCAGCTCCGCCGGGCCGCTAATGTTGTCCCGCACCAGTAGGGCGTTGCGGTGGTGCGCCACGTCGTCGTCTTCGGCGTGCAGGATCAGGCACGGCGCGGACACCTTCCACAGGTTGCGGCGCACGTTGCGCGACAGCAGCATCATCTCGCTCACCGACGCCCAGGGGTTGCCGGGCAGGCCGGCTCCGGCGCTGTCGCCGCTGAGCATGATTTTGACGATCCGCCGGCGCAGGGTTTCATTGCGGATACCGTAAGGCTCGATTTCGTTGATCATCCGCCGGCGGCCGATGCGCAGCCAGGAGGCCAGCGGCAGCAGGAGCGGAGCGGCAATCCGCGAAATGGCAGGCACCACCCAGCCGTCGATGTGAAACGTGGCGCCGTACACCAGCACGCCGTCCACCGGATAGTCGCTGGCGTATTTTAGCGACAGCACCGCGCCCATCGACAGGCCGCCGATAAACAGGTGATCCACTTCGCGGCGCAGGCGCTCGGCGGCGTCTATCACGCTCTGATACCAGTCGCGCCAGCCGGTGGCAATCAGGTCATCCACGTCGCCGCAGTGCCCGGCCAGCTGCACGCAGTGGACGGTATAGCCAACGTTGTTCAGCCCGCGGGCCACATCGCGCATTTCGCTCGGGGTGCCCGTCAGGCCGTGGATCAGCAGCACACCGGTGCGGTTACCCGCAAACTGTATTTCATTCTGAGTAATCATCTTTGCCTCCACGGCGCGAGGGGATTGAAGACCTCTACCGGGATCCGATCCCGGGGCGTTCCGATAAGCGCTTCCAGCGCGGTGCAGGCTTCACTAAAGTTGCTGACGGCATCGTGCGGCAGGCCGTTTTGCCGGCACTCTTCCAGCAGGCTGCCCCGGGCAAAAACGTGATTTACCTCGTGGGCGAGGCAGAAATCCGAGCGCCCGTCGCCAATCAGCAGGGAAGGCCCCCAGGCGCGCTGGCGCATCACTGCGCACTTGCAGACGCCGCTGGCCTTTTTGCAGGCGCTGTTGGTCCACGGCGAGCGCAGCTGCCAGCGGCGCTCGCCAGTCTGCTCCAGCACGTTGGCGGCAACTGGCAAATCGGTGATGCCCTGGCGCGCCAGCAGCCAGTAAATGGGATAGTCCATGCCGTCGCTGACCACGTGCAGCGGGATGCCGTAGCGTTCTACCAGCTGGGTGAAGCGCAGGAAGTCGGCGTCCACGCGCACGGTGCTGAGCAGATCGTCAAGTTCCTGGCGGGACATGTCCAGCAGCGCGACCTGGCCGGCCATGCAGGCCTGCGAGCCGATTTCGCCGTTCAGCCAGCGCGTTTCCAGTTCCTCCCAGCCCGGTCTGCCAAAATGCTCCAGCAGCGTATCGGTCACGTCCCGATCGCTGATGGTGCCGTCAAAATCGCAAAAAATGGTCCAGGCGCTTTGCCACAGGTGGGGCGGTAGTCTCGTCATGGTGTCTACTTACGGTGTTATCCGGGATTAGGACGGCGAAGAGTGCGCATCTCGTTCACGTTCAGCCGCCTGAAGCGCGAAGGGAGAGATGCGTCGGTACATTGCTGAGTATAGGGATCGCGAGATAAATAGATTCTCAACAATTGCGGCGACGCGCAGCATTGCGGCGGTGATTGAGCCTGCGTTGACGCGGTCGCAACGCTGAAGAGGCGTGGCAACTCGCTTATCTGTCCTCTGCTCGCGTGCTATGCACGCCTGGGCAGGCGAATTTTTCATGCGCAAAAATGAGCGGACAGAGCGGTCTGCCTGTGCAGGTATTATAAGTTTCTCGTTAAATTTAGCTTTTTACCCGCTATTTCATCTTATTTCACTTCATAAGAGCGCCGCATTTCATATTCTGCATAGTCTGAGTAATACGCGATCGCTATCACACTCTGAAATGAGTAGCAAAATTATCCATATCCGGGCGCGGACAGGCGCTAATCCCCCGCAGAGGTTGCTTTGTATGCTGCGTGAATAATACCTATCACCAAACGGGCAGGATTAACGATGTCTCATGTGAATAACGCGCTGGAGATTAACCACCAGCACCGGCAAAAAGCCCGGAAAATGAATCTGTTTATCTCCGTCTCAGCGGCGCTGGCGGGCCTGCTGTTTGGTCTCGACATCGGCGTCATCGCCGGCGCGCTGCCGTTTATCACCGATCATTTCAGCCTTACCAGCCACCAGCAGGAGTGGGTGGTGAGCAGCATGATGCTCGGTGCGGCCCTCGGCGCGGTGTGCAACGGCTGGGTATCGCATCGGCTGGGCCGCAAGTACAGCCTGATGGCGGGCGCGGTGCTGTTTATTATCGGCTCGCTCGGATCGGCCTTCGCCACCAGCCTCGATCTGCTGCTGCTGTTCCGCGTGCTGCTGGGCGTGGCGGTAGGCATTGCCTCTTACACCGCGCCGCTGTATCTGTCGGAAATGGCCACGGAAGACGTGCGCGGCAAAATGATCAGCCTCTACCAGC
Organism: uncultured Pluralibacter sp.; assembly: GCF_913775985.1. Lineage (GTDB taxonomy): Bacteria > Pseudomonadota > Gammaproteobacteria > Enterobacterales > Enterobacteriaceae > Pluralibacter. Next base: position 18,369 of record NZ_CAJYMB010000059.1, on the reverse strand, counting down.
TGATGATCACCTTCGGCATCGTGGTGGCCTTTCTTTCGGATACTGCGTTTAGCTACAGCGGTAACTGGCGGGCGATGCTTGGCGTGCTGGCGATCCCGGCGGTGATTCTGTTCCTGATGGTGATTTTCCTGCCCAACAGCCCGCGCTGGCTGGCGGCAAAAGGGCTGCATGTTGAAGCGGAAGAGGTGCTGCGGATGCTGCGCGATACCTCGGAAAAAGCACGCCAGGAGCTTAACGAGATTCGTGAAAGCCTGAGCATGAAGCAGGGCGGCTTTACCCTGTTCAAGCGTAATAAGAACGTCCGCCGGGCGGTGTTCCTCGGCATGCTGCTGCAGGGGATGCAGCAGTTTACCGGGATGAACATCATCATGTATTACGCCCCGCAGATCTTCAAAATGGCCGGGTTCGCCAGCACCCACCAGCAGATGATTGCCACGGTGGTGGTCGGCCTGACCTTTATGTTTGCCACTTTTATCGCCGTCTTCACGGTGGATAAAGCCGGGCGCAAACCGATTCTCAAAATTGGCTTCTCGGTGATGGCCTTCGCCACGCTGGTGCTGGGCTACTGCCTGATGAAGGCCGGGGAAGGAGACGTTTCTAGCGGACTTTCCTGGGTATCTGTCGGCATGACCATGCTGTGCATCGGCGGCTACGCCATGAGCGCCGCGCCGGTGGTGTGGATCCTGTGCTCCGAGATCCAGCCGCTCAAGTGCCGCGACTTCGGCATTACCTGCTCGACCACCACCAACTGGGTGGCAAACATGATCATCGGCGCCACCTTCCTGTCGCTGCTGGGCAGCATCGGCGCCGCCGGAACCTTCTGGCTGTACACCGGCTTTAACCTGCTGTTTATCGTCATCACTATCTATCTGGTGCCGGAAACCAAAAACGTCACCCTGGAACATATCGAGAAAAACCTGATGGCCGGCAAGAAGCTGCGGGACCTCGGTAATAGCTAGGACCGTTTCATATAAAGCGCGCGGCCTGGTTTGCAGCGCGCTTCTTCCCTTTCTGCCTTACGTCACTGCTGATCTATTGGCTATAAACGGGTGCTGCTTTACGTAAGGAAGTGCGATTGAGTAATCCTTTCCCCTCCGATATCCCGAAGCTAATTCGATTCAGGCCACAAAACAGATCTAAAAAGTCTCTCTCGTGATTATTTTTCTTGACGAAAAAGGCCTGAAGAAACATATCTATTACAAATTTTTTGCAGATTCTAATTACAACGTTGTAATTATTGAATTGAACGTCATCTTTTAAGCTGGTTTTTCAATAATAAAAATTTACAAGGTTGTAAATTGTTAATCGGAGATACTAGTATGAAAATTTCTTGTGCCAATCTTATGTTGCCCGGAAGCAGCCTGACTGAGAAAGCCCATCTATTGCGCCAGTGGGGGTTTGACGGTATCGCGCTGTTTATGAACTACAGCGAGTGGAATGACGAATTGCACGAAGAAGTGCTGTCGCTGGAAGATAAAACCGGCGTGAAGCCTTGCGAATTTGCCTTCGGAGACGGTATCTACGGACACCTGATGAGCCCCGATCCAGATTTACGCCGCAGGAGCCGTGAAATGTACAAGCTGGCGGCCCGTATCGCCGGTGAGCTGAATGCTGTTACCGAACTCGAGTTTGCCTACGGCGCCCAGGATCCGCTACCGCTTTTTCATCCCTATCGTGAAATGACGGGTCAGGAAGAAGCGGCCTTCATTGAGATGTATCAGGAAGTGACTGAACCGCTCTCCGGCACTGGCGGCTATATGCTACTGGAGGGCATCAACCGCTACGAAAGTCCCTATCTCAACAGCATTAAGCAGTGCAAAGATCTAACCGATAAGTTGACCTTCAGCAATGCGGGCGTGCTGGCAGACTTTTTCCACATGTCTATTGAAGAAGCGAATATTGCAGAGAGCCTGCGCTATGTCGCTGATTCGGTGAAACACGTGCATCTGGGCGACAACAACCGCCTGCTGCCTGGACGCGGTGCCATTGACTGGCAGGCCGGTTTTGAGGCCCTGAAAGCGATCGGCTACAGCGGCTTTGTCAGCCTTGAGTGCAGTACCTGTGGCGATCCGCGCCAGACGCTGCCGCAAACGGCTGAATTCTTGAAAAAGCTGATTGGGTGATCGATATGTACCAGCCTGTCATGCTAACAACACCCTTTTTTGAGATTGGGCCGAAGGTCTATCTCTACGGCCAGCAGGTGCTGGATTTGGCACTGGAGGCAGACCGTGTGGCGGCCCTGTACGGCGTCGACATTATTTTTACCGCGCAGTACACCGATATCGCACCCATTGCTGCGGCGACGCGGCACATCAAAGTATTTGCTCAGCATATGGATCCCGTTGCGCCGGGACGAGGTGTTGGCGCGGTTTTGCCCGAGGCGCTCGTGGATGCCGGCGCGGTTGGCGTATTGCTCAACCACGCTGAGAAGCAGCTGTCGCTTGCGGTTCTGGCCGAGACCATCAGGCGGGCAAAAGAGGTTGGACTGATGACGCTGGTATGTGCTGGAGACAGCCGTGAAAGCGCTGCGGTCGCATGCCTGGGGACCGATATTGTCCTGGCGGAGTCGCCGGCGCTGATTGGCAAAGGTCAGCGTGGTCCGCAGGACACGGCAGAAATTGTCGCCATTAATGCGGCGGTAAATGCTGTGAATCCCGCAGCGCGAGTGCTGCACGGCGCGGGTATCAAAGATCAGGCCGACGTATATGAAATTATCAGAGCAGGGGCCGAAGCAACGGGGTCGACCAGCGGCATTCTGCAGGCAGAAAATGCCTTTGTCATGCTGGAGGCGATGATCGCCGCTGCCGCGCAGGCATGGCGAGAAAGAACATATTGTAAGGATAAATAAGGCATGAAAATTTTACATGAAATCATCGGTGTGGAAACCGGCGCCGCGATCAGTTTTGACGATGTGACTGACCAGGTACAGGCGATTCTGCACAAGTCCGGTGTGAAAGACGGCATTGTGACTGTTTTCTCACAGCACACCAGCTGCACTGTGTTTATTCAGGAAGACTCCGAGGATGTGACCTACAGAAACATCCCTCTGATTTTGCAAGACACCATTAACGTACTGGAAAAGATCATCCCGACTTGCCAGCACGAAGGCCAGTACCTGCATCCGGGCCCGGTTCACACCGAGCGAGCCAGGACGCTGCGCGATGAGAAATCCGAATGGATGCTTAATACCGACGGTCATCTGCGTTCGGTGATTCTCGGGCGCTCTGAAACTATTCCGGTCGTCAATGGCGAAATGACGCTAGGTGAATTCGGACGTATCTACTTTTCAGATATGGACCAGACCCGCGCGCGTTCGCGCACGGTACGCGTTCAAATTCTTGGGCAATAAAACGAATAAGAGGATAACCCAATGGGTATTTTAGAAAAAATGAGACTCGACGGTAAAAAGAGCTTTGTCACCGGCGGCGCACGCGGTATTGGTAAACGTCTGGCGATTGCCCTTGCCGAAGCTGGTGCTGATGTGGCTATCGTAGACGTAGATCTGGACGAAGCAGAGAAGACCGCGGGGGAAATCGCCGCCGCAACCGGGGTAAATACCCTGGCAATCAAAACCGATATTACCCGTCCCGAGCAGGTTAACGCCATGATGGAAACCATTCTCGGCGCTTTCGGCAGGCTGGATATTGCTTTCTGCAATGCCGGTATTGGCCACACGGTACCGGTAGAGGAGGACAATCTTGATGACTGGTCGCGAGTTATTAACGTCAACCTGAACGGCACGTTCCTGACGGCGCAGGCTGCTGGTAGAGTTATGATTCGCCAGGGGGGCGGCTCCATCATTAATACCGCCTCCATGTCGGCACACATCACTAATATCCCGCAGAAAGAGTGCTCCTACGCGGCGTCAAAAGCGGGCGTTATCGCAATGTCGCGCAATATGGCAGTAGAGTGGGCTGACAAAAATGTGCGCGTCAACACCATTAGTCCCGGCTATATGGCGACCGAAATGACCTTAAATGATCCCAGTCTTGCACCGCTTATAAATCAGTGGGAACAACTAATTCCTGTTAAGCGCATGGGTAAACCCGAAGAGCTGGAAGCGATTGCCGTCTATTTGGCGGGTGATATGAGTTCATATACTACCGGCGCGGATTTCCGCGTGGACGGTGCCTACACCTGCTTCTAATGAAATAAACGTGACGAATGCGGCTATTGACGTATAGCCGCACTTTGCCTCGCACCTGAATATATATCTATTTATCTGCCAGCCTCGGCTGGTGGCGATAACCTGCATCCAGAATAAGCGTAGTGAGGGTTTAAGATGACAAATCATGTACAGCAAGGTTTTTTGGATAGGATAGGGATTCCGGGAACCATGTCATGGAGTTTTCTTGGCGTTCTGATCTTTATGATCGGCTGCGGTGTAGAGCTGGGGTGGCTGAGCCCTTTCCTCGAAGAGAGGGGGATGAGCATTCAGCAAATATCGACGTTGTTTAGCGTCTACGGCATCGCCGTGGCGCTTTCGTCCTGGTTTGCCGGCGTCTTTTTCGAAACGTTTGGTGCGAAGCGAACCATGTTTCTGGGTACCCTTTTCTGCGTTGCCGGCACAGTAGGATTTATCGTGCTGGGCCTGAAAGAGATGTCGTATCCGGTACTGCTACTGATGCAGGCGCTTAAAGGATTCGGCTATCCGCTGTTTGCCTATGCCTTTTCTGTGTGGATAGCCTACCGCAGCCCGGCACATCGCCTGAGTACGGCCTATGGCTGGTTCTATTTTGTTTTTTCCGGTGGTATGCAGGTGCTGGCTAACTTTTATGCCAGCCTGGCAGTGGACAACCTCGGCCAGGTTAATACTCTGTGGAGTACGCTGATCTTTTTTGCTTTCGGGGCTGTTTTAGTGCTGGTGGTGAACCGCGATGATATTAAGCCAGCCCACAACCACAGCGCTTCGCAAAGTGTTAAAGAGGTGCTGCGCGGTCTGACTATACTGCGCGTCTATCCGAAGCTTTCAATCTCCTGCATTCTTCGTATCGTGAACTCGCTTTCGCAGTACGCGTTCCCGGTTTACCTTCCTGCCTATATGATTGCGCAGGGGTTTACTACACCGGAATGGTTAAGTATCTGGGGCGCAGCATTTATCAGTAATATTATCTTTAACCTGGTGTGGGGCGTGGTGGGGGATAAGATAGGCCACAAACGCACGATTATCTGGTGTGGGGGAGTATTGACTGCTGTGGCATCGCTGATGCTCTATTTTGCCCCCCAGTTTGTCGGCGCTAATTACGGCGTTATCTTTGCCATTAGCCTGGCGTGGGGCGCCGGCGTCGCGGGTTATATACCGCTTGATGCTATGTCCGCCAACCTGGTGGAAAAGGATAAGGGGGCGATAATGTCGGTACTTAATTTAGGCACCGGGCTGGCGGTCTTTCTCGGACCGGCGATTGTTGGTCTGTTCATTAATAGCGTGGGCGGCGGCGGGGTAACGATCATTATCGCCGCAATCTATCTCGTCGGTGCGTTAATTACTAACCTGCTCGATGAGCCTGAATATGAGAAAAACACGCCAGCCAGTCAGTCTGCATCTTTGCTTTAGTCCTGTTTAATCGTTCCGCCGGCACTCGCCGGCGGAACGTTACCATTTACCCGCCACGGCGGGTTTTATCGTTCAGGGCATATACCGGCGCGAGAGCCTCGTAGAGTGAGTTAAATACGGCATAAGTATGTTCATGGTGCTCGTGGGGAGCGGGGGTGAAACTCTTTTTGAGGACGATATGCTCCTCGGCCGCCGCAGCGTAAGAAGATACATAGCCCTCGTCAACGGCGGCAATAATGGCTGCGCCAAAGCAGGCCGCTTCTTCGTTCACAGGGACACTGACACTTTTTTGGGTGAGATCGGATTTTATCTGCGTCCACAGCGCCGAGCGGGCGCCACCGCCAACGGAAATAATTTTTTCAATTTGAATTCCTGCCTGTTCCATATAGTCGATGTTTTTTCGCAGCAGGCAGGCTACTCCCTGCATGATCGACAGAGAAAAATCATCGCGGGTGTGGCTGGCGCGAATGCCGAAGAAGACGCCCGACGCGTGCTCGTTGAAGTCCGGGGCGTTGATACCGGTAAGGTAGGGCAGAAAAATAGGTATTGAAGCAGAGTTTCGCTGCGCCGCGGCCGCGTTGATGTCGCCAAAGCTGCAATCGGGCAAAAAGGTCTGCTTGTACCATTCAAGGCTAAAGCCACCGCTTTCGCATACCGGCAGCAGCACGTAGCTATCGGGGAAGGGACCACAATTGAGCGGCAGGCGGCCCTGACTGAACACCGGCTCCTTTACCAGCGTCGCCAGCGACAGCACCGTACCGGCAGATTCGCTGACGATACCTTCGCGAATATTGCCGGTGCCGATCATACCGGCAAAGTGGTCGAGCGTACCGATGTTGATTTTGGTCGCGGTCGTCAGCCCGCAGGCTGGATCGACCAGTGCAGGCACCAGCGGCCCGACTATCGTGCAGGGGGGCAGCAGGGCGGGGAGCTGAGTATCGTGAATACCACAGTAGTCGAGAATTTCTGGCCAGTAGCGCTTTTCGGTAATATTAAAATAATAAGAGAAGCTGTAAATTGAGTAATCACCAACGATACGTCCAGAAAGTCTGAGAATAATATAGTCTTTCAGCAATAGATAATGAGCTGCACGCGCAAAAGTCTCTTTTTCGTGACGCTTGAGCCACAGTATTTTTGTTATTGGCCAGGTGGGAATAATTTCTGGTTGACCGGTGATACGATAGCTTTTTTGCGCATCGAAAATATCCGACAGCTCTGCGCACTCTTCGCGGGATCGCATATCCAGCCATGAAATGGCCGGACGAAGCGGCAGTCCGTTGCCGTCGAGCACAATCAGCGATTCGGCTTGGCCGGTGAGCACCACCTGAACAATATCGCGGCCATTGGTCCGCCGGGCCTGTGCAGCAGCGGCGGTCATCATCGCTGTAATTGTCGTAAAATAGCGCTCGGGATCAAACTCGACGATATCGCCTGCGCGATGATAATTCACCCCTTCGGACAGAGTGACCAGCGGTGAAAGTTGCCGGTCATAAACCGAGACTTTTATATTGGTAGTGCCAAGATCGATAGTAAGAATGTTCATCAATTTCTCCGAATTAATGTAAGGTGTATTTCAATGTTATTTTTTAATAATTATACGGCGTGGTTCTGGATATTGATTAAAAGTGAAGTGGAGGGGGCGGCCCCTCCGGATAATTACGGGTGCCGACTACCAATAAGGTTTTTTACTGAACCTCGCGGGATCAGAACTGGATCGGTGGAATAGATACAAATCTCGCGCCGTTTTTTGAGCAAAATAGTATTAATAATACTCAGATGATATTCTGCCATTTTCTCCTTGGGTAAATGCACAGTAGTGAGCGGCGGCATCGAAAATGCCGAGAGCGGATTATCATCGAAGCCGATCACGCTGAGATCGTCGGGGATCTTGAGGTTAAAGTGGGCCGCCGCTTTATAAACGCCAAAGGCGAAATTATCATCAAAGGTCAGCACGCCGGTCAGCGGGAATGCCCAGCGCTGCGCTTCGCTATCCCACAGCTGTTGCATGATACGAAAGCCGTTAGCGATAGACGAATGGCTGGAGACAATCTGTTCAGGGCGCAGCGTCAGGTTATAGTCGGCAAATGCCTTTTCCACGCCGCGTACAAACTCATGGCTGGTAGGGAAATCGAGACTTTCGGAGATCACCAGGCACTCTTTGTGGCCCTTTGATAGCAGCTCAACAGCAGCCATATATCCACCGTTGGTATAGTCCACATGCACATGGTGGCTGTTGAGATGGGGGGAGCGCGCACCCTGGATGATGACTCTGTCGGCCATGTTCTGCAGCAGGTCCAGATTGGGGCTGTTGAATGTCGCCGGCTCGAGAATAATGAAATCAGGCACCCGCGAAAGCACCGTCAGGATGTTGGCCCGCTCGGTCTGCTCGTTAAACTGCGAGTCAAAAATCATGGTCGTATAGCCGTGCTCACCCATACGGATTGAGATATCGCGAAAGACGTAGGTCAGCACCGGGTTTTCAATGTCATTAAAGATGATTGCAATGGTTTTAGTGGAACTTCCGCGCAGCCCTTTAGCCAGTGAATTTGGCGTGTATCCCATCTCCTGGGCCTTGTCGATCACTAATTGACGGGTATCGGATTTGATTACCGGATTATTATTTAGCGCCTTTGATACCGTCGAGAACGAAATATTCAACGCCTCAGCGATGGATTTGATAGTGACCTTCTTGCTTTCACTGCTTTTGTCCTGCACGTTGATCTCCTCTGGATTCAGCGTTGTAGCATGCGCGCTGCGCATTCGTTATGCGACGCTAAAGAGTAATATGATTGGCATTTACAACGTTGTCAATCAACAGGCGCGGGTGTCTCGGTTGTACACTGTCGTGGCATCCAGTATTTCGCCCCATCCCTTGACCCTCAACAAAGCAGCCGCCGTTAACCGCGCGCATAATCACGCCCGTTTCTCCTTACACTGGTATTACTATGGCGCTTCAACTGAATATTAACTGGCCGGAATTTCTGCAAACCTACTGGCAGAAAAAGCCGGTCATCCTCAAAAACGCGTTCCCGAATTTTGTGGATCCCATCACCCCGGACGAGCTGGCCGGGCTGGCGATGGAGCCGGAGGTTGACAGCCGCCTGGTGAGCCAGGTTGACGGCAAATGGCAGGCCAGCCACGGCCCGTTCACGCAGTTTGACGATCTGGGCGAAACCGGCTGGTCGATTCTGTGCCAGGCGGTGAACCACTGGCACATGCCGTCGGCGGAGCTGGTGCGTCCGTTTCGCGTGCTGCCGGAGTGGCGGCTGGACGATCTGATGATCTCCTACTCGGTGCCCGGCGGCGGCGTCGGGCCGCACATTGATAACTACGATGTGTTTATCATTCAGGGTATGGGCCGCCGCCGCTGGCGGGTAGGCGACGCGCTGCCGATGCGCCAGTTCTGCCCGCATCCGGCGCTGCTGCACGTGGATCCGTTTGAGCCAATCATTGATGAAGAGATGGCGCCCGGCGACATCCTCTACATCCCGCCGGGATTCCCGCACGACGGCTATACCTTTGAAGACACCCTGAACTACTCCGTCGGCTTCCGCGGCCCCAACGGCCGGGACTTCCTCTCCGGCTTTGCCGACTACGCGCTGGAAAACGATCTCGGCGGCGTTCACTACGCCGATCCCGACCTCACCGTGCGCGAGCACGCGGGCCGCGTCGAAGGCTTCGAGCTGGACCGGGCGCGGGAAATGATGATCGATATGCTCCGCCAGCCGGAGGATTTCAAACAGTGGTTTGGCCGCTTCGTCTCCACGCCGCGCCACGAGCTGGACGTCGCCCCTGCCGAGCCGCCGTATGCGCCGGAAGAGGTGCTGGACGCGCTAACGGGCGGTGAAACGCTGGTGCGCCTGAGCGGCCTGCGGGTGCTGAACGTTGACGGCAGCTTCTTTATTAACGGCGAGGCTTACCGCCCGGCGGATGCCGCCGCGGCCGACGTGCTCAGCCGCTACACCGAAGTCACCCATGACATGCTGGGCGACGCGCTGCATAACCCGGCGTTTATCGCCGAGCTGGCCGGACTGATCAACCAGGGCTATTGGTACTTCGACGAGTAAAAAAAACGCCGCCGGGCAGGCTGTCCGGCGGCGTGATAATTATCAGGGCGGCGCTGCCGCCCTTTTTGCGTTTAGCGCTGGCTGCAGCCCGCGCACTGCTTATTCTGGATCTGCTGGAAAAAGTCGTTCCCCTTATCGTCCACCAGAATAAACGCCGGGAAGTTCTCCACCTCAATTTTCCAGATAGCCTCCATTCCCAGCTCCGGGTAGGCCACGCAGGTCAGGCTCTTGATGCTCTGCTGCGCCAGTACCGCCGCCGGGCCGCCGATGCTGCCCAGATAGAAGCCGCCGTGCTGGCGGCAGGCATCGGTCACCTGCTGGCTGCGATTACCTTTTGCCAGCATCACCAGGCTCGCGCCGTGGGACTGGAACAGATCCACATAGGAGTCCATCCGGCCTGCGGTGGTCGGGCCGAGGGAGCCGGAAGCGTAGCCTTCCGGGGTTTTCGCCGGGCCCGCGTAGTAAATGGGATGATCCTTAACGTACTGCGGCAGCGGCTCGCCGCTGTCGAGCAGCGCTTTAAGTTTCGCGTGGGCGATATCGCGGGCGACGATAATGGTGCCGTTCAGGTTCAGGCGCGTGGAGACCGGGTGGGCGGAAAGCTGCCTGCGGATCTCGCTCATTGGCTGGTTGAGGTCGATGTTCACCACTTCGCCCTCGCCGCGCTCGCGCAGCGCCTGCGGAATATACTGGCCCGGATTGGCTTCCAGCTTCTCTATCCAGATGCCGTCGCGGTTGATTTTGGCCTTGATATTGCGGTCCGCCGAGCAGGAGACGCCCATGCCGATCGGGCAGGACGCGCCGTGGCGCGGCAGGCGAATTACGCGGATGTCGTGGGCGAAGTATTTGCCGCCGAACTGGGCACCGAGGCCGAGGTTCTGCGCCTCTTCCATCAGCGCCTGCTCAAGTTGCACGTCGCGGAATGCCTGGCCGTGCGCGTTGCCTTCGGTGGGCAGCTCGTCATAGTAGCGGGCCGACGCCAGCTTGACGGTTTTCAGCGTGGCTTCTGCCGAGGTGCCGCCAATCACAAAGGCGATATGGTACGGCGGGCAGGCGGCGGTGCCGAGGGTGCGCATCTTCTCCACCAGGTAGTTTTTCAGCTTCGCCGGGGTAATCAGCGCCTTCGTTTCCTGATACAGATAGGTTTTGTTGGCCGAGCCGCCGCCTTTTGCCATGCACAGGAATTTATATTCGCTGCCGTCCACGCTGTAGAGGTCGATCTGCGCCGGCAGGTTGGTGCCGGTGTTGACCTCGTTGTACATGTCCAGCGGCGCGTTCTGCGAGTAGCGCAGGTTGTCTTCGGTATAAGTCTGGTACACGCCGCGGGCCAGCGCCGCTTCATCACCGCCGCCGGTCCAGACGTTCTGGCCTTTTTTACCCATGATGATGGCGGTGCCGGTGTCCTGGCAGGTCGGCAGCACGCCCTTCGCTGCGATTTCCGAGTTGCGCAGGAACTGCAGAGCCACGTATTTATCGTTATCGCTGGCCTGCGGGTCCAGCAGGATAGCCGCTACCTGCTTCTGGTGAGAGGGGCGCAGCATAAATGCCGCGTCGTGGAAGGCCTGCTTTGCCAGCAGGGTCAGGGCTTCCGGCTCGACGTTGAGGATTTCCTGGCCGTTAAATTCGCTGACGGAAACATGCTCTTTGCTCAGCAGATAGTATTCGGTTTGATCGGCGGCCAGCGGGAAAGGGGGCTGCCAGACAAAAGGTTTGGTTGACATAACGCACTCCATAAAATTGAAAAAACCGCCGAAGGTTGCCCTTCGACGGTTAAGGATCAGAACACCATCAGCATCCACGGATAGCCAATCAGCAGCAGGGCGGCGAGGAAGATCGCCCCGAAAATGGTGCCGAGCCGCCAGTAGTCTTTGGTCGGCAGGTAGCCGCTGCCGTAGTAAATCGGGCTCGGGCCGGTACCGTACGGGGTAATAATGCCCATGATCCCCAGCGAGGTGACCAGCAGCATGCAGAACACCGGCATGTTAATGCCCGGGATGGTGGCGCCGATGGTCAGCATCGCCGGCAGCAGGGCGGTGGTGTGCGCGGTGGTGCTGGCAAACAGGTAGTGCAGCAGGTAGAAGGCCAGCAGCAGCACGATGGTGGCGACGCCCGGCGAGATACCGCTCATCAGCGCGCCGCCCTCTTTACCCAGCCAGCTGATAAAGCCGGTAGAAGAGAGGCCGTCCGCCAGCGCCACCAGAGTGGCGAACCATACGAACGTGTTCCAGGCCGGTTTGTTACTGGTGATGTCGTTCCACTCCAGCACCCCGGTCCACAGCATCAGGACAATAATCAGCAGCGCGGCCATTGCCGGCTCAATCCACTGGGCGGCGAAGATCCACATCACCAGCGCGCAGCACACGAATACCAGCAGCAGGATCTCATTGCGCGACAGCTTACCGAGTTTTTCCAGCTCGCGGGAGGCCCACAGGGGCACTTCGTCGTTAATTTTGACTTCCGGCGGATAGAGCCAGTAGGCCAGCAGCGGCATCACCAGAATCAGCAGTACGCCCACCGGCAGGAAGGCCATAAACCACGAGCCCCAGGAGATTTCGGTGCCGACGATGCTTTTCACCAGCGCCTGCGCCAGCAGGTTGGGGGCCAGCGCCGAGAGGAACATTGAGCTGGTGATACAGGCGGCGGTAATCGCCACCCACATCAGGTACGAGCCGATGCGGCGCGAGCTTGGGTCGTTGGGCTTCGAGCCGTACAGCGGCGGCAGGTTGGCGATAATCGGGTAGATGGTACCGCCGCTGCGGGCGGTGTTGGACGGGGTAAACGGTGCCAGCAGCAGGTCAGCGAAGGTGATGGCGTAGCCCAGCGTCAGGCTGCGGCGGCCGAGATACTTCACCAGAATCAGCGCCAGCCGGCGGCCAAACTGGGTCTTATCGTAGCCGGCGGCGAACATAAACGCGCCGAAGATAAGCCACACCGTCGAGTTGCCAAAGCCGCTCACCGCCCATTTAAAGGAGGCGCCCGCGAGCTTGAAGGTGGCGGCGGACATCTGCTCGGGGCTGAACAGCAGCCACTGGCTGCCCAGCGCGATAACCACCACGCCGGTCAGGCCAATCACCGCGCCCGGCAGCGGTTCGAAGATAAGGCCGACAATCACGCCGACGAAAATAGCAAAGTAGTGCCAGGCGTAGGGCGGCAGGCCATCAGGCACCGGCACAAACAACAGCAGCACGGCCACAATCACCGGCAGCGCCATCATGATAAGGCGTTTACTGCTGCCGCCTTTCACGTTCGCCGCGCCTGAAGGCGGGGTAGTTGCGATTTTCTTTTCCATATTGAGTTCACCAGTAGTTTAAAATTCGGTATATACCCGCCGCGCATGAGCGAGGGTATACAGGCCGCAGCACTGTTTATATTTTCGGCATTATTCAATTACTTTAGTTTTTTTAGTTTCTTTAATTAAATATGCATCAGAGGATGCGTGCTGCGACAGAAATTTATCGCCGTAAGGCGTTCGTTAAATTAAATGTAGCCGGTAATTTATATATTGCGCTTTGTGCATTGATTACAATTGATCGCGATCAAAAAACAGAAATAATCGCCGCTGTTTTTACTTTTTTATAATAACCATATTGTAGCATGGGTTATTGCTTATTGTTTTAATTAAAATGTTAATAGTATGTTTTAATATGACTTTTATTTATTCGTATTTATGTTTAATTGTTTGATTTTATTGATTTTTGTATGTCGCACCTATGTTCATTATTTTAACTTTTGTAGCGTTTTATGTTGTAATTTGTCGTTATTTTGTAAAATTGAAATATTACTCATCTAATACCTGGGTGGTATTCCATTGCTTGCGGGTATTAAATAGTTTTTTAACTAACGTAATTACTTTAGTAAGTAAAAATAGCACTATATTATTAATATGAACGGCGACCCAAAAAACATAACCAAAATACATTCGCCAGCGAATTCTCAATTTTTAAATTTTAAATTTCTGGAGTCCACTATGACCAGTCAATCACCTGTCCTGCAGCCCTTTACACTGCCCAACGGCACGGAGCTAAAAAATCGCCTGCTTATGGCGCCGATGACCACCTGCTCCGGCTATTTTGACGGTTCGGTTACCGGCGAGCTGGTGGAGTACTACCGCCAGCGCGCGGGCAGCATCGGTACCATCATCGTCGAATGCTGCTTTATTGACGATCTGGGCCTGGCCTTCCCGGGGGCTATCGGTATCAACAGCGATGCCAAAATTGATGGCCTGGCGAAAATTGCCGCCGCAATTCAGGCCGAAGGATCGAAAGCCATTCTGCAGATCTACCACGGCGGCCGGATGGTAGAACCGCTGCTCATTGGCGGACGCACCCCGGTCGCGCCAAGCGCGCTGGCCGCGCCGCGTCCCGGTGCCGCTACCCCCCGCGCCCTGAGTGGTGATGAAGTCGAAAATACCATCGCCCAGTTTGGCGATGCCGTGCGCCGCGCCATCCAGGCCGGCTTTGACGGCGTGGAAATCCACGGTGCCAACACCTACCTCATTCAGCAGTTCTACTCCCCGAACTCCAACCAGCGCGACGATAAGTGGGGCGGCAGCCGGGATAACCGCGCGCAGTTCCCGCTGGCGGTGCTCGACATCACGCACCGGATGGCGCGCCAGTACGCGGATGACGCCTTTATCATCGGCTACCGCTTCTCGCCGGAAGAGCTGGAGGAGCCGGGCATCCGCTTTGACGACACGCTCTACCTGCTGGAGAAACTGGCGGCGCGCGGGCTGGACTATCTGCACTTCTCAATGGGCACCAGCCTGCGCCCGTCGATAAACGACACCCAGGATCCGACGCCGCTGATTGAGAAATACTGCGCCCTGCGCTCCGAAACCCTGGCCGCCGTGCCGGTGATGGGCGTGGGCTGCGTGGTGAATATCGAGGACGCCGAAGCGGGTCTGGCGCACGGTTATGACCTGATGGCCGTTGGCCGGGCCACCATCGCCTACCCGGACTGGACCGACCGCATCGCCCGTGGCGATACCCTGGAGCTGTACATCGACAGCACCTGCCGCGAAGCGCTGAACATCCCCGAGCCCCTGTGGCGCTTCTCGCTGGTGGAGGCGATGATCCGCGACATGAGTATGGGCGATGCGAAGTTCAAGCCCGGCGTGTTTACCGAGAGCGTGCAGGATGATGACGGCGAGATGGTGCTGAACATCAGCCTCGACAACGACCGCATTGCCGACATCGACATGGTCTCCGGCCCGGAGCAGGTGGAGTTTGTTACCACCTTTGAAGAGATCAAAACCCGCATTCTCGACGCCAACACCCCGCACGTGGACGCCATCTCCGGCGCCACCAGCCAGAGCGAAGCGGTGAAAAAAGCGGTCTCGAAAGCGATGCTTAAATCCACCAAAGCGCGGATCGAAGAAGAGGGCGGCGACGTGCTGGCGCCGAAAAGCTACGACGTGGTGGTGGTGGGCAGCGGCGGCGCCGGTCTGGCGGCGGCGATTCAGGCCCACGACGAGGGTGCCAGCGTGCTGATCGTCGAGAAGATGCCGACCATCGGCGGCAATACCATAAAAGCGTCGGCGGGGATGAACGCGGCGGAAACCCGCTTCCAGCGCGTGAAGGGCATCGAGGACAGCAAGGCGCTGTTCTACGCCGAAACCTTAAAAGGCGGCGGCAATAAAAATAACCCCGAGCTGCTCCAGCGCTTCGTGGAAAACGCACCGGAAGCCATCGAGTGGCTGGCCCGCCGCGGCATTATGCTGAACGACATCACCACCACCGGCGGGATGAGCATTGACCGCACCCACCGCCCGCGCGACGGATCGGCCGTCGGCGGCTATCTGATTGGCGGCCTGCTGCGTAACGTGGTGAAGCGCGGTATCGACGTGATGCTGGATACCTCGGTGGAAGAGATCCTGTCAGAGGGCGGTGAAGTGAGCGGCGTGCGCCTGCTGACCGACGAGCAGGAGAGCCTGACCGTGCAGGCGAAAAGCGTGATTGTCGCCACCGGCGGCTTCAGCGCCAACAGCGCGATGGTGGTCAAATACCGTCCTGAACTGGCGGGCTTTGTCACCACTAACCATAAAGGCGCCACCGGCGGCGGCATCGCTCTGCTGGAGCGCGTGGGCGCGGGCACCGTAGACATGGGCGAAATTCAAATTCACCCCACCGTGGAACAGAGCACCTCATACCTGATTTCCGAGTCCATTCGCGGCGGCGGCGCTATCCTGGTGAGCCAGCAGGGCAGCCGCTTCTATAACGAAATGTCCACCCGGGATAAAGTCTCTGCTGCCATTATCGCGCTGCCGGAGCACGCCGCGTATATCGTCTTTGACGAGCACGTGCGGGCGAAAAACAAAGCGGCGGACGAGTATATCGCCAAAGGGCTGGTCACCAGCGCCAGCACCCCGCAGCAGCTCGCCGGGGCCCTCGGCATCGACGAGGCGGCGTTCCTCGCCACGCTTGCGCGCTATAACGGCTTCGTGGAAAAACAGCACGACGACGATTTTGGCCGCACCACTGCGCTGCGCGCGCCCATCAACGAAGGGCCGTTCCACGCAATCCGCATCGCCCCGGGGGTGCACCACACCATGGGCGGCGTAACCATCAACACCCGCACCGAAGTGCTGAACGCGCAGCAGCAGGTCATTCCCGGCGCGTTTGCCGCCGGTGAAGTGGTCGGCGGCATTCACGGCGGCAACCGCATCGGCGGAAACGCGGTGGCGGATATCATTATCTTTGGTACCCTTGCAGGTCACCAGGCCGCCGCGCGGGCCCGGAGCTAGCGCACAGCGCCGCCGCCCGCGCGGCGGCGCCTGTCGCCAATCACCTTTCCCATGATGAGGGCCGCTGCGATGCCAGCAGATGAATCGGTTTACAGCTACTCCGCGGTGCTGATGGGCTCGCCCATTCTGCTCAAGCTGTTTCAGCGCGATGAAGCGCTCGCCGGGCGGGTCTTCAACCTGATCAAGCACTACGAAGATCTGTTCACCGTCAACCGCGCCGACTCCGAAGTGATGCGGGTTAACCGTGCGGCGGGGCGCGAGCCGGTAACGGTCAGTCCGGCGGTGTATCAGCTGATCAAGTGCGCGCTGGCGGCGAGCCTGCCTGCCGCCAGCGCCTTTAACCTGACCATAGGCCCGCTGGTCAAGCGCTGGCGGATCGGCTTTCAGGGAGACAGCGTACCGCCCGCCGCTGAGATCGAGGATCTGCTGACCATCACCCGGCCGCAGGATGTGCAGCTCGACGACGCGCGCCGCAGCGTGTTCCTTGCCCGTAAAGGAATGGAGATCGATCTTGGCGCTATCGCCAAAGGCTACATCGCCGATCGGGTGCGGGATCTGCTGCGCCAGTCGGGCGTGGAGGAGGGGCTGATTAATCTCGGCGGCAACGTACAGACCCTGGGCGCGCCGCGGGGCGGCTGGAGCATCGGCCTGAAAAAGCCGTTTGCCGGGCCGGACGCGCTGGCGGGCGCCATTGAAGTGGCCAATAAATCGGTGGTGACCTCCGGCACTTACGAGCGCTATTTCGAGCAGGACGGTCGCCGCTATCACCACATTCTCGATCCGCGCACCGGCTACCCGCTGGATAACGTGCTGGACAGCGTCACCGTGATTTCAACGGACTCTCTCGACGGCGATATCTGGACCACGCTGCTGTACGGCGCGGGCCCGGAGCGCGGCCTGACGTGGCTGGCGGATCGCCCGGACATCGAGGCCATTTTTGTCACCAAAAGCCGGGAGATTATTCTCTCGTCCCGGCGCCACTTCCGCTTTACCCTGCTCGACGACAGCTACCGGGTTATTGACTGTACTGCTTGAGCAGGCCGTACTGTTCGGCTACCAGCCGGTAGCGGTACACCGGGCGTCCGGTCGCGCCGTAGTGAATGCTGGTGAACAGGATGTTGATCTGCGCCAGCCAGATAAGGTATTTGCGGCACGACACGCGGGAAATATTCACCTCCTGGGCCAGCTCGTCGGTGGAAAACTCGGTATCGGGATGAGCGTCAATCCACTGGCAGAGCGTGCGCAGCGTCTGGGCGGTAAGCCCCTTCGGCAGTTTCTTGCTGTCCGCCACCTCCGGCGTGCCGCCGTGCAGCAGCTGGTCCACTTCCGCTTGCTGATAGTAGTCGTGAGTCTGCATCAGCTTTTTCTTCTGCTGCCACGCGGTGAGCGCCTCTTCAAAGCGCGGGAACTGGAACGGCTTGATCAGATAGTCCACCACGCCGTAGTGGATCGCGGTTTGCAGCGTGTCGGCATCGGCGGCGGAGGTTATCATGATCACGTCGATGGCGCGGCCGCTGGCGCGGATAACCGGCAGCAGATCGAGCCCGCTGTCCTGCTGCATATAGACGTCCAGCAGCACCAGATCGATATCAATATTGGGATCTTCCACCAGCGATTTCGCTTCGGCGAGGGTCGAGGCCGCCGCGGTGCAGCGAAAGCCCGGCACCCGGGAGATATACATTCGGTTTAATTCAGCGACCATCGCATCATCATCGACAATGACTACATTTATCACGCACGTTTCCTTTCACTGTCCCAGGGGAGATGAACAAAAAATTGGGTAAAGACGCCGGGCTCGGATTCAACGGTAATGGTGCCGCCCAGCTCGCTTAGCTGCTGGCTGGCGAGGAACAGGCCCACCCCGCGATTCTCGCCCTTCGTCGAGAAGCCTTTGGCAAAGATAGCATCAATATGCTCGGCTGAAATCCCCGGGCCGTCGTCGCTCACCTCGCCCGACAGCCAGCCGTTCTGATAGTGCAGCAGCACGCTGATTTCCCCGTCGGCTG
>NZ_CAJYMB010000058.1 GCF_913775985.1 uncultured Pluralibacter sp. | reverse complement strand
TGTCCACCGCGCCGCCGGGAAAGGCCACCTGGCCCGCGTGCTTGCGCAGCTGCGAAGAGCGCCGGGTGAGCAGCAGGCCCGGCTCGGGCCGGCGCACGATGGGCAGCAGCACCGCTGCCTGGCGCTGGTTTCTGACCTCCGGCGCGGGCTGCGGGCTGAGCATCTGAAAGCGGGAGATAAACTCGTCGAGGGTAAGAGAGGGATGCGGCATAAGTCAGGACTCCAGCTGCTGCAAGATACGGTTTACTTTATCAAAGGTTTCCTGATACTCCGCCTGCTCCTCGCTGTCGGCCACGATCCCGCCGCCTGCGGAGCAATACAGCTGGCCGCCGGAGGCGGTCAGGGTGCGGATAGTGATGCTGGTGTCCATTGCGCCGCAGAAGCTGAGATAGCCGATGCTGCCGCACCAGGCATTCCGGCGCTGGGGCTCCAGCTCGTCGATAATCTCCATCGCCCGGATTTTCGGCGCGCCGGTAATGGAACCGCCGGGAAACGCGGCGCGCAGCAGGTCGGCGGCGTGCAGGGCGGCGGGCAGGCGGGCGGTAATGGTGCTGACCAGATGGTGAACGGCGGGAAAGGGCTCAACGACAAACAGTTCGGGCACCTGAACACTGCCGGGCACTGCAACTCGCCCAATGTCGTTACGCATCAAATCGACGATCATCAGATTTTCAGCCCGGTCTTTGGCAGATGCCTGCAGCTTGCGCGCCTGGCGCGCATCTTCGGCAGGATCGGCAAGCCGCGGCAGCGTGCCTTTAATGGGGCGTGTCTGGATCTGATCCGCTTCCAGGCGGATAAATCGCTCCGGCGACAGGCTCAGCACCGCGCTGTCGGGCAGGCGTACAAAGGCGCTGAACGGCGCGCGGCTGGTCTGGTTGAGCTGCCTGAAGGCCTGCCACTCGCTGCCCTCATAGCCTGCCTGAAAACGCTGGGCAAGATTGACCTGATAGCAGTCGCCGCTCTGAATGTAGTCCTGCACCTTGCGAAAGCGCTGGCCGTAATCCTCGCGGGTCATGTTCGAGTGCCAGGGTGACGTCAGGCGAAAGGCCTTATCCGCAGGGCGCGCCTGGGCGGTGAGCCACGCCAGGCGCTGCTGCGGATCGTCATGGCTCAGCAGGGTCACCCGCTGCAGTTGATGATCGACAATCAGCGCCCAGCGGTAAATGCCGATGGCCATATCGGGGACATCAATGTCGGCCTGCGCTTTTTCGGGCAGCCTTTCAAAGCGCCGCCCTAAATCGTAACCAAAAAGACCCAGCGCGCCGCCCTGGAACGGCAGTTCGCTGAGGCTCTGCAGCTGCAGCTGCAGCTGCAACTGCAACTGCTGCCCTTCCAGCTGCTGCTGGAGCAGCGCCAGCGGATCCTCAGCCGAGGTTATCACACGATCGGCGGTGGCAATGTCGGTACTCTCGCCACGGGTCACCAGCGTGGCTTGCGGATCGGCAACCACGATGTCGAAGCGGCTGTGGGGATGGTCGGCAAAGCCGGAGTGCAGCAGCATTGCCCAGGGTAAATGGGCCAGCGGCGCAAAATAGTGTTCAGCGGCATCGGTACGCCAGGGCAGCGTAATTACAGCAGGGGACAGCATTGATCTCGTTCCGGGTTACGCCACCGCTGGCTAACCCGCAGGCGGCATGGGATAATAAGCGCCCACAATGTAGCAGGAGTTCACGATGTTTGCAGGTTTACCTTCACTAAGCCATGAACAGCAGCAGCAGGCGGTTGAGCGCATCCATGAACTGATGTCTCAGGGGATGAGCAGCGGCGAAGCGATTACGCTGGTGGCGCGGGAGATCCGCGAAAACCACACCGGCGAGCGGATCGTAGCGCGCTTTGAAGACGACGAGGACGACAGCGATAACGAATAGCGCGGCTGCGCTTAGTCCGAACTCATTGCGGTTCTGCATTTTACATCTTGTTGCCCGCAGGCCGTGATTTCAGTAATGCTCTCTATTCATTGGCGCGACCAATAGCAGAGGTGGTGACGCCTGTGGATTGGCATCCGGGGCGGTGACGAACGCACAAAAAGCAAGAGAGGGGGAGCCCCTCTCCGGGTCCAACAGCCTACGCGGCCGCAATAATCTTAATTTCAACTTTATATTTCGGATTCATCAATCCGGCCTGCACGGTGCAGCGCACCGGCGCGTGTCCGGCGGCGACCCAGGCATCCCAGGCCTTATTCATTGCCGGAAAATCGGCTTTATCCGTCAGGAAAATAGTGGCATCCAGAATGCGTGTTTTGTTGCTGCCCTGTTTTTCCAGCTCGGCGTCAATCTGCGCCAGCGTGTTAGCAGTCTGCTCGAACGCATCGGCGTCCAGATTGGCCGGTACGGCGGTGTAATAAATGGTCTGGTTATAAATCACCACTTCGGACATGCGGGCCCCGACGTCAATACGCGTAATGCTCATCTTTTTACCTCTCAGTGTTCCATTCGAAAGGCGCAAGAGTGCCATAAACCCTGCCAGGCGTCACGACTTTGGCTGGTACAACGTGAGCGTCGCTGACATAATTACTGTCCAGATATCCAGGGGGTAGCGTGACGGACGATTTTGCAACAGAAGGCCAGTTAGCCAAAGCCATTGCCGGTTTTAAGCCGCGCGAGGCGCAGCGCGAGATGGCGCAGGCGGTAATGCAGGCCATTGAAGAAACCCGCCCGCTGGTGGTGGAAGCCGGTACCGGCACCGGTAAAACCTACGCCTATCTGGCCCCGGCGCTGCGGGCCAACAAGAAAGTCATTATCTCCACCGGCTCGAAGGCGCTGCAGGATCAGCTCTATACCCGCGACCTTCCCACGGTGGCGAAAGCGCTGGACTATAAAGGCAGGACCGCGCTGCTGAAAGGGCGCTCCAACTACCTTTGCCTCGAACGTCTTGAGCAGCAGGCGCTGGCCGGCGGCGATCTGCCGGTGAATACCCTTAGCGACGTGATCCTGCTGCGCAGCTGGTCAAATCAAACCGTCGACGGCGATATCAGCACTTGCGCGAGCGTCCCGGAGGACTCTCAGGCCTGGCCGCTGGTCACCAGCACCAACGACAACTGCCTCGGCAGCGACTGTCCTTTATATAAAGACTGCTTTGTGGTGAAAGCCCGTAAAAAGGCGATGGATGCTGACGTGGTGGTGGTAAACCACCACCTGTTCCTCGCCGATATGGTCGTCAAAGAGAGCGGCTTTGCGGAGCTTATTCCCGAGGCCGAGGTAATGATTTTTGATGAAGCCCACCAGCTCCCGGATATCGCCAGCCAGTATTTTGGCCAGTCGCTCTCCAGCCGCCAACTGCTGGACATGGCCAAAGACATCATCATCGCCTATCGCACCGAACTCAAAGACACTCAACAGCTGCAAAAGTGCGCCGACCGGCTGGCCCAGGCCACCCAGGATTTTCGCCTGCAGCTTGGCGAACCGGGCTATCGCGGCAACCTGCGCGAAGTGCTGGCGGACAGCGGCATCCAGCGGGCGCTGCTGCTGCTCGATGACGCGCTGGAGCTGTGTTACGACGTGGCGAAACTGTCGCTCGGCCGCTCGGCGCTGCTGGACGCCGCGTTTGAGCGGGCGACCCTGTACCGCACGCGCCTTAAGCGGCTAAAAGAGATCAACCAGCCCGGCTACAGCTACTGGTACGAGTGCAACTCCCGCCACTTTACGCTGGCCCTGACCCCGCTTACGGTGGCCGATAAGTTTCAGGAGGTGATGGCGCAGAAGAAGGGGAGCTGGATTTTTACTTCCGCCACGCTGTCGGTTAATGACGATCTGCACCACTTCACCGCCCGGCTCGGCATTGAGTCCGCCCACGCGCTGCTGCTCGCCAGCCCCTTTAATTATGAAAAGCAGGCGCTGCTCTGCGTACCGCGTAATCTGCCGTCGCCGAACCAGCCCGGCGGCGCGCGCCAGCTGGCAACGATGCTGCGGCCAATGATCGAGGCCAACAACGGCCGCTGCTTCATGCTCTGCACCTCCCACGCCATGATGCGCGATCTGGTGGAGCAGTTTCGCGCCATGCTGGATCTGCCGGTGCTGCTGCAGGGGGAAACCAGCAAAGGCCAGCTGCTGGCGCAGTTTGTCAGCGCGGGCAACGCCCTGCTGGTGGCAACCAGCAGCTTCTGGGAAGGGGTGGACGTGCGCGGCGACGCGCTGTCGCTGGTGATTATCGACAAACTTCCCTTTACCTCGCCGGAAGATCCGCTCCTGAAGGCGCGTATGGAAGACTGTCGGCTGCGCGGCGGCGATCCGTTTGACGAGGTCCAGCTCCCGGACGCGGTGATCACCCTTAAGCAGGGCGTGGGCCGTCTGATCCGCGAC
>NZ_CAJYMB010000057.1 GCF_913775985.1 uncultured Pluralibacter sp. | reverse complement strand
TGACGTGACGCTTGAATGCCAGCGCTGCGGGAAACCGTTTCCTTATCATGTTCACACAACGTATTGTTTCAGCCCGGTCAAAAATGATGAGCAGGCTGAAGCACTCCCGGAAGCGTATGAGCCGATTGAAGTTAACGATTTCGGCGAAATCGACCTGCTGGCGCTGGTCGAGGATGAAATTATCCTCTATCTGCCAGTGGTTCCGGTGCATGATTCTGAACACTGTGAAGTGTCCGACGCGGACATGGTTTTTGGTGAGCTGCCTGAAGAGGCGCAGAAGCCAAATCCCTTTGCCGTATTAGCCAGCTTAAAGCGTAAGTAATTGAGGAGTAAGGTCCATGGCCGTACAACAAAATAAACCAACCCGTTCCAAACGTGGCATGCGTCGTTCTCATGACGCACTGACTGCAGTTACCAGCCTGTCTGTAGACAAGACTTCTGGTGAGAAACACCTGCGTCACCACATGACTGCCGACGGTTTCTACCGCGGTCGTAAGGTTATCGCTAAGTAATCACGCGAAAGCGTGAGGCTTAGTGAGGCTACCCCGCTCGCGCGGGGTTACCGAACCAGGCGGCGACGAAACCTTGACGCGTCTGACCATTGCGTTAGATGTCATGGGGGGCGATTCAGGCCCTTCCGTGACGGTGCCTGCAGCTTTGCAGGCACTGCGCTCTAATCCACAACTCTCGCTCATCTTAGTCGGCAATCCCGACGACATCACGCCTTTACTTGCCAGAGCTGACTTCGAACAACGTTCGCGTCTGCAGGTTATCCCTGCTCAGTCAGTTATTGCCAGTGACGCGCGTCCGGCACATGCCATACGCAACAGCCGGGGAACCTCCATGCGCTTAGCGCTGGAAGAGGTGAAAGAGGGGCGCGCCGACGCCTGCGTCAGCGCTGGTAATACCGGTGCGCTGATGGGGCTTGCGAACATGCTGCTCAAGCCGCTGGCCGGCATTGAGCGCCCGGCCCTGATGACCGTGCTTCCGCATCAGCAAAAGGGTAGAACGGTGGTGCTGGATTTAGGTGCCAACGTTGATTGCGATGCCATGATGCTGGTGCAGTTTGCCATCATGGGCGCTGTGATGGCCGAAGAAGTTCTCGGTATCTCTGCCCCGAGAGTGGCGCTGCTGAACATTGGCGAAGAAGAGACGAAAGGGCCTGACAGCATTCGTGATGCGGCCGCAATGCTTAAAAATATCTCTTCTATTAATTATACAGGCTATCTTGAAGCCAACGAGCTTCTTACCGGCAAAACGGATGTGCTGGTGTGTGACGGTTTTACCGGCAATGTAACGTTAAAGACCATGGAGGGCGTTGTCAGAATGTTTCTTTCTCTGCTGAAAACGCAGGGAGAAGGTAAAAAGCGGTCATGGTGGCTGAAAATTCTTAAGCGCTGGCTACAAAAAGGCCTGATGCGGCGATTCAGTCACCTCAACCCCGACCAGTATAATGGCGCCTGTCTGTTAGGATTGCGCGGCACGGTGATTAAGAGTCATGGTGCTGCCAATCAGCGCGCGTTCAGCGTGGCGATTGAACAGGCAGTGCAGGCAGTGCAGCGTGAGGTCCCCCAGCGGATCGCCGCTCGCCTCGAATCTGTATTACCACCAAAAGACTGAGCGTACATGTATACGAAGATTATAGGTACCGGCAGCTATCTGCCAGAGCAAGTGCGTACCAACGCCGACCTTGAAAAAATGGTAGACACCTCTGACGAGTGGATTGTCACGCGTACAGGTATCCGTGAACGCCGCATCGCATCTCCGGACGAGTCCGTTTCGACAATGGGCTGCGAAGCCGCGAAGCGGGCTATTGAGATGGCCGGCCTTAGCGTTGATGATATTGGTTTGATAATTGTTGCCACCACGTCGGCAACGCACGCCTTTCCGAGCGCCGCCTGCCAGATCCAGGCGATGCTGGGCGTTAAAGGCTGCCCGGCCTTTGATGTCGCCGCGGCCTGCGCGGGTTTTACCTATGCTCTCAGCATCGCTGACCAATACGTGAAATCCGGCGCGGTCAAGCATGCGCTGGTCATTGGTTCTGACGTGCTGGCGCGCACCTGCGATCCTGAAGATCGCGGCACCATTATTATTTTTGGCGACGGCGCTGGCGCGGTCTTGCTGGGCGCTTCAGAAACGCCGGGTATCATTTCTACCCATCTGCACGCTGACGGCAACTATGGCGGACTTTTGACGCTGCCGAATGCCGACCGCATTCATCCGGAAAATCCCATCTATTTGACGATGGCCGGAAATGAAGTATTTAAAGTAGCGGTTAAAGAGCTGGCCAACATCGTCGAAGAGACGCTGGCGGCGAACGGCCTCGATCGCGCCGAGCTGGACTGGCTGGTGCCGCACCAGGCCAATCTGCGCATCATCAGCGCGACTGCGAAAAAGCTGGGTATGCCGATGGAGCACGTTGTTGTCACTCTCGACAGACACGGCAATACCTCGGCGGCGTCCGTGCCTTGCGCGCTGGATGAAGCCGTGCGCGATGGGCGCATTAAGCGCGGTCAGCTGGTGCTGCTTGAAGCTTTCGGCGGCGGTTTCACCTGGGGCTCCGCGCTGGTTCGTTTTTAATAAAGGATAACTACATGACGCAATTTGCATTTGTGTTTCCCGGACAGGGCTCTCAGGCCGTAGGTATGCTGGCCGATCTGGCTGCGCAGTATCCGGTGATTGAAGAGACTTTTGCTGAAGCTTCAGCGGCACTGGGCTATGACCTTTGGGCGCTGACCCAGCAGGGACCAGCGGAAGAACTGAATAAAACCTGGCAGACACAGCCTGTGCTGCTGACGGCATCCGTAGCGCTGTATCGCGTCTGGCAGCAGCAGGGCGGTAAAGCGCCGGCGCTGATGGCCGGCCACAGCCTGGGCGAATACTCCGCGCTGGTTTGTGCGGGCGTGATTGATTTCGCTGACGCGGTGCGCCTGGTTGAACTGCGCGGTAAATTCATGCAGGAAGCCGTGCCTGAAGGCACCGGCGGCATGTCGGCCATTATCGGCCTTGACGATGCGTCAATTGCTAAAGCCTGCGAAGAGTCGGCGCAGGGACAGGTGGTTTCACCGGTCAACTTTAACTCGCCGGGCCAGGTGGTTATCGCCGGCCACAAAGAAGCCGTCGAACGCGCGGGCGCCGCCTGTAAAGCCGCCGGCGCCAAGCGCGCGCTGCCGCTGCCGGTTAGCGTGCCTTCCCACTGCGCGCTGATGAAGCCCGCGGCTGAAAAACTGGCGGCCGAGCTGGCTAAGATCACCTTCAACGCACCGCAGATTGCGGTGGTTAACAACGTTGATGTTAAGAGCGAGACCGCCGCTGATGCCATCCGCGACGCGCTGGTTCGCCAGCTTTATAGCCCGGTACAGTGGACTAAAACCGTTGAGTTTATGGCCGCGCAGGGCGTAGAGCAGCTCTATGAAGTTGGCCCGGGCAAGGTACTTACCGGCCTGACAAAACGTATTGTTGACACCCTGACCGCAGCGGCAATTAATGAGCCTGTCGCGATGTCAGCGGCGCTTGAGCAATAACGAGAGGAAAACAAAACCATGAGTTTTGAAGGAAAAATTGCGCTGGTAACGGGTGCAAGCCGCGGCATTGGCCGCGCTATCGCTGAAACGCTCGCAGCACGCGGCGCGAAGGTGATTGGTACCGCGACCAGCGAAAGCGGTGCGCAGGCGATTAGCGACTATTTAGGCGCCAACGGTAAAGGTTTGGCGCTGAATGTGACCGATCCTGCATCTATTGAATCGGTTCTGGGAAATATTCGCGCAGAGTTTGGCGAAGTGGATATTCTGGTCAATAATGCCGGGATAACTCGCGACAATTTGCTGATGCGGATGAAAGATGACGAGTGGAACGATATTATCGAAACCAACCTGTCATCAGTATTCCGTCTGTCAAAAGCGGTAATGCGCGCTATGATGAAAAAGCGCCATGGTCGTATCATTACTATCGGTTCTGTGGTTGGTACCATGGGAAATGCGGGTCAGGCCAACTATGCTGCGGCAAAAGCGGGTCTGATTGGCTTCAGTAAATCTCTGGCGCGCGAAGTCGCGTCGCGGGGGATTACTGTAAACGTTGTTGCTCCGGGTTTTATTGAAACGGACATGACGCGTGCGCTGACCGATGAGCAGCGCGCGGGTACACTGGCAGCCGTTCCTGCGGGGCGCCTGGGCTCCCCAAATGAAATTGCCAGTGCGGTTGCATTTTTAGCCTCCGACGAAGCAAGCTATATCACCGGTGAAACGCTGCATGTTAATGGCGGGATGTACATGGTCTGACGATGCTTTGTACAAAATGCTCATGAACCGCGCACTCCGTGCTATTTCATGAAACATTATGTACAAAATGATTTGCGTTATTAGGGCTAATGCCCGCAAAATAGCGTAAAATCGTGGTAGACATGCCGGGATTTAGTTGCAAATTTTTCAACATTTTATACACTACGAAAACCATCGCGAAAGCGAGTTTTGATAGGAAATTTAAGAGTATGAGCACTATCGAAGAACGCGTTAAGAAAATTATCGGCGAACAGCTGGGCGTTAAGCAGGAAGAAGTTACCAACAATGCTTCCTTCGTTGAGGACCTGGGCGCTGATTCTCTTGACACCGTTGAGCTGGTAATGGCTCTGGAAGAAGAGTTTGATACTGAGATTCCGGACGAAGAAGCTGAGAAAATCACCACTGTTCAGGCTGCCATTGATTACATCAACGGCCACCAGGCGTAAGTGAACATCTCCAGGCGGTCATTCGACCGCCTGAGTTTTATCTTTTAATTCCCACTTTTTTTCTTTTTTTATCCCTCCCTGGAGGACAAACGTGTCTAAGCGTCGTGTAGTTGTGACCGGACTGGGCATGTTGTCTCCTGTCGGCAATACCGTAGAGTCTACCTGGAAAGCTCTCCTTGCCGGTCAGAGTGGCATCAGCCCGATCGACCATTTCGATACTAGCGCCCACGCAACGAAATTTGCTGGCTTAGTAAAGGATTTTAACTGTGAGGACATTATCTCGCGCAAAGAACAGCGCAAGATGGATGCCTTTATTCAATATGGAATTGTCGCTGGCGTTAAGGCCATGCAGGATTCTGGCCTTGAAGTGACGGAAGAGAACGCCACGCGTATTGGTGCTGCTATTGGCTCCGGTATCGGCGGTCTTGGTTTAATCGAAGAGAACCACAGTTCGCTGGTTCAGGGCGGTCCCCGCAAAATAAGCCCGTTCTTCGTACCGTCCACAATTGTTAACATGGTGGCAGGTCACCTGACCATCATGTACGGACTGCGTGGCCCAAGCATCTGTGTCGCAACTGCCTGTACTTCCGGCGTGCATAACATCGGTCACGCGGCACGAATGATCTCTTATGGTGACGCCGATGCAATGCTGGCCGGCGGCGCTGAAAAAGCAAGTACCCCGCTGGGCGTTGGCGGTTTTGGCGCTGCCCGTGCGCTCTCTACCCGCAACGACGACCCGCAGGGCGCAAGTCGTCCGTGGGATAAAGATCGCGACGGTTTCGTGCTCGGTGATGGCGCAGGTATCCTGATGCTGGAAGAGTACGAACACGCTAAAAAACGCGGCGCTAAAATCTATGCGGAGATTGTCGGTTTTGGCATGAGCAGCGATGCTTACCACATGACCTCGCCGCCGGAAAACGGTGCGGGTGCTGCACTGGCAATGGCGAATGCCATTCGTGATGCCGGTATCGATCCGAGCCAGATTGCCTACGTGAACGCGCACGGCACCTCCACCCCTGCGGGTGATAAAGCCGAAGCGCAGGCCGTGAAGAGCATTTTTGGCGAGGCCGCCAGCCGCGTGCTGGTCAGCTCCACCAAATCCATGACCGGCCACCTGCTGGGTGCCGCGGGCGCAGTCGAGTCCATCTTCTCGATTCTTGCTCTGCGCGATCTGGCGGTTCCGCCAACCATCAACCTGGATAATCCGGATGAAGGTTGCGATCTGGACTTCGTTCCGCATGAAGCGCGCCAGGTCAGCGCCATGGACTACACGCTGTGTAACTCCTTCGGCTTCGGCGGTACTAACGGCTCAATTATCTTCAAAAGAGTGTGATTCCTGCGCTGTTTGACTAAGGCCTGCTCAGCAGGCCTTTTCTTTAAGTATTCTCTGCTTGTGCTCAAACCCTCCTCCTGCCAGACTTTCTGGCCTCTCAACAAGGAGCTTTTATGTTCTTGATCAATGGAACAGAGCAGAGTTCTCTGGCGGCAGACGATCGCGGGATCCAGTACGGCGACGGCTGTTTTACCACTGCGCGTATTCAGCAGGGGCAGGTTGCTCTGCTGGACAAGCACCTGGCGCGCCTCAGGCACGCCTGCGGGGCGCTGTTTATTCCCTTCATCAAATGGGCAACATTAGAGCAGGAGATGATAGCGCTTGCCGAGACGCAGCGCGAGGGCGTGCTGAAGGTAATCATCACTCGCGGCAGCGGCGGGCGCGGATACAGCACTTCAGGTTGCCAGATGCCGGCGCGTATTCTCTCTGTGTCATCGCTTCCCACGCACTATCCCCGCTGGCGACAGGACGGCATTGCGCTCTCCCTGAGCCCCATTCGCCTGGGGCGCAATCCGGCCCTTTCCGGACTCAAGCACCTTAATCGCCTCGAGCAGGTTCTGGTTCGCAGACATCTTGAGCAGACGAGCGCCGATGAAGCGCTGGTCCTTGACAGCGACGGCTGGGTTACGGAATGCTGTGCGGCAAATATACTCTGGCGCGCCGGCGATACGGTATTTACTCCGCGCCTGGACTACGCAGGTGTGAATGGAATTATGCGCCAGCGCTGCCTTGAGCTGCTGGCGAAAAGCCGCTACAGCGTGGTGGAAGTGAGCGCGGATGCCGACGCCGTGCGCCGGGCTGACGAGGTGCTTTTATGTAATTCCCTTATGCCTGTGGTTCCCGTGAGCACGTTTGACGAAGTCAGCTATCTTTCGCGCGCGCTCTTTTCCTATCTTGCCCCCCTTTGTGAGCAGTCAATTTCGTCATGAAGAAAATGTTTCGCTTTATTCTGCTGCTGCTGGCGGCGTTTATCATCGCCGCCGGCGTCGGCGTGTGGAAAGTTCGTCAGCTGGCGGACAGCAAGATCTTAATTTCTCAGGAAACGATCTTTACGCTTAAGCCCGGCACCGGGCGCCTGGCCCTTGGTGACCTGCTGTATGAGGCCAAAATTGTCAACCGCCCGCGGGTATTTCAGTGGCTGCTCAAAGTCGAGCCCGATCTCGCGCACTTTAAAGCCGGCACCTACCGCTTTACTCCCGGCATGACCGTACGGCAGGCTATGGCGCTGCTGGCCAGCGGCAAAGAGGCGCAGTTCCCGCTGCGCTTCGTCGAGGGCATGCGGGTCAGCGACTATCTGAAACAACTGCGGGATGCGCCGTACGTGAAGCACACTCTCAAAGATGACAGCTATGCCACCCTTGCTGAGGCGCTAAAACTGGATAATGCTGATCGGGTTGAAGGCTGGTTCTGGCCGGACACCTGGATGTATACCGCTAACACCAGCGATATCGCCATTCTTAAACGCTCGCACCTGAAGATGGTAAAAGCGGTAGACGCCGCCTGGGACGGGCGCATGAAGGATCTGCCCTATGATGATAAGAATGCGCTGGTAACCATGGCCTCGATTGTAGAGAAAGAAACCGCTGTTGCGGACGAGCGCGATCGCGTGGCGTCGGTGTTTATCAACCGCCTGCGCATCGGGATGCGCCTGCAAACGGATCCCACCGTCATTTACGGCATGGGCGACCGCTACACCGGCAGGCTGACCCGCAAGGATCTGGAGACGCCAACGCTGTATAATACCTACGTTATTGCCGGCCTGCCGCCGGGTCCTATCGCCACGCCGAGCGAAGCGTCGCTCAACGCGGCTGCCCATCCGGCCAAAACGCCGTATCTCTATTTCGTCGCAGACGGCAAGGGGGGGCACACGTTTAATACCAATCTCGCCGGCCACAACCGCTCGGTGCAGGATTACCTGAAAGTTCTGAAGGAAAAAAATGCGCAGTAAATATATCGTCATTGAGGGCCTGGAAGGCGCCGGCAAGACCAGCGCCCGCGACGCTATCGTGGAGACGCTCAACCAGCTTGGCGTGCACGATCTGGTTTTTACCCGCGAACCGGGGGGCACTGTTCTTGCTGAAAAGCTTCGCAGTCTGGTGCTGGACATTAAGTCCGTTGGCGATGAAGTCATTACCGACAAAGCGGAAGTGCTGATGTTCTACGCTGCCCGGGTACAGCTGGTGGAGTCCGTCATTAAGCCGGCCCTGGCCGCGGGTAAGTGGGTTATCGGCGACCGTCACGATCTTTCTACGCAGGCCTATCAGGGCGGCGGGCGCGGTATCGATCGGCATCTGCTGGAAACCCTGCGCGATGCGGTGCTGGGGGATTTTCGTCCGGACCTGACGCTCTATCTGGATGTCACTCCTGAAATTGGCCTCGGGCGCGCCCGCGCCAGGGGCGCGCTGGACCGCATTGAGGCCGAGTCCCTCAACTTTTTTAACCGTACCCGTGAGCGCTATCAGGCGCTGGCGGCCGCAGATCCCTCGATTCACACCATTGATGCCACCCGAACGCTGGAAGAGGTCACCGCCAGCATTCGGGCTGCGGTGACGGCGTGGGTGCAGGAGCAGGGTGCATGAAGTGGTACCCGTGGCTAAGGCCGCCGTTTGAGCAGCTGGTCGCCAGCTATCAGGCGGGAAGAGGGCACCACGCGCTGCTGGTACAGGCGCTGCCCGGAATGGGCGAGGATGCGCTGGTCTATGCGCTGTGCCGCTATTTAATGTGCCACTCCCCGGAAGGGAGCAAAAGCTGCGGCAAATGCCACAGCTGCCAGCTGATGCAGGCGTGCACGCATCCGGACTATTACGTTGTCCAGCCCGAAAAGGGCAAAAACAGCGTCGGCATTGACGCGGTGCGCGGCGTTGCGGAGAAGCTGTACGAGCACGCGCGCCTCGGCGGGGCGAAAGTGGTGTGGATAAGCGATGCTGCGCAGCTTACCGAGGCGGCGGCCAGCGCCCTGCTCAAAACGCTGGAAGAACCACCGGAAAACACCTGGTTTTTCCTCGTGGCCCGTGAGCCGGCGCGGCTGCTGGCAACGGTGCGCAGCCGCTGCCGCCACTTCCATCTGGCGCCGCCCCCGGAAGCCTACGGGCTTGCCTGGCTTAACAGGGAGGTGACAACGTCACCTGAAGCGGCGCTTGCTGCGCTGCGCCTGTGCGGTGGTGCGCCCGCCGCTGCGCTGACTCTTTTAGATGAGGCCCACCAAACAGCTCGCGGCCAGCTGATTGCTGCGCTGGAAAATGTATTGAGACAGGGCGACTGGCTAACGCTGTTGCCGGTGCTGAATCACGATACCGTTGCCGAGCGCCTGTATGCCCTGACGTCTCTGCTGCTGGACGCTGCCAAGCTGCAGCAGGGCATTACGCTGCTGGCCAATGCCGACGCGCCCGGACTCGTTCACCAGCTGGCAAATAAAATATCCAGCCAGCGACTGCGGGCAATCATTAATGATGCCTGCGAATGCCGCGAGCAGCTGCTTAGCGTCACCAGCCTGAACCGTGAGCTAATGCTCAATAACAGCTTACTGCGCTGGGAGCACTGGCTCACGCCGGGCGCGGTACTCCCCGTATCCCCTTTTTAAGAGAGAAACCATGTTCTTAGTTGATTCCCACTGCCATCTTGATGGTCTCGATTACGAGACCCTGCACAAAGACGTGGACGACGTGCTGGCAAAAGCCGCCGCGCGCGACGTGAAGTTCTGCCTCGCGGTGGCGACTACGCTGCCGGGCTACCGGGCCATGCGCACGCTAATTGGCGAACGTCCGAACGTGGCATTCTCCTGCGGGGTGCATCCGCTTAACCAGGATGACGAGTACGATCCGCAGGAGCTGCGGCAGCTGGCGGCTGAGCCGGGCGTGGTAGCGATGGGAGAAACGGGGCTGGACTATTTTTACACCCCGGAAACTAAAGCGCGCCAGCAGGCCTCATTTGCCCACCATATCCGCATCGGCCGCGAGCTTAATAAGCCGGTTATTGTGCATACCCGCGATGCCCGTGAAGATACGCTGGCAATACTGCGCGAAGAAAAAGTGACGGATTGCGGCGGCGTACTACACTGTTTCACAGAAGACACAGAAACGGCGGGCAAGCTGCTTGATTTAGGGTTCTACATCTCCTTTTCGGGCATATTGACTTTCCGCAATGCGGAGCAACTGCGCGAGGCCGCGCGCTACGTGCCGCTGGACAGGATCCTGGTGGAAACCGACTCTCCCTATCTGGCGCCGGTTCCGCACAGGGGTAAAGAGAATCAGCCTGCAATGACCCGCGACGTGGCCGAGTATATGGCGGTCCTGAAAGGCGTCACTCTGGAACAGCTGGCGCAGCAGACCAGCAAAAACTTCTCAGCGCTGTTTCACGTTGATCTCTCCAGCCTGCAGCCCGCCTGATTATTTGATTTATTTTTCGCATCGAAATTAATAGCTAAACCAGGTAAAGTACGCCGCCGTGAAAACGGCGGTAGCTGACGCTTTTGCTCAAATTTCGGCCTGCCAGAACAAGTTATAAGCAGTCATTTACACTGTTACAAGCTGAAACGTGACAGCCATCAAACAAACATCGGCTTAATTATTTTACTCTGTGTAATTAATAAAAGGGCGCTCAGACGTCCTGTTAACGACGAGGTTCTCCCCCCTCGGACATGCGCGAAAGCGTAATAAAAGCATAAATACTCAGGAGCACTCTCTATTATGTTTAAGAACGCATTTGCTAACCTGCAAAAGGTCGGTAAATCGCTGATGCTGCCAGTTTCCGTACTGCCTATCGCAGGTATCCTGCTGGGCGTCGGATCGGCAAACTTCAGCTGGCTGCCAGCCGTCGTCTCCCACGTTATGGCGGAAGCCGGTGGGTCCGTGTTCGCCAACATGCCGCTGATTTTCGCTATCGGCGTGGCGCTGGGCTTTACCAATAACGACGGCGTTTCGGCGCTGGCCTCCGTCGTGGCTTACGGCATTATGGTTAAAACTATGGCCGTGGTTGCGCCGCTGGTGCTGCATTTACCGCCAGAAGAGATAACCGCTCAACACCTTGCCGATACCGGTGTGCTTGGCGGCATTATCGCAGGTGCCATCGCAGCCTACATGTTCAACCGCTTCTATCGCATCAAGCTGCCTGAGTATCTGGGCTTCTTTGCCGGTAAGCGCTTCGTGCCGATCATCTCTGGCCTCACTGCCATTATCACCGGCGTCCTCCTGTCCTTCATCTGGCCGCCAATTGGCTCGGCCATTCAGGAGTTCTCCCAGTGGGCGGCCTACCAGAATCCGGTTGTGGCTTTTGGTATCTACGGCTTTATCGAGCGCTGCCTGGTGCCGTTCGGCCTGCACCACATCTGGAACGTTCCTTTCCAGATGCAAATTGGTGAATACACCAACGCCGCGGGCCAGGTTTTCCACGGCGACATTCCGCGCTATATGGCGGGCGACCCGACTGCGGGTAAACTTTCCGGCGGCTTCCTGTTTAAAATGTACGGCCTGCCGGCGGCAGCGATCGCTATCTGGCATTCGGCGAAACCTGAAAACCGCGCCAAAGTGGGCGGGATCATGATCTCCGCAGCGCTGACCGCGTTCCTGACCGGTATCACCGAGCCTATCGAATTCTCGTTCATGTTCGTGGCGCCGATCCTGTACGTTATCCACGCCATTCTGGCGGGACTGGCGTTCCCGATCTGCATCCTGCTCGGGATGCGTGACGGGACTTCCTTCTCTCATGGCCTGATTGACTTTGTGGTTCTGTCCGGCAACAGCAGCAAGCTGTGGCTGTTCCCGATTATCGGTATCGGCTACGCCATCGTGTACTACACCGTTTTCCGCGTGCTTATCAAAGCGCTGAACCTGAAAACGCCGGGTCGCGAAGATGCCAGCGAAGACAGTAAAGCAGCAGCATCCGGTGAAATGGCACCGGCGCTGGTGGCGGCTTTCGGCGGTAAAGAGAACATCACTAACCTCGATGCCTGTATTACCCGCCTGCGCGTCAGCGTTGCCGACGTAGCGAAAGTGGATCAGCCTGGCCTTAAAAAGCTGGGTGCGGCTGGGGTAGTGGTCGCCGGTTCAGGGGTTCAGGCGATTTTCGGTACGAAATCGGACAACCTGAAAACCGAAATGGACGAGTACATCCGCAACAGCTAAGCGCTGCGGGTCGGGGAGCCCGGACCCGCACTGCTGTCTTATCAAGCGACCGCCCCCGTGGTCGCTTTTTCATTTCCGCCATCCCGCTTCGGTTTTCCTGCCGCCACGCGCCATTTTCGCAATACAGTCCGGGAACGGCCTTTTGCGCCACCTGCGCCGCAAAGTCAGGCATGCAGGCTCTGATACGGTTAAGGAAGCATCAGCCGGGAAATTCGCGGCAAGAAAAATTGCAATCGGGTTGATAGAATAGGCGTAAGTCGCTCATACTCTTACGCGCTTATCAGAAGCGCTGATTGCCAAACGGCCAAAATCATAAAGGAAAAAACTCATGGCAGAAGAAACGATTTTCAGCAAAATTATCCGCCGCGAAATCCCCTCCGATATCGTCTATCAGGATGAGCTGGTCACTGCCTTTCGTGATATTTCGCCCCAGGCGCCAACCCATATTCTCATTATCCCTAACGTGCTGATCCCCACCGTCAACGACGTCACCGCCGAACACGAACAGGCTCTCGGACGCATGATGACGGTGGCGGCTAAAATTGCCCGGGACGAAGGTATTGCCGATGACGGCTACCGGCTGGTGGTTAACTGCAACCGCCACGGTGGGCAGGAGGTGTACCACATTCATATGCACCTGCTGGGCGGCCGCCCGCTGGGCCCGCTGCT
>NZ_CAJYMB010000056.1 GCF_913775985.1 uncultured Pluralibacter sp. | reverse complement strand
CGTTAAGGGTGATGGTTAACGCGGTGTCTTTAGGCAGATGGTTGCTGGCACCGGAAATGGTGAATCCTTTGCCCTGCTCAGCGGCGTTGATCACGTTATCACCGGCCGTGGTGGCAAGGGTAATCGTGGCATCTGCTGAGGTGATGGTCAGGGTAATATCGCCAGCAGGAGTGACTTTGCTGCCGTCAATCTGCACCACGGACCAGGAGTACTCGCCGTCCGCCTGCTTAGGAATAATAACTGACCATTTGCCGTCTTTGTCGACCTGCGCGCTGGCGATGGTGTTGCCTTTGCTGTCTTTAATCTGGATGGTCGCGCCCGGCTGGCCGGTACCGCTGAAGGTCGGTGAGTGGTCATCAGTAATGTCTTTGGAAGCCAGCACGCCCTGTTTGGCACCGACCTTATCGCTCACGATAAAGGTCGGTTTGGCATGCTCAACATCGCGGGTGTTATCGACCACATCTTTGTGGTGCTTATTATGCCCGCCATCATGGCTTAGAAGCGCGCCAACAGCGCCGCCTGCCAGCACCCCGCTGGCAACCCATGCCAGCAGATCATCGGTATCGCTTTGATGCTCAAGAAAAGGCTCAATGCTGGAAATAGGCGCAGAGTGAGCGGTTAGCTCTACAGGTGCCAGGCCATTAACATCGTTAACATCGCTGAAAGTGACATGAGTAAGGTGCTGGTTGTCATTAAATACCAGCTCCGAATGGAGTTTGCCGTCCGGATCTTCAATAAAGTAGTTGGTGCAGCGGATCACGCTGCCGTCTTTCATGTAGATAAGAAGATCTTTACCCTGACGGACGTAGCGCGCCACGTCCTGGGCCGAGCCGTGAATCTCCACCACGCTAGGTGCAGAAACGACTACAGAGAGGTTACCCTCTCCACGCAATACTTTCTGTTCGGCTGTTTTACGAATAATCACATCAACAATTTTTACGTTACTCATATAACTCTCCTTGCCGGGGGCATTTCCATGTCGTCCCATCCCAGAGGATTATGTATCCCTGGAAAAGCTCCCGTTGTGCTTGAATATATTTTGGCGGCCGAAGCCGCCTGTTATTTGATCATCCGAGATCGGGTAGTCTTGCCCCTGCGTTTTTATCAACACCTACCGCAGGTAATAAATTATCGACTGCTGCTTCATAATTAACGGCTGCGCTCCAGCCGTCATATTCGGCGATTATTTTTGAGGAGGTAGCCTGCCAGACATCCTGCTCAACGCTGAGCAAATCGTTAATGCTTCTTTTGCTTAGCGTATATTCATTTTTATAAACATCCCTGGCGCGCAGCGCCGTCTCAAGCTGTAAACGCCCGGCCCTTTCCCTGCCGCGCGCGCCTGACCAGTCGGCCATTGCCACAGACGCTTTTTGCAGCACATCAAAACGGGCCTGATCGACCTGGGTTGCGGCCATGGTTTTCGCGCCCTGCGCCTGGCGCACACGTGCAGAAACGGCGCCTCCCTGGTAAAGGGGCGCCTCAATGTTCAGCTGGATTTGATCGTCCCAGTAGGAACCGTTGTTCGACTGGTATCGTGTTCGCCCTCCCCTCAGGCTGAGGGTCGGCCAGTGCTGGGACTCGGTTTTTTGGATTGCAAAGTCCGCCGATTTCTCCATCGACTGAGCGGCAAGCACCGCCGGTACCAGCGAGTAGTCGATGTTGTCCAGCGAGTCCTGCTTAATTGTCATTGACGCCGGAAGGGGTAAAAAATTGAGTGAATCAATGCCGGTCAGCACCGAGAGTTTGGCACGCGAACTGCGCAGGGCTGATTCATATTGCTCCAGCGTTGCCTGCATACCGGCGATACGGGTCTGGGTCTGTAGCTCATCGGAGGTTGAGCTCAGGCCCGCATCTGCGCGTAATTTCGCAAGCTGCTGCACATTTTTAAGCGCCACAATATTTGCCTGCGCAGCCTTAACCAGCGCCGAATAGCGGAGGATCTCCACATAGTTAAGGGACGTTTTAGCTGCTACTTCGGTCAGGGTCGCCATTAAATCGTAGCGGTAGCTCTCCTGCTGGGCTTTGGTTTGGTTGATGGCGTTGTTGGTTTTGCCAAAATCGTAGACCAGCTGGGTCAGGCTCATGCCCCAGGCTGCTGAGTTTTTGAGGGAACCGCTTGAGTCGGTGGTGCGATTGCGCCCGGTATTACCGCTCAGCGAAATCTGCGGCATCCAGGCACTTTTTGCTTCATCGATTTGCGCCTCGCCAATGCCCATTTGAGCGGCCTGGCGGCCGACCGAAGGGTCGCGATCGAAAGCAAACAAAATAGCCTCCTTTAAGGAGACCTGGTTTATTGAAACGGCACCCGGCGATACGCTGTAATTCGACGCCATGGCTGTGCCAGAAATTGCTACTGGTGCGATTAGCAAGCAAGCAAGCCAACGAAAAATATTTAACCTCACAGTATCCGTCCTGATATTTCCCTGTTCCCGATTAGAGGTGATGCCTATTACGTAGGGCTAATATTATTTTTATTCAGCATCGCATGGTCACAGGCTTCATTAAGAGAAAACCTGTCTTTAGATCACCTATAAGCGGCCAAAATCTTTAAACTTTAAGTCTTATAAATGACTAAGAATTTCCCTCAAGTTCGAAGAATTTTCCTAAGAATAACCCATGGGAAAAATACTCACCATACCCTTAATGTTAATAAGGTGTTATGAAATAGAATAAAAGCCCCATACTCATGGAGCAGTTCCCGTATGCTGTAACTTATGCCTTTAAAAATACCCTTAATTTACAACAGGTAATAAACTTAACTCCCTGCACATTTTTGCGTTAATTTTTCTTATTACTTAACTCAAAGTTTTTAAAAATATTGTAAGCATCCTCATTATTAGTCTGGCTTAACCCGATTAAATCTCAGCTTAAGTTCGAGATTTTTAAGAAGCTTTACCCAGATTCACTCAGGAAGCACCCCTACCCTAAGCGGCTCCCTGAGCCCATTGCTTACTTTTTGCGCCATCCGCAGGGAAAGCGCGCAATGTTAATGCTATCCATACTATTAGTGTGGTAAATAACGCATGTAGACCTTGTTAAAAGCGTTAACAAGTTACTGACAATGAAGCAATGACAGGATAGTCCTATGAAAAACAAGATGCAGGATACTGCTCCCCCCAGAAGGCGTTTTCTGAAACAAACCTTATCTCTTATCCCCCTCGCCGCCGCCGGCTCCGCGCTTAACGTGCTGCCGGCTCGTGCCGAGCCGCCCTCCGGCGGCAGCGGCGTCAGCAAGGATTACGTCCCTACCTTCTTCAATCAGGAGGAGTGGCGTTTCGTGCTGGCCGCCGCCGACCGGCTTATTCCTGAAGATGACAACGGTCCCGGCGCGGTGAGCGAAGGGGTACCGGTCTTTATCGATAAACAGATGGAGCTGCCCTACGGCTACGGCCACCTGTGGTACATGCAGGCACCGTTCGCCAGTGCCGAGCCGGAGCTGGGCTATCAGTCAAGTCTCGTGCCGCGCGAAACCTGGCGGCGCGGGATTAATGCCGTCAACGCGCACTGCCGCCAGCAGTTTCAGAAGCCCTTCGCCGACCTTACCGCCGCCGAGCAGGATGAGATATTGCACCAGCTCGATGACGGCAGGCTCACCTTCAGCAATGTCGACGGCAAGCTGTTCTTTACCCAAATGCTGGAAAACGCCAAAGAGGGCTATTTCGCCGATCCGCTGCACGGCGGCAACCAGACGCTGGCCTCGTGGAAGCTGATTGGCTTTCCCGGCGCCCGCGCCGACTACCAGCAGGTTATGGACAATCCCGGCAAGCCTTATCCGCTGGGCCCGGTGAGTATTTCCGGTAAAAGGAGCGTGTAAAGATGAGCATTAAAAAAGCACCGGTTGACGTGGTGATTGTCGGCTTCGGCTGGACGGGATCGCTGATGGCCAAAGAGCTGGCGGACACCGGCCTGAAGATTGTGGCACTGGAGCGCGGCGAGATGCGCAGCACCTGGCCCGACTTCGCCTATCCGCGGATGATGGACGAGTTAACCTACGGTATCCGCCTCAAGCTGTTTCAGGACGCCTCGAAAGAGACGGTCACCGTACGCCATACCACGTCGCAGACCGCGCTCCCCTACCGCCGCTTCGGCTCCTTTCTGCCGGGCAACGGCGTCGGCGGCGCGGGCGTCCACTGGAACGGCATGTTGTGGCGCCCGCTTGAAGCGGATTTGAAAATGCGCAGCACGGTGATTGAAAAGTACGGTGCCGATTTCATCCCGGCCGATATGACAGTACAGGACTATCCCTTCACCTATGACGAGATGGAGCCGTTCTTCGACAAGTTCGAGAAAATCTGCGGCACCTCCGGGCAGGCGGGCAACGTTCAGGGCAGCACGGTGGAGGGCGGCAACCCGTTTGAAGCACCGCGCCAGAACCCCTATCCCACTAAACCGCTCAAGCCCCAGTACTCCGGGATCCTGTTCAGCAAGGCATCGAAGGAACTTGGCTACCATCCGTTCCCGATCCCGGCGGCCAACTGCAGCGAACCCTGGACTAACCCCTACGGCGTGCAGCTCGGGGTGTGTAACTATTGCGGCTTCTGCGAACGCTTCGCCTGCTTTAACGACTCGAAGGCATCACCGCAATCCTGCGTGCTGCCGGCCCTCAAGCAGTACGACAATATCGAGCTGCGCACCCAGTCCCACGTTCTGCGGGTCAACACGGATGCCAGCGGCACCAAAGCAACCGGCGTCACCTACATAGACGCTAACGGCGAAGAGGTTGAACAGCCTGCGGATCTGGTGGTGCTGAGCGCCTTCCAGCTGCATAACGTGCGCCTGCTGCTGCTGTCTAAAATCGGCAAGCCCTACGATCCGCATACCGGTGAAGGCGTGGTGGGCCGCAACTATGCCTATCAGATGAACGGCGGTATCAAGCTGTTCTTCAATGAAGACCACACTTTTAACCCGTTCGCCGCCACCGGCACCTCGGGGATCTTTATCGATGACTTCAACGCCGAGAACTTCGACCACGCGGGGCTCGGCTTCGTGGGCGGGGCGACCATTTCGGCCACCATTACCGGCGGGCGCCCCATCCAGCAGATGACCGCGCCGAAAGACGCGCCCAAGTGGGGCAGCGGCTGGAAGCAGGCAATCAAAAAGAGCTATCTGCATACCATGAGTATCGGCTCGTCCGGCTCGGTGATGCCCTATAAGCAGTGCTATCTGGATCTCGACCCGACCTATAAGGATCTGCACGGCCAGCCGCTGCTGCGCATGACCTTCGACTGGCAGCACAACGAGCTGAAGATGACCAACTTCATCGGCGGCAAGGCGGAGCAGATTGCCAAACAGATTAACCCCACGCATTACGAAATGGGCTTTATGAGCATGGACGCGCACTATGACGTGCGGCCGTATCAGTCCACCCATACCACCGGCGGCGCGGTAATGGGCGACAACCCGAAAACCAGCGTGGTGAACAAATATCTGCAGTGCTGGGACGTGCCGAACGTGTTCGTGCTGGGAGCCTGCTGCTTCCCGCAGAACCTGGCCTACAACCCGACCGGTATCGTCGGCGCGACGGCGCTGTTCGCCGCCCACGCCATCCGCACGCAATATCTCGCCCATCCCGGCCCGCTGGTTCAGGCATGACAGAAGGAAGGAATCTTATGAGTACGCAACGGAACACGAGGTTTGCCCTGCTGCCGCTGGCCCTGCTGGCGGCGTCCGTCCAGGC
Source organism: uncultured Pluralibacter sp. (assembly GCF_913775985.1). GTDB lineage: Bacteria > Pseudomonadota > Gammaproteobacteria > Enterobacterales > Enterobacteriaceae > Pluralibacter. The sequence continues at coordinate 3,642 of NZ_CAJYMB010000056.1, read as the reverse complement.
GCAATCCGCATCTGACATTAACCTTGATAACGCGAAAGCGCTGGTGGCCGCAGGTGACTGCGTCGCCTGCCATACCGGGCCGGGGGCGAAGCCCTTCACCGGCGGGCTGAAAATGTCCACGCCCATCGGGGCAATCTACTCCACCAACATTACGCCGGACAAAGAGACCGGCATCGGCGACTACAGCTACGAGGACTTTGCCCGCGCCCTGCGCGACGGCGTGGCGAAAGACGGGCACAACCTTTACCCGGCGATGCCCTACACCTCGTTTGCCAAAATCAACGATGACGACATGCATCTGCTGTACGACTACTTTATGACCCAGGTTGCGCCGGTGAAGCAGGCCAATCGCGACAGCGATATCCCCTGGCCGCTGAGCATTCGCTGGCCGCTGGCGGTGTGGAACATGATGTTCCAGGACGACAGCCGCTTTACGCCGGATCCGAAACGCAGTGAGGAGTGGAATCGGGGCGCCTATCTGGTGCAGGGCCTGGGCCACTGCGGCACCTGCCACACGCCGCGCGGTATCGCGTTCCAGGAAAAAGCCAGCGATCAGCACGATCCGGCTTTCCTCACCGGCGGTACGCTGGAGGGCTGGCACGCCCCGGATCTCACCAGCAACATGAAGAGCGGCATTGGCCGCTGGTCGGTAGACGAGATTGAGCAATTTCTGAAAACCGGCCAGACCGCGCACAGCGCCGCGTTTGGTTCCATGACAGAGGTGATAGAGAACAGCACCCAGCACCTGAGCAGCGCCGATCTCAAGGCGATTGCCGTTTATCTGCGATCGTTGAAGTCGTCTGAGGCAGAGGCGGCTGCACCGAAAGCGTCCGATGCCACCACTGCCGCGCTGATTAAAGGTGACGTCAGCCGGCCCGGCGCGCAGGAGTACGTGGATAACTGCTCGGCCTGCCACGGCCTCAGCGGCAAAGGCTACGCCAACACCTTCCCGGCGCTGGCGCATAACCCGGTACTGCTGAGCGACGATCCCTCTTCGCTTATCAGCATTACCCTGCGGGGCAGTAAAATGGCGGTCACTCAGGATAAGGTGACAGGACTGACGATGCCGGGCTTCGCGTGGCGTCTTGACGACGCACAGGCGGCCCGGGTGCTGACGTTTATCCGCAGCAGCTGGGGTAACGATGCGCCGAAGGTTGACGCGTCAGACGTGAGCGCTATTCGCAAAGAGATACCCGATGAGGAGCTTAAGCAGCAGCCTTCCCTGAAGCCGTAACCGGCTTCCTGCCGCCGGGCGTCCGCCCGGCGGCGTTTCCTTACTTACTTTCCGTCTTCAGTTTCTGCTCGGCGCTGGCGATGCTGCGCTCGACAACGCTGCGGCGGCTGTCAGCGGGAGGAAGCACCTGCAGCATTTTCTGCCAGGCGCTGATGGCCTGCGGATACTGCTCCCGGCCGTAGGCGCTGAACGCAATAAGCCCGAGCACCTGCGGGTCGCCCGGCTCCTGCTGGATAAGCTCTTTCAGCAGCACGTCCGCCACCCGGCGATCGCTTTCATCGGGCGAGCGCAGCAGGATCTCCGCGTAGCCGGTTTTCACATCGCGCCGCTGCGGCGCCATCCGCCAGGCGCGCTCAAACGCCTGGGACGCGAGGGGATAGTTATCCAGCACCACGCCGATGCGCCCCAGCACCACCCAGCTGTCGAGGTTATCGGGGTTTGCCTGCAGGCGGGTACGCAGCCCCAGCGCCAGATGCGACAAATCGTTGACGGTGAGCGGATCCCGCCCGGGATTCATCGCCCGCTGCAGCAGCGCCGGGGTCTGCCGGGTTATCTGCTGCCATTCGCTGACCTGCATCAGGCTGCTGGTGCTGAAAAAGGTTCCCAGGGTCAGCGCCACCAGCGCCACCGCGCCCGGCAGATAAACCCACTGTCCGGCACGCCTGGCGCGCACCGCCGCCGACGGCGGAATATCATCCAGCAGGTTTTTCTGCAGGTCCGCTACCAGCGCCTCGCGCTGCTGCAGATCGACGCTGTCGCTGTTGCTCTCCAGCTCGTTCAGCCGCTGGCGGTAGATAAACTGGTTGAGGCTGTCGCGGCTGATATTGCGCTTATCCGACCAGGGTACAAACAGCAGCCCGACGCTGACAGCCAGCAGCAGGGCAATCACAATCCACATAGCGGTCATCGCGGCGTCCTTTTATCTTCATCCAGCAGCGCCTGCAGGCGCTGCTGCTCGTTCGCATCCAGCCCGGCAGCAGCGTTAGACCGCCTGCTGCTGCGCCAGATAACTATGCCGCCGCCGAGAATAAACAGCGCCGGCAGCAGCCATAAAATGAGGGTCGACGGCGTTACCGGCGGTTCGTAAGTCACGAAATTGCCGTAGCGATCCACCATATAGTCGACGATCTCTTCCCGGCTCTTGCTCTGCTGCATCAGCTCATACACCTTCTGGCGCATGTCGTGGGCAATCATCGCGTTAGAATCGGCGATGCTGTTGTTCTGGCACTTCGGGCAGCGCAGCGCCCCGGTAAGCTCGCGGAACTGCTGCTCCTGCGCTTCACTTTTAAATTGCCAGGTGTCGATGGCCGCCGCGGCGGCAGCGCTGAACAGCACCAGCAGTGCGGCAAATATCACTCGCTTCACGGCGCCTCCCGGCTGTATTTCTGCCACAGGGGCAGCAGCTCCTGCTGCCAGATTTGCGCATTCATCTCGCCCGCGTGGCGGTAGCGGATAATGCCCTTGCCGTCGATGAGAAAGGTTTCCGGCGCGCCGTAAACCCCGAGATCCAGCCCCAGCATCCCGCTGCCGTCAAACAGGCTCAGGGCGTAAGGGTTGCCGAGGGTCTTAAGCCAGGTCACCGCTTTCTGCCGGTTGTCCTTGTAATTCATACCGACAATGCGCACGCCCTGGGCGGTAAGGCCGTTGAGATACTGATGCTCGGCGCGGCAGGTCGGGCACCAGGTAGCCCAGACGTTCAGCAGGAACGGCCTGCCGTTAAGTAGCGCATCGCGCCCCAGCTTTTCATCCGGATTGTCGAGCGACGCCAGGTTAAAGACCGGCAGCGGTTTACCTACCAGCGCCGACTCCAGATCGGTGGGCCTGTCGCCGTCGGCGTTGCGCATCAGCTGCCACATCAGGGCCAGGGCCAGCACCAGAAACAGCGCCAGCGGAATAAAAAGCAGCTTGCGGTTCATTGCGCCTCCTTGAGGTTTTTGCGCAGGCGATAGCGCGGATCGAGCATGCACAGCAGTCCGCCGAGAGCCATCAGCCCACCGCCGTACCAGATCCAGCGCACAAACGGTTTGTAATAAAGACGCACCGCCCAGCTGCCGTCGTCCAGCTCTTCACCGAGGGCAGCATACAGATCCCGCGTCAGCCCGCCGTCGATGGCTGCTTCGGTCATCACCTGGCGGCTGGCGCTGTAAAAGCGCTTCTCCGCCCGCAGGGTAGCTTCATGATGCTCCCCGCGCCGGACGTCGATAATCGCCGCGCCGCCGCTGTAGTTGGGGCCGACGATGTTGTGAATGTCCTGGAAGGTGAAGTGATAGTGGTGGATATCGACGCTGTCGCCGGGCTTCATGCGCACGTCACGCTCCACGCTGTAGTTCTGGCTAAAGGCGATCCCAACCACGGTCACCGCCATGCCAACGTGTCCGGCCACCATGCCCCAGTGGCTGCGGCTGAGC
>NZ_CAJYMB010000055.1 GCF_913775985.1 uncultured Pluralibacter sp. | reverse complement strand
GCCAACCCCAACACCCGCTTTACGGTGCTACGGCCGCAGAGCCTGTTTGGCCCGCACGATAAGGTGTTTATTCCGCGGCTGGCGCAGATGATGCAGCATTACGGCAGTGTGCTGCTGCCGCGCGGCGGATCGGCGATGGTGGATATGACCTATTACGAAAACGCGGTGCATGCCATGTGGCTGGCAAGCCAGCCCGAATGCGATGCGCTGCCTTCAGGACGGGCGTACAACATCACCAACGGCGAATCCCGCAGCCTGAAAAGCATCGTGCAGAAGCTGATTAGCGAACTCGACATTAAATGCCGCATTCGCTCGGTGCCCTACCCGATGCTCGATATGATTGCCCGCAGCATGGAGCGGCTGGGCAGCAAGTCAGCGAAAGAGCCGGCGCTGACTCACTACGGCGTCTCCAAGCTCAACTTCGACTTCACGCTCGATATTTCGCGCGCGGAGCAGGAGCTGGGCTACCGTCCCATCGTCTCGCTGGATGAAGGGATTGTGCAGACTGCTCTGTGGCTGAAAGACCACGGCAAGCTGCACCTCTGACATCACGCCTCGCCGTATTTCTCCAGCAGCGCTTCGGCGATAGCCTGGGTTTCGGCGTCGGCCTGTCCATCCCAGCGCGCCGGGCGGAAGTGCATCTGAAATGCCATTATCACCCGCTTCTGCTGCTGCGCGGTCATCCCGGGTTTTACCTCATAGCCGTAGCGGCCCAGCAGGTCGAGCAGCGTAGCGCGCGCCACCGGCGTGGAGGGCGAGCGGCCGTGCAGATAGTAAGAGACGCGGCTGCTGTCCGGCCATGCGCCAATCCCCGTGCGGGCCAGCTGGAGCCACGGGAACATCGGGCCCGGATCGTCTTTGCGCTGCGGGGCAATATCGGCGTGGGCCACCACGTTTTCGGGGTCGATGTGGTAGCGGGCGACAATGTCTTTCACCAGCGGGATCAGCGCGTCAATCTGCTGCGGCGCAAAGGGGGCGAAGGTTTTCTCGCCGCCGCTTTTCTGCCAGCCGGCATTCTCAAGCTCAATGCCTATCGACGTATCGTTTATGCGGGTTGCGCCGCGCCAGAAGCTCGGCCCGGCGTGCCACGCCAGATCTTTCTCCTGCACCAGCTGATAGATGCGCGGCTTGCCCTTTTGCATATACGGCGTGGCGGGAACCAGATAATGGGCGCTGACCTGCGAGCCGGTCAGGGTCTGCATCGAAACGTCAAAATCCCCGGCGGTGTAGTGCAGCACCAGAATCTTAATGCGCGGATAGGCGTTGCGCGCCGGGTGCAGCGTATCGAGCTGATAACCCTGCTTGTTCACCACGCCCTGAGCCTTCTCTTTCTCTTCCGAGGCGCAGCCCGCCAGCAGCAGCGCCAGGGATAAAATCAGCAACAGGCGTTTCATCGGCGGGTCTTCACGGCGGTTCCGCTCACGCTGACCATCAGCATGCTGCTGTCTTTACCTACCGTTTCATAGTCAATATCGATGCCCACAACCGCATCGGCACCGAGGCTTTTGGCCTGTTCGCCCAGCTCCTTGAACGCAATCTCCCGCGCCTTGCGCAGCTCTTTTTCATAAGCGCCGGAGCGGCCGCCGACGATATCGCGAATGCCGGCAAAAAAGTCGCGGAAAATGTTGGCGCCGAGAATTGCTTCACCGGTAACCACGCCGCAATATTCGACGATCGGTTGCCCTTCCAGGGTGGGGGTTGTTGAGTATTGCATTCGTCCTCCTTCATCAATACCTTAGCTCAGTTGACCAAAACTTTAATTTGGCGATGCGCTATGCTTTAAAAAAACCTGAGACCGTATACCCTTAATCGTTCGGGCTGTATGACAACCATCCTCAACGCGTTGACGAGTCCCTGTTCCGGCGATCCTGCCGCCGCGGTATGCCGCGACAGCAATCCGAGCGCCGTAACTCAGGCTAGCAGGACGGATGAGGAAAATCAGTACATCAGCCGTTTGAATGATGACGGGTACAGACATTCTATAAGGAAATCAATAATGCGCTACTCCATTGCTGCTCTCGCTCTTCCCTGCGCGCTTCTGCTCAGCGCCTGTACCACCGTGACGCCGGCGTTCAAGGACGTTGGCCAGCGCGCCGGTCCCTGCGTTGAAGGCGGACCGGATACCGTAGCTCAGGCGTTTTATGACTACCGCATCCAGCACCGCAACGCCGATCTTACCGCCCTGCGCCCGTACCTGAGCGATGACTTTGCAAAAATTCTCGACGCCGCCCGCCGGGATCCGCAGAAGCAGGCGCTGCTGAACAACGATCCGTTTAATGCCTCCGCCACGCTGCCGGACAGCGCCGACGTCGCCAGCGCCTCCACCATTCCCAATACCGACGCGCGCAACATTCCGCTACGCGTTACCCTGCACCAGGGCGACAAGCGCTGGCAGGATGAAGTGCTGATGGTTCGCGAAGGCCAGTGCTGGGCGGTCGACGACGTACGCTACCTCAGCCCGGCCAACAACGCCCCGACGGGCACCCTGCGCCAGATGATCGAAAAGCGTTAAGTTAACGCGAAACTGAATAAAATGCCGGTACGCCGCAGGGCGACCGGCATTGTCATTTCTGCGGGTTAATTCTGCGATACTGCGCCGGTTTTACTCATAAACTTGCTTTATATTTAAGTTTTAACGCATAAATATTGCATAACTATTCTGTTAGCGATATTATCTGCCGTCTTAATTGCTATTGGTTAGATCTGCTGGATGAGTATAAAACTAGAGGGTATTAACTGCTTCTACGGCGCCCACCAGGCGCTGTTTGATATATCCCTGGATTGCCCCCAGGGTGAAACGCTGGTGCTGCTTGGCCCTAGCGGCGCGGGAAAAAGTTCCCTGCTGCGGGTGCTCAACCTGCTGGAAATGCCGCGCTCCGGTAAACTTTCCATTGCGGGCAACCAGTTTAACTTCAGTAGAGCGCCGTCCGATAAAGCCATTCGCGAGCTGCGCCAGAACGTCGGCATGGTTTTTCAGCAGTACAATCTGTGGCCGCACCTGACCGTGCTGCACAACCTGATTGAGGCGCCCTGCCGGGTGCTCGGCCTGCCGAAAGAGCAGGCGAAGGCGCGGGCAGAAAAGCTGCTCGACCGCCTCCAGCTTAAACCCTTCAGCGACCGCTATCCGCTGCACCTCTCCGGCGGCCAGCAGCAGCGCGTGGCCATTGCCCGGGCGCTGATGATGGAGCCGCAGGTGCTGCTGTTTGACGAGCCTACCGCCGCGCTGGATCCGGAAATCACCGCCCAGATCGTCAGCATTATTCGCGAGCTGGCGCAGACCCAAATCACGCAAGTGATCGTCACCCATGAAGTAGAAGTGGCGCGCAAAACCGCCAGCCGCGTTATCTACATGGAAAACGGCCACATTGTTGAACAAGGTGGTGCGGAGTGCTTTACTGCTCCGCAGACCGAGGCGTTTAAACACTATCTCTCACACTGACTTTTCACACTGGTGCTTCAGGAATAATGACAATGAAAAAAATCGTGATTGCCGCTCTGCTCGCAAGCGTTAGCCTCTCTGCCGCTGCGGCCCAGACTATCCGTTTCGCCACGGAAGCCTCTTATCCTCCGTTTGAGTCTACCGACGTCAACAATAAAATCGTCGGCTTCGACGTGGATCTGGCAAACGCCCTGTGTAAAGAGATTGACGCCACCTGTACCTTTAACAACCAGGCCTTCGACAGCCTGATCCCAAGCCTCAAGTTCCGCCGCATCGACGCGGTGATGGCCGGGATGGACATTACGCCCGAGCGTGAAAAGCAGGTGCTGTTCACCAACCCGTACTATGACAACTCCGCCCTGTTCGTCGGCCAGAAAGGCAAATACGCCACCGTCGATCAGCTGAAAGGCAAAAAAGTCGGCGTGCAGAACGGTACAACTCACCAGAAATTCATTACCGACAAACATCCGGAAATCACCACCGTGCCTTACGACAGCTATCAGAACGCGAAGCTGGATCTGCAGAACGGCCGCATTGACGCGGTGTTTGGCGACACCGCGGTCGTCACCGAGTGGCTGAAATCTAACGATAAGCTGGCCGCCGTGGGCGATAAGGTAACCGATAAAGACTATTTCGGTACCGGCCTGGGCATCGCCCTGCGCCAGGGCAACACTGAACTGCAGCAGAAATTCAACGCTGCGCTGGATAAAGTGAAGCAGAACGGCACTTACCAGAATATCTACAATAAATGGTTCCAGAAGTAAGTCTTGATGAACGAAATGTTTCCATTAGCAAGCGCCGCCGGCATGACCGTCGGCCTTGCGCTCTGCGCGCTGGCCATCGGCCTGGTGCTGGCTATGATCTTCGCCGTGTGGGAGTCAGCTTCGTGGCGCCCGGTGGCGTGGATCGGCACCGCGCTGGTGACCGTGCTGCGCGGGCTGCCGGAAATTCTGGTGGTCCTGTTTATCTATTTCGGCTCCTCCCAGCTGCTGCTGATGCTGTCGGACGGCTTCACGCTTAACCTCGGTTTCGTGCAGATTCCCGTCCAGATGCAGATAGAAAACTTCGACGTCAGCCCGTTCCTGTGCGGCGCTATCGCCCTCTCCCTGCTGTATGCCGCCTATGCCTCGCAGACCCTGCGCGGCGCGCTGAAAGCGGTACCCGCGGGCCAGTGGGAGTCCGGCCAGGCGCTGGGGATGAGCAAAAGCGCCATCTTCTTTCGGCTGGTGATGCCGCAGATGTGGCGCCACGCGCTGCCGGGGCTCGGCAACCAGTGGCTGGTGCTGCTGAAAGATACTGCGCTGGTGTCGCTTATCAGCGTTAACGACCTGATGCTGCAGACGAAAAGCATCGCCACCCGCACCCAGGAGCCCTTTACCTGGTATATCGTGGCGGCGGCCATCTATCTGGTGATCACTCTGCTGAGCCAGTACATTCTCAACCGCATTGACCTGCGCGCGACTCGCTTTGAACGGAGGCCAGGCTGATGCTTGAGTACATGCCCGAACTGATGAAGGGGCTGCATACCAGCCTGACGCTAACCGCCGCCTCGCTGATCGTTGCCCTGATTATGGCGCTGGTGTTTACCGTGGTACTGGCGCTTAAAACGCCGGTGCTGGTATGGGTGGTGCGCGGCTACATCACGCTGTTCACCGGTACGCCGCTGCTGGTGCAGATCTTCCTGATCTATTACGGGCCGGGCCAGTTCCCGCAGCTGCAGGAATACCCGGTTATCTGGCATCTGCTGTCCGAGCCGTGGCTGTGCGCGATGATTGCCCTGTCGCTCAACAGCGCCGCCTACACCACCCAGCTTTTTTACGGCGCCATCCGTGCGATCCCGGAAGGCCAGTGGCAGTCCTGCGGCGCGCTGGGAATGAGTAAGAAAGATACGCTCGCCATTCTGCTGCCCTACGCGTTTAAGCGCGCCCTCTCCTCTTACTCGAACGAAGTGGTGCTGGTGTTTAAGAGTACGTCTCTGGCTTACACCATTACCCTGATGGAAGTGATGGGCCACGGCCAGCTGCTGTACGGCCGCACCTACGACGTGATGGTGTTCGGCGCGGCGGGGATTGTCTATCTGGTGGTGAACGGTCTGCTGACCCTGCTGATGCGCCTTATTGAGCGCAAAGCACTGGCGTTTGAACACCGCAGCTAATTTGCATAAAAAACAAAAACCGGGCGGAGAGCCATATTGACTCTCCGCCTTTTTTATTTTCATGAGAAATATTTAATCACATCTATTGAATATAAATTCACTCAGTGGCAAGGTAATTCCCGGACACAACACCAATAAAACCGATCCCCGGGAGCTCTACCATGAAAAAACTGATTCTGGCCGCGGCCGTAGCCGCCTTTACTTTTAGCGCCTCTGCGGCGGAGAAAATCAGCTTCGGCGTTTCCGCCACCTACCCGCCGTTTGAATCTCTGGACGCCAGCAATCAGATTGTCGGTTTCGACCTGGATCTGGCGAAGGCGCTGTGCAGCCAGATGCAGGCGCAGTGCACCTTTACCAACCACGCGTTTGACAGCCTGATCCCGGCGCTCAAATTCCGCAAATATGACGCGGTGATTTCCGGTATGGACATTACCCCGGAGCGCAGCAAGCAGGTGGCATTTACCGATCCCTATTACGCCAACTCGGCGCTGGTGATTGCGAAGAAAGACGCTTACCACTCCTTTGACGAGCTGAAAGGCAAGCGCATCGGCATGGAGAACGGCACCACGCACCAGAAGTACCTGCAGGACAAGCACCCGGAAGTGAAAACCGTGGCCTACGACAGCTACCAGAATGCAATAATTGACCTGAAAAACGGCCGCATTGACGGGGTGTTTGGTGATACGGCAGTGGTTAACGAATGGCTGAAAACCAATCCGCAGCTCGGCCCTGCAACCGCCAAAGTCACCGATCCGCAGTACTTCGGCACCGGCCTCGGCATCGCCGTGCGCCCGGACAACAAGGCGCTGCTGGAGAAGCTGAACGCCGCGCTTAAAGCCATTAAAGCCGACGGCACCTACCAGAAAATCAGCGACCAGTGGTTCCCGCAGTGATCTGAACGCCCCGCCCGGGGCGTTTTTTATAGCGGGACAAAAAAGCGGAAGCAGGCGCCGCTGGCGGCCTCCATCAGGCGGATCCCGCCGCCGTGCAGCTCCAGCATCCGCCGGACGATAAGCAGTCCCAGGCCGCCGCGGTCCTCGCGCATCGCCTCCAGCCCCAGCGCCGAAGGGCGCTGAAACAGGCTCTCCTGCAGGGCGGCGTCAACCCCCGGACCGCTGTCGGCCACTTCCACCTGCAGCTCCCCGTTATCAAGCCACACCCGCAGCCGAATAGTGCCCCCCGCCGGCGTATGGCGCACGGCGTTATCCAGCAGATTGGTCACCACCCGCTCAATCATCGACACATCGGCATTCAGAAGCGGCAGCCCGCGGGGGATCTCGACCTCCAGATGCAGCCGGCGCGTCTCAATAGCCAGATCAAACTTCTGCGCCGCGTCCTGAATCAGCTCGCCGATGGCAAACGGCTCGCGCTGGGGCTTTATGCTGCCATGTTCGAGCTTTGCCAGTTCGAACAGCTGCTGGGAGAGATGCCGCACCTTGTGGCCCTGGCGCAGGGCAATACCCAGATAGCGGCGTGTCTCTTCCGCCGACAAGGTGTCTGCTTTCAAGGTCAGGGTTTCCAGATAACCCAGCAGGGAGGTGAGCGGCGTGCGCAGGTCGTGAGAGATATTGGCGATAAACTCCCGCCGCTGGCGATCGCTGTCCGCCAGCGCCTCCCATTGCCGGGCAACCTGCCCGGAGAGTTCGATAAAGCTGTTGCGCAGCACCGCCACCTCATCACCGCCGGGGTTCGCCTGCGGCGTCTCCTGCGCCAGCTGCTTAATGGCCGCGAGGCTGTCCCGATCCAGACGCTGCACCCGGGCGGTGAGCTGGCGGACCGGCCGCGTCACCCACCGCCACGCCAGCAGCCCCGCCAGCAGTGCGGAGAGCGCTACCACCAGCAGCGACCACAGCAGCGTGCTGCGCAGCGTCTCGTGCCACGCGGTGTCGGCGAGCGCGTTGGACTTCTCCCCCTGCAAAATAATGTACAGGTAGCCCCGCAGCGCGCCGTCCTGATAAACCGGGGCGGCGCTAAACACTTTTTGCTTATCAAGACTGCGCGGATCGTCGCCGTACACCGGCCAGTTTGCTCCGGCGGAGAAGTGCGTCAGCGGGGCGATAGCCACCCGCTGGCGCTTGATGTGACCTGGCGGCGCGGCGTCCGCCAGCACCTGCCCGTCCGGCGAGATAAGATAGAGCTCGACGCTGGGATTAAACACCATCAGCCGATCGAAGAGCATCTTCACGGTTTGCTGATTGACCTTACCGTCGTCATCGAGTAGCCGCTCGCGGCTGACAATCTGCTGTGCCAGGCTTGCCGAAAGGCGCTGCATCATAGCGTTGCCGAACTGACTGCTGCTGTACAGCTGCACGCCGCAGGTGATTGCCGCGCACAGCAGCAAAATACCGGTGAACACCAGCGTCAGACGCTGGGTGAGGCTCATGGCGCGGCTCACGCGCCGCCTCCGGGGGCAAATTTATAGCCCTTGCCCCAGACGGTAAGGATAATGTCCGGTTCGGCAGGGTTATGCTCAATTTTGATCCGCAGACGATTGATATGGGTATTAACGGTGTGCTCGTAACCCTCGTGCTGGTAGCCCCAGACATGTTCAAGCAGTGCAAGACGCGAAAAAACCTCGCCGGGATGGCGGGCAAACCAGTACAGCAGGTCAAACTCGCGCGGCGTCAGATCCAGCGCCACGTCGCGCAGCAGTACGGTGCGGGCGAGCGGATCGATGCTGAGGCCGTGCAGCGCGATAGCCCCGCTCTCCAGCAGAATGCTTTCGCCCATCGCCTGCTGACGGCGAAACAGCGCTTTGACGCGCGCCACCAGCTCCAGCACCGAAAACGGCTTCGCCAGATAGTCATCGGCGCCGGTTTCCAGCCCCAGCACCCGCTGCGCCTCGCTGCTGCGGGCGCTGATAATAATCACCGGCAGATAGCGATCCATCCGGCGGATGCGGCGGCAGATTTCAAGCCCGTCAACACCGGGCAGCATAATGTCGAGGATCGCCGCGTCCCACACCTGCTGTTCAAGCAGCCCCAGCGCCCGCTCACCGCTGCTTTCGTGGATTATCTGATAGCCTTCATCCTGCAGGTTAAGCTCCAGCAGCGCGGCAATGTCCGGATCGTCTTCGACCAGCAGGATTTTTTTCAATGTATTCATGAACTCACCGTCGCCTCTCTTTTGCACAGCTTAGCGTAAGTCGCGATCGCAAGTGATCACATTTTGTTTATATTCGTGGTCCCTCAGGCTGTATGTACCTCTATTCAAACAGCTCAGCGGCTCCTGCTCGCCCACAGGGATTCGATCTGTTTCCGCCTGCAAGTACTTTGATTTATTTGCCTAATAAATATTTTATACTGAGGAATATCCTATTTTTTAAAAATTAATGATAAATGGCCTCGGCATTGTCCTGGTAATAAATGCTATCTTTCTCATCCTTAAAAGCGATGTGGCTCATTGCAATGGGATGTATTTATGCTTTCTACCAGATAAATTTTTCACTTTCTTTTCAAAAAGCCTGAATAGTTTCTGATGCTAAAGGCAATGTACAGCACAACCATTTGATTAATATATAATTAAAATTCACTACTTATTAAAAAGCGTCAGCAAAACGACGCCATATATTTAATCTTACGACGGCAGTTAAGATTATTCAGAAAGCAAGCCAGGTGATTTAGTTTCCGGTAGCGCCACGCAGCGGATTAAACCATTTAATCAACAATATTAAGCTAATGATGTCATTAATGAATAAATAGGCAGAGAATAAACCCAGAAAATATAGCAAACAAGAAACTTAAACCTTACGCATTATTATATTGGCAGAGAATAGTGAGTCCTTTACCATGTATCAAAACGAGGTGCATATGGCATATATAACAAAAATCAAACCACGGATATTTATTACTGAAAGACCTGGTGCTTTCCGCCACTACTTCACTGTTTTCGGTGATGCCGAAAACAGTGCCGGGGGCTGGCTACTGCACTGCCTTACTGTGTGCTGCGCTAGCATTTCCGGCAGTCCGCCTGAGACCGCAGCTGCCCGCGGCTGGAGAATTTGCTCGGCGATGTTAATGCCTGCCGGAACCAGCCGCCAGCAGCTTGCTGACAGAAGTCTGGCCGGTCCCGTCATCGCGAAAAGTTGCCCCCTCCTCGTGATGCACATTTGATAGTCGCCAGCAGGATTGGCAGCAATTATTTTCGTCACAGCAAAATTATTCTATTACTTCTGATAATTGATTCAATTATGAGCGTTCGCTCGTTTCTATATTTCAATTCGAGAGTCTGCCGAGAGTAGGCTGGAAATAGTTAAGGATATTTTAGAGCAAGGGTCTTTTAGCGATGAATCAGACTATCAACGAACCTAAAGGTATATATTATCATTATCTACAGAAGATTATAAATCTCTCAGCCGATCCTATTTGCCTGCGGGAAAATAGTGGTCAGTTTCTGATATGTAATCACTCATTTACCGAGAAACTGTTAGGGAATTTGCAACTGACCGAATGGTTGCCAACACTTGATTTTGAAACCTCATATAAATTAAGCGCTCTCGAACTGGAAGTGCAGGCGCTGGATTTCGGCATTATCATTGAAGAAAATATTAGCGTTAAAGGCCACCGCTGGGATTTTATTATTTCGAAACTGGTGATCGAAGGGATCGCATTAACGCTTTGGCAATTTTCTAACATTTATCGCAAAGTCATTTTTAAAAATAAATTCTCACCGGGGATCTCCGCCGCTATTGAACGGCTGGAAAAGTTACTCCCGGAGCTGAAAGACAGCCACAAAAGCAATCTTACACTTTATTGCCTGGGGGCCAGCCACGGTCTGATCGCCAGAATACTCAATATCTCTGAAGGGACGTCTAAGAACAGGATCAAGAGCATTCAGGAAAGATTGATGATTGAAAAGAAGGAGGAGCTGTTTGTCCTGTTTCACATCAGCGGACTTTCCGTATTGCTTTATAAACGCACGCTGCAAATTCTTGTTAGTAATGTTACAAGATTGTTAAATAAATAGTGACTTTTCGGATATTTACTTTAGAAGAGCCTCAACGCTACTATTTCAAACAGGCGGAGATAGCAGGGAAATATATCTATCAGCACGCGTTGTAGCGCCATTAAGATTTAATTCGCGCCACTCGTTTAAAAAAGCAGGGACGTGCAGATGAATAAGCAAACCCTCATTAACACGCTGTGGATGTTTGTCGAGAAGATTGTCCTGGTGGCGGGTTTTTTCTTAATCGGCGCCTGGCTTGCACGATATCTTGGTCCCGGCCTGACGGGACAGCTAACCTACCTGATTGCCGTTTATCAGGTTGTTCAGGTTATCGCAAAATGGGGGAGCGAAAGCACGCTGTTTCGCCGGGTCAGTAAAAATCCACGTTCCGGCAGCCGCTGCCTGCAGGCCACCGGTCATTCAAGAGTGGTTATATTGTTACTGCTTGCGTGCCCGATTGAGATCTACTTTTATTGTGCGAAAGATGAGACGTTTTTTATTCTTTCAGCCGCCGTTGCGGCAAGCGCGCTGTTCAGCACGCTGGATGTTTATGCGGTTTACTATAATGCCCGGTTGATGTCTAAATATAACACGGTAATCAATAGCTACGGGCTTATTACGACACTGGCACTGCGTACTGCCGTCGTCACGCTGATGCTCAAGCCGCTGTGGCTGGTATTACCCATTGTGGTCAATAGTGCATTGCCATGCTTATTAAGAAGAAGAAAGTATCTCAGAAATCATGCCGTAACCCTGGCAGAAGGAGATATTAAACACTATCGGCGCTATTTTTTACACAGCGGTAAGCATTTGGTGTTCTCGTCGCTGTCAATTGCGCTGTATACCCAAAGCCAGAATTTTTTTATTTATCACTATGCCGGCAGCGTTCAGCTGGGGATATACGCTGTCGCCACCGTGCTGGCTACCGGAACGGGAGCATTAATTAATCCGTTTATAACATCTTGCTACGCCTCTATTTACGCAGAAACCGATAGCGGGCGCGCAAAGAAAAGAGTCGGGGCCCTGCTGCGCTGGGTTACCGTTTTGGCAGCAACATTAAATATCATGGTTATTATTGCCAGCGGCTTTCTGATCCCGAAACTGTACGGCGCTGAGTTTACCCTCGCCAGGGAGCCTTTAATGATATTGTCGATAGCCGCAACGCTTTCATTTATGGGTAGCGTAACCTATCGCTATATTATGCACCATTCAGGCTTTTATTACTTATCGATAAAAACCGTATTCAGCCTTGTTTTTAGTATCGCTATCACGGGTTATTTAGTTAAGGAGTACGGAATAACAGGCGCCGCCTGGGCGGCAGTAACTACTGAGCTGGTATCGCTGACGGTACTTAATTATTTCTTTAAGCAGCGTGCTGTTTTGAAAATGCATCTATTCACTCTCAGAGGAAGATAATATGAATGTTGTCGTGAGTTCATTATTTAAAACTGTACCCTGGTATTTCAGAGATATGATTCAGTATCGCCGGGCGTTTGGCCATTTCCCCAATCTGTCGAACCCTCAGAAATTTAGTGAAAAAATTATCAAGCGCAAGCGCACCCAATGTTTTAACGAACACGCCTACAGCAACTTTGCCGACAAATTTAAAGTGCGTAATTATGTTTGCGCGGTTATCGGTGCCGACTATCTGGTGCCTCTGCTTGAAGTCTACTCCAGTGCTGAAAGCTTCCGGGGTGACATACTCAACCTCAACCGCGCGGTGATAAAACCCAATCACGGCTCCGGGATGATTATTTTTGTCAATGATTACCCAACCCATGAGGGCTGCCGGCAGATCCTCAAGCAGGTAAAGCGCTGGATGAACGTTGATTTTTCAAATATCAGCTGCGAAT
Organism: uncultured Pluralibacter sp.; assembly: GCF_913775985.1. GTDB lineage: Bacteria > Pseudomonadota > Gammaproteobacteria > Enterobacterales > Enterobacteriaceae > Pluralibacter. The sequence continues at coordinate 18,872 of NZ_CAJYMB010000055.1, read as the reverse complement.
ACCACTATCGCAACATCAGCCGCAAAATTATGGTTGAAAGGATGATTGGCGATATCGACAACCCGCCGGTTGATTATAAGTTTCACATTTTCAAACAGCGCGGTGAGGTGTTCTTTGTGCTGCAGGTGATTGAGCGCTATCGGCAAAAAAATCCGGTTTCCTCAACCTTCGTTAATAATTTTGATACCGCTTATAAAGGCGAGTACCGGCTTAGCGAGGAGAATAAAAAGATTGCCGCCGAGGCGCTCAGCAACAGCATCAAGCTCTCTTACAATATGGAGTATTCCCGCATCGACTGGCTGGTTCACGACGGGGCGCTGTATTTCAGTGAAATTACCCTGACGCCCGCCGCAGGATACGTTACCGGGTTTGGTGAAGAGCTGGATGTGCTGATGGGCCAGCACTGGCAGCTGCCGCAGAAAATATAATCATTGCTCATGGAGAATAAACCGCTGCAACACGGCGATATCGGCTGGGTCAGCACCCTGAAAGCCGCCTGTATTCTTTTGGTGGTGCTGTTTCACGTGACCGAGCCGGGATTCGCCAGTACCGTTCCCTCACTTTCCGCTGGCAGGCAGATAGCACTCTGCTGGGAAGCGTTCAATGCGCACCTCTCCCCTTTCCGGATGCCAGCATTCTTTTTTGTTTCCGGACTTCTGGCCCGGCGCAGTATTTTCACCCGCTCGTGGCGGGAGCTGGCCCGCGGTCGGCTGGCAAATCTGCTGTATCTGTATCTGCTCTGGTGCCTGCTGCAGTGGCTGGCGGTGCAGTCGATCATTCACGCCGTTACCGGCGAGCAAATATCGCCCAATACCAACGCTATTTATGCCGGTTCGCTCTCTGCGCTGATCGGTTTGACCCTGAAAGGCATGAGCAGCGCGTGGTATATCTACGCCCTGTTTGGCTATCTGCTGGTGGCAAAACTGGGTAAAGGCCGAGCCGGGCCGCTACTGGCGCTGGGCCTGCTGCTCAATACCGCCGCGGCCCTCAAGCTGGTTCCCGGCTGGGGCCCGCAGAGCCTGTGCCTCTATTTTATCTATTTCGCACTGGGTGCCTGCGTCTCAGCAAGAGTCATTTCTCTCAGCCAGGCGCGGACAGGCCATATTCCCGCGTGGCTGCTGCTTATCAGCGGGGCGCTGGTGCTGCACGCAGCCGGACTGTCGCATAATCTCTTCGCGTCCGCGCTGGCGATACTGCTGGCTATTGCCGGCTGCCGCGCGCTGAATGCCCACTTGCCGATGCAGCGCTTCAACAGGCTGGGCCGCATTACGCTGCCGATCTACGTGCTGCACCGCATTTTGATTGAGCTGTTCGGCATGCTGGCGATTCAGTACGGCGAACGGTACGGATTTGCACACCCGCTGTTTTCCCTCGCCTGGGCCGCGGCCTATCCGGCGGCGATGACGCTGCTGTGCGCCGGGGCGGCGCTGGCATTATGGAAGCTGGCAGATCGCGGGCCGGGCCGCTGGCTGTTTATCCTGCCCGCCCGCTCCCCAGCTCCCGCAACCGCGTAGCGTTTACCGGCGCACCAGCAGCGTCAGCACCTCATAGTGCGCGGTGTGCGGAAACATATCGAACAGCTGCACCCGCGCCAGGCGGTAGTCCGGCAGACGGGAGATGTCGTCGGCCATGCTGCGGGCGTTACAGCTGGAGTAGATGATATAGGCCGGTGCCATTGCGCTCAGATAGTCGCACAGCGCCCTGCCGATGCCGCGCCGCGGCGGGTTAACCAGCACCAGCTCAGGCACTGCGCCCTGTCCGGTGGCAAACTGCGTGGAGTCCAGCGCCTGAAAATGCAGGTTGCTCAGGCCCAGTTCTCCGGAAGACTGACGGGCGCAGGCGATGGCTTCCGGCGAGATCTCGATCCCGGTCAGCCGCATCTGCGGGGTGGCGCAGTGCAGGCCGAAGCCGCCGACGCCGCAGAACAGATCCCACATATGCATTACCGGCAGCGCGCGCACCCAGTCCCGCGCCGCGGCGTACAGCGCGCTGGCAACCGCCGGATTGGTCTGGAAGAAGCTGCGCGGGCGGATCCACAGCGGCACGTCGTTGAAGCGCTCCGCCAGGGCCTGCGCCTCGGTGAAAAAGATCTCCTGCTCCCCTTCCATAATCGCCATGTGCACCGGCTGAATATTGGCGCTAACCACTTTTAGCTGCGGCAGCTGCGCCTGCAGCCAGGGCAGCGCCGCCCGCAGCTGGGCAATTTTAGCTTCCGAGCGCAGCACGAAGCGCAGCATCATGCCGCCGTCGAGGCGGCTTTCGGTGAGCAGCAGATATTTAAGCTCGCCGCGCCGGCGGGCCACGCTGTAGGGCGTCAGCCCGGCGCGGGCGATAAAGGGTTTAAGCGCCTCAAAAACCGGGGCAAAGCTCGCGGGATAGAGCGGGCAATCGGTGAGATCTTCCGGAGTGCCGTCTTTATGCAGCATCCCCAGCAGCGGCCTTTCAACGCTGCCGCTGACCACCATCTTGGCTTTGTTGCGAAACTCTTTCTCGGGACCGCTGACGGCAGGAAGCCATTCGGCGGCGGGCGCGTCGCCCAGCAGCTGGCGTAAATCAAGGCTTTTAGCCTCAAGCTGTTGAGAAAGGGGCTGTTCAATCCACTGGCAGGAGCGACAGCGGCCGGCGTCATAGAGCGCGCACTGCATAAAGAAACCTTACAAATTCGGGGGCGGGGATTGTACCACCCTTACTGGAGCCGGAAAAAGCGGCGGCTGGTAGCAGGAACAAAAAGCAGGCTCAGCACCAGCAGATCCGGCAGCTTCTGCATCACCAGCGAGCGGAAGATCTCGCGCTTCGACTCCCCGGCGATGCTGAACAATTCGGGATAACCGTAGCCGAGGGAAGCGGACCACAGATAAGTGGTGGCAATAATCTGGGTCGCCAGGTAAATCCAGCGCGCCGGATTGCGGCCTTTAATCAGCGAAAACGCACACCAGATCTCGATAAACACCAGCACCAGGCTGGAGAGAAAGACCAGCGTCAGCGACCAGGTCTGCACGCTGCGCAGGACAAACGCCTCAATGCCCCGCAGCCCGAGCAGGTTCAGCACCATCAGCAGATCCAGCGCGCGGATGAGAATAATAGCGAACGCCGCCACCTGCACCAGCGTCGGTACATTCAGTCGGGCATGGGAATGTCGTGATTTCGCAAACAGTCGCACGTGTGGCCTTCCATGAAAACGTCTCCCCCGGGTGGAGGAGACGATAACGCAACGTTTCGAATTTTAGGTGCTTTAGCCGCGTCTTGCACGCTGGACGTCGCGCATTCGCTGCTTTTCTGTGCGGGCCATCAGATACCAGGCGATAAAACCGACGATCCCCACGACGGCGAGGATCAGCGTGGCCAGGGCGTTAATCTCCGGGTTTACGCCCAGCCGCACGCTGGAGAACACCAGCATCGGCAGCGTGGTAGCGCCGGGACCGGAAACGAAGCTGGCGATCACCAGGTCGTCGAGGGAGAGGGTAAACGCCAGCAGCCAGCCTGAAATCACCGCCGGCATGATCATCGGCAGGGTAATGATGAAAAACACCTTCAGCGGCGCAGCGCCGAGATCCATCGCCGCCTCCTCAATGGAGCGATCCAGTTCGCGCAGGCGCGAGGAGATCACCACCGCCACGTAGGCGGTACAGAAGGTGACGTGTGCCAGCCAGATGGTGAGCATACCGCGATCCGACGGCCAGCCAATGGCATGGCCGAGGGCCACGAACAGCAGCAGCAGCGACAGGCCGGTTATCACATCCGGCATGACCAGCGGGGCGGTGATCATAAAGGCAAAACCGTTAGCACCGCGAAAGCGGCCGAAACGCACCATCACCACGGCGGCAATCGTCCCCAGCACGCAGGCCATGGTGGCGGCACAGGCGGCAATCGTTAAGCTCAGCCCCACCGCGCTCATCATCGCATCATCGCGGAACAGCTCGCCGTACCAGCGGGTTGACCACCCGGCCCACACCGTTACCAGCTTCGAGCTGTTAAACGAGTAAATAACCAGCATCAGCATCGGCGCATAGAGGAAGGTGAAGCCGATAATCAGGATCAGAATGCGCCACGGCGAGCGAACCACCGGCAAGTTGTTCATCCGTTTTCCCCCATCTGTTTTTGCTGGTGCTTGTGGAACCACATGATCGGCACGATCAGCAGCAGCAGCATGATAATTGCCACCGCAGAGGCCACCGGCCAGTCGCGGTTATTGAAGAACTCCTGCCACAGCACGCGGCCTATCATGATGGTGTCCGGCCCCCCGAGCAGCTCCGGGATCACAAACTCCCCTACCGCCGGAATAAACACCAGCATCGCGCCGGCGATAATGCCGCCCTTAGTCAGCGGCACAATGACGTTGAAAAAGGTTTTCAGCGGCCGGGCGCCGAGATCCAGCGATGCCTCCACCAGCGAGTAGTCGATACGCGTCAGGGCGGTGTAAATCGGCAGCACCATAAACGGCAGGTAGGCGTAAACGATACCGATGTAGACCGCCAGGTTGGTGTGCAGGATCGCCAGTGGCTGATCGATAACCCCGGTCCAGAGCAGGAAGTTGTTGAGAATACCGTTACTCTTGAGAATGCCCATCCAGGCGTATACGCGGATCAGAAACGAGGTCCACGACGGCAGGATCACCAGCAGCAGCAGAATGTTGCGGGTCGACGGGCGGCTGTGGGCAATCGCCCACGCCAGCGGGTAGCCCAGCAGCAGGCAGCACAGCGTTGACACTCCCGCCATCTGCAGCGACTGGAGGTAGGCTTCGATATACAGCGGATCGTCGGTGAGCTGCAGATAGTTGCCGATATTCAGCGTCATCGTCAGCTGGGAGTCCGCCCACTCCAGCAGATCGGTATAGGGCGGGACAGCCCGGGCCATATCCGCGAGGCTGATTTTGAAGACGATTAAAAACGGCAGCAGAAACAGCAGAATAAGCCACAAATAAGGCAGGGCAATCACCAGCTTGCGCCCGTGCCGCATCTGCATTCTGGCCAGCCAGGTTCCGGCAGCCTGCGGTTTTTCGCCCGCGGGCGGTAGTGATGTACTCATGGTGCGCCCTCCCCTAAACCGTCAACACCACGCAGCTGTCCGCATCCCAGCACAGGCGCACTTCGTCGCCCCAGGTCGGCAGGCCCCGGCGGAAGCGGTGGCCGTTTTGCAGCTGGGCGCTGATTATCTGCCCGCTGTTGAGCCGCACGTGGTAAATGGAGAGATCGCCAAGATAGGCAATGTGCGTCACCTCGCCGACGGCAAAGTTATAGCCGCTGGCCGGGGGCTCGTCGCAGAGCATGATTTTCTCCGGGCGCAGGGCGATGTGCACCGGCACGTTATCCACCACCGACGCATCGGCATCCACCTTGAGCGGATGCACCAGGCCCGGGGCGTCAATCACCAGCCTGTCCTCTTCCCGCGCTTTAAGCACGCCTTCGAAGACGTTGACCGACCCGATAAACTCTGCGCTGTAGCGGGTAGCCGGATGCTCGTAAATCTCTTCAGGCTCGCCAATCTGCTCGAATTTCCCGCGGTTCATGATGGCGATACGCCCGGCCATGGTCATCGCCTCTTCCTGATCGTGGGTGACCATGACGCAGGTCACCCCGACGCGCTCCAGAATATCCACCACTTCAAGCTGCATTCTGTCGCGCAGTTTTTTATCCAGCGCGCCCATTGGTTCATCGAGCAGCAGCAGCTTGGGGCGCTTGGCGAGGCTGCGGGCCAGGGCCACGCGCTGGCGCTGGCCGCCGGAGAGCTGGTGCGGCTTGCGTTTGGCGAACTCCTGCATGTGGACCAGGCTTAGCATCTCTGCCACCCGGACGCTGATTTCGGCTTTCGGCAGCTTGTCCTGCTTCAGGCCGAAAGCGATGTTTTGCTCAACGGTCATGTGCGGAAACAGCGCGTAGGACTGGAACATCATGTTAATCGGCCGCTGGTAAGGCGGCACCTGCGAAAGGTCAACGCCGTCGAGCACGATCTGCCCGGCGGTCGGCTGCTCAAAACCTGCCAGCATGCGCAGCAGCGTGGATTTCCCACAGCCGGAGGGCCCGAGCAGAGCAAAAATTTCTCCTTTGTAGATAGTCAGGCTCACGTCGTCGACGGCGCGCTGGTCGTCAAAGGATTTGGTCAGGTTGCAGATCTCCAGCAGCGGGGTCAGCGCCTTGCTGGCTTTGGACTGCGGACGTGGGATGGCGTCGTTCAATTCAGCGGCTCTCCGGTATAAATCTCACGGGCGTACGGCCCGGTTGCCGTACGGTTATCCCCAAAATGGTGCGGGACATCGGTCTGGTTCGGGCATCCGCACCGCGCTGGTGCAGATGCCCGCGGCATCTTATTACGAACGCTATTTGCCGGTTTTCACTTTGGTCCACGCGCGGGTGATCACCCGGTCGATTTTCGGCGGCATCACCTTCTGGGTGAACAGCTTGCTGCGAATAGCCTCTGGCGGATAGATGCCCGGGTTGCTGCGCACCTCATTGCTCAGCAGCGGCGTGGCCTCTTTGTTGGCGTTGGCATAGTAGATGTGGTTGCTGATGTTGGCGATAACGTCCGGCTTCATCAGGTAGTTGAGGAACTGGTAGGCTTCATCTTTATTTTTGGCGTCCGCCGGCAGGGCGAACATGTCAAAGTAAACCAGCGCCCCCTCTTTCGGAATGCTGTAGGCAACGTTGACGCCGTTCTTCGCTTCTTTCGCGCGGTTCGCCGCCTGCAAGATGTCGCCGGACCAGCCGATGGCCACGCAGATATCGCCGTTAGCCAGGTCGTTGATGTACTGGGAGGAGTGGAAATAGCGGATGTTCGGCCGCAGCTTCATCAGCAGATCGTTGGCCGCGCCGGTGTAGTCTTTCGGATCTGTACTGTTAGGATCTTTACCAAGATAGTGCAGAACAGTGCCGTAAATTTCGCTCGGCGCATCGAGGAAGCTGACGCCGCAGCTTTTCAGTTTCTCAAGGTTCTCGGGCTTGAGGATCAGGTCCCAGCTGTCCACCGGTGCGTCTTTGCCCAGCGCCGCCTTGACCTTATCAACGTTGTAGCCGATGCCGGTGGTGACCATCATGTAGGGGATGCCGTACTTATTTTCATGATCGTTTTCCGCCGCAAGCTTGAGCATCTCCGGGTCCATATTTTTGTAGTTTGGCAGCTTGCTCTTATCCAGCGGCGTGAAAATACCGGCTTCGGCCTGGCGCTCGAGGAACTGCGACGACGGTACCACCAGGTCATAGCCGGTGCTGCCGGCCATCAGCTTGCCCTCCAGCACCTCGTTGGAATCGAACACGTCGTACACCACTTTTATGCCGGTCTCTTTTTCAAAATTGGCGAGGGTGTCCGGGGCGATATAGTCAGACCAGTTATAGACATGCAGGGTTTTCTGATCTGCAGCCTGAGAGGCGGCGGAGGCTGCCAGCAGCGCAGCGGCGGTGAGGCCAGTTAACCATTTTTTGTTCAGGGCGGTCATATCTCTTTCCTTCTCCACGTCCGTTGATAGGTAAAACAAAAATAGCGATATTTCTGCGTATGCAAAAACCGTGCATCTTTTGTCAGCCGGCAGAGAAATGGTGCCGATGTCTCCCGGCACTCGAGGGCGGGGCCAGCCGCTTGCGCGCTATCACCTTGTTAAGTTGTGGTAATAGTTACGTTAAGTTATTAGGCGTTGCCAGAATAACTGTAGCCGCCGCCGGGAGCGATAGCCCGGCAGCAAAAGCAGTTTTTATCAATTTTTTGGCCGGGATCGCTGAATTGCCTGCCGGGAGTCGGCGGCAATCATAGTGAATTGTTCTTCAGGGAAGGGATAAATCAGCACAGGTGTAGCCGCGGGGGGCGGCTGCACGGCGAAAAAGAGAGACTCAGTGGAGAAAATGGAGCAGCGGCTGTTCCTGGACCGGCTCTTCTTCGCCGCGAAACAGCATGTCGTGAGAGCCGGCTTCCAGAATCACCATCGAGATCTGCTCTTCGCTCTGGCGGAAGAACGCCTCGAACTGCGATCGGGTTATCCCCACGTTCGCCGACAGCGACTGACACACCACCAGCTTCGGCAGGTTATCGTCCTGAATATCCAGAAACGCCTTCACCGTCAGCGAGCTGGCGTTAATCGACGAGAGATCCGATGCCAGCGGCAGCAGCGCCGAGGGTTTCACTTCGGCAAGCGCGGAGAACAGCACCACGCCGTCAAGCAGGTCGATTTTGGCGTCAAAAACGCCCTCAAAATTTTGCATATGCGGCAGATGCAGCGCCTCACAGGTATCGCACTCAAAAAAGCTGATACCCATTTCGTCGAGCCACTGACGCAGCGTGTCCAGACCCGGGACGACGAGTGAATCCATGGTAGCGGTCACCTCTTGCTGTGTAAGAAAATAAAACCGCCATAGCTTACGCAAAAAAGCGCGCCGGCGCTATGCGCCGGCGGCTATCCGCCCATTTTGAGACAAAAGTCCGGCTTCGCCTGGCGCTCGACCCACTGGATCATGCGCCCTGCGATGTCGAGCCCGGTGGTTTTCTCGATGCCCTCAAGGCCCGGCGAAGCATTGACTTCCATCACCAGCGGGCCGCGGCTGGCGCGCAGGATATCAACGCCCGCGACGTCGAGCCCCAGCGTCTGCGCGGCTTTGATGGCGATAGCCCGCTCCTGGGGCGTAATCTCGGCTACGGTCGCCACGCCGCCGCGGTGCAGGTTGGAGCGAAACTCGCCCTCTTTTGCCTGCCGTTCGATGGCGCCAACCACTTCATCACCCACCACCAGGCAGCGGATGTCCCGCCCTTTCGCCTCCTGGATATACTCCTGCACCAGGATGTGGGCGTTGAGGCAGCGAAAGGCGTCAATGACGCTCTCCGCCGCCTGCAGAGTTTCCGCCAGCACCACGCCGAGACCCTGGGTGCCCTCCACCAGCTTGACCACCAGCGGCGCGCCGCCAACCATGGCGATCAGATCCCGGGTATCATCCGGGGAGTGGGCAATGCCGGTTTTCGGCAGATCGATACCCTGGCGGGCCAGCAGCTGCAGCGAGCGCAGCTTGTCCCGGGCGCGGGTAATCGCCACCGATTCGTTGAGCGGATAGCTGCCCAGCAGCTCGAACTGGCGCAGCGCGGCGGTGCCGTAAAAGGTAATGGCGGAGCCGATGCGCGGGATCACCGCATCGAAATGCGGCAGCTGGCGTCCTTTATAGTGAATGGACGACGATGCCGGGTTGATATTCATATAGCAGGAGAGCGGGTCGAGGATCTCAACCCGGTGGCCGCGGCGCGTCGCGGCCTCTTTCAGACGTTTGCAGGACCAGAGCGTACCGTCCCTGGACAAAATGGCAATTTTCACCCTTGACCTCGTTGTGATGGCCCTAAAAGTTCCTGCGTATCATACCGCCGCGCGGTTTTATCGGATAGCCCAACCTTGTTTGTGGAGATAGGCGAGGATGAAGGGGCGCGTCTCTTTAATAATGGTGCGGCGAATGTGGTCGCTCCAGGTGTCGCGGCGGGTGTTGCTGTCGCGAGAAAGGTAGTACTGCGCCACCTGCTCGTCGTAGCGCGCAAGCTCGGCTTCGTCTACCGGCTGATAGCGGTTGTCGTGCATCAGAATCGTCGCGGGCAGGCGCGGCTTGACGTCCGGATTGTCAGCGGGCCAGCCGAGGCACAGGCCGAACAGCGGCAGCACGTACTTCGGCACCCCGAGCAGCTCGCCCACTTCTTCAATATGGTTGTGCAGGCCGCCGATATAGACCCCGCCGAGCCCGAGGGATTCTGCGGCGACCAGCGCATTCTGCGCCATGATCGCGGTATCCACCGCGCCAAGCAGCAACTGCTCGGCGCGACCGAGCTGGGCGTCAGGGCAAATTTGCAGGTGTCGATTAAAGTCGGCGCAGAATACCCAGAACTCGGCGGCCTGCGCCACGTGCTGCTGGCCGCCCGACAGCGGCACCAGCGCTTCGCGCAGCGCCGGATCGGTGACGCGGATAATGGACGTGCACTGCAGGAAACTTGACGTCGATGCGGCCCGGGCGCCGTTGATAATGGCTTCGCGCTGCTCATCGGAAATGGGCTGGTCAGTAAACTGGCGGATAGAGCGGTGGCTGCAAAGCAGCTCAATGGTTGGCGTCATGTTTTTTCCCGGTCAGAAAGAAAGTGAGACACCAGTATAGTTACGGCCTGGACGGCTGTATTTGGCAAAACATAGCCCTAAACCATCGAAACGAAAGGCAGAACCTTCTTTTACTGGCGACGCATGCCCGGCACAATGGACCCTATTCGCCGAAAGGCACCGTGACAGCATTCAGGAGAGTCAATATGTTTACCGTTATTTTTGGTCGTCCAGGTTGCCCGTACTGCGTCCGCGCCAAGGAACTTGCCGAGAAGCTGACCAGCGAGCGCGAAGACTTTAACTACCGCTACGTGGACATTCATGCAGAAGGCATCAGTAAAGAAGATCTGCAGAAAACCGTGGGCAAGCCGGTTGAAACCGTCCCACAGATTTTTGTCGACCAGCAGCACATCGGCGGCTTCACCGATTTTGAAGCCTGGGCCAAGGCTAACCTCGGCCTGTATGCCTGATTGATACCGCGGGCGGCTTATTCACGCCCGCGTTTCGCACTGTACAACGTCCAGATAAACTCGCATACCAGCGCCCCGAGCGCGCACCAGAATACGGCACTCGACAGCCACGCCAGCTCCTGCCACAGCGAACGCGGGACTTCAATCACCCAGCGAATCATCAGCAGACACACCGGCACTGCCAGCATCGCCCCGAGAAGGGTTTTCAGCAACGCCAGCTCCGACGCCAGCAGTCCCGAAATCACGCCCGGAATGATAAACAGCAGCAGCCCAAACTCGCGGTGACCCGGCGAGCGGATGATGGCGACATCTTTATTGATTAACAAAAATAAACATACGGCGATAAAAAGCACAAAACAGCAGATTACGCCCGGCCAGCCACGTTCCGATCTCAAAACTCCTCCTGACTTGCCTCTATCAAACAACGCTAACTTACGGTGAGATAAAGATCCCGGCACTCCCTGCCGGACAGCATACGTACAAAACGATTGTTACTAGCCGGATTAACCAGGAACGATTAAACTACCGACTTTATTTGAAAGTGATTATCAGGTTTAACCCGACTTTGTCTTTTATGGCGATCGCGGGAAAAACATTAGCCCAAATAATCACTCATTTCAACAACTTACTAGTAAACAAGAAGTTAGCTTTCGTGAATATAAACGTCGCAGACTTGTTAAACGGGAATTACATCCTGTTATTATTTGTGGTACTGGCGCTCGGCCTGTGCCTTGGCAAATTACGCTTAGGTTCTATCCAACTGGGTAATTCCATTGGAGTTTTAGTGGTCTCTCTGTTATTAGGCCAGCAGCATTTCAGTATTAACACTGATGCATTAAACCTCGGCTTTATGCTGTTTATTTTCTGCGTTGGCGTCGAAGCGGGGCCTAACTTTTTTTCGATTTTCTTCCGCGATGGTAAAAACTATTTAATGTTGGCGCTGGTGATGGTCAGCTCCGCGCTGGTGATTGCGCTGGGGCTGGGCAAGCTGTTCGGCTGGGATATCGGCCTTACCGCCGGGATGCTGGCGGGCGCCATGACCTCTACGCCGGTGCTGGTGGGCGCCGGAGATACTCTGCGCCACTCGGGGATGGCGGGTGAAGCGCTGGCTATCACCCAGGATCACCTGAGCCTCGGCTATGCCCTCACCTACCTGGTCGGGCTGGTCAGCCTTATCGTCGGCGCGCGCTACATGCCGAAGCTGCAGCACACCGATCTGCAGACCAGCGCCCAGCAAATCGCCCGCGAGCGCGGCCTGGACACTGACTCCAAGCGTAAAGTCTACCTGCCGATTATTCGCGCCTACCGCGTCGGACCAGAGCTGGTGGCGTGGGCCGACGGCAAAAACCTGCGCGAGCTGGGCATCTACCGCCAGACCGGCTGCTACATCGAGCGCATCCGCCGCAACGGCATCCTCGCCAGTCCCGACGGCGACGCAGTACTGCAGATGGGCGACGACATCGCGCTGGTGGGCTATCCCGACGCACACGCGCGCCTTGATGCCAGCTTCCGCAACGGCAAAGAGGTGTTTGACCGGGACCTGCTTGACATGCGCATCGTCACTGAAGAGGTGGTGGTCAAAAACCACAACGTGGTCGGACGCCGTCTGGCCCAGGTCAAGCTCACCGATCACGGCTGCTTCCTCAACCGGGTGATCCGCAGCCAGATTGAGATGCCGATTGACGACAATATCGTGCTCAACAAGGGCGACGTGCTGCAGGTCAGCGGCGACGCGCGCCGGGTGAAGAGCATCGCCGACCGCATTGGCTTTATCTCCATCCACAGCCAGGTCACCGATCTGCTGGCGTTCTGCGCCTTCTTTATCGTCGGCCTGATGATCGGCATGATCACCTTCCAGTTCAGCTCCTTCAGCTTCGGCGTCGGCAACGCCGCCGGGCTGCTGTTCGCCGGGATCATGCTCGGCTTCCTGCGAGCCAACCACCCGACCTTCGGCTATATCCCGCAGGGCGCGCTGAACATGGTGAAAGAGTTCGGCCTGATGGTGTTTATGGCCGGTGTCGGCCTGAGCGCCGGCAGCGGCATCGGCAGCGTCGGCGCCATTGGCGGCCAGATGCTGGTCTCCGGCCTTATCGTCAGTCTGGTACCGGTGGTGATCTGCTTCCTGTTCGGCGCCTACGTGCTGCGCATGAACCGCGCCATGCTGTTTGGCGCCATGATGGGCGCGCGCACCTGCGCTCCGGCGATGGAAATCATCAGCGACGCGGCGCGCAGCAACATCCCGGCGCTGGGCTACGCGGGCACCTACGCGATTGCCAACGTGCTGCTGACGCTAGCGGGGACGCTGATCGTGATTATCTGGCCGGGACTCGGATAAGCCTGAAGTTAACGGAAGGCATAAAAAAATGTGAGATACGCAGAACTTTTATGCCGGGAGGCAGTCATAAGTAATGCCACTGCTTTTCTTTGATGTCCCCATTTTGTGGAGCCCATCAACCCCGCCAATTTGGTTCAAGGTTGATGGGTTTTTTGTTGTCTGAATTTAAGCACATCCATGATCTGTCAGTGAGATGCGACCGGCTTAGCCGTATCCCTTCAGGCCCTATCCTTCTTCACTTCTGTATGAAAGCTGTCACCGATTTACGATCGATCCTTTAATGGTCAGGCCGGGCACACCGTTAAGAGAAGTACAACAGTCAATAACATTCATTTTTCATAAGTAAAGCATCTCTGCCTTGACGATTTTCTTGTAAAGCAATGGGGTATTCTACGGCTTATCTGTTGCCCCGCGCATCACCACTCGTCCAGAGGGCCAAATTCAGTTCACTGCGCTCAACTCCTTGCCGGGTTACTATGTTATTTGCTATGTTCAAAAAAACATCATCACTTGGACTTTACATAAAAGCCTATAGTAGGCTTGTAAATTGATATCGTGCTTCCGCTTCATTGTTTTGTAATTTCCCCTTATGTTATTGAACTTTACGGATAGTAAAAATGGACATATTCATTCCAGGGCAGCCGCGTTTCAGAAACTATTTCCTGACAATGGCCAGGGCTGAGATTAGTGGCCTTATGAACGTGGCTTTCGCCGTATCTTCAACGCATCTTAAGGATGCTCTCACCCGCGTGCGATTTCAGGATGAAGTTCGAAATTATGCTTATCATCAAATGGAGATCATCCGACATAGCAACGATGATAAACAGTGCCAGCAATGCATTCGCACTATCCAACAGGAGCGGGATCACCTGTTAATTCAGGACAGGATGCTGCGTACCGGAGAAGCCGTGCTTACGGCCTCCGTTCGATTCTATAAAGAGAATGAAAAAGTTATTGGCTATGTTATTGATGGGATCGGTGTCGTGTTAAGTGGTATGCAGATTTTTATTGGGATTGGGATTGCACTACCTTCTCTACTCTCTGGAAATGTGATAGGTGTCCTTGCCGGAGCGACCATTATTGCTAATGGTGCTGGATCTCTCTATGAAAATATAGAAAAGCTATCAGGCGAAAGTAACCCTCAAAACCCTGTAAAGAATGTATATGGTGATAGCGCCGAATTTATGGGGTTTGACAGAAAGTTAGGTACTCTTGCTTATCAAATGGTGGATTTGAGCACGTCATTTTATGGGCTCTTTAAGCTAGCATTAAAACCAGAAGCAATGCGGCTATTCACATATCTGCCCGGCGATTATTACAGGAAGATTAATACATTAGGCAAACCTGCTCTTCTAATTGAGGCCGGTAAAGCAACATGGAGCGGCGTCAAAATAGGAAAAAACTTAAACCACGAAGAAAAGTGAGAAGATGATAATTCATCTCTTTTTTTTCAGGGCATTATAAGCTTTCCATGCAACAGGAACGGGCGTCACAACATAGAGCACTAAAAATATAAATATGAATGTCAGCGAAAAAGCGATGGCATTGATACGCCCGGCCAATACAAAAAGCAGAGCCAAAAAAAGTACAAATACGAAAATAGCAATGCTTGCCAGGAAGCGTTTGCTAAGGTTTTCCAGCAGAGTGGCATAAGAATCCTTTTTACTCTCTGGGCGCGTCAGTATCTCACGCAGGCGGGATATTTCTTTTTCCGTAAATCCGTATTCCCTTAACTGACTCTCGTTGATCTCGTTCTTCATTACAGCGTCTCTTACCGGGCATCACTCAGTAACAACACCATACCAATCTACCCTATCGCTTTAAAGCAGCATTTTGGTATAAATCTCGTTTTACGCCGCTCTGACCGCCTACGTGAATTTGTGGGGGTGCCTGATTTTGATTTAATCATACAGCCACTCCCCAGCCTGAGCACTATCAACAAGCATCCATACATATAATGGCTTTAGTCCTCTAACAGGTTCTTTAGAGCCAAAGAACTCAGGATCAAAATAGTGAAGAATATCAAAGCCATTAAGTTTTACGCTCCATTTTTCAAAATACTCAGCGAGTGATTCCTCTGCATCCTCGAAGGCGACTTTTAGTCCACCTTCGGTGAGTTCGGTATCAAAATTGACAGGAGGCCGCTCGCCAAAGAAGAAGTACCTTCTCCCGCTGTGGCGCTCGTAAACAAAGTTGACGATATCTTGTTCTATACGCATCAAAAGTACCTACATTGTATTTACAGCGTTCATCCTCAACGCCCTTGCATGCTGGGAGCGGTTCACTGAATGCTGCCCCTTCATAATCCGCAACGCAGACCTGACCCGCTTGAGCTGTATTTAGGCTTCAGGTCCTTTCCTTACATCCCCGCCGGGAACTCGTCAGAAGAAAATGAGGTCATTTCTTTTACGCTTAAGGATACAAAATTTCAGCCGTGACTAAATACGACGCCCGCTGCTCAGATTGAACATCCCAGGCAAAAAAATATCGTTCACCGGAGGTAAATCTAAATCCGAATACGGGAAGGCAGTCGCCCCTGGGAACATAAACAGGCCCGTCATCGAAATCCTTATGTAAGACGTCGCCGTTACCACCGCGGATTTGAACGGCCGTGATTCGCTCTCCAGGCTCCAGCGATGACACCACGCAAACAGCACTCCCCCCGAATAAAGGCCGCCGCCGGTTCACGATCGACACTTCGATCGCTAGGCCCGGGACAGCCTGTCAGCAGAAGCACCACAGCCAGCAACATCCCTTTTTTCATAGTGAACATCCGACGATTTGTATGAAAAACGGGGAATATCCCGTAGCTTATGTACTTCCTGAAAATAACCAGCAGCCATCACAATCTCGCCCAACGTCATCCGGCGCAGCGTCCCTTCCCCTGCCTGTAGGCTCATAAACTGTCCCTGCTGTATGATTTAACGACATCCTAAAGTCATGAACCAATGCCGTCTATACACGAACAAGTAAGAAGCCCGCGAAACCCACAAAAGAATTTATACTGCCGCCGCCGTTCACAAGCTCAGCATAATTTCCAGGTCTTAACCGTCCACCCTTCTCCACGCATCCTCATAACAAATAGTTATTTCTTATTCCCTTTATTCACTCACCGTTATTGTGGAATAAACAGGCCAACGCCTCCCCTCCGCTATTCTTTACAAAAAAGCAGCTGCCAAAGCGCGAAAACGTCAATAAAGCTACGTCTATTACACTGTCATTTCCGTTTGACATCTAATCCACGTTAATTATATATACTAATGAATGTACTTAGGACGGCAATTGCGCATATGGAACGTTTTCCATGGTTATTACTTTTTGACAAAAAAGCCTTTTTCATTATCGGGCTGGCGTCATTTTTAGCGGTTTTAATGTGCATCAGTTTGCTTATTTTCAGCGCGCGGCCTGGCAATATTCCCGCGGCTACCGCGCAGGAAAAACGCTGGCCGCTGGCGCAGGACATCAGCGAAATCGCGCAGATGCAGCTGTTCGGCGTAAAGCAGGCGCCGGTTGTAGAAACCAGCGATAACAATAACATAGGCGCATGTCGGGCCGAGGAATCAGACGCATTCTACCTCACGGTCCCGAAAGCAGATACAGGCGCCAGCGTGCGGGCGCTGGTGATCAGTACGCAAAAACAATTTTCCGTTGCCGTCATTGATATTGCAGGGCAACAGCAGCTTTTTAGCCAGGGTGACACTTTGACCAACAGTGGTGGGGAAATAGCCAGAATCCTCTCCGATCGGGTGATAATCAGAAAAGATGGTCACTGCACTGCGTTAATGTTTGTCGAGTGAATTCAATACATAAGTACAGTATAAGAATATGATGTTTATGAACAAGATGACGTCGTCAAAGCATCGGAAATTATTATCCCTTGCTTTATATTCATGCTTTATCTTTCCGCCTTTTGTTTGTCAGCACGCTGCCGCAGAAGACGCCTCCACCGCTGTCAATCCAGCCCCGAATAACACAGCAAACAGTGCGGATAATCCGCGCTTTACCGCCGCGTTTAAAAATACCGATATTCGCGAGTTTATTAATATCGTCAGCAAAAACCTGCATAAAACCATTATCATTGACTCCCAGGTTAAAGGTGAAGTGTCGGTTCGCAGCTACGATCAATTTGATGCCGATCAGTACTATCAGTTTTTCCTGAACGTACTGGATGTCTACGGCTATACGGTGATCACCACCGCCAACAACGTGCTGAAAGTGGTGCCGTCGGAAAAAGGCGAGCGCGCGGCGCTCACCTCGCCGCAGAACACCCTTAACGGCGCGGAGATCGTGGTGCGCGTGGTGCCGATGGAGAACCTGTCCGGCGCGTCGCTGGCGCCAATTCTCGATAAATTTAACAACAACATGGGCGTGGGCAGCGTGCGTTACTATCAGCCGGGCAACTCCCTGCTGATCACCGGGCGCGCCGACGACGTGCGGGCGATTGAAGCCATCGTGCGCGATCTGGATAAAAACAGCAGCAGCCGCACCTCGGTAGATATCGTCCCGGTGCGCAATACCAAACCCTCGGCCATCGAAAAAGCGGTTACCGACATCTACCGCAACAGCTCGGACAGCGAATTCTCGCGGCCAAAAGTGGTGGCCGACGATCAGGCCAAAGTTCTGCTGATTAACGGCACCGACAAGGCCCGCCAGACGGTGCGCGGCATCATTGCCCGGCTGGATACCGTCGCCAACGCGGAAGACAACTCGAAAGTGGTGTTCCTGAAATACGCCGACGCGGTGCAGCTGGCGAAGCTGCTCTCCTCCAACGGCGGCTCGGACAGCGACAGTGACGACACTAAAGGTCAGAACGCCGGCGACGTGGGCAACGGCACCGGCGACGGCCAGGAAAACAGTAACGGCAATAATCCCGGTGGCAGCTACAACCGCGGCGAACAGAGCCAGACGCTGTCCAACAACAGCACCCAGAGCAGCAGCGACTACGGCTCCTCCCTCAACAGCGGTGGCCCGATGTTCAAGGGCGTCAGCGTGCAGGCGGATAAAGCCAACAACGCGCTGGTTATCCACGCTCCCGAAGAGGAGATGCGCGAGATTGAGTCGATCATCAGCCAGCTGGATATCCGCCGCAACCAGGTGCTGGTGGAGGCGATCATTGTCGAAATTCAGGACGCGGACGGCCTCAACCTCGGCGTGTCGTGGGCCAACTCGCGCAACGGCGGCATCGGCTTTAACGACGGTTCCTCCAACCGTGCCACCAACGTCGCCAACGGTTTTGGTGAAAACCAGCCGATTGTTTCGGCCCTCAAGGACTCCGGCGGGCTGGTGGCAGGCTTCTACCACGGCAACTGGGGAGCCTTGTTCAGCGCCCTTGAGAGCAACAAGCACAACAACATCCTCGCCACCCCGAGTATCGTTACCCTCGACAACCGCCAGGCGGAGTTCAACGTCGGCCAGGACATCCCAATCCTCACCGGTTCCCAGACCACCAACAGCGACAATATCTTTAACACCGTCGAGCGCCGCACCGTGGGCTTCAAGTTCAAGATCCGCCCAATGATCGACCAGGGCAACACCGTCCAGCTGTTTATCAGCCAGGAGATCTCCAGCCTGACCGATGCCAGCACCGCAAACATCGACACCAATCTCGGGGCGGTATTTAACATCCGCACCGTGAACAACGTGGTGCAGGTGGAAAACGGCGAAACCGTGGTGATCGGCGGCCTGCTGGACAACGAGCAAAATAACCGCGTCAGCAAAGTGCCGCTGCTGGGTGACATTCCGTGGATCGGCGGCCTGTTCCGCTACACCTCCCGCAACGACACCAAGCGCAACCTGATGCTGTTTATCCGCCCGCACATCATCCGCGTGCAGGAGCGCTACAACGATTTGACCTCCGGGCAGTACGCCAGCTTTAAAGAAGATCAGCAGGGCGAGAATCCGGAACTGGTGAAATCCCTCGACACGCGCCTCTCCGGCAGCGGCCAGAGCGGCCGCCAGTCGGTGAGCTACATTCACAGCAACATCGCCGCATTCGCCCGGGAAGTGGCGGAATAATGAAGGGCAAACTGCT
>NZ_CAJYMB010000054.1 GCF_913775985.1 uncultured Pluralibacter sp. | reverse complement strand
ATCAGTACCTGCTGCAGCTGATATCCTTCCGGCGCCGTTTGCGCATGCGCGCCGGCTGAAACCCCAAGCGTGGCGGCAACCGCTGCCGCGATAATGGCTCTCTTCATCCTTTAATTCTCCTCAGTGGTATCGATTTTCTGCAAAATGATAAAAATAAACATGAGCGAGCGCGCTCAGCCATTATTCAGGCACTAGCGCTTTAACGCGCTGCCGTACTCACGCATCCAGTCGGCGAGTGCGCCGAGGGCGTCGCCGAGGGTCAGGCCCAGCGGGGTTATCTGATACTCCACCCGCGGAGGCACTTCGGCGAAAACCTGCCGGCTTACCAGCCCGCGCTGCTCGAACAGCCTGAGCTGGCGCGTTAGCTCTTTTTGCGTCACGGGAGACACTGCACGCAGCAGTTCGCTAAAGCGCACCGGGCCGTTAATGACGATAAGCCGATAAAGTATCGGGATTGCCCATTTACCGGCGATAAGTCCGACGAAATCCCGCATCGGGCACGCGGCATCATCCACTTTTTTTTCGCCCGCCCGGGCGTCTGTTTTCGCCATTGCGTACCTCGCTGTCTATTAGTATCCATTTGGTACCTTGTATCTTAACCACACTGATAATCTTATATTGCGATCCCGGCCATTTTTTTGAGGAGAGGAGAAGTGGTAGATGGCGGCGTGGGTAATCTATAGCGCAGAGAGAAAAGCAGCTTATTAAATGCAAAACGCCCCGCCGGAGGGATCCGGCGGGGCGTTACGCTTGAGCGTGGAAAACGTTAGATATCATCCATGGTATGAGCAACCACGATTTCAAGCGTGCGGCGAATGGCATCAGCCATCACCACGTCGTCAGTGGTTTCCAGCGATTCAATCAGCCACAGGATCAGGCCCTTATTAGTAAGGTGCCCATCTGTCGCCATGATGCTGGTGATAGCAGCGGACATAATGGCAGATTCATCAGCCAGACGATCGCCTGCCGTGCGGAAATGTTCTGATAGCGCATTATCAGCAAGGGATTTGTAGATATCGGGATGCGATTGAGTCATCTGTATCATCGTTGGTTCGCCGTGTTGATGGTTATTGACTGTGTAGTCAGTGCATTTTCTTGCCGCTGGAATGTGCAATATTCACATTAAACCGCGGAAAGGCGTTTTGCCTGCTTTCAGCCCGACTTCCTTTGTCAGTAGCGCCTGCGTGTGCGGCCGCTATACCGCCGATCTCAGCGATGATTCCGCTGAGCGCCGCCTGACGGGTAGCATCTTTTTCCGCACGCTCCATCGCAATTAATGCTTTAAGCAAGCTCTGAGTCGTTATCGGGCCGCCAGATTTAAGCAGCGACAGTACCGCTTCACCGATAAGTTCGTCATTGAGGATTTCGTCTTCACTTCTGTTCATAAATGCATCTCTGATTTGCGCTTTGCTCATCGTCCGGAGCGCAAGATTGCCTGTACAGGCTTACGCTCCATTCCTGACCTCCGCGTGACCCACCCTCAGGATGCTCTGCCGGCAAACAGCGGCCGGCAGACATGGGCGTAACTTTATTAACGATCGAACAATAACCCAATGAGATTGTGATAATGGGTTTGTTGCTCGGCATCGTCGGTCTGATCCAGGCGGCTCAGTAATTTGGTACACAGCATTTTACGGCTGAGGGTTTTACCGTCCCGAAGGATCTCAACCACGATCTGTCCTAAGGTTTCTTGTTGAGAAGGCAATGCGCTTTTCGAGAAATAGAGGGCAATTGCACCTGCTGAATCGGGAACATAACCATTCTGACGCATTGTCGTCTCCTGAAGTACAATAAATAGTAACGCTATTAACTAATGTTATACAAGATTAAAACACTTAACCGCCAAGGTGTACAACTTTTTTATTTCAAAATGAACAATTCGTGCTAATGCATTTAATACAATAAGTTATAAAGACAGATTTATCGCTGTAAGCTGTACAACTCGATAAACAGCCTGGAAAAATAACGATACAACCTGCTAAATATACCCTCAAATTTAGTAGCCCTATGTAAATTATTTGTTGTTTTATATGGCTTTTTCACGACGGCATGCTGCTGTTCTGCTATGGTTGCTGAACACTCATCCATCAGGTCAGAAAATGCTTACAACCATCCTGTATCGCAGCCACATTTGTGAAGGTATTACCGTGCAAGCCGTAGAGGAGATGGTTGCGTCCGCCAACGGCAAAAACAGCCATGCAAATGTTACGGGGATCCTGCTGTACAACGGCACGCACTTCTTTCAGCTGCTCGAAGGGCCGGAAGAGAATGTTAAAGAGATCTATCATCACATTTGCAAGGACAGCCGCCACTACAACATCGTGGAACTGCTGTGCGACTACGCGCCCGCGCGCCGCTTTGGTAAAACCGGCATGGAGCTGTTTGACCTGCGAGAGTATGTCCATGAAGACGTACTGCAGCGCGTGCTGGATAAGGGAACCTCTCGCTACCAGCTGAAATATGACGACCGTGCGCTGCAATTTTTCCGCACCTTCGTTGAATCAACCGAAAAAGAGAACTACTTCGAGATCCCCCTCGCCGACTCCTGGGAGTTCGTTGCCGACGATGAGGTACAGCTGCTTCCCCGGCAGGCGGAGGTCGAGGATGACGAGTTTAGCTTTGCATTCCAGCCCATCATCGATCCGCTTTCCCGGGAAATTGTGGCTCTCGAAGCGCTGTTAAGGGCTCGTGACGGCAAATCCCCGGCGGACTATTTTGCATCGCTGCAGGGCGACGCGCTGTACGAAGCGGATTTACGCAGCAAGCGCACCGCCTTTGCGCTGGCGGCAGAGCTGGGCCTTAAGGATCACCCGCTTTCCATTAACCTTCTGCCCCTCACGCTGGTGAAAATTCCCGATGCCGTTCCCTATCTCCTGCAGGAGATCAAGCGCTTCGGGCTTATCCCGGATCAGATAACCATCGAGTTTACCGAAAGCGACGTTATGTCCCGGATTGCGGACTTTAATCGCGCGGTGCGGGCATTAAAGGCGGAAGGGCTCAGAGTCGCGATTGAACATTTTGGCTCCGGCTTTGCCGGCCTGCTGCTGCTGTCCGAGTTTCAGCCGGACAAGATCAAGATCAACCGCTCCTTAATTCAGGATGTTCACAAAAGCGGGCCGCGTCAGGCAATCATCCAGGGCATCATCAAATGCTGTACATCGCTTGAAATCTCTGTCACCGCCGTTGGCGTTGAAAAGGCTGAAGAGTGGATGTGGCTGGAGTCTGCGGGTATTAGCGCTTTCCAGGGAAACCTGTTCGCCAGCCCCGCCCTGCAAGGCATTCCGCTGATTTTGTGGCCTGAGAAAAATACGAATTATTAACTCCCTGCGATCCGCCCGGCGCGGATCGTATCTCCACATTGTGTATAGAATTTATCCCTCTTCGCCCTGCGTTTTTTTAACACAAAAAAATAACCTACCATTATCAACCTGCTAAACGCCCTTTGACATAGGCGAATTCGTTTGTACAATAAAAGATGGGTTGTACAAATAAGTGGACTCGTATTGCGTACAGCTGGATGTACAGGCATGTCGAATGGGGAAGTAAATGGCCTTTTACAGTATTGGTGATGTAGCGGAACGCTGTGGGATAAACCCGGTAACACTGCGCGCGTGGCAGCGGCGCTACGGTTTGCTCAAGCCCCAGCGCAGCGAAGGCGGACATCGTCAGTTTGACGAAGAAGATATTCAGCGCATCGAAGAAATTAAGCGCTGGATTAAAAATGGCGTCCCGGTGGGCAAGGTGAAAGCGCTGATCGAAGGCAGCCAGGCGGTTGTGCTTGAAGAGGGCTGGGCCCCCATTCAGGAAGCGCTGCTGACCGTACTACGCCAGGTTCGCTCGGACGGACTACGCAGCAAAATCAGAATGCTTTCCCGCGAAAACAGCGCCGACACGCTTATCGACAATGTCTTCATTCCTGTCCGACAGCGGCTCAACCGCGACCACAATACGGCTCGCGCCATATGCAGCCTACTCGACGGCGTGCTGATTGAATTTGTCGCTGCCGCCCTCAGCGCCTCCCGTAAAGAACCGGGAAAAGCCGCCCTGCTGGTCGGCTGGGAAACCGACGATCGCACCCTCCTGTGGCTTGAGGCGTGGCGCCTCTCCCAGCACGGCTGGCATATCGACGTGCTGGCCGATCCCCTTCAACAGCTGCACCCGGAGTTTTTCCCCGGACAGCAGATCCTGCTGTGGACAGGCCGCTCCCCGACGCCGCAACAGGAAGAGCAGCTGACACACTGGCGGGAACAGGGGTTTACGGTAACTTTTCATAATAGCTGAGCGCACTGCGCCAGCAATCCGCCCTCGCCGCTGCGGCGCGTTTTTCGCAGCAGCACCTTATCATTGAGCCACTGCTGCATAGCCGACAGCTTTTTAATCCCACTTTTGCGGTGTGCATAGATGGTTTTTTCTGCAACGCCGGAACTGCGTGACAGTACATTAACGGTTTTGCCCTGATAATAATTTAATACCGCATCCAGCTCCGGCGTAGATAGCCCTGCTCCGCTTGGGATCTCCGCTAATTCTTCGGCACAAATGACCTCCTCAAGAAGCGGAAATGGCTTGTTTAATAAGCTTTCCGGGGTCGGCCGCTGGTGGCAATAGCGAATTTTTTTCAGGACTTCAGTATTCTGCACCAGCGCGCTCAGCATTACGTAAAGCCATGCCGGGGGCAGGTGGCTAAAGAGAGTGACATAACATCCTGCAGGTAAACATTTAATGTTTAAAATCAGAAATTTAAGTGTTTCAAGCCGGTTGCATAAGTCACCGGTTAAAAAAACGCAGAGCTGAATGGGCCGTTGCTTGTCGCCGTTGATACTCATGCTTTCATAGCGGAGTACGCTGGCCGCAGTCATTCTTACAGGTAATCCCCCCTGTTGCCGTATAATATTTTCTACCCCAAGCCAAAGATAGCTGCAGGAGGTTATCACTGCATACTTGCATCCCGATATAATTTGGCTCTTCATGTTTAAATATTCTCCTTAATTTAATCATGATAGTGGACATGAAACTTATGATGGCTAATTTTATGTATATAAAAATGTATAGGCATAAAATATTGTCATTACTTTATTATCGCAATATGTATTATTGATACATAATATGCCTTATGATTTTAGAACAGTTGTTTTAGTAAAACGACTGTTTTTATTGTATACTCGTTTTGAACACAATTAAGATAACATCGTTGATTCAATCAATAAACAAAAACATCTTTTTTACTTAGGTAGCTATATGGATAGCCACATCTCCCCAAAGGCGCTTGCTTACAGAAAGGATATCATCAAACGTAACGATAACTTTCTGTCGGCGATTAAACAACATTATTTAATTAATGATGAACTTTATAAAAAACAGCCCCTGTTTTTCAAAACAATACTTCAGGAGTCACGCTTTAATATTGTCCTGGCTATGTGCTGTTTTATTTTTGGTAATCAGGCCACGTCCGTCTCGGAGATAAAATCACTGTGCTCGCGCTATAAAATCGCCAGCCCGAACAGCGTAATTGCCATTATTACTCTGCTCAAAACCACCCAGCGAATCAAAGTCTGGCGCAGCGAAGTCGATCGCCGAAAGGTGCTTCTCACGCCTACGCCCAAAGGTCTCGCCGATTTAAAAACCTATATGGCCAGCGCGCTAATGCCGATAAAATTGCTATATCCGGCACAGAATATTAATATTGACATCCTCGACGATGACAATTTGCGCCACGCGTTTTTCCACCGCGCGGCTGAGTATCTTTTCCGCGGCATCACCTTCCAGAATATATTCCCTGAAGTAGGTATTTTCATCGACAAAGACGGCGGACGGATGATTATGCTGCATCTTTATTTGCAGTCCGTCGACATTATGACCACCCGTGGCGCCGTTATTGAATACTCGGCAAACGCGCTGGCTAAAGCGTTCTTCGTTTCTCGCATTCACGTCACCCGAATTATCAAGTCTGCCGAAGAGCGCGGCTATCTCAAAGAGCGAAAAAATGGCCTTCTGGACATTTACCCCTCTTTTATCGCACTGGTCGAAAATTACGCCGGACTCTATCTGGCTTACGCTACTCACTATTTAAACATTCATCCGCGCAGTTAATTCCGGTGTAAGCCGGGCGGTTAACGCCCGGCTAAGGCACTATCTTTCGCGCAGCGCTTCTTTCCCTTTGTTCAGCGGCTTGATCAAATAATCCAGCACCGATTTACTGCCGGTTTTAATATCCACCGTCGCAATCATCCCCGGAAAAATGGGGAAGGTCTGGTTGTGCTTGTTGGTCAGGTGATTACTTTTAGTACGTATATAAACCCGGTAATAGTAAACATCGCGCTTGACCTCATCCTGCAGGGTGTCCGGGGAGATCATCGTCACCTCCCCTTCCATTCCGCCGTAGATGGAATAATCGTAAGCGGTGATTTTTACCAGCGCCTTCTGACCCGGGTGTATAAAGGCCACGTCGCGGGGGGAAATCTTGGCCTCCACCAGCATCTGATCGTCCAGCGGAACCAGCGTCATCAGCTTGCCGTTGGGCGGGATCACGCCGCCTACCGTTGTCACATCAATGTCCTTGATAATCCCGCGCACCGGCGCCACGAAGGTCAGTCGGGTCAGGGAGTCTTCACGGCCCTTCATCACCGAGCGCTGAGCTTCAATTTCAGCGTTAGCTTTGGAGAGCTCTTCCCGGGAGCGCACGAAGTAGTCGTTCTGCATCTCGGTGATTTTGTTCTCCAGCTCGTTTTTCTGGCGCTGCAGGCGCAGCACTTCCACGTTGCTCGCCGCACCCTGCTTGACCAGCGGTATCGTCATGGACAGCTCGCGCTGGACCAGGCTTACCGCCTGATGCAGGCCCGCCAGCCCTTTCTCCAGACTCTGGCGACGGGACCGATACAGCGCCGTTTCCTGCTTCACCAGCTCCGATTCGCCGTCGAGCTCTTTGGGAAACTTGAGCTCGACACCGTTTACTTCGGCGTTAAGCCGCGCGGCGGTAGCCAGCGCCGCATTGAGGCGCGAGGCGCTTTCCAGCACACCGGACTCGGTTTTGGTGCGGTCCATCTGTGCCAGCTGCTGGCCCATTTCGACGATGTCGCCTTCGTGAACCATGATCTTGTGAATAATCCCCCCTTCCAGCGACTGAACCACCTGCTCATGGGATGAGGGAATGACTTTCCCGCTGCCGGTAGTTACCTCATCAAGGTTGAAAAAGTTGGCCCAGAGCAGGAATGCCGCGAGCATCCCCGATATGCACCAGGCCACCAGCATGGACGACGGAAGAGCATGTTCGCGCAGGCGGCTGTTAAATCGCGTAAATTCACTCATACCGTACCCGCCGTAGTATTCTTGACCTGTGCCGACTGCTGCATAGTGACGGTGCGCTGTGGCACAGCGGCCGTTTTGGTAATGCCGTGCTGGCTCAGAATGGCCTCTTTAGGACCGTCCATAATGATCTTCCCGCCCTCCAGCACGATGATGCGGTCGACCAGTTCAAGGATCGGCAGCCGGTGGGTAGCCACAATCAGGGTCCGCTGCTGCCCCAGCCACTGCTTGAGGTGCTGAATAAACTGCTTCTCGCTCACTTCGTCGAGCCACGCCGTTGGTTCATCCAGCAGCAAGATATTTGGCGAGGTCAGCAGCGCGCGCGCCAGCAGCAGCGACTGCCGCTGCCCGCCGGACAGCCCCGCCCCGCCCTCGCTGATCAGGTAATTAAGGCCCACTTTCTGCTTGCGGACAAAATCCAGCGCGCCGCTGATGGTCAGCGCCTGGTGAATTTCTTCATCGCTGGCCAGCGGGTTGCCCATCACGATATTGTCGCGCACCGAGCCAAAGAACAGCCTCGCCTGCTGACTCAGCAGCTGCATATCCCGGCGCAGATCGGCGGGATCGAGGTGGTTCAGGGTGATGTCATCGAGCTGGATAACACCCTGCTGCGGATCCTGCATCCCGGCCAGCAGCTGCAGCAGCGTGCTTTTCCCGGATCCGTTACGCCCCAGCACGGCAATGCGCTCGCCGGCGCGGATCTGCAATTTGGGCAGGGTCACCACGTTGATTTTTTCTTCTTCGTCGTAGTAAAAGCTGACGTTCTCAAGATGGTAATTGCCGCGCAGGTGCGCCTTGTGAACGCGCTTGCCGTGCAGCGGATCGTCAATGGGCTTCTGCATCAGGTCGTCAAGCCCCTTGCGGGCGACTTTCGCCGACTGCCAGCGGGAGAGCACGCCGGAGATCTGCGACAGCGGCGCGATGGTTCTTGACGCGAGAATGGACGTACCCACCAGCGCACCGGTAGTCAGGTCGCCGGCGATCACCAGATAGCAGCCCACCAGCAGCACCACGGCGTAGACAATGGACTGCACTTCCTGGGTCCAGGTCATCAGCAGGCCGGTCAGCCAGCGCTGCTTCATGCCGACGGTCGCCGCCACGTCGTTACAGTTGTTCCACTGGTTCTGAAAACGCTGTTCGGCGCGCATCAGCTTGATGTCCTCCAGCCCCTGCACCACTTCAACCAGGGTGGCGTTGCGGATGGCGGATTCGCGCATCCCCTCGCTGGAGAGCTCGCCGAGCGGGCGCTGCACCAGCAGGCCGGGGATCAGCAGTAGCGGCACCGCCAGCAGCACCACCAGCACCAGCGGGCCGCCGATCATCCACAGGATGAAGACGAACAGCAGGAAAAACGGCAGATCGGAAATGGCAGCAATGGTGGTCGAGGTGATCAGCTCACGCACCGACTCCAGCTCGCGAATTTGCGCGATAAACGATCCGGTGGATTTAGAGCGCGCGCCGTTTTTGATGCGCATCGCGTGGGCAAAAACGCGCTCGGAAATGCGCAAGTCGGCGCGCTTGCCGATTTTGTCGGAGATGTGGACGCGCAGCATGCGCATCGTAAATTCAAAGCCGATAGCCAGCATGACGCCGCTGAACAGCACCCACAGCGTCGGTTCCGACTGGGAGGGCACAACCCTGTCGTACAGCTGCATTGAAAACAACATGCCGGACAGCGCGAGGACGTTCGCCACCATCGCCACCAGCATAATGTCGCCGTAGCGACGCCAGTCTTTTAGCGCCAGCTGCCAGAACCAGTTTTTTTCGTAGGGTTTAATGTATTCGTCAACGCGGGCATCCGGTACGGACTCCAGCGGGCGCAGCACCACGATACCTTTCAGGCGGCTGCTCAGCTCTTCGAGGGTCAGCACCGTTTCAAGGCCGCCGTCGCCGCTAAACTGGACGCTGACCTTCTCTTCTTTGTCCATGCGGTTGATAACCGCAATCTGTCCGCCGGTAAATTCGCCGATCAGGGGAAGTCGCCAGGGATCGAGCAGCGAGGCGTTAGCGGGCACGATGCGAAAACCCAGCCCGAGCTGGCGCGCCATATCTTCCAGCACCTGCAGACGCGGGGACTGGCTTTCGTGGGTAATGGTGACCCGAACGTGCTCCTGGGAAAAATCCAGACGATAGTGTTTTGCGATAATGAGCATGGCCTGCAGCCACGGCTCATAAAGGGGGTGTGTTGTCATAACTTACTTCCTGTCGGGCCCGTGCTGGCGCCTCAAAATGATATCCATGTCCAACAGCCGGATTCTTAAAAAAGGGCGAATCCGGCTACCAGAATATCAGAAATTTCTTACTAACTGTGCGGATTAATAAAAAAAACGGGCAGAGGATCGCTCCCCCGCCCGTTGGCCGTTTACTACACCACTAACAGCTGGTGGTTAGCCAGCAGCGTGGCAAGGTCGGTCTGCACACCGTTGAGGGTGACAACCTCGGTCGGATTGAAATTGCCGCCGGAACCATCGCGGTCAATCTGGATGATGGTGTTGCTGCCATCCGTCGTGACCTTGATGTAGTCCATGATATTGCCCGCACCGGCATCGAGGGTTGCTACACCGTCGAGATAGTGCGCCGAACCGTTGCCGGTATAGCCGCTACCCTGAAGCAGGTCACGCAGGTCGATACGGTCGGAGTCCGCCGTACCTTCCCAGGTGCCCACGGTGAAGCCGTTAACCGTGTCGTGGCCGTTACCGCCGGTGGCATCCGCTGCGTTGATGAGCTTGTACAGCAGGGTATCGTGACCGCCGCTACCAATGTTAAAGGTATCGTTGCCGCCGCGGCCTTCGAACTGGTTATTACCACTGTTTCCGG
>NZ_CAJYMB010000053.1 GCF_913775985.1 uncultured Pluralibacter sp. | reverse complement strand
GAGAGGGTGGTGTAGCTGCGGTCGGCGAGGGGCGCGCAGCCGGTTAGCAGCATCACCTCTTCAACGATTGCCGCATTCTCCCGCCCGGGCCAGGGTGCCCGGCCCATCGCCACAATATCTCTTACCGGCCAGTCGAAACCGAGCTGGCTCTGCTGGCGCATCACCGCGCGGCGTTGGGAAAGCGCGTCCCGCGACCAGTGTACAAGCGGCTTATTATCCAGCAGGCAGCGCCCGCTGTCCGGCGTAAGAAATCCGGTGAGCATCCGCAGCAGCGTGGACTTGCCCGCGCCGTTGGGGCCAATCAGGGCAACCAGCTCCCCGGGGTGCAGACTGAGTGAAATATCATGCAGTATTGTCCCAAAGCCGATACCGCAGGCCTGTAATTCTTTATCCACGCCCGCTCCCCTGACGAAAAATAAGCCATAAAAACCAGGGTGCGCCCAGCAGGCTGGTGAGCAGGCCTACCGGCATTTCGGCGGGGGAGACCAGCGTGCGTGCCGCCGTATCGGCCAGCAGCAGCAGGATCGCCCCGCCCAGAACGGAGCCGGGGATCGTCGCCCGGTGATCGGCGCCCAGCCACATGCGCAGCAGGTGCGGCACCACCAGCCCGATAAAGCCAATCACCCCGCTGACTGCCACCGCAGCCGCCACCAGCAGGGCGCTGCCGAGAAGCAGCCAGCGCTGGATCTGCCGGACGTTAACGCCCAGGTAGTGCGCTTCTTCATCTCCCAGCTGCAGCAGGTTGAGCGGCTGCGCCAGCCGCCATAGCGCGACGGTAGCGGGCACCATCAGTGATGCAGACACCAGCAGCGTGGACCACTGGGCCTGGCCAAGGCTACCCATGCCCCACAGGGAGAGCTGGCGCAGCTGGGCATCGTTACTTAACCACGACAACACCCCGACCGCAGCCCCGCACAGCGCATTAAGGGCAATCCCCACCAGCAGCAGCCGCGAGAGGCTCCCGCGCCGCTGTCGGCTGAGAAAAAAGATAATGGCCGTTACTGCCAGACTGCCGAGAAAGGCCGCCAGCATTGGCGCGTAGAGCATCATGATGGCAGGTAGCGAAACGGGGAGTACCACCCACAGCGCGACGCCGAGCGCGGCACCGCTGCTGATCCCGAGCAGGCCCGGATCCGCCAGCGGATTGCGAAACAGCCCCTGCATCACGCAGCCCGCCAGCGCCAGCGAGCCGCCGATAACCAGCGCCAGCAGCACTCTCGGCAGCCGAATGGTGAACCAGATTTGCCGCAGGGTGCTATCGCCGTCCCACAGCGCCCTCAGGGGCAGCTTCAGCGCGCCGAAGGTGGTGGCGAACAGCGTTGCACCCACCAGAACCAGCAGCATCAGCCACAGCGAGCGGGCACGCGCGCCGGGCATCAGGGAAGCTGCTCGGCTTTGTGTCGCAGGGCCTTGACGGCCTCCGGGGTGCGAATACCAAAACCGAGCAGCGCCATGTCATCAACCTGCAGCACCTGCTTATTGTGTCCGGCGGGCGTCTGGGCCAGGCCCGGCAGCGACCAGAGCGCGGATTCGCCGCCCATGCTTTTCAGTCCGTCGGCGGAGATAACCACCAGATCGGGTTTACTGGCGATAACTCCCTCCTGAGAGAGCGGCTGGTAGCGCGCGAAACCCTGCATGGCATTGGTCAGGCCAGCGGCGCGGATGGCGGCATCGGCACCGGTCTGCTGTCCGGCAGCCATCGCGTTCATCCCGCTGTGGCTGAGGATAAACAGCACCCGCTTGTTGAGCGGCGGCGGTGGAAGATCGGCCAGCGTCTGATCCAGCCGGCTGCTCAGGGCCTTGCCCTCGGCGTCTTTGCCCAGCGCCCGGGCCACCACGCGGATTTTCTCGTCGATGACGCTGAGATCGTCGCGCCCGGGCACGGTGATAACCTCAGCGCCGTTCTGCGCAACCTGGGTTAAGGCCAGAGAGGGCTGGGCCTGCGCGCTGGCCAGCACTAAATCCGGATGTGAGGCGAGGATCCCTTCGGCGTTCAGCTGGCGCAGGTAGCCGACGTCGGGAAGCTTGAGCGCCGCTGCGGGCCAGGTGCTGGTACTGTCCCTGGCCACCAGCGCATCCTGCGCGCCGAGCGCATAGACGATCTCGGTGACGTCGCCGCCGAGAGTCACCACTTTATGCTGCGCCGCGCTCGCCAGCAGCGGCAGAGTACCCAGCAGGATCAGCAGGCGCTTCATGCGGGGATTTCCTCTTTCGGCAGTCCGTCAATTTGCGCGCGCCACTGCGCCTGCTCCGGCTGGCCTTCTGTACGCTGACCGTACAGCTGGGCGATCTGGGTGCCGTCGGCGGCAAACAGCTCGAGGCTGGTAACGTGTCCATCTGCGGTGGGTTTGCGGGTTACCCAGCTTTCGGCAATGGCGTCATCGCGCAGGTGGAGGGTAAACAGCGGATTGAAAATATTGAGCCAGCCCCGCATCGGCGCAACTTTCTGCACGCTGCCGGTAAAAATCTGCACGCAGCCGCGGTTGCCGACAAAAATCATAATTTCATTGGCGTCACGCTGCGCGCGCTCCAGCAGCGTGGCCAGCGCGCTATTGTCCACCCGGCAGGCAAGATCATCGCTGACCAGCCGGAACGCCTGCTGGCGGGTCAGGCCGTGGCGCTTGAGCAGGGTAAAGAACTGGTGGACGTCGGTCATCGCGCGCCACTCGCGCTCAACGTCTGCGGCAGCGGCCTGTGAGGGTACTGCCGCAAGTGGCGGTGATGACTCAATGGCGAGCGCCGGATCCTCTGCCCGGGCAAACCGTGCGACAATGCCGTCCCAGGCTGCGGTGTCGGTTGTGTCGGTCGCGTAGACTTTCAGCAGGGCGTCGCCCTGGCGGTCAAAAAATTGAATGCTCTGGCGCTCGCCGCGCGCAGTGGCTTCCTGCAGATGAAAGATGCTGGCCCACTGGTTGAGAAACAGGCGCAGATCCAGCGCACGAGGATTAAGTACCAGCCCGGCGTGGCCGTTGAGGTAGTGGTTAGTAAAGCGGCCTACCTGTTCGTGCACCGCAAATTCGTTGCGGCAGATGCACTTGACGTCGCCCGCGGCTTCGAGCGCGGCCAGCACCTCGCGGATCTCGCCGTCCAGTCGCCGCGCGTCGTGGCCGACGCGGGCCTGCGCAAGTTCCGCCTCGCTTATCTGCATCAGCGCCGCGATATCGCGGGCGTATTTATCCGGGTTTTCTGCTTTTAACGTGAGCCAGCGGGCGTAGTGGGTCATGCGCTTTTCCTTGGTGACGAGCCGGAGATCCGGGACAAAAGGTTTTCTAAGTGACAATGATAATTATTATCAATAAAAAGCAGGGCGCGGCAACCGTTTTGTTATCAGGAAATGAGAAAGGAACAGGGCGCGCCGGGAGAGAGATTCCCGGCGCGGGAAGGCAGGGGGTCAGAAACGGCTATCGACAGCGTCCGCCAGCTTTTGCAGCAGTAGCTCGCTGTCTTCCCAGCCGAGGCACGGATCGGTAATCGACTGGCCGTAAGTCAGCGGCTGGCCGGCGACAATTTTCTGCGTGCCCTCGTGCAGGAAACTTTCTGCCATGATGCCAGCGATGGCGGTGGAGCCGCTGCGGATTTGCTGGCAAACGTCGTCGCAGACATCCAGCTGGCGGCGGTGCTGCTTCTGGCAGTTGCCGTGGCTGAAATCGATAACCAGCTGCTCGCTGAGATCGAACTGACGCAGGGTATCGCAGGCGGCGGCAATATCGGCAGCGTGGTAGTTCGGGGCTTTGCCGCCGCGCATAATCACGTGCCCGTAAGGGTTGCCGCTGGTCTGGTAAATGGTCATCTGGCCGTCTTTATCCGGCGAGAGGAACATGTGGCTGGCGCGGGAGGCGCGGATCGCGTCTACCGCAATGCGGGTGTTGCCGTCGGTGCCGTTTTTAAAGCCAACCGGACACGACAGGGCGGAAGCCATTTCTCGGTGGATCTGGCTTTCGGTGGTTCGCGCGCCAATCGCGCCCCAGCTAATGAGGTCGGCGATAAATTGACCGGTCACCATATCGAGGAACTCGGTGGCGGTAGGCACGCCCAGCTCGTTAACCTGCAGCAGCAGCCGACGCGCCAGTTCGATGCCGTGATTGACGCGGTAGCTGCCGTTAAGATCGGGATCGGAAATCAGACCCTTCCAGCCAACGACGGTGCGCGGCTTTTCGAAGTAGGTGCGCATCACAATTTCCAGCCGCGACTGGTACTTCTCGCGCAGCGGCCGGAGGCGGCGGGCGTAGTCCATTGCCGCGTCCAGATCGTGAATTGAGCAGGGGCCCACAATGACCAGCAGGCGTGGATCTTGTCCGTTAAGTATTTTTTCAATGCGGTGGCGTGAGGCGGTGACGTGTGCCGCAACATCGGCAGACACAGGATAGCGCTGGGCCAGTTCGGCCGGGGTTATCAGGCTCTCGATGCGCGCCGAACGCAGTTCATCAGTTTTGTTCATGGGAGGTCTCAAAATGGATTGCTTCAACGGCAGAGGTGCCGGAAGTGATGGGCACCACCTTAAACCAATCATTGGCTATTTCAAGGCAGAATGTGATGCACATCTAATAACAGGCAGGAGTGTAGCGGATTTTGATGTAATGTACTAGTGTATTAGTACATCCTGCGGCTGAGACCCATAATGTCGAGGATTTTGGTGGCTATCTCTTCCACGGAGTAGTTGGTGCTGTTCAGCCACGGGATCTGGTTTTTGCGGTACAGCGCCTCAACTTCGGTGACCTCCATGCGGCACTGGCGCATCGACGCGTAGCGGCTATTTTCCCGCCGCTCTTCGCGGATGGCCGCCAGGCGCTCGGGATCGATAGTCAGGCCAAACAGCTTGTGCTGGAAAGGTTTCAGCGCGGCGGGCAGCAGCAGGTTATCCATATCGTCGGCGATAAACGGATAGTTGGCGGCGCGAATGCCAAACTGCATTGCCAGATAGAGGCTGGTGGGGGTTTTACCGCAGCGGGAGACGCCCAGCAAAATCACCTGGGCCTGGTCGAGATTGCGCAGGGACACGCCGTCATCGTGGGCCAGGGTGTAATCAATGGCGGCGATGCGCGCGTCATATTTGGTGAGATTTCCCGGCGTCAGGCCGTGGGTGCGGTGGGCGATGGGCGTGGGATCGAGCTTTAACTCCTGCTGGAGCGGCGCCACCAGCGCCTGCACGATGTCCTGGCAGAAGCCCTGGCATTGCAAAATGATGGTGCGGATTTCCGGCAGCACAATCGAGTAGAACACCAGCGGGCGGATGCCGGTTTGCTGGTAGAGGCTGTCGATTTGCTCTTTCACCGCGCGGGCGCGGCTTTCGGTTTCAACAAAGGGCAGCGTCAGGCTGTTAACCGAAACCGGAAACTGCGACATCACCGCGTGGCCCAGCACTTCGGCGGTGATCGCCGTACCATCAGAAATATAAAAAACGTGGCGATCGACATCACTATCCATTTTTGAACATCCGCTCGGTTGGCTTAATTAGGTGAAGCATATATTAACGAAACAGATGACGGTGTCGATATTGTCACAAACATTAATAATGAAATGCTGTTTTTATTTTTTTAGAGCAAGTCGTTAATTTGTCTGCTGGCGACATTATACCGTTGGTTTTTGTGGGAATACCGAAAAATCATGAGGTTATGATAATTGCGTGATGCTCCTAAAAATAAGGGAATTTATTTGCTTGAACGATTCACCGTTTTTTTACGCCGGCGAAATATGTGAGTATTAACCCGAAGTCAGACCCGTTCTGACACTTTTCTTAATTCATATAAGGAATTGTTTCGATGTCCAACAATGGCTCGTCTCCGCTAGTGCTTTGGTACAACCAGCTCGGCATGAATGATGTAGACAGAGTTGGGGGCAAAAATGCCTCCCTGGGTGAAATGATTACGAATCTGTCCGATCTCGGCGTTTCCGTGCCTAACGGATTTGCCACCACCGCAGACGCGTTTAATCAGTTCCTCGACCAGAGCGGGGTCAACCAGCGTATTTATCAGCTGCTGGATAAAACCAACATTGACGACGTCACCGAACTGGCGAAGGCCGGCGCGCAAATCCGCCAGTGGATCATCGACACGCCGTTCCAGCCCGAGCTGGAGCAGGCCATTCATCAGGCTTATGACCGCCTCTCTGCCGATGATGCAGACGCTTCATTCGCCGTGCGCTCTTCGGCAACCGCTGAAGACATGCCCGACGCCTCGTTTGCCGGACAGCAGGAAACGTTCCTTAATGTGCAGGGCTACGACGCCGTACTGGTGGCGGTAAAGCACGTTTTTGCCTCCCTGTTTAACGATCGCGCCATCTCCTATCGCGTGCATCAGGGCTACGATCACCGCGGCGTGGCGCTTTCCGCCGGCGTGCAGCGTATGGTGCGCTCCGATCTCGCCTCATCAGGGGTGATGTTCTCCATTGATACCGAGTCGGGCTTCGATCAGGTGGTGTTTATCACTTCGGCCTGGGGTCTTGGCGAGATGGTGGTGCAGGGTGCGGTTAACCCGGATGAGTTCTACGTTCACAAGCCGACCCTGGCAGCGGACCGTCCGTCCATCGTGCGCCGCACAATGGGCTCGAAGAAAATCCGCATGGTTTATGCGCCGACCCAGGAGCACGGCAAGCAGGTCGCTATTGAAGACGTGCCCCAGGAGCAGCGCGACCGCTTCTCCCTCACCGACGATGAAGTGCAGGAGCTGGCAAAGCAGGCGGTGCAGATTGAGAAACACTACGCCCGCCCGATGGACATCGAATGGGCGAAAGACGGCCATACCGGCAAGCTGTTTATCGTGCAGGCGCGGCCAGAAACTGTCCGCTCCCGCGGTCAGGTGACCGAACGCTATACGCTGCACTCCCAGGGTAAAATCATCGCCGAAGGTCGCGCCATCGGCCACCGCATTGGCGCAGGCCCGGTGAAGATTATTCACGATATCAGCGAAATGAACCGTATTGAGCCCGGCGACGTGCTGGTTACCGACATGACCGATCCGGACTGGGAACCGATCATGAAAAAGGCGGCGGCGATTGTGACTAACCGCGGCGGGCGCACCTGCCACGCGGCGATTATCGCCCGCGAGCTGGGCATTCCGGCAGTGGTGGGCTGCGGTGACGCCACTGAACGCATGCAGGACGGCGCGCAGGTGACCGTCTCCTGCGCCGAAGGCGATACCGGCTACGTGTATGCCGAAATGCTCGACTTCAGCGTCAAAAGTTCCAGCGTCGATACCATGCCGGAGATGCCGCTGAAAATTATGATGAACGTCGGCAACCCGGACCGCGCTTTTGACTTTGCCTGCCTGCCCAACGAGGGCGTGGGCCTGGCGCGGCTGGAGTTTATTATTAACCGCATGATCGGCGTACACCCGCGCGCGCTGCTGGAGTTCGACGATCAGGAGCCGAAGCTGCAGCAGCAAATTCGCGAAATGATGAAAGGCTACGATTCGCCGAGAGAGTTCTACGTCGGCCGCCTGACGGAAGGTATCGCTACGCTGGGCGCGGCGTTCTATCCGAAGCGCGTAATCGTGCGTCTCTCCGACTTCAAATCCAACGAGTACGCCAACCTGGTGGGCGGCGATCGCTACGAGCCTCACGAAGAGAACCCGATGCTTGGTTTCCGCGGCGCGGGACGTTACGTGGCCGAAAGTTTCCGCGACTGTTTCGCGCTGGAGTGCGAGGCCGTGAAGCGGGTGCGCAACGATATGGGACTGAGCAACGTTGAAATCATGATCCCGTTCGTGCGCACCGTCGATCAGGCGCGAGCGGTGATCGACGAGCTGGCACGTCAGGGGCTGAAGCGCGGCGAGGACGGGCTCAAAATCATTATGATGTGTGAGATCCCCTCGAATGCGCTGCTGGCGGAGCAGTTCCTCGAATATTTCGACGGTTTCTCAATTGGCTCGAACGACATGACCCAGCTCACCCTCGGCCTCGATCGCGACTCCGGCGTGGTATCTGAACTGTTCGACGAGCGCAATGAGGCGGTGAAGGCGCTGCTGTCGATGGCGATACGCGCGGCGAAAAAGCAGGGTAAATACGTGGGCATTTGCGGGCAGGGACCGTCGGATCACGAGGACTTCGCGGCATGGCTGATGGAGGAAGGCATCGACAGCCTCTCCCTCAACCCGGACACGGTAGTCCAGACCTGGCTTAGCCTTGCAGAAATGCGCCAGTAGCGCGATATAAAAATCCCCGGCCCGCCGGGGATTTTTTTGTACTGTTTGCAGAATAAAAAAAAGCCCATCGTAGGAGATGGGCAAAGACTACACACAGCAATTCGTTACTTCACTCAGGGGATATCAGTGCTTATAAATCAAGCCTTTGATTTATAACCGTGACTTAATCATAAGCAACAGCCTCTGAAGCGTCGATCGGATTGCTCTTAATAGTTTAAGTATTATGAAGGGTTTAGGCGTAAATACGTTTTAGCAGGCACATATAGCTGAAGGTGGTGCTTTGTTTTTTGATGAATGATTAGAATGGTTAAACTATTTACCCGGCGACAGATGCGCCGGGTGAAGACAGATAGCAAATTACTTACATTCGTTTTTAGCCTGTAGCTCCTGTAATTCTTCAATCAGCAAATCCTGGTCGCTCGGCGGCGGCGGCACTTCGCGCACCCACACGTCGAACAGGCGCCAGGTCACGGCCAGCAGCACCGGCCCAATAAACAGCCCGATCATCCCAAAGGCAATCAGCCCGCCGATAACCCCAATCAGTATCAGCACCAGCGGCAGATCGGCGCCTTTACGGATCAGCGCCGGGCGAATAACGCTGTCCATGGTGCCGACCACGCAGCTCCAGATCAGCAGCACTGTGCCCCAGGTGGTGTCTCCACTCCAGTAGAGCCAGATAACCGAAGGTACCAGCACCACCAGCGGGCCCATCTGCACCAGGCAGGAGAACATCATCACTACCGTCAGCAGCGTGGCGTAAGGCACGCCGGCAACGGCCAGCCCAATGCCGCCGCACACCGCCTGCACCAGTGCCGTCACCACAACGCCCAGCGCCACGGCGCGGATCGCCGCGCCCGCCATTAGCACGGCAGCATCACCGCGGGTTGAGGCGAGGCGGGTAGCAAAATAGCGAATGCCGAAGGCGGCCTTCTCTCCCTGCCAGTAAAGCAGGGCGCTGAACAGCA
>NZ_CAJYMB010000052.1 GCF_913775985.1 uncultured Pluralibacter sp. | reverse complement strand
CGCAGGTTGAGGAGGCCGCCGCCAGGGCCGCGCGTTTGCATCAGGGGGAAACCGGCGAGCTGCGGCTGGGGTTTACCTCCTCGGCGCCGTTTATCCGCGCCGTGTCTGTGACGCTGTCACGTTTTCGCCGCCAGTATCCCGATGTGCATATTCAGACCCGCGAGAGCAGCACCCGGGAGCAAATCACTCCGCTGAACGAAGGGCTGCTGGATTTGGGGCTGATGCGCAAAACCCGGCTGCCCGAAACGCTGGCCCATAAGGTTATACGCCACGAACCGCTGCTGGCCACCGTGCACCGCGATCATCCTCTGGCGGCGCGGGGATCGGTGTCTCTGGCGGAGCTGGTGGCCGAGCCGCTGGTCTTTTTCGACGCGCTGGGCGGTACCGGGCTGTACGACGATATTCTGAGCCTGCTGCGGCCGTTCGGTACGCCGGTGATCACCCAGGAAGTGGGCGAGGCAATGACCATTCTCGGACTGGTCTCCGCCGGGCTGGGGATCTCAATTCTTCCCGCCTCTTTTCGCCGGGTGCAGCTGGACGAGGTGCGCTGGCTGCCCATCGTCGATAAAGAGGCGGTGTCTGAAATGTGGCTGGTGTGGTCACAACACCGGGAGCTGAGCCAGGCGGCGATCCGCTTTCGCGAGCAGCTGCTGATGGCGGCTTCGGTGGATATTTACGAATGAAAGTGGCAAAAATTGTGCGGTAAATCACAGGGCTAAGCAAAAAATTGACCATTTTAGGGAAAGTGCTTCACCATAGGGAAGTTTATTTCGAAGCGCGAAAATAAAAGGGAGCCTGCGGTGGCAGCAGACAATCAGCCGGGACACATCGATCAGATTAAGCAGACCAACGCGGGGGCGGTGTACCGCCTCATCGATCAGCTCGGCCCGGTTTCGCGTATCGACCTTTCCCGCCTCGCCCAGCTGGCGCCCGCCAGCATTACCAAAATCGTGCGCGAAATGCTGGAAGCCCACCTGGTGCAGGAAACCGAGATCCAGGAGCCGGGCAGCCGCGGGCGACCGGCGGTAGGGCTGATGGTGGAAACCGAGGCCTGGCACTATCTCTCCCTGCGCATCAGCCGCGGCGAGCTCAATATTGCCCTGCGTGATTTGAGCAGCAAGCTGGTGGTTGAAGAGGCGCTGCCGCTGCCGCTGGAAGACGACCGGCCGTTTTTGCAGCGTATTATTGAGCATATTGACGCCTTTTTTATTCGCCACCAGCACCGGCTGGAGCGGCTGACCTCCATCGCCATTACTCTGCCGGGCATTATCGACACTGAAAACGGCATCGTGCTGCGGATGCCGTTTTATGAGGACGTGAAAGACGTGCGGCTCGGGGAGACGCTGGCCTCCCGCACCGGCGTGCCGGTCTATCTGCAGCATGATATTAGCGCCTGGACCATGTCCGAGGCGCTGTTTGGCGCCTCGCGCGGCGCCCGGGACGTTATTCAGGTGGTTATCGATCACAACGTGGGCGCGGGGGTGATCACCGACGGCCGCCTGCTGCACGCGGGCAGCAGCAGCCTGGTGGAGATAGGCCATACCCAGGTCGATCCCTACGGCAAACGCTGCTACTGCGGCAACCACGGCTGCCTGGAGACTATTGCCAGCGTGGAGAGCGTGCTGGAGCTGGCGCAGATGCGCATGGCCCAGTCCATGAGTTCACTGCTGCACCAGCAGCCGCTGACGGTGGAGTGGCTGTGCGAGGCGGCGCTGAGAGGCGACCTGCTGGCGCAGGATATTATCCGCGGCGTCGGGCAACACGTCGGGCGGATTCTTGCCATCATGGTGAATTTATTCAATCCGCAAAAGATCCTCATTGGCTCCCCGCTAAACCAGGCGTCGGAAATCCTGTTTCCCGCTATCAGCGCCTGTATCCATCAGCAGTCGCTGCCCGCCTACAGCAAGCACATCGTGGTGGAGAAAACCCAGTTTCTGAACCGGGGCACCATGACCGGGGCGGCGCTGATCAAAGACGCGCTCTATAACGGATCTCTGCTAATCAGACTGTTACA
This sequence comes from uncultured Pluralibacter sp., assembly GCF_913775985.1. Lineage (GTDB taxonomy): Bacteria > Pseudomonadota > Gammaproteobacteria > Enterobacterales > Enterobacteriaceae > Pluralibacter. Next base: position 533 of record NZ_CAJYMB010000052.1, on the reverse strand, counting down.
GGGCTAACAATTTTTCGCTGCCCACGCAAAAATTGCGCTAACGCAATCCCGGCTCATTCCTCAGAGCGTAAACTTTCCAGTCTCGGAATTTTCATCCTGTTAATTATTCATATCCGCCAGACTTCAGGTTACCGGCGGCGGTAAGCCGCCTGAACAGCCTGTAGCAGGGCGGGTATAAACGCTGGCAAAGCTGTGGAGTGCGTCATGCTTAAGCATTTATTTATTACCGGTACGGATACGTCGGTTGGCAAAACAATCGTATCGCGCGCCATCCTGCAGGCCCTTGCTGCCGCAGGAAAAAGCGTGGCGGGCTACAAACCGGTGGCTAAAGGCAGTAAAGAGACGGCAGAAGGCCTGCGCAACAAAGATGCGCTGGTGCTGCAAAGTGTTGCCAGCATCGATCTGCCTTATAGCGCGGTTAATCCTATTGCCCTGAGCGAAGAGGAGAGCAGCGTCGCCCACAGCAGCCCGGTTGACTATACCCTGCTATCCCAGGGGCTTGCTGGCCTGAGCAGCCGGGTGGATCACGTGGT
>NZ_CAJYMB010000051.1 GCF_913775985.1 uncultured Pluralibacter sp. | reverse complement strand
ATCGTGCCGAGCGTGTCCAGCGATCGCAGTAGCGCGTAAAGCTGCGGATCGCTCTGCCAGGCCCGACCGTAGATCCCCGCCGCGTCGCGCTGGGCGGCGGCGGAAATTGCCGCGGCCTTCACCGAGGCGTCGGCTTCCAGAATGCGCGCATCGCGATCGGCGGTGGAGCGAATTTCTGCCGCCTCCCGCTTGCCCTGGGCCGTGCGCTCCGTGGCGATGGTTTCGCGCTCGGCGCGCATTCTGTCCACGGTGGCGCTGAGGGTCACCGCAGGCAGGGTCAGGCGCTCGATGCCGGTCTGGATTACATCGATTCCGTAGCTGTTCTGCAGCTGGGTTTTCAGCTGCGCCTGCAGCTGCTGTTCAAGGTCGGCAATTTTTACTTTGCTTTTATCCACGTTAACAATATCGGACAGCGCGTAGTTGCTGGCGGTGGTTTCCAGTGCCGAACCAATAAAGGTGCGGATCTGCCGGGCGGCTTCGTCCGGCTGGTTCTGTACCGCGCGGATAAAGCGCAGCACGTCGGCATCGTCGGATTTTACTTTCCAGATAACCCAGGCCTGCACCAGCACCCGCAGGCCGTCGCGGGTGCCGACATCCTGCAGGCCGCTGGAGGTAGAGCGGATCCGCAGATCCACGTCCAGCGGCGATTCAAAAGGTGCCGGAAGCCGCCAGGCCAGGCCCGGCGTCAGCAGAACGCGCACCGGATCGCCAAAGCGGGTGATAACGGTGGCGCTGCCGGCGCGCACCTCAAGCAGACAGGCGGTGAGCACCGCCAGCAGCAGCAGAAAGGCGGCTACGCCGATGCGCAGCATCCGCCTGTCGCGCGGCGGTGCCGGCGGCAGGGGCGGACGCTTGACCGCACTGGCGGTACCGCTGGCGGGGGTTAACGCGGTGATTTTCATTTTGTACTGGCCTTCTGTGGTGCGGTGCTGTCTGGCGGCATCGGGAACTGGCGTAAATCCAGCACCGGCTGGCTGTCGCCCTGCAGGTGACTATCCAGAATAAGAAGCGGCGTGCGGGACAGGGCCCGGGTCAGGATCTGATAGCGCCGCTCGGTAATAAAGGCGCTCCCCGCCTGCTGCCACGCCTGCTGCTCGGCGGTAAAGTTGGCCGCCGCAGCGCGGGCGCGGGAGAGATCCTCCGCGGCAAACGCCTGGGCCCCCAGCATGCCGGTCGTGGCGTTTTGCTGCGCCCGGTTAGACACCGCCGCCGCATAGCCTTTTTCCCGGGCAATCAGGGCGCCGGCGGCAATCTGCGCTGCCTGTACGCCGTGATAGGCATCGGCGGCGCCCGCGGGAGGATGAATGGCTTCGATACGGGTAAACAGCAGTTCCGCGCCGGTATTGAGCTGGTCGAGGCGCTGCTGAATTTGTTGGGTAAGGGACGCTGCCAGCGTAGCCCGCTGCTGGTCGAGCAGCGCATCCAGCTGCTTGCTGGCAAATTGGGTCATCAGTATCTGGCGGGCGATGCTGCGGATCAGCACCGGCAGCGCCTGCGCGTGGTAAGTGCTGTTAAGCGCATCCCGGTCGTTAAGCCCCACCCGCCAGATGAGCCGGATGTCAGTATTAACCATCTGAAAGTTCTGGCTGTCCCCGGCGGCGCTGGCGATTACCTGCGACTGATCGGTAGCGTGGCTGCTGTCCCACAGGCGCCAGCTGCTCTGCGGCGCGGGCCCTTCCGCACTGTCGGGCTGCACGGCTGACGTTTGTTCCACGCTATCGCTAAGCTGCAGTTCGTGAACGATACCGTTCTCTACGGCAACTACCCGTCCGAACGGCCAGGGCAGTCCGGCGTGCAGGCCGGGAGGCAGGACGGCGACCGGGCGTCCGAAGCGCTCATAGATGCCCCGCTGGTGCAGCTGAACTTCGGTCAGGCCGCTGAGCAGCCATCCCACCGCAGCAATGCCGCAGGCCACCGGCAGCAGTCTTCGCCCCATCAGGCGAAAAGCCTGAATCTGGCTGAGATCGATGCCGAAACGCTGCTGGAACAGGTGCAGCGCCCGCGCCACCGGCCGCAGCGGCCACTGATACATGTCCGCCAGCAGGCTGCGGGTCAAAAAGCGCGGGCTGGCTTCCGCCGGCTGCGGCACCGCCAGGGCCATGCCGGCGCGCAGCAGATACTCCAGCGCCACCAGCAGCACGATGAGGCTCGCCAGCGCAATACTCCACAGCGCCAGCGGCGGCGCAATCGCGGCGGCAAGCAGCGCGCCGGTCAGCAGCAGATAGACGCTAAGTACGGCGCGCGCAAAGCCGACGTGATCCTGCTGGTAGCGCCATCCGCGCACCGGCTTAAAGCTAAGCGTGCGCTCGACAATCAGCAACGCAAAGCACAGCAGTACAAAAAAACCAATCAGAGGCAGCGGCATCGGGCGCTCAACCCTGGCCCACTGCGCGTCGCTCAGGTTAGCAGCAGCCAGCGCGAACGCCACGCCGCCGGTAATTAGCGTGGTTGCCAGATGCTGGTGAAAATGCTGCAGCCGCCTTCGCAGTCCGGGCGCCAGCCGCGGACGTCCCGGCTTCCCCTCGCCCGCCTTTGGGAATTCGTTCTCATCCGCGGGCCTGTAGCCTTCGCTGCGCAGCGCGTTATCGACAAGCGCCAGCGCCAGCAGCGACGTCGCCAGCGTCAGGCGCGCTACCGGCAGCCAGAAGCCCGGCGGCGCAATCAGCTCCAGACACAGGTATACCAGCCCCGAAAGGACCAGCAGCCCGTACAGTACGGTTTGCGCCAGCAGCAGGCGCCGGCACAGGGGAGAAATATCGGGAGACGCGGGCGTCATGCGCCCTCCGCCGGGTTTACCGCCGTCAGCAGGAGGCGGCAGGAAATGAACATCGGCAACATAAACCAGCTATCCGCAATAATCGTTGCGTGATTCTGATAGAAAAACGGGCGTAAAGTTAACGTTATATTGTTACAATATGTACAGCATTAAGTTGCACTTTACCGCCGCCAGCGTCGGGGATTCTGAAGATTGAGCGGCGCGCGCTGCGAAGAAAGAAAGTGTTCAGAAATGGGCCTACTCAATCAGCGCCAGCACCCGGCCGAGAACGGCGGTCCCGATCCGCCCCGGCTTCCACAGCGCCACCAGAGGATGGGTCAGACCGCGCTCGCCCATTTCAGTCTCAATGCGCGCAACCCCGTCCAGCCGCCCGGCGTCAAAATGATCCGGCAGGAACGCCCAGCCGCACCCGGCCTGTAGCAGGCCGTCGAGCAGCGCGATCTCATTGACGTGGATCAGCCGGTCGGCAATTTGCAGGCGGGCCGCCAGCGAAGGCGGCAGATCGCGAAACGGCATCAGCTGCGGTTTTGAGGCCAGATGCAGCTGCGAGACGGGTCGGCTGGCAAAAAAATCGCTGCGGGCGTACACCGCCAGCGAGACGCTGCCCACCGCCCGCCAGTGCAGCCTGTCGTTAATCGAGCGGTTCAGCGCCTGAAACAGGCCCACGTCGGCGCTACCTTCATCCAGCCATTTTTCCGCTTCGGCGCGCTCGCAGGCGATCAGATCCAGCTCGATCTGCTGCTCCCGGAGGCGACTGGCGAGCTCCAGCAGCAGTTTTCGGGGGGTAAACAGGTCATAGCAGAGCGTCAGGTGGGTTTCCACCTGCTCGGGTATCTGTCTGGCGATGCGGGAGAAGGCCTGCGCCTCATGAAGAAACAGCCGCGCCTGGCGGTACAGCCGCTGCCCGTGCGGCGTCAGGGTCAGTGGCCTTGTAGCCCGGTCAAACAGGGCGTAGCCGAGATCGATCTCCAGATAGTCCACCAGCTCGCTCACGGTGGTGCGGTCTTTTTTCAGCTTGTGGGCGGCCTGGGTCAGCGTCCCGCTTTCGCACACGCAGGTAAAGGCTTCAATCTGGGCGAGGGTAAAACGTACTGGTTCCATGGGATATCCCTGTCAACGTTTGGGCCCTTACCTTAGCGAAGTGCGGGAAAAGAAAAAAGCCTGTCGCATGACAGGCTTTCGTTCTTCTTCACTCAGGCAGGATCAGGCATGCGCCACCGGCGTCGGATGATGTTCGGCCTTACGCAGCAGCATCAGCAGGTAGATAAATGACACGCTGGCGATCATGATAAACAGCAGGTTATCCGAGTAGTTCTGCATCAGCATTGATGTCAGGGTTGGGCCAAGCAGACTGCCGGTGGTGTAGCTCAGCAGCAGCGCCTGGTTCATGCCCACCAGCTGATGGTGAGCCACTTTCTCGCAGGCCCAGGCCATTGCCACCGGATAGAGCGTAAAGCCGGCGGCGCCGAGAATAAACAGGGTTGGCGCCATCGCCGCCTGTCCGAGCATCGCCAGGCTGCCCACGATCACCACAAAAACCTGTACCCGCAGCACCAGCAGACGGCCAAACTTGTCCGCCAGACGGCCAATAGGCCACTGGCCGAGAATACCGGCGCTGACCATCACCGCCATCCAGAAACCGATACCGGAGTCGCTCACGCCTTTATGGTTCAGCCACAGCGGCATCAGGCCATACAGCGAGCCGAGCACGATACCGGAGATAATGCAGCCGTTCACCCCAAGGCGCGCCTGGCGCAGGCGCAGCATCGTCCAGATTTGCGTCGGCTCGTGCTCTTCGCTGTGCTGGTTGGTGATGCGGGTAAACAGCAGCGGCAGAATCGCCGCCAGGCTCAGGCCGGTAACCCACGGCAGTACGCTCATTAGATCCGTCGGCAGCTTGCTGACCATCAGCTGGCCCAGTACGGTACCGACGTAATAGATCATCATATAGGCTGCCAGCAGGCGTCCGCGATTGCGGGAGGTGCCGCTGCACATCAGCGCGCTCTCGACCACAACCCAGATCATCGCGCAGCCGATACCGGCGAGGAAACGCCAGCTCAGCCAGCTCCAGAAGCCGAGGGTAAATCCAAGTCCAACGCAGGCGGCGGCGAAAATAATCGACGCCAGATAGTAGCTGCGGTTGAAGCCGAGACGCTTAATCAGACGTCCGGCCAGCAGCGTACCGACCAGGTTGCCGGTAAAATAGGACGAGCTCACCATCCCGACCTGCCAGGTAGGCAGATTGTCATGGGCGAGCCACAGCGGGACGAGCGTATTCAGAACCGCAATCGCCAGCGTTAACAGTAATAAGCCGCAGAGCAGAAGCTGCACCGGCCGGGTATAAGTGGACATGGATTAAAAACCGTGAGGAAGTTCAGATTTCGCGCGCATCATGCCACTCCTGTAGGCAAAGTCAATCGCCCTCAGGCCAGTGCTGGCGGGGTTTTGCGGGCATCCATTCATGTTTTTAATCCAGTGAAATGGAAATAACGCCGGGCCAAAAATTATGCTGTTGTTTTAATTAGAAAAGAGATTAATCGGGCGGGAATATTCAGTTGAAATATTTCATGGATAAAGCGCATTTTTTATTGCGCCGGGCCCGGTGGCCCGACGCAATATTTACCTAGCTGGCAATCGCCATGCCGACGGTCATGTGCAGGCCGTAGAACACGCCCCTGCCAATGAGTTCACCGGCCACCAGCAGCACGAAGGCCAGGCACAGCAGCGGAACGCCAGCCTGACGACCTTTCAGCTGCGGCGCGACCCACAGCGCCAGCGCCAGAGCCAGCAGCACCAGCCGCCAGGCCATCAGTGAGCCATAGGCCGGCACCAGCGCCGACGCCTGCTGAATCGAGCTGTGGATAGTGGCCAGCTCGCTGCCCTGCATCACCACCACAATGGCGCTGGCCAGCAGCGCAAGCATTGATACCGCCGGAAGCAGGCGCATCGCCCGCCCCTCGACGCCCGCCGCGCGCAGCAGCAGGTAGCCCAGCAGCGGCCCGCCGATAAACAGGGTCAGGAAGAAGCTCAGCGGCGTCCAGACGCTGTACCACGTTGGTACGGTATCAATGGTGTTGTAAACCCGTACCATCATCCAGACGAACACCACGCCCAGCACCATGGTCAGCACCAGCCAGATGCCGCGCAGCGCCTGCGGCAGCTTGCCGAGCGCCGCCAGCAGCCAGCCGAGGCCGCCTACGGCGAAGAAAATGGCGCCGCTGGCAATTTCATTACTCAGCGATGAGGCACCCACCCGGTTGAGAGAGTTAAACGCCCGCAGCGGCGAGCCCAGGTGCAGGGTTGAGGCAACAAAGGCAATCCCCATCAGCACCCACAGGAAGAACATTCCCGTCACGACACTTTTTTCCTGCTGACGGGACAGGTTTCCCGTTAACATCGCCAGGGCCAGAACGATAAATCCGCCCGCCACGCACTGGCCAAAGACCGTGAAGATCATTAGCGGCCATTCATGCCATCCACTTCCCATCTTAAACCTCCTCCGGATTTGCCAGATAGCCTGTGGTATCGCCCGTCGGGCGGCTGTTGGCGTTGGGTTTGATCACTATGCTTGGTTTGGTGAAATGCGCGGACGGCAGCGGTGCTACGGCAGCCAGCTTACCGTGTTTTGCCCGCAGCTCTTCAATCGGCCCAAAGTCCAGCGCGCGCAGCGGGCAGGACTCGACGCAAATCGGTTTTTTACCGTCGGCGACGCGCTCGTGACAGCCGTCGCACTTGGTCATATGCCCTTTGGCCTCGTTGTACTGCGGCGCGCCGTACGGGCAGGCCATGTGGCAGTAGCGGCAGCCGATACACACGTCTTCATTGACCACCACAAAACCGTCTTCGCGCTTGTGCATCGCACCGCTCGGGCAGACTTTGGTACAGGCCGGATCTTCGCAGTGGTTGCAGGCGATAGAGAGGTAGTAGGCAAACACGTTCTGGTGCCAGCTGCCGTTATCTTCCTGCCAGTCGCCGCCCGCATACTCGTAGATGCGGCGAAAGCTGACGTCGGGGGTCAAATCTTTGTAGTCTTTACAGGCCAGCTCGCAGGTTTTGCAACCGGTGCAGCGGCTGGAATCAATAAAAAATCCATACTGAGTGGACATCGGTTACTCCTTAAGCTTTTTCAACCTGAACGAGGTTAGAGTGCGACGGATTGCCTTTCGCCAGTGGCGAAGGGCGCTGCGTGGTCAGAACGTTGATGCATCCTGCCTGATCGACGCCGCTGGCATCCGGCGCGTACCACGCCCCTTCCCCAAGCGCGACAACGCCCGGCATCATGCGCGGGGTAACTTTGGCTTCAATGTGCAGCTCACCGCGGCCGTTGAAGACTTTCACCCGCTGGCCGTTGCTGATGCCGCGCTTTTGCGCATCCAGCGGGTTGATCCAGATCTCCTGACGGCAGGCGGCTTTCAGCACGTCGACGTTGCCGTAGGTGGAGTGGGCGCGCGCCTTATAGTGGAAGCCGGTAAGCTGCAGCGGATAGGTTTGACTCAGCGGATCGTCTACACCTTCAAATCCCGGATCGTAAATTGGCAGCGGATCGATAACGTCGCCTTTCTCCAGCTCCCAGGTAGCGGCAATTTTTGCCAGCTCGGCGGAGTAGATCTCAATTTTTCCCGACGGCGTAGTCAGCGGATTAGCGGCGGGATCCTCGCGGAAAGCTTTATAAGCAACGTGGTGGCCCTGGGGATCGCGCTTTTTAAAGATGCCCTGCGCGCGGAACGCTTCGAAGGACGGCAGATCCGGCATCGCCTCGCGGGACTGGGCGTAAAGATGGCGCATCCAGCCCTCCTGAGTGCGGCCTTCCGTGAACTGCTGCTCAACGCCCATACGCTTCGCCAGCTGGGAGGTCATCTCGTAGATGGTTTTACACTCAAAGCGCGGTTTAATGGCCTGGTCGGCAAAAATAACGTAGGACATGTTGCCGCAGGAGGCGTCCAGCGCGAAGTCCATCTGCTCGGAGGCGGTACAGTCCGGCAGCAGAATATCGGCATATTTCGCCGACGAGGTCATGTGGCAGTCCACTACGACGATCAGCTCGCACTTCTTGTCATCCTGCAGGATTTCGTGGGTGCGGTTAATCTGCGAGTGCTGGTTAATAATGCAGTTGCCGGCAAAGTTCCAGATCATCTTGATCGGCACGTCCAGCTTGTCTTTACCCTGCACGCCGTCGCGCAGCGCGGTCATCTGCGGTCCACGTTCGATGGCGTCAGTCCAGGTAAACATCGAGATGCTGGTTTTTACCGGGTTCTCAAGGGTCGGCATGCGCACGAACGGCAGAGAGTAGGAACCCTCGCGGGCACCGCTGTTGCCGCCGCTGATGCCGACGTTGCCGGAGAGGATCGCCAGCATGGCGATAGCGCGGGACTCCAGTTCGCCGTTGGCGTGGCGCTGCGGTCCCCAGCCCTGACTGATAAAGGCAGCTTTGGCACCGGCAATCTCCCGCGCCAGCTTGACGATTCGATCGGCGGGAATGCCGGTGATCGCCGAGGCCCACGCCGGGGTTTTCGCCACGCCGTCGCTGCCCTGGCCGAGAATATACGCTTTGTAATGCCCGTTGGCAGGGGCACCGGCGGGCATCGTTTTTTCATCGAAGCCGACGCAGTATTTATCGAGGAACGGCTGGTCAACGAGATCCTCATCAATCATCACCCACGCCAGCGCAGAGACCAGCGCCGCATCGGTGCCCGGGCGAATCGGGATCCACTCATCCTCACGGCCCGCGCCGGTATCGGTATAGCGCGGATCGATGATAATCATCCGCGCATTGGATTTTTGCCGCGCCTGCTCGACGTAATAGGTGACGCCGCCGCCGCTCATGCGGGTTTCACCGGGGTTGTTACCGAAAAATACTACCAGATCGCTGTTTTCAATGTCCGACGGGCTGTTGCCGTCGGCCCAGCCGCCGTAGGTGTAATTCAAGCCCATCGCAATCTGCGCGGTGGAGTAGTCGCCGTAGTGATTGAGGTAGCCACCGCAGCAGTTCATCAGGCGGGCAATCAGCGTATCTCCCGGCGGCCAGGAGCGGGTCATGGTGCCGCCCAGGGTGCCGGTGCCATAGTTCAGGTAGATGGATTCGTTGCCGTAATCCTTGATTAAACGCTTCATGTTATCGGCAATGGTATCGAATGCCTCATCCCAGCTGATGCGTTTAAATTTGCCTTCTCCGCGCTTGCCGACGCGCTTCATCGGATAGCGAAGACGGTCCGGGTTGTAGACCCGGCGGCGCATCGAGCGTCCACGCAGGCAGGCCCGCACCTGATGAAGACCTTCATAGTCGTCATCGCCGGTGTTGTCGGTCTCAACGTATTTGATATCGCCGTCAATCACGTGCATGCGCAGCGGGCAGCGGCTGCCGCAGTTGACGGAACATGCGCTCCAGACAACCTTCTCGGGAGATGCGGCGGGGGCAATCGCCTCAGCAGCGCTGGCGATGCGGGTAAACGGCAGCGCAAAGGCGCTGCTGGCCGCAGCCAGTCCGCCAATGGCTGACGTTTTTACCAGACCTCGGCGGCTCACCTCAGCGTGCAGCAGCGCATCGGGGGCTTTGATTTTCATAGATACTCGCTCATTGCTCAAAAGTCATAAAGCGTTATATAAAATTAAATATAACGAAGTTACTCATTTGTAGAGTTTTATGCTGGTTGTAATTCGAAAGGAGTATCTACGGTTTCGCAGAAGTGGTTATTGTTCGGTATCAATACAGAGGAGAAAAAGAGAGCAGCTACCGGGATTTGTTACGAAGAGAAAGAAAGAGATAAAAAAAGCGCCCGGAGGCGCTTTTTAAAGCAGACCGGCAATTAGCCGATAAACTCAAGACCGTTCATGTACGGGCGCAGTACTTCCGGCACCTCGATGCGGCCGTCGGCCTGCTGGTAGTTTTCCAGCACCGCCACCAGGGTACGACCAACCGCCAGCCCGGAACCGTTCAGGGTGTGCACCAGGCGAGTCTTTTTGTCAGACTTGCTGCGGCAGCGCGCCTGCATGCGGCGGGCCTGGAAGTCCCAGCAGTTAGAGCAAGACGAGATTTCACGGTAGGTGTTCTGCGCCGGCAGCCACACTTCCAGATCGTAAGTTTTACGGGCACCGAAACCGATATCGCCGGAGCACAGCAGCACTTTGCGGTACGGCAGGTTCAGCAGCTGCAGCACTTTTTCCGCGTGGCCGGTCAGCTCTTCCAGCGCGTCCATGGAATCTTCCGGACGCACGATCTGCACCACCTCCACTTTGTCGAACTGGTGCATGCGGATCAGGCCGCGGGTATCGCGCCCGTAAGAGCCCGCTTCGGAACGGAAGCACGGCGTGTGGGCGGTCATTTTGATCGGCAGCAGATCTTCGTCGATGATTTCATCGCGCACCAGATTGGTGAGCGGCACTTCCGCCGTCGGGATCAGGGAGTAGTTGCTGCTGTCGGCCTCTTCTTCCAGCGGACGCGTGTGGAACAGGTCGCCGCCGAATTTCGGCAGCTGGCCGGTGCCGTACAGCGTCTCCTGGTTAACCAGGTACGGTACGTAGTTTTCGCTGTAGCCGTGCTGCTCGGTATGCAGATCCAGCATGAACTGGCTCAGGGCGCGGTGCATGCGGGCAATTTGCCCCTGCATCACCACGAAGCGGGAGCCGGTCAGCTTAACCGCGGCGACAAAATCCAGGCCTTTGGCCATTTCGCCGAGAGTAACGTGATCGCGCACCTCAAAGTCGAATTCGCGCGGGGTGCCCCAGCGGCTGACTTCAACGTTTTCGCTGTCGTCTTTGCCCAGCGGCACGCAGTCGTCCGGGATGTTCGGCAGGGTCAGCGCGATATCGCGGATCTCCGCCAATAGCGCGTCCAGCTCGCTTTTCGCGGCGTCCAGCTCTTCGCCCAGCTGATTAACCTGCTGGCGCAATGGCTCAATATCTTCCCCGCGCGCTTTCGCCTGGCCGATGGATTTCGATCGCGAGTTGCGTTCAGCCTGCAGATTTTCCGTTTTAACCTGCAGAACTTTACGACGCTCTTCAAGAGCGACCAGCGTTTCTACATCCAGCTTAAAGCCCCGGCGTGCCAGTTTTTCAGCGACTGCGTCTGGCTCTGTACGCAGCAGATTGGGATCGAGCATGCTTATCCTGTGCTTATCGAATTGAATTTGAAAGGAAGAGCGGCCACAGCCTGCAGCCGCCTGAATAGTCTTGCTAACCTTACCGCAACGCCTGCATCAGCGGTAGCGTTTTGTGGGGCTTTTCTGATCCTGCTCGGCAAGCCAGGCGAGCTTTTCGCCAATTTTGCCTTCAAGACCGCGCGAAGTGGGATGATAGTAGCGGGTTTGCGCCATTTCCTGCGGAAAGTAGTCTTCGCCGGCGGCGTAAGCGTTGGGTTCGTCGTGGGCGTAGCGATACTGCTGCCCGTAGCCCATTTCCTTCATCAGTTTGGTAGGCGCATTGCGCAAATGTACCGGCACATCGTAATCCGGATGCTCGCGGGCGTCGGACATCGCCGCTTTGAAAGCGGTGTACACGGCGTTGCTTTTCGGCGCGCAGGCCAGATAGACAATCGCCTGCGCAATCGCCCGCTCACCTTCGGCGGGCCCCACCCGGGTGAAACAGTCCCAGGCCGAAATCGCCACCTGCATCGCCCGCGGATCGGCGTTGCCGACGTCCTCAGAGGCGATGGCCAGACAGCGGCGGGCAACGTATAGCGGATCGCCGCCGGCGGTAATAATTCGCGCATACCAGTAAAGCGCCGCGTCCGGCGCGCTGCCGCGCACCGACTTGTGCAGCGCCGAGATCAGGTCATAGAAACGATCGCCTTTATTATCAAAGCGCGCACTGCGCTCGCCGGCGATTTCGGTCAGCAGCTCGGATTTGAGCACCCGCATACCGCCGTCGCTGACTTCCGCCATGTCGGCCATCATCTCCAGCGTATTGAGCGCCCGGCGCGCGTCGCCGTTGACCAGTTGGGCAATGGCCAGCCGGGTCTCGTCCGGCAGGACGATATTCTGCCCGCCGTAACCCCGCGCTTTATCGGTCATCGCCTGGTTAAGCACCTGCTCGATGTCATCTGACGTCAGGGATTTCAGCAGGTAGACGCGGGCGCGGGACAGCAGCGCCGAGTTAAGCTCAAACGAAGGGTTTTCGGTGGTTGCGCCAATAAAAGTGATGGTGCCGTCTTCGATATGCGGCAGGAAGGCGTCCTGCTGGCTTTTATTGAAGCGGTGCACTTCGTCGACGAACAAAATGGTGCGCCGCCCGGCGTTGCGGCTCTGGCGCGCGCGCTCGATGGCTTCGCGGATCTCCTTCACCCCGGAGGTGACGGCGGAAATGCGCTCAACGTCGGCATCGGCGTAGCGGGCAATGACTTCCGCCAGGGTGGTTTTACCGGTACCCGGCGGTCCCCACAGGATCATCGAGTGCAGGTGCCCGGCTTCAATGGCGCGCGGCAGCGGTTTACCCCGCGCCAGCAGATGCTGCTGGCCAATGTACTGCGCTAAATTTTCTGGCCGCATGCGGGCAGCCAGAGGTTGAAACGCGTTATCGGAAAAATCGAGCGACAGGTTGCTCACTTTTACCTCTTACTTACGCTGGTCGTCCACCGTTACGCCTTTCGGCGGCGTAAAGGTAAATTTGGACGCGTCCACCGCGCCATTTTTCTGGGACTTCAGCTGGTAGCTGCTGCGCTGGTCGTCCTGCTCAATGGCGCTGAACTGGTTGATGGTGCCGTCGCGGCTGACGTTAATGGTGAACTCTTTCAGGTTGCCGCTGCTGTTTTTCGGCGTCAGCTGGAAGTTGTCGCCGCTCTGGCTGATATTGTATTGCTGCCAGTCGCTGGACTGGTTGCGGGCGATCAGCATAAACGGCGTGTTGCTGGTGGCATTTTTCAGCCAGGTCGCCGTTGCCTGCTCGACAAATGGATTGTAGAACCACAGGGTTTTACCGTCGGAGACCAGCACGCTTTCGTCCGGCTGGGTCATGTGCCAGTTAAACAGGTTAGGCCGCTTAACCCACAAATCGCCCTGCCCGTCCTGCACGGCATTACCGCTGCCGTCAGTGACTTTCTGCGTAAAGCTGGCGTGGAAGCTGCTCACCTTATCCAAACGGCTTTTCAGATCGCCGGCGGCGTCAGCCCAGACGCTGCTGGCGGCAAAGCTGGTCAGTAAGGCGCAGGTGATGGCGATTTTTTTCATCTTATTTCCTTAGTCCTTAAGTGCATCACTCCCGACGCGGGAGCCTCTCTGCTAGCCAATATAGAGGGTTACTCTACAACCGGAACAGGAGAAAATGCTGAATTTTCGATTGCTTATCCGGGCCTGTGCACGCCACATTACTCAAACGGCGGCGGTGCCAGCACCTCGCGGTTGCCGTTGTGCCCCGCTTCGCTCACGATGCCCTGCGCTTCCATTTGCTCGATAATGCGCGCCGCGCGGTTATAACCAATGCGGAACTGGCGCTGCACGCCGGAAATAGAGGCTTTGCGTTTTTCGGTGACGAAATTCACCGCCTGGTCGAACAGCGGATCCAGCTCCTCGCCGCCGTCAACACCGCTGCTGCCGCCTTCGCTCTGGCTATCAGAAGTGATGCCTTCAACATACTGCGGCCGGCCGCGCGCTTTCCAGTCCTGCACCACCGCGTGAACTTCCTGGTCGCGAACAAACGCACCGTGTACGCGGGTAGGTGCCGCGCTGGAGTTCGGCCCGGAATAGAGCATGTCCCCCATTCCCAGCAGCGATTCCGCGCCGCTTTGGTCGAGAATGGTGCGGGAGTCAATTTTGCTCGACACGGTAAAGGCGATGCGGGTTGGGATGTTAGCTTTAATCAGGCCGGTGATAACGTCAACCGACGGACGCTGGGTAGCCAGCACGAGGTGAATACCGGCCGCGCGCGCTTTCTGCGCCAGGCGAGCAATCAGCTCTTCAACCTTTTTACCCACGGTCATCATCAGATCGGCGAACTCATCCACCAGCACCACAATGTACGGCAGCCTTTCCAGCGTTGGATGCTCGGCATCCATGCTGTCGCCCGGTTTCCAGTAAGGATCGGGGATCGGACGCCCCATCTGCGCGGCCTGAGCAATTTTCTCGTTATAGCCGGCGAGATTGCGCACGCCCAGCGCCGACATCAGCTTGTAGCGACGTTCCATCTCGTTGACGCTCCAGCGCAGGGCGTTAGCGGCGTCTTTCATGTCCGTAACCACTTCTGTCAGCAGGTGCGGAATGCCTTCATAGACCGAAAGTTCGAGCATTTTCGGGTCAATCATAATAAAGCGCACGTCTTCCGGCGTGGCTTTATAGAGCATGCTGAGGATCATGGCGTTAACGCCTACCGATTTACCGGAACCGGTCGTACCGGCCACCAGCAGGTGCGGCATCTTCGCCAGGTCGGCGATAACTGGATCGCCCGCGATATCTTTGCCCAGCACCACTGTCAGCGGCGACGGGCTTTCGCGGAATTTCGCGCAGTCCAGCACTTCGCGCAGATAAACGGTCTGGCGCTTCTTGTTTGGCAGCTCAAGGCCGACATACGGTTTACCCGGAATAACTTCAACCACGCGCACCGCCACCGTCGACAGCGAGCGGGCGAGATCCCGGGAGAGGTTAGAGATACGCGCGGCCTTGACGCCCGGCGCCAGATTCAGCTCGAACCGGGTGATCACCGGGCCCGGCGAATAGTTAACGACGTCAGCTTTAATGCGGAAGTCTGAGAGGCGGGCCTCAACCAGGCGCGCCATCTGCTCAAGCGCGAAGGTGTCTACCGGCTCAACTTCCGTCGGCGGCTGGGTCAGCAGATCCAGCGACGGCAGCGGCGTGGTCGGTCGATTCAGTGGACGCGAGTCGCCGTTACGCATCAGCAGCGGATGGATCAGGCTCTCCTGCGGCTGAGGTGCAGGCGTCTGGACCGGCGGCTGCGCCTGCGGGGGCTGCTGCTGGTAGCCGTGCTGCGGCTGGGTTTGCTGATAGTGCTGCTGCGGCTGGCTCTGAGGAGCCTGAGGCGGCTGCTGATAGTGCTGCTGCGGCTGCTGTGCTACCTGTTCCGGCATCGCTTCGGGCATGAATAGCGGCGCTTTAGGCGCGTCGTCCACCAGCGTCTTCATCGGTGACAGGTCGAAATCAGACAGCGAGAACGGATCGGCCGCAGCGGATTGCCCTGCGGTGTAACGATGCTGCTGCTGGGCGGCAAACTGCCGCGCCAGTTCGGCTTCGGCGGCCGCGTCGGCATCATCAAGATCGCTGTCAGCAGGCTCTGCGTAGCGCTGCTCCTGCTGAGCGGCAAACTGGCGGGCAAGCTCGTGCTGGTGCAGATCGTCTTCCGCGTCGTCCATTACTGCGTCGTCGCCGTAGCTGTCCCGATCGTCAGCCGTGCGCTGAGACGGAATTTTAATGCCAAAAGAGGCGGAGGCCAGCTCGCGGCGCGTCGGTACGCGTACGCGATTCGGGCGCGGCAGCTGCGGGCCGATACCTTCTTTTACTTGAGGACGCGGACCTTCTGCAGGGCTGAACAGCGGCGTTGAGACTGCTGCAGCCTCAGAAGTCGCCCGCGCAACGGAGGCTGCCGAATGGGCTACCGGCGCTGCTGGCTCAGCAGCGGGTGCCGTTTCGCGCATGGCCGGGGCAGCGGGTTCCGGCACCGGCTGATACCAGGCCGCCAGCTGTTCACGCTCCCGGGCGCGCTTCTCTTCGACTTCTTCAAAATAGTAAAGCGGCGGACGGTGCTGCTTCGCGCCTTGTGAATGATGACTCTCTTCGTCATCCGGCTGGCTTTCAGCGGCCGAATAAGGATTGTGTTCTGCGCGGGCGTGCTGCGGGGCAGCATATTCAGCCTGCGGCGCAACCTGAGTCTGGAACTGAGCGTGCGACGGCTGGGCGGCCGGACTCTGAACCGCCGGCTCCTGCCACATCGCCTCAATGGAGGGCTGCTGGCGGAAGGCTTCAGGCTCAATGTATTCCGGTCTGGCCGCGGGCGCCTGCGGCGGCCAGCTGTCAGGGGATGGCGAAATGGCGGGCTCTTCCACCTGCGGCGCGGCGACTGGCTGCCATTCAACGCTGTTATGCGTCAGCGCGGCCTCGGCGCCGGGCACGGACGGGGTTTGGGTAACCGGCTCGGCACTTGCGGCCCAGCCTTGCGCTGCCTCGGTTGCAGCAGCAGCGGCGGCTACCGGCTCGGTGACCGCGTGGCCGTTTAACAGCGGGTCATTCTGATCCCACGGGTTGGCTCGCGCCGCGCTGCTTCCCGAGAACAGAACATCGTCGGCATCAGGCTGGCGGGCGGCGCTGCTGCCGGAAAACAGCACGTCGTCGGCATCGGCAGCCTGGCCGCGGGCGCTGTATTCAATAGCGTCTTCGCCATCGTCCATTCGCCGGCCCGAGAAGAGTGCGGCATCAGTGTTACGGCCTACCGGATTGATAAACTTGTCCGCCAGGCGCTTGCGGCGTGCCAGCGCACCGCGCAGGATCCGGCTACGGCGGCTCTCTTTTACCTGCGGCTTTTCATATTCTTCGTCGTCTTCGTACTCGTCTTCATACTCTTCATCATCAACCCAGGTATCATCCCTGCGGGTGCGGTTGCTGGCGAAAGTCAGAATATTGAGGATCCAGTGGCCAATTTTCTCAGCAATGCTGACCCAGGACCAGCCGGTAAACAACGTCAGTCCCGCGGCCCACACGCACAGCAGCGCCAGCGTACCGCCGCTGCTGTGCAGCAGCGGCTGCAGCGCGGTGCTAAGAAGGCTGCCGATAACGCCGCCGGAGGCGAAATACCAGATATCGTCGGCGTTGATGGCTGCCAGCCCGCAGGAAGTGAGGATCAGCGCAAGAACGCCAATCAGACGCAGCGAGACGGCAAAATAATCAATGTAATCTTCGGTGGCGCGGTGTCGATAGGCAAACCAGCATCCGCCGATAATGATCACCGGCAGGGTATACGCCATGACGCCGAAAATGAAAAATAGCGTATCCGCCAGCCACGCGCCCGGTACGCCGCCGAGGTTGTGAATCGGCTCGTGCCACGCGGTCTGCGACCAGCTGGGATCGGAGGGATTAAAGCTGAGTAAGGCCGCCATCAGCCAGATGGCGAAAAGCGCGCACAGAATCAGTAGCGCCTCAAATAAGCGGCGGCCGCTGCCCAATTGCGTCACGGTGACGTCTTTGTCTTCAGTGTATTCCTGGCTCAAGAAAAGCTCTCCAGGTTCGAGGCCGAATCCTGCCTGATGCTAAAACGGACAGCAGCACCGGGTGGCCCCGGTACTGCTGCTGTATGAATTACCAGGAGTGTAATCAACTTACGTTGATTTTGCACCTGTTCCGTTTTAACGAGTTTTAATAACCAGACGATTACTCTGTTTGACCTCTTCCATAACCACATAGGTTCGGGTGTCGTTCACACCGGGGAGGCGCAGCAGAGTTTCGCCCAAAAGCTTACGGTATGCTGACATATCTGGCACGCGCGTCTTCAGCAGGTAATCGAAGTCGCCTGAAACCAGATGGCATTCCTGAATTTCTTCCAGCTTTTGTACTGCAGAGTTGAATTGCTCGAAGACATCGGGCGCGCCGCGATTCAGAGTAATCTCAACGAAAACCAGCAGTGATGCATCGAGATAGTGCGGGTTAAGCAGCGCCGTGTAGCCCTGAATAAACCCCTGTCTTTCCAGACGACGAACGCGCTCTAAGCAAGGTGTCGGGGAAAGCCCTACCCGCTTGGAGAGTTCCACGTTGGAAATTCGGCCATCCTTCTGCAGCTCGTTTAAAATATTGCGATCGATGCGGTCGAGATCTTTGCCAGGGCGCTTTTTAGTATCTACCATTATTATTGTCTCTCTGTATTCCTTCCCTACTCCCGTCTGGACCCTGTGCACTTCACTGTTCAGAGTCTGAGCCCGCGGCCTGCGCTGCCAATCTGAAAGCTGGCATGCCCACGCCTGGGATACGTATTGAGAATCCGTTGCCCTAAGGCTGCCACCGCTATCGCGTATGCCGTCTGTCCACGCCATGCGCGATCGCACTGACCCGGTATAACAGAATATTTTGCAGGGTTGTTAATTCACCACACGCTAAATACTGCTTTCTTCTCCATGGAATGTTTTCGCAAAAGCACAGGGGATTGTCAAAGCAAAACATCGTTTTTTAGTACAAGATGCCGAATATTCGTCATCCTTGCGGGCTCTTCATCATGTTATCTCCTTATAACGGGCTCGATTTCAGTAGAATGAGTTATTACTTCCGGCGCTAAAAACAGCAATTCATCGGAATGTTCGATTGCACACATCGTTAACAAAATTGCTGTCCTCTTTAATTAGTGCGCCAAATTTTCTACAATCGCGCCCACTGTCTGCCAACATTTATGGGGATCTCATGGGCACAGCCAAACACAGTAAACTGCTTATTCTTGGTTCCGGACCTGCGGGATACACCGCTGCGGTATACGCCGCGCGTGCCAATCTCAAGCCGGTACTGATAACCGGTATGGAAAAAGGCGGTCAGCTGACCACCACCACCGAAGTAGAAAACTGGCCGGGCGACCCGAACGATCTGACCGGCCCGCTGCTGATGGAGCGCATGCAAGAGCATGCCGAGAAATTTGATACCGAAATTATTTTCGATCATATCCACAGCGTCGATCTGCAGAATCGCCCCTTCCGCCTGACCGGCGACAGCGGCGAGTACACCTGTGATGCGCTGATCATTGCTACCGGCGCCTCGGCTCGCTATCTGGGCCTGCCTTCTGAAGAAGCATTTAAAGGTCGCGGCGTTTCTGCCTGCGCCACCTGCGACGGCTTCTTCTACCGCAACCAGCAGGTTGCCGTTATCGGCGGCGGCAACACCGCCGTTGAAGAAGCGCTGTATCTCGCTAACATCGCCTCGCAGGTTCACCTGATCCACCGCCGGGATACCTTCCGCGCGGAAAAAATTCTGATTAAGCGCCTGATGGATAAAGTGGAGAGCGGCAATATCGTGCTGCACACCCACCGCACCCTCGAAGAAGTGACCGGCGATCAGATGGGCGTCACCGGCCTGCGCCTGCGCGATACCCGCAACACGGATACTGAAGAGCAGCTCGAGGTCGCGGGCCTGTTTGTGGCCATCGGCCACAGCCCGAACACCGCGATATTCCAGGGCCAGCTGGAACTGGAGAACGGCTACATAAAAGTGCAGTCCGGCATTCACGGCAACGCCACGCAAACCAGCATTCCCGGCGTGTTTGCCGCCGGCGACGTGATGGACCACATTTATCGTCAGGCTATTACCTCTGCCGGCACCGGATGTATGGCAGCGCTGGACGCAGAACGTTATCTGGACGGATTAGCGGACGCGTGCAAATAATCTTTACAAGTCAGTAACAAAGACAAATAAAGGCGACGATAAGTCGCCTTTATTTTTTCCACGATGTAACATTATCGGGCCTAATCATTCTTACAAGATGCCTGCTAAGTACGCGATGAATAAAACCCGCCAACAAGCCCTGACCCGCTGGTTAAAGCAACAAAGTGTTCTCTCCCGCCGCTGGCTGATGCTGTCGCGCCTGCTTGGTGCCGCCAGCGGGGTGCTGATTGTGGCCCAGGCCTGGCTGCTGGCCTCCATTCTCGATCACATGATTATGGAGAACATTCCCCGCGAGGCGCTGCTGCTGCCCTTTGTTTCGCTGGTTCTCGTGTTCGTGCTTCGCGCCTGGGTGGTATGGCTGCGCGAGCGCGTGGGTTTTCAGGCCGGACAGCACATCCGCCAGCACATTCGTAACGTGGTGCTGGACAGGCTGCAGCAGGCGGGCCCGGCCTGGATCCAGGGCAAACCCGCCGGGAGCTGGGCAACGCTGATTATCGAGCAGATTGACGACATGCACGACTATTACGCCCGCTATCTCCCGCAGATGGCGCTGGCCGCCTGCGTGCCGCTGCTGATCATCATCACTATCCTGCCTTTCAACTGGGCCGCGGCGCTGATTCTATTATGCACTGCCCCGCTGATCCCACTGTTTATGGCGCTGGTCGGCATGGGTGCCGCCGACGCCAACCGCCGCAACTTTAAAGCGCTGGCGCGCCTGAGCGGCCATTTCCTCGATCGCCTGCGCGGGATGGAGACGCTGCGCGTCTTCGGACGCGGCGCGGCCGAAACGGAAAATATTCGCCAGGCCTCAGAAAATTTTCGCCAGCGCACGATGGAAGTCCTGCGCCTGGCCTTCCTTTCCTCCGGCGTGCTGGAGTTCTTCACCTCCCTCTCCATTGCGCTGGTGGCGGTCTATTTTGGCTTCAGCTACCTCGGCGAGCTTAACTTCGGCCACTACTCCACCGGCGTAACGCTGCTCTCTGGCTTTCTGGCCCTGATTCTGGCACCGGAGTTTTTTCAGCCCCTGCGCGATTTGGGCACCTTTTATCATGCTAAAGCGCAGGCCGTGGGCGCCGCCGACAGCCTCAAAACGTTCCTCGAAGCACCGCTGGCGCAGCCGCACGAAGGTGAATGTCTGCCGAACGACTCGCGGCAGGTCAGCATTGAGGCCCGGGAGGTGGTTATTCACTCTTCGGATGGGCACGTGCTTGCCGGCCCGCTGAACTTTACACTGGCGGCCGGCGAGCGGGCAGTGCTGGTGGGGCAAAGCGGCTCGGGGAAAAGTTCGCTTATCAACGCGCTGCTGGGCTTTCTGCCTTATGAAGGCTCGCTGCGGATTAATGACCGGGAACTGCGGGAACTGGACCTCACCGCCTGGCGGCGGCAGCTGAGCTGGGTCGGGCAAAATCCGCAGCTTCCCGCAGCGACCATTCGCGATAACGTGCTGCTGGCGGATCCGCAGGCCTGCGAAGAGCAGCTTCAGCGCGCCCTCGACCGAGCCTGGGTCAACGAGTTTATCGTTCAGTTCCCGGAGGGGATTGATACGCAGGTGGGTGACCAGGCAAGCCGCCTGTCAGTCGGTCAGGCCCAGCGCGTGGCGGTCGCCCGCGCCCTGCTGTCGCCCTGCCGCCTGCTGCTGCTGGATGAACCTGCGGCAAGCCTGGACGCCCACAGCGAGCAGCGCGTGATGCAGTCGCTCACCGAGGCTGCCGCCCACCAGACCACGCTGATGGTGACCCATCAGCTGGAAGATTTGGGCCAGTGGGACAGCGTCTGGGTGATGCATCAGGGCCAGCTCGTCGAGCAGGGCAGCTTTGCCGCCCTGTCCACATCCGGGGGCTACTTTGCCAGCCTGCTTGTCCATCGTCAGGAGGAGATTTAAATGCGCGTACTGGCCCCCTATCTGGCGCTGTACAAACGGCACAAGTGGCTGCTGCTACTCGGCGTAGTGCTGGCGATTATCACTTTGCTCGCCAGTATCGGTCTGCTGACCCTTTCCGGCTGGTTTCTGTCAGCCTCGGCGGTGGTTGGCGTCAGCGGTCTTTACAGCTTCAACTATATGCTGCCGGCGGCCGGCGTGCGCGGGGCCGCCATTATTCGCACCGCCGGACGCTATTTTGAGCGGCTGGTGAGTCACGATGCAACGTTTCGCGTGCTTGAACATCTGCGGGTGTTTACCTTCAGCAAACTGCTGCCGCTTTCACCTGCCGGGCTGGCGAAGTTTCGCCAGGGCGACCTGCTTAACCGCGTGGTGGCCGATGTCGACACGCTGGATCACCTTTATCTGCGGGTTATCTCTCCCCTCGCCGGCGCGCTGGTTGTCATTATTGTGGTCACCGCAGGGCTGAGTTTTCTGGATATCGGGCTGGCGCTGACCCTTGGCGGCATTATGCTGCTGACGCTGCTGCTGCTGCCGCCGCTGTTTTATCGCGCCGGCAAGCCCGTCGGCGAAAGCCTGACCGGGCTGCGGGGACAGTATCGCCAGGCGCTGACCGGCTGGCTACAGGGGCAGGCCGAGCTCTCTATCTTCGGCGCCAGCCAGCGCTACCGCGAGGCGATGACCCATACAGAACAGGCCTGGTACGACGCCCAGCGCCGGCAGGCTGAGCTAACCGCACTGTCGCAGGTGGTAATGCTGCTGATCGGCGGTGCCGCGGTGCTTGCAATGCTGTGGATGGCCTCTGCCGGCGTCGGCGACAGCACCCAGCCCGGGGCGCTGATTGCCCTGTTTGTGTTCTGCGCCCTTGCGGCCTTTGAAGCGCTTGCGCCGGTTACCGGCGCGTTCCAGCATCTGGGCCAGGTGATGGCCTCCGCGCTGCGCATTACGCAAATTATCGACCAGCAGCCGGAGGTCACCTTCCCGGCGCGCGACGGCGCTGCGCCCGCTCGCGTTGAGCTAACGCTGGATAATCTCTCTTTTCACTATCCGCAGCAGGTGCAGCCCGCGATCCGCGATCTTAGCCTGGCGGTGCCGGCCGGCCAGCACGTAGCCATTCTCGGCCGTACCGGCTGCGGAAAGTCCACTCTGCTGCAGCTAATCACCCGCGCCTGGGATCCTGAGCAGGGCGAACTGAAAATTAACGGCGTGCCGCTAGCCGGGCTTAGCGAAGAGGCGCTGCGCGCCAGCATGAGCGTCGTGCCCCAGCGCGTACACCTGTTTAGCGCTACCCTGCGCGATAACCTGCTGCTGGCCGCACCGTCGGCTTCCGACCAACAGCTTGCTGATGCGCTACGGCGCACCGGGCTGGAAAAACTGCTCGACGACAGTGGCCTGAACAGCTGGCTCGGCGAAGGCGGACGCCAGCTCTCCGGCGGCGAGCTGCGCCGCCTTGCTATCGCCCGCGCCCTGCTGCACGACGCGCCGCTGATGCTGCTCGACGAGCCAACCGAAGGACTGGATGCGGAAACGGAAAGCCAGATCCTCAACCTGATCCAGGACGCAATGCGGGATAAAACCGTGCTGATGGTGACTCACCGCCTGCGCGGTCTGGATAATTTTGAGCAAATCGTTGTGATGGATAATGGCGAGATTACTGAGCGCGGCACTCACGCAGAGCTGCTGCGCCAGCGCGGGCGCTACTACCAGTTTAAGCAGCGGCTGTAGCGGCGCCAGCAACAGGCGGTCTATCCTGAGCTCGCCTGTTGCTGCTTATCTGCACAGGCGCGCTTTCAATATTTAAACGTGGGTAAGCACCTTCCAGCACGCACCGTATTACTCCCCAACAGCGTCAATACTTACGTCCGATAAATATCAAAAATGCATCACCCGACGCAGCACTTTTTTCGCCACATAATTCTGGTAGACAACCCGCAAATTATTGCGCATGTTAAGCACGCCAAATTGCTGAACAGACGCGGGCGTAGCACCAGTTCCGACAGCGAATTTAGGCTACGCTTTCTATCACTATCAGGCCCGGAGTTATGAAGCATGCGTCTGGTTCAGCTGTCACGTAATACCCTTGCCTTTCCATCACCGGAGGGCGCGCTGCGTGAGCCTAACGGGCTGCTGGCGCTGGGCGGCGATCTTAGCCCGGCCCGCCTGCTGATGGCCTATCAACAGGGTATTTTCCCGTGGTTTTCCCCGGGCGATCCGATTCTGTGGTGGTCGCCGGATCCGCGTGCAGTATTGTGGCCGGACCAATTTCACCTCAGCCGCAGCATGAAGCGCTTCCACAAATCTTCGCCGTACCGCATTACGCTCAACCACGCCTTCGAGCGGGTCATCCACGGCTGCGCCGAAGAGCGCGATGAGGGCACGTGGATAACCGACAGTATTTTGCAGGCTTATCACCGCCTGCACGAGCTGGGCCACGCCCACTCGGTTGAGGTCTGGCGCGGGGATGAGCTGGTGGGCGGCATGTACGGCGTGGTACAGGGCGCGCTGTTTTGCGGCGAGTCCATGTTCAGCCGGGCCGAGAACGCGTCCAAAAGCGCCCTGCTGGTCTTCTGTCGGGCCTTTGCACAGAACGGCGGCAGGCTGCTGGACTGTCAGGTGCTTAACAATCATACCGCCTCGCTGGGAGCGATAGAGATCCCGCGCAAAGCGTATCTGGAACAGCTGGCCGAGCTGCGGGCGCTGTCCCTTCCCCCGCACTTTTGGATACCGCGAGTGCTCTTTTCGCCTTTTGATTAAATGTTTTCGGCACATTTTTTATCAGGGTGATATAATGCCGCCCGCACGTCGTTTCTGCCCGTTGCCCTGCCGCCGTTTCAGGACTCTCCTCTCTTGGTTTGCACTCGCGTCACACGGTTTTCGTGCGACCCCCGGGTAATGCGCAGAAACGATCTCAGCCTGCCGATCGTCACCAAACTGGAAAGATGACCGGTAAATCTTTACTTAATTACTGAATTTCGGCATTATCTTGCCGGTTAAAAACTATGGTAGTGATACCCCCGAGGACTAGATGGCCAAAGAAGACAATATTGAAATGCAGGGTACCGTTCTCGAAACGTTGCCTAACACGATGTTCCGCGTTGAGCTGGAAAACGGTCACGTGGTTACCGCGCATATCTCCGGTAAAATGCGTAAAAACTATATCCGCATTCTGACGGGCGACAAAGTGACTGTTGAACTGACCCCGTACGACCTGAGCAAAGGCCGCATTGTCTTCCGTAGTCGCTAATTAAAGTGATACCCATGGGGTAATCAACATAAGGCCGGGTTTGATTCCCGGCTTTTTTATGCCCGTAATTTATGCCCCGGCACCGCGAGCTGCCGGGGCATTTTTCGAATGACTACGCGGGCATGCCACCGCATCACTTACATCAGCAGCTTCTGCGCCAGACTCAAATAATAGCGGGTGCCGTGCAGCAGCGCGGCTTCATCGGGATTGAAATAAGAGTTGTGCAGCGGGGCCCGCTCTTCCCCCTCCCGGGCGGCCCCGAGCCAGGCAAAGCAGACCGGCGCAATAGCCCGGTACTCGGAAAAGTCCTCCCCGACAAACGCCGGCGCGTCTTCCTCCTGATAAAGCCCCGTTTCGCCAGCCGCTGCGGCGGCAAGATCGCACAGCGCCTCGTCATTGACGATAGCCGAGTAGTCCCACTCGTCAAAAATCACCTCTCCCCGGCAGCGGTGCGCCCGGGCAACATCCTGCACAATGCGCGGCATCGCCTCTTTAATCTGCTGGCGTACCCGCGGCGTAAAGGTTCGGGTCGTGCCGCAGAGGCGGGCATCATTGGGAATGGCGGCCGTGGTGCCGTCGCCACAGATCAGGCTGCAGATGGATATTACCGCCGACTCCCGGGGGCTTATCTCACGGGAAACAATACTCTGCAGCGCCTGCACCGTTGCGGATGCGGCAATTAGCGGGTCGATAATTAAATGTGGCATCGAGCTGTGGCCGCCCCTGCCTTCAATATGAATATGAAACGTATCGCGGTTGGAGGTGGCAACTCCCCGCCTGAGCGCAATCGTGCCGCTGGGGAGCGTTGGCTGGACGTGCAGGGCGAAGAACATTTCTACGTCCGCCAGCACGCCGGCATCTACCAGCTCCTTCGCGCCGCCGGGGGACATCTCCTCCCCGCGTTGAAAAATGAATACCGCCTCCCCTTTCAGCGACGTCTGGCGCTGCGCCAGCGTGCTGGCCGCGCCCATCAGCATAGCGCTGTGCATGTCGTGACCGCAGGCGTGCATCAGACCCGGCCGGGTAGACGCGCAGGCCAGGCCACTTTTCTCTTCCACCGGCAGAGCGTCAATATCGGCGCGAAAGGCCACGGTATGCCCTGAGCTCGCGCCTTTTAATCGCACCACCAGCCCGGTCGCCGCCGGGCGGGTAATCTCCAGCTCCGGGTAGCGGGAGAGCTGCTGCGCAATATAGTCGGTTGTCACCGTCTCCTGATGCGACAACTCCGGATAGCGGTGGATGGCGGCGCGCCACCCGGCAAGCTGTTTTTCCAGCCGCTGCCAGTCGATATTTTCCATCACGTTCTCCTTAATGAAACCATACTGAATTACAGCATTAATCGTGCCAGCGTCATGCGCGCCCGCGGCGGCAGAAACTTTCCTTTTGGACGGTGATAAATATCAATATGACAGTGAAAACCTCTATCCTGATAATTAAAGATCGCAATGATAAATATATAAATTTACATCTAAATACAGATTGAAATTATTAAACCGCGCTTTCCCATTCTGTTTTCGAGCGACATCACATTTTATTTCTCTTTTGTGTCCTCACCCTTTTATCAGCACGCGCATTGCATTAACTCCAGCATAATAACTATCGGGAGAATAACATGAGTGCGCATGTCATTATTATGACAACTATTGTTGTCTATATCGTGCTGATGATTGGCGTAGCGCTGTATGCCAAAACGAGAATCAGTAATTCTGACGATTACCATCTGGCCGGTCGGCGGCTGGGCACGTTAATGCTGGCGGGAACGCTGGCCGCGACGGAAATCGGCGGCGGCAGCACCATTGGGGTGACCGCCAAAGCCTACGGCGAATGGGGACTCTCCGCCGCCTGGTACGTTATCGCCACCGGTATCGGTATCTTTCTGGTGGCGTTCATTGCTCCGTATATGCGCCGCTCGATGGCGACAACGGTGCCGGAGATTATCGGCAAGATTTACGGCAGGCCGAGCCACGTCGTCACCAGCGTCCTGTCGGTGATATCGCTGATTGCACTTTCGGCCGCGCAAATTACCGCCTGCGCCACTATCGTCAGCGTGCTGCTCAACATTAACTTTACGCTGGCGGTAATACTGGCCGGGGCGCTGCTGGTGTTTTATACCTGGGTCGGCGGAATGTGGAGCCTGACCATGACCGACTTTATCCAGTTCTTTATCATCGTCTTCGGCTTTGGCCTCGGGATTGTTTATATTTTTTGGCACCATCCGGAAGGTGTCGCCCTGCTTTCAACTCATCTTCCAGCAGAAAAACTGGCTACCACAAAGCTCGGCTGGGGAACCATTATTGGCCTTATCGTCATGTACTTTATGACCTTTTGTACCGGCCAGGAGGCTGTACAACGCTTTTACTCCGCCCGTAATGAGAAGGTGGCGATTAAAGGCGCGCTGCTGTGCGGCGTGGTGATGGTGCTGTACGCTTTTGTACCGGCCATTTTCGGTCTTCTGGCATTCGTGCTTTATCCCAACATTCCGGCCAATGAAGCGCTGGCCACGCTGGCTACCGGGCAGCTGCCGCCGCTGTTCGCCGGTCTTGTGCTTTCTGCAGTGCTGTTCGCTACCATGTCGAGCGGCTCCGGAGACCTGCTGGGAGCCGCCAGTATTAGCGTCAAGGATATCTATTACGGCTACCTGAATCCCGCGGCGGCGGGTGGCGGACAGGAGCTGCGCAACAGCCGCATCGTGGTGCTCATCGTCGGCGCCCTCGGCATCGCTATTGCCCTGTTAAGCCAGCAAATCATCGAGCTGCTGGTTTTTGCGTTTACCATCCGCGCTACCGGCCCGTTCGCGGCATACCTGTTTGGCCTGCTTTGCGATACGCCGCCGCGCCAGTCCGGATTTATTTCAATCGTGGCAGGAACCCTTTGCGGACTTATCTGGCAGCTTATTGGTCAGCCCTGGGGGATTTTCGCCATTATCATCGGGGCGCTGGCAAGCCTGATAACCTATTTGCTGAGCTGGACGTGGGTAAAACACCGCACCGCACGGCAAAACTGAAAATCGATAAACCTTGCAGGCATGCTGTACCCGCAGCTTAAAGCAGCGGGACCTGCTAACCCAGTCACCTGGATCAATGACAGAATGTCTCTCGCCGTCATGATCCAGACTGTCAGCGCGCTGGCCATACCCGAATTATTTAAGGTATATAAATATTTCAGTTCGCCCTGCTTCTCCCTGTAGCAAGAAAGAGATTTATTATCTTTCCGCCTACTTACTTTTTTGTCAGTAGTTATCATTATGATAATTACCCTCTCAATTTAATAAAAAATCGGTAGTGCTCGCGATAATTTTCCTGCACGCAACAGCCCGATATACATCAAGTTTGTAATGCGGTTCACAGGATAATACTCAGGCCGAATCTTCATCTGTTACTGGCACAGCGCTTGCTTGATTTACAGTGACAGTATTCAGCATATTCCCTTTTAACGATTTGCATCATTAAATACCTGTCATACCTTCCTGAAACCAACGATAACTATAGCGATGAATATTGTCTGAATTTCGTTTCCTCCGTTGATAATTGAGGTGATAAATCACCACCTCGATTATCATCCAAATATAAATGATAGTGGTTATCACTTATATTTCACGCGGAGGAGAATAATAACCCGTTGTTAATAACAACCATAAGAAATAAGCAATGTTATGAACAAACTCAAAAAAGATATGACGCTGCCGCCGGATCTTGCCGGGCATACCGGCACCGGGCCGGTGCGTGAACACAGGCCGGTTTATCAGGACTCGCTGCCTCCCTGCAACCATGCCTGCCCGGCCGGTGAGAATATTCAGGCCTGGCTCTCCCTGGCACAGGAGGGCCGCTATCAGGAAGCGTGGCAGACCCTGGTGGAAAATAATCCCATGCCCGCGGTTCACGGCCGCGTCTGCTATCACCCCTGCGAAAGCAGCTGCAACCGCGCGCAGGTAGACCGCTCGGTCAGCATCCACGCCGTGGAGCGCTTTCTCGGCGATATGGCGCTGCAAAATGGCTGGAAGCCGGTATGGAACAGCCGGCCCAGCGGCAAGCGCGTGCTGATTATCGGCGCGGGCCCCTCCGGGCTCTCCTGCGCCTGGCACCTGCGCCGCCTCGGCCACGAGGTGGAGATCCGCGAGGCGGGGCCGATGGCCGGCGGGATGATGCGCTTTGGCATTCCGGCCTACCGCATGCCGCGTGACGTGCTCGACAAGGAGATAGATCAGATCCTCGCCGCGGGCGTTACGCTGCGGCTGAACCACAAAGTGGAAGATGTGCTGGCGGAAAAAGAGGCAGGCGGCTTTGATGCCGTATTCATGGCTATCGGCGCGCACCTGGCGAAGAAGGTCGATATTCCCGCCCGGGAAGCGGGCAAAATTCTTGATGCGGTAAGCTATCTCTCCGCCGTTGAGCGCGGTGAAGCGCCCAAGCTCGGGCGGCGCGTGGCTATTTACGGCGGCGGCAACACCGCAATGGACGCCTCGCGCACCGCCCGCCGCCTCGGGGCCGAAGAGGTGATGATTATCTACCGCCGCGACCGGGATCACATGCCCGCCCACGCCTTTGAAGCCGACGAAGCTATCGAAGAAGGGGTGAAGATCAACTGGCTGCGCACCATCCGCAATATCGACAGCACCACCATGACGGTCGAGGAAATGGCGCTGGACGAAAACGGCCGCCCGCAGCCCACCGGCCGTTTCGAGACCCTGAATGCCGACAGCCTGATCCTGGCCCTCGGGCAGGATGTGGATCTTTCGGTGCTGGAGCGCATTCCCGGTATCCGGCTGCACAAGGACGGCGTGGTGGACGTGGACGAGCACATGATGACCAGCGCGCCCGGTATTTTCGCCGGGGGCGACATGGTGCCCTCCGAGCGCACCGTCACCATCGCCACCGGCCACGGCAAGAAGGCGGCACGCCACATCGACGGCTGGCTGCGCCATCGTCCCTACCACAAGCCGGAGCCGGTTCCGGTGATGGAGTATCCCGGCCTGCACCTCTGGTACAACACCGACGCCGACGCCATAAGCCAGCCGGTGATGGCCCCGGAAGCGCGCACCGGCTTTGACGAAATCATCGGCGGTCTGACGGCAGATCAGGCGCGCTACGAAGCCGCGCGCTGCTACTCGTGCGGCAACTGCTTTGAGTGCGACGGCTGCTACGGCGCCTGCCCGGAAGGGGCGGTGATCAAACTCGGCAAAGGCCTGCGCTACGAGTTTGATTACAGCTTGTGTACCGGCTGCGCCGCCTGCTTTAAGCAGTGCCCGTGTCACGCGATTGAAATGGTTGCAGAGGAGAGCCGCTCATGAGTGAAACCACCCATATGGCGATGATGGACGGCAGCGAAGCCGCCGCCTGGGTTGCCTATAAAGTCAGTGAAGTGTGCGCCATTTATCCGATCACGCCCTCCTCGAACATGGCGGAGCTGGCGGACGAATGGGCATCAAAGCAGGAACCGAATATCTGGGGCGACATTCCCACCATCATGGAGATGCAGCACGAGGGCGGCGCCGCCGGCACCGTCCACGGCGCGCTGCAGGCCGGCGCGCTCAGCACCACCTTTACCGCCTCTCAGGGGCTGATGCTGATGCTGCCGAACATGTATAAAATCGCCGGGGAGCTGACCTCCGCGGTATTTCACGTCGCCGCCCGCGCCCTGGCCGCGCAGGGGCTCTCTATCTTTGGCGATCATCAGGACGTGATGGCCGCCAGAACCACCGGTTTTGCGATGCTCAGCGCCGCGACAGTACAGCAGGCGCAGGATATGGCAATGATTGCCCACGCGGCGACGCTGGAGGCGCGCATTCCGTTTATCCACTTTTTTGACGGCTTCCGCACCTCGCACGAGGTGAACAAGATCTCGCGCCTGACCGACGCGCAGATCCGCAGCATGATTGACGACCGGCTGGTGCGCGAGCATCGCGAGCGGGCGCTGAATCCGGATCGGCCAATAATGCGCGGCACAGCGCAGAACCCCGATACCTATTTCCAGGGGCGCGAGAGCGTCAACGCCTGGTACGACCGGGTGCCGGACATTGTTGAAAATACCATGGCGCGTTTCGCGCAGCTGACCGGACGGCGCTACCGGCTGGTGGAGTATTACGGCCCGCAGAGCGCGGAGCACGTGCTGGTGGTGATAGGCTCTGCGGCATCAACCATTCGCCAGACCGTGGATCGGCTTAACGCGCAGGGAGGACGGTACGGGGTTATCACCGTGCATCTCTATCGCCCCTTCCCCGCCGAAGCGCTGGTCAAGGCCCTGCCCGCGGGAGTCAGGTACGTTACGGTACTGGACCGCACCAAAGAGCCGGGCGCCAACGGCGAGCCGCTGTATCACGATACCCTTAGCGCGCTGGTGGCCGCCCTGCAGCAGGGTACGCTGGCAACGCTGCCCGTCCTCAGCGGCGGCCGCTACGGGCTGTCGTCAAAAGAGTTCACGCCAGCGATGGTCAAGGCGGTCCTCGAACAGCAGCAGCAGCCCGGCGCGAAGCGCTTTTTCACGATTGGCATTCACGACGACGTTACGCACCTCAGCCTGCCGTGGGACGACAGCTGGCACATCGAACCGGATAACCAGGTGCGGGCCCTGTTCTTCGGACTCGGGGCAGACGGCACCGTCGGGGCCAACAAGAACAGCATCAAGATCATCGGCGAGCTGCCGGAGTACCACGCCCAGGGTTACTTCGTCTACGACTCGAAAAAGTCCGGGTCGCGCACCACGTCGCACCTGCGCTTCGGGCCGTCGCCTATCGACTCGCCGTACCTGATAAGCTCGGCAAACTTTATCGGCTGCCACCAGTTCAACTTTATCGAAACGCTGGATCTGCTGACCTACGCCGCGCCCGGTGCCACCTTCCTGCTGAACAGCCCGTGGGGCCCTGACGAAGTGCTGCACCATCTGCCCGCCGGCGTGCAGCAGCAGCTGCGGCAGAAAGATATTGCGCTGTACGTGATCAACGCCGCCGACGTTGCCCGCGATAACGGCATGGGCACGCGCATCAACACCATTATGCAGACCTGCTTCTTCGCCCTGTCGAAGGTAATGGAAAAAGATCGCGCCATCGCGCTGATTAAGAAAAGCATCGAGAAGAGCTATCTGCGCAAGGGCCGGGCGGTGGTGGAGAAAAACTTCGCCGCCGTGGACGCCGCGCTGGCAAATCTGCACCGGGTAACTATTCCAGCTCAGACTGAGGCCAGCGCCGATACCGGCTGGCACGTCTCCCCCGAGGCCCCGGCGTTCGTTCGCGAGGTGACCGCCGAGATGCTGCAGGATCGCGGCGACCGCATTCCGGTATCAATGATCCCGGCGGACGGCACCTGGCCTACCGCCACCAGCCAGTGGGAGAAGCGCGATATTGCCCTGACCATCCCACAATGGCGGGAAGATCTGTGCATCCAGTGCGGCAACTGCTCGTTTGTCTGCCCGCACGCCGCGATCCGCGCCAAGTTTTACCACCAGGACCTGCTCGACGGCGCGCCGCAGAGCTTCAAAAGCGCGCCGATCAGCGCCCGCGGCTTCCCGGATACCCGCTATACCCTGCAGGTCTATCCCCAGGACTGCACCGGCTGCGAACTGTGCGTTAACGCCTGCCCGGTGCGGGCGCAGGACGATCAGGGCGAGCCGATCCGCGCCATCAATATGGTCGACAAGCTGCCGGTGCTGGAAGAGGAGAAAACCGCGCTTGACTGGTTCCGGGCGATCCCGTGGCCCGAACGCTCGACTATAGATTTTTCCACCGTTCGCGGCGTGCAGTACCTGGAGCCGCTGTTTGAGTTCTCCGGCGCCTGCTCCGGCTGCGGCGAAACCCCCTACCTGAAAACCCTGACCCAGCTGTTTGGCGACCGGATGATGGTAGCCAACGCCACCGGCTGCTCGTCCATTTACGGCGGCAACCTGCCTACCACGCCGTGGTCGCAAAACCGCGACGGGAAAGGCCCGGCGTGGTCCAACTCGCTGTTCGAAGATAACGCCGAATTCGGTCTCGGCTTCCGGCTGACCGCCGATCACCACCGGCAGCGGGCGGCGCAGGTGCTGCGCGCCTTTGCTCCGAAGGTTGGGGAAGCGCTGGTGGAGGAGATTATCAACGCGCCGCAGCAGGTGGAGTCCGACATTCACCGCCAGCGCCAGCGTCTGCAGCAGGTGAGAGAGACGCTGGCAGCAGACCAGTCCGAGAAGGCCAAAAACCTGCGCAGCATGCTCGACCACCTGATCCGCCGCTCGATCTGGATCGTCGGCGGCGACGGCTGGGCCTACGATATTGGCTCCTCCGGCCTCGACCACGCCCTCGCCTCCGGCCGGGATATCAACATTCTGGTAATGGATACCGAGGTGTACTCCAACACCGGCGGCCAGATGTCGAAATCGACGCGGCTGGGGGCCATCGCCCGCTTTGCTGCCGGCGGCAAGACCATGGCGAAGAAGGATATCGTGCTGCAGGCCATCTCCTACGGCAACGTCTACGTGGCGCGCATCGCCTTCGGGGCCAATCCCCAGCAGGCGCTGCAGGCCATGCGCGAGGCGGAGGCCTATCCGGGTCCGTCGCTGATTGTCGCCTACAGCCACTGCATCGCCCACGGTATCGACATGACCCAGGGGCTGGAGCAGCAGCAGCGCGCGGTGGCCTCCGGCCACTGGCCGCTGGTGCGCTACAATCCGGTGCTGCGCGAAAACGGCAGCAACCCGTTCACCCTCGATAATCTGCGCCCGACGATCCCGCTGTACGAGTATCGCCGCCACGAAACGCGCTTTATGGCGCTGATGCAGCAGCATCCCGAGGAAGCGGAGCGCCTGATGGCGATCGCCCAGGAGGTTGCCCACCAGAAATGGGCGACCTACGAGAACCTGGCGACCCGACCGGCAAGCACCTTCCACCCGGACGCGCGGCGATGAGTTGAGGGAGAGAGTGAGTTAGTGATTAATGGGACAGCGGGGGCTGTCCCATTTGTTTGGGTGTGGGGTGGATGGCGCTGGGGAGGAGTGTTTTTAGGCTGCCTGTACGGCAGTGAACCGCATCGACAGCGCCTTTACCCGGCTGTCAGATCTCTAAGCTGCCTGTACGGCAGTGAACAGCAGTAATTACGAGCTGTACGCTGACATGTCTTTCTAAGCTGCCTGCACGGCAGTGAACGCTATCGAGCTGAAATCCTATATCACGAGGTGTTTCTAAGCTGCCTGCACGGCAGTGAACTTCATAACCTCCCTGCGCTCGTTCGGGCAGATTTTCTAAGCTGCCTGCACGGCAGTGAACGGCGGAAGTTAGAAAGCGCGTTTGCGAGGAAATTTCTAAGCTGCCTGCACGGCAGTGAACTGGCGGGAGGAACAGCTACGCGCCGTCTGCCTTTTCTAAGCTGCCTGCACGGCAGTGAACATTTACCCACATGCCGCCATCCATTTGCAGGCTTTCTAAGCTGCCTGCACGGCAGTGAACAGCTGTCAGGCTGGCCGGTAACGGCACTGATGTTTCTAAGCTGCCTGCACGGCAGTGAACGCTGGCCGCACTGGACAGCGAGCCTGTGGCGTTTTCTAAGCTGCCTGCACGGCAGTGAACTGGAAGAAAAATACCACATTCACCTGTTCTCAATAGAAAAAAACCACAATTAGCCTCCTTACCCCTCTTTTTTCCCCCTCCTTTTGTACCACTAAAAATCAAAAACTTAGCGAACCACCAAGAAAAAGGGTTTACGCCATTAGCGTTTAAGGCGGTAAAAAGCCGCCGGTGATCCGACGGCTATCGCACCTAAAACCAGGGGATCGTCGCTGTCGGGCTCAGCCCGTAGCTGCTGAACGTTCCGGCAACGGGGGTCGCCTGAAGTTCTCCGTGAAGGATAAACAGGCGGAACGGCTGCCGGGTGGAGAGGCTGGTCAGGTTCAGATAGGGCAAACTTAGCGTTTGCGGGCGCATGTCGCGCACGCGCTGGTCGGCTTCCTGCTGAGTTATCCAGCCCTTCTTCACCGAGCGGCGCAGCAGGCGCTGCGGACTGCTTTTGGCCTGCGCGCGGCTTACGGTGCGCCAGCGGGTAACGGCCGGTACGGCAGCGATACCGGTGCAGGTGCAGTAGTCCCGCAGGCCTTTGCGCCAGTTACTCTCCTCCAGCGCCTGCAGCGCCGCAGCGGTACCGTGTAACCGCAGCCGGGCGCCCGGCTTGACGCCGTGCTCCGGGAGGCTGATGCCGATATCGCCTTTGCCTCTGGCCCCGAGCGCGCGGTGCAGCTTCGCCACCAGCGCCGCCATCAGCGTATCCTCCCCGAACTCGGGATCGGGCAGGACCTGAATATCAAGGTAGCTGTCCATAGGCCCGGCTACTCCCCTTTCTCACCGAAGACGCCGCCGCGGATCAGCACCGCCATCACGAAGTGCTGCTGATCCAGATCCGGCTTGACGCCTTTGGTCACCCAGTTGTCCAGCAGGGTGTAAAAATCAAGCTTCTCTTTTGGCTGACGGCAGGCCACACCGCGGCTGGTCACCGAGCCGTAGGGCTCAACGGCGATCGCCCCCAGCTCGTCGGCGCGGGGATGCCAGGTGTCAATGGTGCGGATAGCATTGCCGATTTTCTGGGAGTGGATCCCGGCGATGCCGGAGACCTGATAGAGAACCCGGCTCTTCTTGCTGTTACTATCGAGCACCAGCTCCTGAGACGGAAAGACCTCCTGACCGGCGCCGAGCTTAACCTGTGCCTCGACGGTCAGCATCACCCAGCTTTCGCCGCTGAGGCCGCTTTCAATGACCTTCGCCAGCGCCTGCAGCGACTCGTCCCGCTGTTCGAAATTGCGCAGGGAATAGGCGTGGCCATCAAACTGCCAGGAAGCATCCTGGGTGCTGACCTTAACCTGAACGGCTTCAGCACCGATGCGGTTGCGCCACAGGAAGCGGCCGTTTGCCAGGTTTGCCGCATAGCGGGAGGCCAGCTCGTGAAAGCCGGTTTCGCTGACGTATTCGCCGATGACCGCCTGCAGGGCATCCTGATAGGCCACGTCATTACAGACCGACGGCGTTGCCAGATCGCCCAGCACTCGCAGAGTGAATACCACCTTCAGGGTGTCCGCATCGGCGGGAAGCGCTGCCGTGTCCACCAGCTGGAGGTTGGCTTTCTGGATCTCGGCGTCAAGCTTTGCCGGATCGTTGCCGATTGTGTTCTTCAGGCGGTTGGAGATGGTACCGCGCACGGCTTTCTCCTGCAGCGTCACCGGCTGCCAGGTGTCGCCCTGCCAGCGGCCCGCGTAAAGCATTGCATCAGAGGTGGCCAGTTTGCGTTCAAACGCGAGGACGGAAGCGGTTTTGATTGAAGTGGGTGCCTTTGCCATTGTTATGTCCTTATTCCAGGTCGTCTAATTCGTAAAAGGTAAACTCTTCCGGCAGCGGCGCTGCTTTGCAGTAGTAGCCGGTGTCGGTGGTGCTGTATCGCCAGAGCAGCGTCTGAAGATCGGTGATGCGGTGCAGGCTGCGCCACTCGCCCACGCCATAAGCCGCTTCGACAAACGCAAAAGGGGTTTCGCCGTCGCGGGCGTTCGCTACCGTACCAGGGGCATAGCGCGGTGAAATACGCTGGTAGCCGCACATCAGCGGCACCAGATAGCCCGGGTTGGGTTTAGGCTGGTACAGCCACTCGACCTCACCATCATCGCCGCCCTCGTCGCTGGCCCGATACTTCAGCGCCGCGAAGTCAAGCCATGCCTCCAGCAGCGTGGCCTCCGGCCGCTGCTGGCGCAGGGCGCGGTGATGCTCCTCCAGCCACTCGCTGCGATCGCAGAGCGCAAATCCCGGCATCAGGCGCCAGAGGATCTTGCGCAGCGCCCCGTCGTCGCCGGGATAGTCAAAGATCCGCGGCTCGCGCATCCCGGTAATCGTTCCCCCGGCCAGCTTGTGGCTTGGGCAAAGATGTTTCAGCTTTTCTGCCAGCGCGTTTTTGCCGTACTCGCCGTTAAGAATTTCGCCGCGGCACTCGATCAGCAGAGAAACGGTGAGGTGCATGCGCCCCTCTTCATTAAACGACGCGGTTTTCCCCTCTTTGGTTAGCGGGTTGCGGGTCAGAGCAAACTGATAGTCGCGTCCGGACGAATGGGCGTGTACCTGATGCTCGTGGCAGATAACGGCGCAGCTTTCCAGCACCAGCCCGTCAGCGGATTCGAGCCTGCGCGACAGCGCGTGGGTGTAGCCGAGAAAGTGGGTAATGGCGGGAAATCCCCACGTCAGGCCGGCAACGGCGTTGGCATTTTCAATGCGCAGGTGGGGCAGCAGGATCAGATAGCTCATCTCATGACCTCCTGCAAAATAGCGTCCATTTCGCGCATGCGGCCGCGAAACAGCGGCCGGGTACGCCACTCGCGCCGCTCAACGCTGCCCACATCAAGCTGCGCTTTTTTGAGGCTCTGGTTTAGCCAGCGGGCAAAGTCTTCCGCCACCTGCGCCTGCCAGTCGCCGCTCTCGCGCTCGGCGCGAAAGGCGGCGTCAGACTCGCCGCGCCACGGGTCGAGCCACAGCTGCTGATGTCTGGGCAGCTCCGGATTGTCTGCTGACCAGCCCTGCCAGGCCTCCTGCTGGAAAGCGGCGGCGTGAACGAAAAGCATGTCGATAAGCTCGTCAATATAGCCATCGCGGGCCTGCCGGGTATCCTTTCCGCCCGGTTTGTTGAGCCGGTGGGTAAGCCGCATCAATACCGGCCGCGCCTGCCTGCTGAAATCGCCGCGCGCGGCAAAAACAGACCGCAGATTTCTTGGCGCGGCGTGCTGCGGGGTCCAGACCGGCGGAGCTGCGGGGAGCAGCGACATCCTGCCGCCGCGGGCGCTGTTAAGGGCGGAGATATTCTGCGGCTTGGTACCGCCAAAATGCATTTCCGCCAGGTTCGGATAGAAAACCACCGGCTCCGGATGCTGCCGTTTTTCCCTGCGCGCGGTTCGCGCCTCCTTCGCCGCTTCGCCAAACCGCGCGTCGAGGATATTGGCCTGCACGGCGTGGGCAAGCGAGGTGGCGAACAGCGGATTCAGCAGGTGATAGCCGCCGTCCACCGGAAAATAGACCTGTTTGGCAAGCTTGTGGGAGGCGGGCTCTCCGGCGGTGAGGGCTTTTTCAAAGCCCTCCACCCACAGGGCAAGTTCGGCGTCGTTTTCAGCGAAGGCTTTGAGAGGCTGGCGATCGCCGCGCCGCAGGCAGGCCAGCAGGGAGTCGCCGTCGACCTCCGTTTGCAGCAGCTTTGCCACGTCCAGCGCGGCGGCGTTGCCGACGGCATCGGCAGAAAGCGTTGTGAGCGATGAGGTGGTGAGGTATCCGTCAGCGGCGGTGGTTTCGCTATACAGGCTGCTGCTTTTGGCATCGCCGTGGGTAAATTTTGCCGCGTGGGTAACCAGGCTAATCTGCCCCGCGCGCCGGGCCGCGTCCGCCAGCCAGGCCCGGGACCGGTAACGCTCCTCCAGCGCCTGACGCTCTTCGGCGATCGCCGACAGCGGCTCGCCCTGGGCCAGGCGCTTCTGCGCTTCTTTCTCGAAGGCCTCGGCTTTCGTCTGCCTTCGGTCAGCAATAAAGCCGGTGATAAAGGTGATGAGGTTTTCCTGTTCCAACGTTGTTACCTCCTTGATGAAATATTTTGCCCTGCGTCAGTTTCGATATTGTTTGAATGCGTTAAGGCCCTTAAAAGATTACGCCTGAGGTAAATAGTTCACAACCCATTGTTTATCCTTAACTAAATAGAAAAAAATGAATATTTGCCTTTGTATAAGGTTTTACCCATACTAATTACCCATGTTCAGTACACGTGTTGAGAAGGAGAGCGAAATGCCCGGTTTAAATGTCAGACACAAAAAAACCATCAGCGTAACGCTAGAACCCGCGCTACTGCAGCAGGCTCGCGAGGCCGGAATTAATCTTTCCGCTCTCCTCACCGAAGCCCTGGAGCAGGAAATCAGCGCCAAAGGCGTTGAACGCTGGAAACAAGAAAACCGAGCGGCAGTGGAAGAGCTCAATCGCATTACAGAAGAACACGGCCTTCTTTCTGATGATTACAGGACGTTTTAACAATGCAATACGTTGTTTATCGCAACAAAAACAGTCACTCGGCCTATCCGTACCTGCTGGATATTCAGAGTGACATTATCGATGAACTTCACACTCGATTAGCGATCCCACTCTACCCTCTTTCAGGCTTATCACATTCACCCGCCCGACGTCTTACACCTACGCTGACGGTTGAGGGTGAAGATTATCTGGTCATGACGCATGAAATGGCCTCGATAAGACTTTCTCAACTGGGTGAAGAGGTCATGAGCGCTGCGCCCTACCGCCAACGCATCAGAGCCGCGCTGGATTTCATCATCGACGGGTTTTAGCTATTTATCGCTCATTATCTTATGATTTAAAGGCACCGGCAGCCCTCCCTCAGAGGGCGCGATACACTCCCAGCCACGGGTGGTAGGACCAGTCCGACAGCGAATCTTCATCGCCGCTAACCGGCAGCCGAACTTCCGCAAACCGCCCCCCCACCTGCGCAATATCCAGCTCCAGCTTATCTGACAATTCCAGCAGCGCCTGCCTGTAGTCCACTTCACCCCAGGGAGCCACGCCCCCGGCAGCGGTAACGGGCTCATAGCACGGGCAGTCCTCTTTCAGGTGCCCGGACGCCGTGCGGTAAAAAAATCGCGGCTCGCTGTCCTCTTCCTGCATATGTAAAAAAAGTGTCGCCTCTATTTGCGAAGCACGGAAAGGCGTTCGCCGCTGCAGATAGCCATTCCAGGTCAGCGGCAGGCGCCACCAGCTGGCGGCGGTCGGCTTTTCATTCTTCGCATAATCTTGCGGCTGCAGCAGCGCGTGCTGCAGCCGGGTATGTTCAAGAGCGGCCAGTGGATTGCCTTTGCTTAGCGGCAAAATGCGCGGCAGAGCGTTAATGGCCTGATAACCCGACGCCGGTAACAGCTTGCGCATGTCGTGCCCGGAAAAGCGGTGTCGGCTGTCCTCAAAGCCGGGCTTGCAGAACGCCGGCCTCTCGCCTCGCAGCGCCCGAATATTTTGGCTCAGAATCACTATGTTTTCCGCGTTGGGCAGGCGCTGGCGGTGGCGCTGCACCCGTCCGGAAAACTGGATAATGGAGCGCATCGAGCTTGGCTCGATGATCCCCCAGTCGGCGTCCCAGTCGCGCCCAACCTCCATAACGGAGGTGCCGAGCACCACGAACAGGTGGTGTTTTTCCGGCCGATCGGCGAGTGCAGCCATAACGTCAGGATCTTGCCAGATATCGTCAGGCCGGTGGCGGTTAAAGACGCGATCGAGCCTGCTTTCAATAGCCGAGCGCACCGCCAGCGGGTGGCGGGCGTGATAAAAGCAGTAGTGGATGCAGAAATCGTCAGGGGAAGGGATCGCCAGCAGGCGTTTTCCCACCGCCGCCAGCGGATTGATATTGGCAAAGCGAACCAGCCCAAAGGAGGCAGTTTTGCCATCGGGGGACACCGCGTGGTGCTCCTGATGCAGGGTTAGCATCTCACGATGAACCGCGCGGGCCACGGCATCGAATACTGCCTCTTTTGCCGTCGACGCGGCCTCCACCGACGCGATGCGACCGGCGTGCAGCCGCGGCCTGTCCGCCAGCATTTGCGCTCGGGCCTTCACAAACTTCTCGTGGCCCTGCTCAAACCCGCTTTCGCTGGCGATCTGCTCAGCATGCGTGCCCGCCTCGTCAAACCAGGCGCAGCAAATGTTGGTCTCCTGCGTTGCTCCACCGCAGGAGGTATTCCAGATTTGCCGCCCCTCGCGATAGGCGGCAAATAGCGCCTGAACCAGTTCAGGGGGCAGCGTTGCGGACGAGAGCAAAACCCGGGTGCCCAGCATGCCCGCCCAGTTCATCAGCCGACAGATCGCGGGTAAATCATCGATATCAAAGTCGTCCGGCTCATCCAGCACCAGATCGGCTGTCAGCAGGCGCAGCATCCCGGGCAGCTGCTTACCGCCGCGCACGCCTTCGGTGGCGGAAATCAGATGATCGATCGTAGAGACCAGAATCGGCGCGCTGACCAGCGCCGCCGTGGCGGGATCGTGCTGCAGCCACGTATGCAGCGCGCCGGCCTGCTGGCTACCTTCATAACGCAGATACTGCTGCGCGTCGTCAAACGCCTCTGCCGAGGCACTGTCGGTGTCTTTATCAACATCCTGCGCCTTTTGCTCTTTCCAGAGCCGGGTCACCGCCTGCGATCCGATCAGCACTGCCAGATCGTCTTCTTCCAGCCCGAGCTTCGACTGTAGCGCCTCGCCGGTCTGCAGGGTCAGCGTGCGCAGGCCGAGGGCAACGGTAAAGCGGCAGCCCTCCTGCTCGTCGGAGAGTGCATAGATAATTCGGGCGTTGGCAAAGGTTTTTCCGCAGCCGGTGGAAGCCATATTGACGCCGAAGAATCCCTCCTCGCGGCTCTTATCACGCAGCGCCACCGCGCAGTCCCAGGCCCGATTTTGCCACTGAAAGCGTGGGTCGCTGGCGCGCTGGCGAAAGCCTTTATGGCGCGCAATAGAGGGTAGCGAAACCCGGGCCCGCATCAGCTGCCGCCCAATCAGCAGGGCATGATGGGACACGCCGCACAGATGTTCATCAACGCGCTGCTTAAGCGTCCGGGTCTGGCGATCGCTGTTGGCCCAGGGGAGATAGTCCGGGTCCTGCCATTTTGACTGCGCCGGCCCTGAGGAGTAGTAATGATCGGCCAGCATCAGCGAGAAGCGCGCCATGTGCAGCGTAAACAGCTGATCCATCGCTGCCCACTGCGCAAATCCGACGGCGCTGTTTATGCGCTTGCCAATCTGATGCGCTTTATCGCACCAGGTCCTGCTGCGCAGCGGCGTACCAAACGGGAAGAGCCAGCTGCTGCTGAGTTCCTCTCGTGGCCATTTCTTACGATGATTTTTGGAGTTCCAGTCCGCGTTGAGCTGATTCACCAGCCAGGTTTCACTGTTTTCAAGAGATTCCTGGCTCTCGGAGAAAAAATTTTCAGGCAGGCGGTGGTGGGATAAGATCAGCCAGGCGACTACCCTTGCCGCGGCGGGCAGCGTGCTAAAAGGGCTGGATGACGCGGTATCATCCGCAATCAGGCGGGCGAGTAAATCCGGCTCATCCTGCGGTGAGACACCACTCAGCTTCGCCAGCCACTGCTCATCGCTGCTCTCTCCCACAAAGGCCTGAAACAGCCGCAGGGAGATCCACTCATGGCGCCACGGTTGAAAAGTATATTCAGTCTCCCCCTGCAACGTGTCCTGAAATCCTTTACTGGCCTTGCCGAAGTCGTGGAACAGTCCCGCAACTGCGGCCAGCAGCGCCATGCTTTCCGCGCACTGCCAGCGGTGCTCGCCGTCGGACCGCCAGGCCGGCCGGGCACTGCGGTGTACGGGCACTCTTCCCTGCGCGTTGAAACGACGCGGGCTGCCGACTATCCACAGCAGCTCGCTCTGGCCGCTTTTCTTTAACCAGTGACAGGCGACAGACGTATTGCGGCGCGCGCTTTTGCGCAGCAGCTTGCGCAGCGTAGCGAGACCTTCCTGAGTGATGGCCGTTTGCCATGCGCCGTTGCCTGCCCGCTCCGCAAACTGGTCGACAATCCGACAGGTTTCTTCCCTGGCGCGTTTAGTACATTGGGAGATAATCAGCACGTTCACAGGCTCGCTCCTGCAATAGCGGAGGCCGTTTCCTGAAGCGTGACAATCATGGTATCCAGCGCTTCTGTCTGCTGGAAGTTGTCAATACAGCGCTGGGGAAAGGCCTGAGCGTCATCTCCCTGTGCGGCGGAAATAAAGGCCTGTGGCATGACAATCGCGTCTTTAATAATATCGGCGATATCAAAAACCAGGCCGCCGCTCGATGAAGCGTAACCTTGTTCGTAGCGATAAATATTGGCCCTTTTGACGGAGAGAATAATCTTTTCATTTGGAGTCAGGTTTGGCATGAGTTCCCTCCTGGTGCGACGCGCTTTTTCCTGAAAGGCAGTGGTAGCACTGAAGCACGCGTGGGGTCAAATAGTTGCTGTGCGAAAGAGATGCTAACCAATGTCAGTAAATATGTTTTTCATCAAGCCGATACTAAATTTATTCATATTTACATATACAAACCCATGTAATTGGCATCAAATAAATAACATTATCAATATAAAAGGTTTATTCGATGTTAACGAGAAGACAACTTCTTAAGTCCGGCGCTTATTTGACAGGATTTGCCGCGCTCAATCCGCTTCTTTCGTGGGCCGCATCGCCCGCAGAGAGCAGCGATACCGCTACTTTTTACACACTCTCGTGCCTTCTTACCGGACGTAAGCAACTCAGT
Organism: uncultured Pluralibacter sp.; assembly: GCF_913775985.1. GTDB lineage: Bacteria > Pseudomonadota > Gammaproteobacteria > Enterobacterales > Enterobacteriaceae > Pluralibacter. Next base: position 24,976 of record NZ_CAJYMB010000051.1, on the reverse strand, counting down.
CAGTTGGTAAGTCAGCGCGCCCTGAACTGCCTGAGCGAAGAAGATGCGACCTTTCCGTCTAAAATGCAGGAGTTGGTAAAAGCGCTCTCCAACGCGGGCATTACCGATGCCGATCGGCTTAATGGTCATCCAATCATGTCCGATACGTTAACTGGCGCTACCGCTAAAAAAATTATTTCCGCATGGTATTTGGGCTTTACCGGTAAGCCCGTTGCTTTGCGGGCGGTAGATAACACTCGTTTTGTCACTTACACCGACGCGCTGATGTATGCCCCAACAATTGACGCCACCGTAATTCCGACCTATTCCCGCGGCCATACCAATTACTGGACCCAGCCTCCAGCAACAATAAAAAATGATTAATTCCTTTGCTATTTATGTGAGCCAGAAATGACTAAACAATATGATGCCGACGTTATCGTCGTCGGCTCGGGTGCGCTAGGCAGCAATGCAGCTCATACCCTGGCCGCTAAGGGCCGCTCGGTGATAATTCTTGAAGCAGGTGAAAAAATTCCCCGCTGGAAAATTGTCGAAAACTTCCGTAATTCATCTAAAAAAGGCAACTACAACTCGCCTTATCCTAATGAGCCCTGGGCACACCACTCATACGATGAGCAGTACATCGAAAACACAGGTTCGTTTGATTTTCGCCCCGGCATGTTGAAACTGGTCGGCGGGACAACCTGGCACTGGGCAGCCGCCTGCTGGCGCTATCTTCCTAACGACATGAAGCTCAAAACTCTGTACGGGGTAGGTCGCGACTGGCCAATGGATTACGATCAGCTCGAACCCTATTACCAGAAGGCCGAGGAAGCGCTGGGGGTTTGCGGCAGCAATACTGACGATCAGAGTGGTCAGGCAGGTCAACCTTTCCCGCCGCGCTCGAAGCCTTATCCAATGGAGCCTGAAGGAGAAACTTATCTGTTTCAACGCTTGAAAAGTCGCCTCAGCCCCGCGGGATATCATTTTATTCATGAACCAAACGGTCGGGCCACGCGTCCCTACGATGGTCGCCCCGCGTGCAGCGGCAATAACAACTGCATGCCGGTATGCCCAATTGGTTCAATGTACAGCGGTGACAAACATGCGCAGCACGCGGAAGATGCCGGCGCACAATTGCTCACCGATGCTACCGCCTGGAAACTTGAAAAAGGCGCGGACAATAACATTGTTGCCGTGCACGTTCGCAATTCTAAAGGTGAAGACAAGCGACTGACAGCTAAGTATTTTATCATTGCTGCCCACGGACTTGAGACGCCGAAGCTGCTGCTGATTTCCGACGTCGCAAACAGTTCCGATCAGGTGGGGCGTAACCTGATGGATCACACCGGCATGGGGTGCCAGTTTTTAGCCGATGAACCCGTGTGGCCCGGCCGGGGTGCCGTTCAGCAAGGTGGGATCTTTAACTACCGCGATGGCGATTTTCGTAAACGCCACGCGGCTATTAAACATGCATTGTCCAATAACGTGCCAAATATGGCGGTCGCACAGCGTTTGATTGCGCAAGGCGTCATCGGCACAGAACTCGATAAGCAAATTCGCCATCAGGCCGCACGCTGGGTAGATATCTCAACGGTATTTGAAATTCTGCCGCATGCAACGAATACGGTTCGTCCCAGCACCACCCGCAAGGATGCGCTGGGTATTCCAATGCTGACGGTACATTACGAAGTCGATGACTACGTTAAAGCCGCTAAAAGCGTGGTAGACGCCGATTATAAGAGGTTTGTAAATCTTATGGGCGGCACTGTCATTGAAGATAATACCGGCTGGCAAAATCGCGATCATCTGATGGGTACAGTGATTATGGGCGACAGTCAGAAAGATTCAGTTGTTAATCATGAATGCCGAACCTGGGATCACAGCAATTTGTTCCTCGCGACCACAGGCGTTATTCCTGCCTCAGGCGTAATAAATCCAACATTAACGGGCGTCGCGCTCAGTATCAGAGCGGCTGAAATCATCGATAAAGAGATTTGAGCAGAGGAAAATCATGGACATGCATTTCAAATTTTTAACCGCTGCTGCGCTGATGGCAGGACTTTACGGCGCTATACCTGCCCAGGCCGCCGATACATCCACTAACGAATTGATTAAACGCGGGGAATACATCGCTATCGCAGCCGACTGCGGCGCCTGCCATCGGCAGACCCACGAAGACGGTAAGCCTTACGCCGGGGGTTACGCGATTGACTCGCCGATGGGGAGAATTATTGCCAGCAATATCACCCCGTCAAAGCAATTTGGGATTGGGAGCTACACTGAAAAACAGTTTGCCGATGCGGTACGTAAAGGGGTTGCAGCAGACGGTCGTAATTTATATCCAGCCATGCCATACACCGCCTTTCACGGCATGACTGATGATGATATTCACGCGCTTTATGTTTATTTTATGCAGGGTGTTAAGCCTGTTGATGATGCGGCAGAGGACAAGACGCAGCTCGGCTTCCCGTTCAATATCCGCCAGATAATGTGGGGCTGGAACCTGCTTTATCGCAGTGATAAACCTTTTGAAAATTTGAAAGGTGGTTCGGTCGAGCTCAATCGCGGCAAATATCTGGTCGATGTGCTGGGGCACTGCGGCACCTGCCACACGCCGCGCAATATGATGATGGCCGAAGAGAACGATAAATACCTGTCCGGCGGTCCGCTAGGCGGCTGGTATGCGCCAAATATTACGCCGGATAAAAGCGGCATTGGTGACTGGAGCGGGAAAGAGATCGTCACTTACCTGAAAACAGGTCACGTTGCTGGTAAAGCTCAGGCAGCCGGGCCAATGGGGGAAGCCGTGGAGCACAGCTTCCGCTATCTCAGCGATGATGATTTGAACGCAATCGCAGTGTGGCTGAAACAGGTTCCTGCCATTACAACATCAGTTGCAGAGGTTTCAAAAGAGGCCCCGGCGCAGACAGATATCAACCGGGTTATTAGCGGACAGGGCAGCCAGTCTTCGCTGGCAGACAGTTCAGGCACCGATGGAGCTGTACTTTATAACGGCGCGTGCGCCAGCTGCCACGGCATTGAAGGCCAGGGAACAAAAGACAACTTTTATCCTTCTTTAACCAGTAATAGCGCAGTTTCTGGTCCAACCGCGCAAAACCTGGTGATGGCGGTCAGCGAAGGTCTGCATCGCAAGGGCAGCGACAGCGATGTCAGCATGCCCGCATTTGGTCAGCAGATGAGTAATGCCCAGATTGCAGCGGTCAGCAGCTATGTGCGCAGTCAGTTTGGTCATATCAAGGAACCGGTAACGGTTGACCAGGTAAATACCTGGCGCAGCGGGGGCGAAGTTCCCTTTATCGTGCGCTACGTTAATTATCTGACAGGCGGCGGCGCATTCATCATCCTGCTGGTGCTGTTCGGACTACTGCGGTTGCGTAAGAAGAAGTAGATTTCCGCACAGGCCAAATGGCAATTACATTACAAAACCCGCTACGGCGGGTTTTTTATGCTCATGTCTTCAGGCCAACCGGCTAGAACTGCGTAAAAGATCGGCGCATTCGTAAAACCCGGGCATAAAAAAGCCGGGCTTTCGCCCGGCTCCAACGACATCAACATCACATTGCTAAACTAGTGTGCGGCTTCCGTTTTGCGCTTCTGCGCGGCCTGGAAGTCGTAGGTCAGCGCGTTATCTTTCGCGTCGAGGCCTACGGTTACCTGCCCGCCGTCCACCAGCGTGCCGAACAGCAGCTCGTTGGCGAGCGGTTTTTTCAGGTTGTCCTGAATCACGCGCGCCATCGGACGGGCACCCATTGCGCGGTCGTAGCCTTTCTCCGCCAGCCAGTCGCGAGCTTCCTGGCTGACTTCCAGCGATACGCCCTTCTGATCCAGCTGCACCTGCAGTTCGACGATGAACTTATCCACCACCTGATGGATAACCTCGGTAGAGAGGTGATCGAACCAGATAATGTTGTCGAGGCGGTTGCGGAACTCCGGCGTAAAGATCTTCTTGATCTCTTCCATCGCATCGGTGCTGTTATCCTGGTGGATCAGGCCGATGGATTTACGCTCGGTTTCGCGCACGCCGGCGTTGGTGGTCATCACCAGCACCACGTTGCGGAAGTCCGCCTTGCGGCCGTTGTTATCGGTGAGCGTCCCGTTATCCATCACCTGCAGCAGCAGGTTGAACACGTCCGGATGCGCCTTCTCGATTTCATCCAGCAGCAGCACCGCGTGCGGATGCTTGATAACCGCATCGGTGAGCAGGCCGCCCTGATCGAAGCCCACATAGCCCGGAGGCGCGCCAATCAGGCGGCTTACGGTGTGGCGCTCCATATATTCAGACATATCAAAGCGCAGCAGCTCGATACCCAGCGCTTTCGACAGCTGAACGGTGACCTCGGTTTTCCCGACGCCGGTTGGTCCGGCAAACAGGAACGAACCTACCGGTTTATGATCCTGACCCAGGCCCGCGCGGCTCATCTTGATGGCTTCGGTCAGCGCCTCGATAGCGTTGTCCTGGCCAAAGACCAGCATTTTCAGGCGATCGCCAAGGCTCTTCAGCGTGTCTCTGTCGCTGCGGGAGACGCTCTTCTCCGGGATGCGTGCGATGCGAGCGACCACGGATTCGATGTCCGCCACGTTGACAGTTTTCTTGCGCTTGCTCACCGGCATCAGGCGAGCGCGGGCACCCGCTTCGTCGATAACGTCAATCGCTTTGTCCGGCAGGTGGCGATCGTTAATGTATTTAACCGCCAGCTCCACCGCCGCGCGCACCGCTTTCGCGGTATAGCGCACGTCGTGGTGGGCTTCATACTTCGGCTTGAGGCCGTTAATTATCTGCACGGTCTCTTCGACCGACGGTTCAGTCACGTCAATTTTCTGGAAGCGACGCGCCAGGGCGCGGTCTTTTTCGAAAATGTTGCTGAATTCCTGATAAGTGGTGGAGCCCATTACCCGAATCTTACCGCTGGAGAGCAGCGGTTTAATCAGGTTTGCCGCATCCACCTGGCCGCCGGAAGCCGCACCGGCACCAATGATGGTGTGGATCTCATCAATAAACAGGATGCTGTTCGTGTCCTGCTCCAGCTGTTTCAGCAGCGCTTTAAAACGCTTCTCGAAATCGCCGCGGTATTTCGTGCCCGCCAGCAGCGAACCGATGTCCAGCGAGTAGATGGTGCAGTCGGCGATCACTTCCGGCACGTCGCCCTGGACGATACGCCAGGCCAGACCTTCCGCAATGGCGGTTTTACCTACGCCGGACTCGCCCACCAGCAGCGGGTTATTTTTCCGGCGGCGGCACAGCACCTGAATCGCGCGCTCCAGCTCTTTATCGCGCCCGATAAGCGGATCGATGCCGCCGACGCGAGCAAGTTGATTGAGGTTAGTCGTGAAGTTCTCCATCCGTTCCTCCCCGCCTGCTTGCTCTTCAGTGTTGGGCTGGCTTCCGGCATCGGAAGACTGGCTCGGCTCGTCTTTACGCGTGCCGTGAGAGATGAAGTTAACCACGTCAAGGCGGCTCACTTCGTGTTTACGCAGCAGGTAGGCCGCCTGTGACTCCTGCTCGCTGAAGATGGCAACCAGCACGTTCGCGCCGGTGACTTCGCTGCGGCCAGAGGACTGGACGTGAAAGACCGCGCGCTGCAGAACGCGCTGGAAGCTGAGCGTCGGCTGCGTGTCGCGCTCCTCTTCACTGGCCGGCAGTACGGGCGTGGTCTGTTCGATGAAGGCTTCGAGTTCCTGACGCAGCGCCACCAGATCCACGGAGCAGGCTTCCAGCGCTTCGCGGGCGGATGGGTTGCTGAGCAGTGCCAGCAGCAAATGCTCGACGGTCATAAACTCATGACGGTGCTCGCGCGCTCTGGCGAAAGCCATGTTTAAACTGAGTTCCAGTTCTTGATTGAGCATAGGCACCTCCCCCAATTTTATTGCCTGTATTCAGGCCTGTTCCAGCGTACACAACAGCGGATGCTCATTCTCCTTGGCATATTTGTTCACCATCGCGACTTTGGTCTCTGCCACTTCGGCGGTGAAGACCCCGCAAATCGCTTTACCCTGATAGTGAACCGTAAGCATCAGCTGCGTTGCACGCTCTACATCATAAGAAAAGAATTTTTGTAACACGTCAATAACAAACTCCATCGGAGTGTAGTCGTCATTAAGCAGTATTACCTTATACATCGACGGCGGCTGTAGCGCATCACGCACTTTGTCTTCCGCCAGCTGGTCAAAATCCAGCCAATCCCGCGTATTACCCATTATCAGTTGTCATCTTCAGTTGCAGCTTTAGCGGAAGACCTCCTGTCACGAGCCAAAGCCTGTACATAAATCCAATCTACAGTAAGTGTAGATAACTATCTTCTATTACTGCTATTTACATCATCAAGAGCGCGATTCGCGACGTACATCACACTCTAAGCAATAGCGTTAACTGGTTCAAATTTTGATGAATTCTTCGCCAAAACTCGCTCCCTGACTCTTGACCCGATGCCTGATTTCTCTAAATTGAACAGCGAGATCTGGCGAGGTTTTGAACAATCCCCGGATCCGCCACCGTTTCATTCCATCTGATTACTGGTTTTACGAAGGATGTCGAAGTATGGAAATGGGTACTGTTAAGTGGTTTAACAATGCCAAAGGGTTTGGATTTATCTGCCCCGAAGGCGGCGGCGAAGACATATTCGCCCATTACTCAACCATCCAGATGGATGGCTACAGAACGCTAAAGGCCGGGCAAGCCGTTCAGTTTGATATTCATCAGGGCCCAAAGGGTAATCACGCCAGCGTGATTGTACCCGTTGAGGCGGCAACAGCCGCCTGACGCCAGGGTTCATTCTGACTATCCCGCCGCTAAAATGCCAGTCCCGTAGACTGGCATTTTTATTTTCATCACTCGCGGGCCAGCGCCTCCACCGGATCGAGCCGTGCGGCATTGCGCGCCGGCAGCCAGCCAAACAGCACGCCGGTTAAGGTTGAGCAGATAAACGCCATCAGCAGCGCCAGCGGGGAAAAGCCAATGCCCCAGTCCGGCAGAAACAGCTGCAGCGTAAAGGCAATCATCAGCGACAGGCTAACGCCCAGCGCGCCGCCCACCAGACACACCAGCACCGCCTCAATCAGAAACTGCATCAGCACGTCGCTGGCACGGGCACCCACCGCCATGCGGATGCCGATTTCCCGGGTCCGCTCGGTGACAGATACCAGCATAATATTCATTACGCCAATACCGCCAACCACCAGCGAGATAATGGCCACTAATGTTAAAAACAGCTGCAGCGTGTGGGTGGTGCGCTCGGCGGTTTTCAGGATGCTGTCCATATTCATGGTAAAGACATCTTTTTTACCGTGGCGCAGGCTCAACAGCTGGATAATCTGCCTGTCGGCCAGCGCGCTGTCGTAGCCCTCATTTACCCGTACGGTAATCGAGTTCAGCCACGACTGGCCCATGACCCGGCCCGCCATGGTGGTATAAGGCAGCCAGACCCGCAGCAGCTTGCTACTGCCGAACATGCCGGGCTTCTCATCGGCAACGCCGATCACCGTCACCGGAATATTCCCCACCAGAATCACCTGCCCTACGACGCTGGCTTTATCGGGAAAAAGCTGCCGGCGGGTATTGCTGTCCAGTACTGCCACCTGCGCACGGTCGTTGAGCTGCACCTCGTTGAAGGTGTTTCCTTCGCTAAAGGTCATGCCGTAGACGTTAAAATACTGTGCACCCACGCCCTCGGCGCTGGCGGAGACGTCGATATTGTTGTAGCGCAGGCGCAGGCTTTTCGAGACAGCCGGCGTCGCCGAGCGCACCCAGGGCTGCTTCTGGATAGCCAGCAAATCGTCATATTTCAGCGCCTGCTGGTACTGCGGCTCGTCGTCGCCAAAATCTTTTCCGGGATAGACGTCGATGGTGTTGGTGCCAATGGCGCGAATATCCGCCAGCACCATCTGCTTCGCCGCGTCGCCTACCACTACGATTGAGACTACCGAGGCGATGCCGATAATAATGCCGAGCATCGTCAGCAGAGTACGCATCTTGTTGGCCGACAGCGCCCGCCAGGCCATCGCCAGCGCTTCGCGAAAGCCGCCCAGCAGCTGACGCCAGCCGGGCTCGCTGCCCGCGACCATTTTTTCAGGCACGGCCTGCGACGGCGCGCCCGGCGGCGGGTTGCTGATAATTTCCCCGTCGCGGATCTCGACGATCCGCTCCGCCTGCGCCGCTACCGTCGGATCGTGGGTGACGATAATCACCGTATGTCCCTGCGCCTTAAGCTGGTGCAGGATAGCCATTACTTCTTCGCCGGATCGGGTGTCCAGCGCGCCGGTAGGTTCATCCGCCAGGATCACCTGCCCGCCGTTCATCAGGGCACGGGCGATACTGACCCGCTGCTGCTGGCCGCCTGAAAGCTGGGAAGGCTGATAATCCTGGCGCGCGTCAAGCCCGAGCTGCTGCAAAAGCGCCCTCGCCCGCGCCAGCCTCTGACGCCGCTCGGTGCCGGCGTAGACCGCCGGGATCTCAACGTTCTGGGCCGCGGTCAGGTGCGACAGCAGGTGATAGCGCTGGAAGATAAAACCGAAGTGCTCGCGCCGCAGGCGGGCCAGCGCGTCGCCGTCGAGCGTTGCAACATCAGCACCGGCCACCCGATAGCTGCCGCTGGAGGCCTTATCCAGACAGCCGAGAATATTCATCAGGGTCGATTTACCCGAGCCGGAAGCGCCGATAATCGCGATCATCTCTCCGGCGTTAACGGTAAGCGAAATGCCTTTCAGCACCTCGACGCTGCCGTCCCCGGAGGGATAGCTGCGGCGAACGTCGCGCAGCTCTAACAGCGCGGTCACTGCGCGGCCCCGCTGCGGCTTTCGCCGGTAATCACCTCGTCTCCCGCATCCAGCCCCTTCACGACAACAACCTCGGTATCATTGCGGCTACCGAGGGTAACCTCGCGAGTTTTGACATCGCCGTTGCGCAGCAGGCGCACGCTGTAGCGGCTATCGCCGACGGGCTCGCCCAGCGCCGACAGCGGGATCGTCAGCACGTTTTTGACGCCGTCGAGCTGGATATGCACCTGGGCGGTCATCTCCAGGCGCAGCACACCGTTCGGGTTCGGCACTTCGAAACGGGCGTAGTAAAAGATGGCGTCGTTCACTTTTTCCGGCGTGGGCAGAATATCTTTCAGCGTGCCCTCGTAGCGGGTGAGCGGATCCCCGAGCACCGTAAACCAGGCGCGCTGACCGGGATGAAGGTGGATAACGTCCGCTTCGGAAACCTGGGCCTTCACCAGCATGGTGCTGAGATCCGCCAGCGTCAGGATGTTCGGCGCCTGCTGGGCGGCGATGACCGTCTGGCCCTGCAGCGTAGTGATTTGGGTGACTTCCCCGGCCATCGGCGCCACGATTTGGGTATAGTCCAGATTGGTTTTTGCGGTATCCAGCGAGGCCTGATTGCGCTTGATCTGCGCGTCAATGGTGCCGATTTGCGCCTCTTTGACCGCGAGATCCGTCGATGCCGTGTCCAGCTCCTGCTGAGAGACCAGGTGCTTGCCCACCAGCTGCTGATTTCGCGACAGGGTGACCTGGGCCAGCCGGCGTTCGGCCAGCGCCTGCATGCGCTGGGCGCGCAGTTCCATCAGCGTCGCCTCGACCTCTTTGATCTGGTTTTCCGCCTGATCGGGATCGATAACCCCGAGCAGCTGATCTTTTTTCACCTTGTCGCCAATACTCACCGACAGGGTCTTTAACTGACCGCTGACCTGCGCGCCAACGTCCACTTTGCGCAGGGCGTCGAGCTTGCCGGTGGCCATCACGCTTCGTTCCAGGTCGCCCTGGCGCACTATCAGCGTCTGATATACCGGCTGCGGCGCGTTCAGCGATCGCCAGACCGTAATTGCCACAACCAGCAGAATCGCTATTGCCAACAGATACCGCTTCTTAAACTTAACTCCAGTGCGCATAAAATCCCTGTGTGTCGGTATAGGTAAAAGACAAATTTCAACCTTGTATAAACGGGCTATCAAAAAAGCCGAGGTTACCAGAGTTATTGAGACCGGGTTTACTCTTCTGCTGGTTAACTCTGCGCTACGACTGGTAACCGGACCGCCCCAGATGACGCAGATCACGCAAAACACCTATAATCCCGCTCCGCCGATGAGCCCGCTGAAGCTGTTCCTGAGCCTGACTTTTGGCCAGTGGCGGCCCGGCAAATTCTGGCACCAGCGCAGCTTCCGGCGCAAGTTTATGCTGCGTTCGCTGCTAATGCCAAAATTAAGCCGCGAGTGGTTAACGGCGCTGGCGCACTGGCCGGAGCTGGACACCCTGCTGGTGCGCCAGCCGCGCCTGCCGGTGCGCCTGCACCGCCCCTATATTGCCGCCCCGCTCACATTGCGCCAGCGGCTTGACGCTCTGCACTATCATTACGCCCTGCTGCACGAACGCTTTTCGCCGCTGGAGCTCAGCACCTATTTCAATGCTGACCGGCTGGTTCTCGCCACTCTGGAAGGTAAAGACGGCGAGGTATTTACCCTGGAGCTGACCATGCTTATCTCGCTGGATAAAGAGGGCGACAGCACTATTCTGATCCGCAACGGCGCGGGCGACACGCTGGCAGAGATGACTTTTACCCTGTGCGAATACGCAGGCCAGCGCACGCTGTTTATCGGCGGCCTGCAGGGCGGCAAGCGCGAGCTGCCTCATGAAGAGATTCAGAAAGCCACCAAAGCCTGCCACGGCCTGTTTCCCAAGCGGCTGGTGATGGAAGCGGTGTGCGATTTCGCCCGGCGCATGGGCGTTGAGCAGATCCTCGCGGTGGGTAACAAAACCCACATCTACAGCAGCCTGCGCTATCGCGATAAAGAGAATAAAATTTTCGCCGACTACGACGCCTTCTGGCAGTCGGTAGGCGGCGAGCTGACCGCCGAGGGCTATTTCCGCATTCCCGGCGAGATCGCCCGCAAACAGGAAACGGAAATCGCCAGTAAAAAGCGCGCTGAGTACCGCCGCCGCTATCAGCTGCTGGATGCCATCGCCGCCCAGACCGACGGCCGCTTCAGCGGCTAATCCCCCCGCCCGCGCGCAAGCCACAGCACGCGGGAAAACATTTTCCGCAGCAGGGGCGGCACGGCATCAACGCCGCGCCGCCCTGCTTCCATCGCCACTTCAATGGCCAAATCCGGCTTCGAGGAGCGGTGAATGGCCTTAATGATGGTCCGGCGGATGTTCATCTGCACGTCCTGCGGAATTTGCGCCACCCGATGGTAGACGTCGGCAAAACCCTGCCGGTACATGAAGTGCTCCATGTCCAGCGCCGGCAGCGCGGTCAGATGCAGGCGCTCAAGCTCCGTGTCGTTGTTAACCAGCCCGCGCACGGTAGCGGCATACTTCTTTCCCGCCTCGTCGCCGTCCACCAGCACGTGCCATTCGATGCCCATCCGGCGGGCGAACTTAATGAGCGGCTTCAGGCCGGACTGGGCAAACTCAATCACCTTCACCCCTTCGGCATCGAAATGGTGGCCGCACTGGCGCGCCAGCTCGTTGATAACCCAGGTTTCCGTTTCGCCCTCCACCAGCAGCCAGCAGCGGGCGAACAGCGCCGAAGGCCGGTTGAAGCGGATATGAAAAGCGATGCGGCGAGCGTCTTCGGCGCTCAGCCCGTCCGGGCCAAGACGCCAGGGCACTACGCGAGCAGCGTCGCGCACCAGCCGGCAGACGTGCTCAACCGGCGTCATCGCCAGCAGCTCGCCGGAGTTAGTTGTGGTAATCCGCTGCAGCGGCAGCAGGTTCAGCAGGTTCCAGGCCACCGACAGCATAATCGGGTGCAGGCGGGTTTCCGGATCCTCAATCAGCAGCAGCGGGCGGGCGTCCTTGTCCAGGCGAACGCTGCCTTTAGCCTGCAGCAGCGTTGAAAAAAGCCCGAGCAGGATCATCCGGTGGCTGCGGCTGCCGGGCCGGTCAATCATCCGGTTGATGATGTCGAGATAGCGCCAGCTGCGCTGCTCGTCGTGGGAGCGTCGGCGCATCAGGCGCTGGCGCGACGCCGCACTGCTCTGTTCGGTGAAGTAGTGCTCCAGCAGCTGAACCATTGTCGACAGCCCCTGGCGGATCTGCGCGTCGGTAAGGTTTTGCGGGCTGTTGACCAGCTGCCGGGAGAGAAAATCGAGCTGGCGGGCAGTGAGTTCAATGTCCGGCACGTCAGGCACCGCGCCGTTGCGGATACGCTGCATAAAGCGCGCGTCCCGCAGGCGCAGCACCGGCATCAGCCGCACCAGATGGCGCGCCTGGGCATCCGCATCTGCAATAGCCAGAGGCTGCCCGGCGGCGTTGAGAAAGCTGCGCTGCGTCACTACGCTGCCGTCCTGCGCAAGCTCGCCCTCAAGCCGGTAGAAAATGCGCTGAAACCCGTCGTTGCCCTGCACCCGGCAGGACGCCAGCGCCCGGTGGCTTTCGGCCCTGAGCTGCCCGTCGTCACGCTCGCGGAAGGTCAGGACGATGTGCAGGTGATGTTCACGGGACTGAAGATCGCCGGGGGGAAACCAGAAATCGTTGCGGACGAACTGGTACAGCGCCGGATCCGGCGCCAGCAGCAGCGTCAGGGCATCCAGCAGGCTTGATTTCCCCCACGCGTTTTCCCCGATCAGCACGTTATTCTCTTCCAGTACCAGCGACATGCGGTTAATACCGCGAAAACCGGCTATTTCTACGCGTTCAAGCAGCATGGCTCCTCCGCCAGGATGTTTCCATTTACAGGGCAGTATAGTGGTAACGCCCTGCCGCAGGCACCGGGCAAATCCACCCGGTCAAATAAAGGTGTTTTTCTTTCATTCGTAATTAAATAAATTAAAGAAAAAGCGGATTAAATGATAATGCAATTCCGAAAAAAAATGAGACAGGCTTAAATATACTCAATTTTGTTTAAACAATGGCTCTGCCTTGCCCCACGTCAAAATTTCTCAATTTATTTAGCTGGTTAAGCGATTCCGTTCGTTCCTAGAATACCCGCGCTTTCACTGTGCCGTCTCTGGCGGCCTTTATTTTCATTGTATTTGGCGCGGCGTTTGCTGCTGCCGTTATTATTTTGAGGTGGTTATGTTCAGAAAACTGGCTGCAGAATGTTTTGGTACATTCTGGCTTGTCTTTGGAGGTTGCGGCAGCGCCGTGCTGGCGGCGGCATTCCCGCAGCTGGGTATTGGTTTTGCCGGCGTTTCGCTGGCGTTTGGCCTGACGGTGCTGACCATGGCTTATGCCGTGGGCCACATCTCCGGCGGACACTTTAACCCGGCAGTGACTCTTGGCCTGTGGGCCGGCGGCCGCTTCCCGGCGAAAGAGGTGCTGGGCTACATCATTGCCCAGGTGATCGGCGGCATTATCGCTGCGGCGGTACTGTACGTGATTGCCAGCGGTAAAGCGGGCTTCGACGCCGCCGCCAGCGGCTTCGCCTCTAACGGCTTTGGTGAACACTCGCCGGGCGGCTATTCCATGCTTTCCGCTATCGTGATTGAAATCGTGCTGACCTGCGGCTTCCTGCTGGTTATCCACGGCGCAACCGACAAGAACGCCCCTGCGGGCTTCGCGCCCATCGCTATTGGCCTGGCGCTGACCCTGATCCACCTGATCAGCATTCCGGTGACCAACACCTCCGTTAACCCGGCGCGCAGCACCGCGGTGGCGATTTTCCAGGGCGGATGGGCCCTGCAGCAGCTGTGGCTGTTCTGGGTGATGCCGATTATTGGCGGTATTCTCGGCGGCCTGCTGTACCGTACCCTGCTCGAAAAGCGCAATTAATTTTTCGCGGGTAAAAAAAGCGTCCGGCGGCTTCCGCCCCGGGCGCTTTTTTGTTTACTGAGTGTCGCGAATTCGGTAGTGTCTTGAGCGCTTTTTTCTCTCTAAAGGACTTTCGCTGTCATGTTATCCGGATTGTTGATTATTTTAGTGCCGCTGGTGATAGGCTACCTCATTCCCATGCGCAGTCGCCGCGCGCTGCAAATCATAAACCGCCTGCTGAGCTGGATTGTTTACGTCATCCTTTTTTTAATGGGCGTGAGCCTGGCTTTTCTCGATAACCTCGGCAGCAATCTGATGGCCATTTTCCACTATTCGGCCATCAGCATTGTGATTATTCTCGCCTGCAACATCGCGGCGCTGCTGCTACTCGACCGCGCGCAGCCCTGGCGACACGCGCACAAGCAGGAGAAGCTGCCCTCGCGCATCGCGATGGCGCTGGAGTCGCTGCAGCTGTGCGGCGTGGTGGTGCTGGGATTCCTGCTCGGGCTGACCGGGTTTGCGCTGCTGCAGCACGCCACCGAAGCGAGCGAATATACCCTGATTTTCCTGCTGTTCCTGATAGGCGTCCAGCTACGCAATAATGGCATGAGCCTGAGACAAATTGTGCTCAACCGCCGCGGCGCCATCGTGGCTATCGTGGTGGCGGTTAGCTCGCTGGCAGGCGGCGCGATTAACTCGCTGATCCTCGGTCTGCCGCTGAAAACCGGGCTGGCGATGGCCTCCGGGTTTGGCTGGTACTCCCTGTCGGGTATTCTTATGACCGAATCCTACGGGCCGGTTATCGGCAGCGCCACTTTCTTTAACGATCTGGCCCGCGAGCTGATCGCCATTATGCTGATCCCGGGGCTGGTGCAGCGCAGCCGCTCGGCCGCTCTTGGCCTGTGCGGTGCGACCTCGATGGACTTCACCCTGCCGGTACTGCAGCGCTCGGGCGGCGTCGATATCGTCCCTGCCGCTATTGTTCACGGCTTTCTTCTTAGCCTGCTGGTGCCGGTCCTGCTGGCGCTTTTCAGCGCCTGATACCTCCGTGGCGGTAGACGGCTACCGCCAAAATTGCGTTAAATCAATCCTCCTGCATTTTGCAACACAAATCCCTTTTCAGCCTCGTACATGCGGCTTACCCTTAAACATGTATTTAAAATATAACTTTAAAAAAGGTGAGACCATGTTTTGTGTGCAATGTGAACAAACCATCCGTACGCCCGCCGGCAACGGCTGTGCATACGCGCAGGGGATGTGCGGTAAAACGGCGCAGACCTCCGATCTGCAAGATCTGCTGATCGCCACCCTGCAGGGACTCTCTGCCTGGGCGAGCAAGGCCCGCGAATACGGCATCATCAACCACGATGTTGACAGTTTTGCCCCGCGCGCGTTTTTCGCCACCCTGACCAACGTTAACTTTGATTCTCCGCGCATCGTTGGCTACGCGCGGGAAGCAATTGCCATGCGCGAGACGCTGAAAGCGCTGTGCCTGGCCAAAGATCCTGCCGCCGCCGTGGATAATCCGATGGCCGGCCTGCAGCTGGTGAGCAACGACCTCGGCGAGCTGCAGCGCCAGGCGGAAGCTTTCTCGCTGAATAAAGACAAAGCCGCAATCGGGGAAAATATTCTCGGTCTGCGCCTGCTGTGCCTGTACGGCCTGAAAGGCGCCGCGGCGTACATGGAACATGCTCACGTGCTGGGCCAGCACGACGAGGCAATCTATGCCGAATACCACCGCATCATGGCCTGGCTCGGCACCTGGCCTTCTGACATGAACGCCCTGCTCGACTGCGCAATGGCCATCGGCCAGATGAATTTTAACGTGATGCGCATTCTGGATGCTGGCGAAACCGGCGCCTACGGCCACCCGACCCCGGCGCAGGTCAACGTCAAGGCCGTGGCCGGGAAAGCGATCCTTATCTCCGGTCACGATCTGAAAGACCTTTATAACCTGCTCCAGCAGACCGAAGGCACCGGCGTCAACGTGTATACCCACGGCGAAATGCTGCCGGCCCACGGCTATCCGGAACTGCGCAAGTTTAAGCACCTGGTCGGCAATTACGGCAGCGGCTGGCAGAACCAGCAGGTTGAGTTTGCCCGCTTCCCGGGTCCGGTGGTAATGACCTCCAACTGCATTATCGATCCCACAGTCGGCCACTACGACGATCGTATCTGGACCCGTAGCATCGTCGGCTGGCCGGGCGTTAGCCACCTCGAAGGCGACGACTTTACGCCGGTTATCCAGCAGGCGCAGAGCATGGGCGGCTTCCCGTACACTGAAATCGAACACCTGATCACCGTCGGCTTCGGCCGCGAAACCCTGCTGGGCGCCGCGGATTCGCTGATCGATCTGGTCAGCCGCCAGAAGCTGCGCCACATCTTCCTGGTGGGCGGCTGCGACGGCGAGCGCACCGAACGCAGCTACTTCACCGACTTTGCAACCCAGGTGCCGGATGACTGCCTGGTGCTGACGCTCGCCTGCGGCAAATACCGCTTCAACAAGCTGGAGTTCGGTGATATCGAAGGCCTGCCGCGCCTGATCGACGCCGGTCAGTGCAACGACGCCTACTCGGCGATTATCCTCGCCGTGACTCTGGCAGAAAAACTGGGCTGCACCGTGAACGATCTGCCGCTCTCCCTGGTGCTCTCCTGGTTTGAGCAGAAAGCGATTGTGATCCTGCTGACCCTGCTGTCCCTGGGCGTGAAAAACATCACCACCGGCCCGACCGCGCCGGCCTTCCTGACGCCGGACCTGCTGGCTATCCTTAACGAGAAGTTTGGCCTGCGCGCCATTACCGACGTTAAGCAGGATATGCAGATGATGCTGGGCGCGTAAGGAGAAAACCATGAGCATGCCAACCCCGCAGTGCCCGTGGCGGATGCAGGTTCATCACATCCGGCAGGAGACGCCGGATGTCTGGACCCTGTCGCTGCTGTGCCACGATTATTACCCCTACCGCGCCGGTCAGTACGCGCTGGTCAGTGTTAATAACAGCGCCGACGATCTGCGCGCCTATACCATTTCCTCAACGCCGGGTGTCAGCGAGTACATCACCCTGACCATCCGCCGGATTGACGGTGGTAAAGGCTCGTCCTGGCTCACCGGCGGCGTGAAGCGCGGCGACTATCTCTGGCTGTCGGACGCGCAGGGGGAGTTTACCTGTGACGATAAGCCCGCCGATAAGCTGCTGCTGCTCGCCGCGGGCTGCGGCGTCACCCCGGTGATGTCGATGCGCCGCTGGCTGGCGAAATATCGCCCCGAGGCGGACGTGCAGGTTATCTTCAGCGTGCGCTCGCCGCAGGATGTGATTTTCGCCGACGAATGGCGCCAGTATCCGGTCACGCTGGTGGCGGAAAATAACGCCGCCCACGGCTTTATCGCCGGACGCCTGAGCCGCGCGCTGCTTGAAAGCGTGCCGGACCTGGCCGATCGCACGGTAATGACCTGCGGCCCGGCGCCGTATATGGAATGGGTTGAGGAAAACGTTCGGGCGCTGGGCGTGACGCGCTTCTATAAAGAGAAGTTCTTCACCCCCGCCGCGCCGGCAGCCACCAGCGGCCTGAAGTTCACCAAGCTGCAGCCCGCCGTCGAGTTCTACGCCCCGGTTGGCACCACCCTGCTGGACGCGCTCGAGAGCAATAAAGTGGCGGTCAGCGCCGCCTGCCGCGCCGGCGTCTGCGGCTGCTGCAAAACCAAAGTGGTTTCAGGCGACTATACCGTCACCAGCACCATGACCCTCACCGAGCAGGAGATCGCCGACGGCTACGTGCTGGCCTGCTCCTGCCATCCGCAGGGTGATTTGACGCTGGCGTAGGTGTTCGCGGTCATCGCATGCGTTTTTAATGCTCGAAGCCGTACGCTTGTGCGTTTTGGGATGCTGTCTGAGTAAAAGAAAACCCGAAGTCGTTTTTGACTTCGGGTTTTTTGCGTGTGAATATGATATAAATTAGTTGTTGTCGTAATTCAGTATTAAATAAAACATAAAATCAATGATAACACTGAAAAAAGAATATTCAGAAACTCACTTGTTACAACTTTGAACAAGAACTCACTTTCTCGATCTCAGCTAGAAAAGATCCGACACTCTGTTTTTATAGTGGAGTTATATATTGCTTTCATTTTTCGATTAGTCGAACGTTTAATAAATGAAGTTAAGGATCACTTTGCCAGAGGACCATAATGCTTGTTCACTATCGTGCAATATCACTTGAGGGATTGTATGTTGAAGATATCCCGTATATACGTCATCCATTACAATCTGCCATTGACCTGGATAACACAGCAATACCGAATAGACGTTTTAATGAGTGGGACTTGCCTTCTGGCTATTGCTCATTTGTTAATTTATACAAACCGCTTTACTTACAATCGCCCCACAGAGCATATAACGAGGTTTTAAAAGGTATAAAGAGCGGCACGATTATTTTAATAAAAGATAAAACAGCGGGGAAAGAAAACTTAGGAGTACGAACATTTTCCGGAGATTTATGTACGGATCTGCCGTTGAGCCTTAGTTCGCGTCTCCGCTACCTTATCTCACACCACGCCACGCGTTCTGTTTACCATGTAAAAAAATCAGCACATTCCGCACCAAAGATATCGGCAACTAAAACAATTAACAGTAGAGCAGCAGGTCGGCTTCTGGCCGCCGGAGGTGTTTATAATGGCAATATTGAAGGTTTTAGAAAAACAGCAGAGCAGTTAGGTGGGGATGCTATTGAAGGCTATGAGCAGGTATTTAATGAAACAAGCTCCGGTATGGCGATAGCTATTGCATCACTTTTGGTTGTAAGAAATCCGCTGGCAGTTGAAGAACTCACTAATTATCTAGGTAAATATAAAAAGTCTCACGTTATGTTGGAGGATATAAATGTTACCAGGCTTGATTATCTGCGCCGCGAACGTGAGGAGTACTTAGCGCTTAGAAAGCAATTCAATAATACTGTTCGTCCGAACTTCCTTAAATCACTCTCAGACCATCCTGATGCTCTCTCTACATTTGATGCAAAGGATCTTTTCCGTCTGACAAAAGGAAATGTCCCGGCCGGCTGGCAAGTGCACCACAAGATCCCTCTTGACGATGGCGGTACAAATGCGTTTGATAACTTGATATTACTTCAGAACTCACCTTATCATTCTGCACTATCGAAGGCACAAGCAATAATAACTAAAGACCTTCCCTATAATGGCAGCCGAGAAGTGTTGTGGCCCTCACCGAAAGGTGTCATCTATCCCTCAGGTAAGTAAAAGATGATTATCCAGGATACAGAACAGCGAATAAGAGCTCTGAAAAAGTTAATGGTTACCGGCGACTATCCTTTAGTAAGTCCGCTCGCTCCATCTGAGCTGGCCGACTTCATGACCAGAACACCTCCCGATGGATGGCACGGCCTAAAAAAAAATGTTTATGAGGAGATCCAGCTTCTCTTGAGAAGAAGACCAGATTACGCCCACATGTTCATATGTCTGGATGGGCTTGATTATAACGGTTTGACACTATATAACCTGGCACAGGCAGAGAATGGGGAACCGCTATGGTCAAATATCTTTATCCGCAACCTTGAGGCACGCGATAATGATATTTATGTCGATCCGAATCTTAAAGATAACGTTCTGATTGGCGAGGATGGCATGTCCGTTTTTGCATATAACATTATAGATGACTGCTTTGAAATTCGGGATAAAGTATCAACAAGTTATATTATTGAATCTCATAAAGAATTTAGTGATTTTTTATCAGCGGTTATTGACACTGTCCGTTAGCATTCGGCTCATTGGCACTTCAGGAAAGTAGATCCTCCTCGGACAACGGAACAGAGCGCGTACCTGATGCCTGACTAACTACGCTACCTGAACCGGAACTGTCACGCGTCTCCGGTTCAGGTAGTCACCGCACAAAACTTAAATATCAACGCCAGGATACTCATTCCACGTTTTCACGCCCACGCCTCGCCCTTTACCAGCCGATAGCGCCCCGCCCCCAGCAGCGCGATGGCCAGCGCGGAGATAAAGAAATAGACCAGGCTTTCGATTGCCCACGCTCCAGTTTCATCCAGATGCCAGGTTTCCGTCGTCCCCACCATCAGCCAGGCGGCGGCCATCGTCAGGGCCAGTACCAGCGCCGCCGGGCGCGTCAGCACGCCGATAATGATCAGGCAGGGGGCAAGCACTTCGCCAATCAGCACGCCGTAGGCAAGAAATCCCGGCAGTCCTTGTTCCACCACCATGCTGCTTATACCTTCCACGCCGCCAAAGAGCTTGTGCAAGCCGTGAAACAGCATTAGCCCGCCCACGGCAAGTCGTAACAAGAGTTTGCCAGCATCACCTTTATTTAGCGATTTATTAACATAAAGAAGCAATGATTTAACCATATGAAAACACTCCATATTATCCTAATCACCGCTCCAGCATATGCGCAATAAATAGACAATCAACCCTGCATTCATTGCGTGTATTTAATAACCCCTTTTGCGCAGATTCATCTAAGCTTGAAGGCGATATTGAACAGGAGATGGAAAACCATGAAGCAAACCGTAGCTGCCTATATTGCGAAAGTATTTGAACAGGCGGGGGTAAAACGAATTTGGGGCGTTACCGGGGACTCCCTCAACGGGCTGAGCGATAGCCTGAACAAAATGGGCACCATCGAGTGGATGTCGACCCGCCATGAAGAAGTGGCCGCCTTTGCCGCCGGTGCTGAAGCGCAGCTTACCGGCGAGCTGGCGGTCTGTGCCGGCTCCTGCGGGCCGGGCAACCTGCATTTAATCAACGGCCTGTTTGACTGCCACCGCAACCGGGTGCCGGTGCTGGCTATCGCGGCGCATATTCCGTCGAGCGAAATCGGCAGCGGCTATTTCCAGGAAACCCACCCGCAGGAGCTGTTCCGCGAGTGCAGCCACTACTGCGAGCTGGTTTCCAGCCCGGACCAGATCCCGCAGGTGCTGGCGATCGCCATGCGTAAAGCGGTACTTAACCGCGGCGTTTCGGTAGTGGTTCTGCCAGGCGACGTGGCGCTCAAGCCCGCGCCGGAAACCGCCAGCACCCACTGGTATCACGCGCCACAGCCGGTGGTGGTGCCGGAGATGGAAGAACTGCGCAAGCTCGCCCAGCTGCTACGCTACTCGAACAATATCGCGCTGATGTGCGGCAGCGGCTGCGCCGGAGCGCACAAGGATCTGGTCGAATTCGCCGGCAAGCTGAAGGCGCCGATTGTTCACGCCATGCGCGGTAAAGAGCACGTTGAATACGATAACCCGTACGACGTCGGCATGACCGGGCTGATTGGCTTCTCATCCGGCTTCCACGCCATGATGAACGCCGACACGCTGGTGCTGCTCGGTACCCAGTTCCCCTATCGCGCCTTCTATCCCACCGACGCGAAAATTATTCAGATAGACATCAACCCGGCCAGCATCGGTGCCCACAGTAAAGTGGACATGGCGCTGATTGGCGATATCAAAGCCACGCTGGCGACCCTGACGCCGCTGCTGGAAGAGAAAACCGATACTAAGTACCTCGATAAAGCGTTAGAGCACTATAAAGACGCGCGTAAAAGTCTGGACGATCTGGCGAAGCCGAGCGACAAAGCCATTCATCCCCAGTACGTAGCGCAGCAGATCAGCCAGTTTGCCGACGACGACGCGATTTTCACCTGCGACGTCGGTACGCCGACGGTATGGGCCGCCCGTTATCTGAAGATGAACGGCCGCCGCCGGCTGCTGGGCTCGTTTAACCACGGCTCAATGGCGAACGCCATGCCGCAGGCGCTGGGCGCCAAGGCTACGCATCCCGACCGCCAGGTGGTGGCAATGTGCGGCGACGGCGGTTTCAGCATGCTGATGGGGGATTTCCTGTCGGTAGTGCAGATGAAGCTGCCGATTAAAATCGTGGTCTTCAACAACAGCGTTCTCGGCTTTGTGGCGATGGAGATGAAGGCCGGCGGCTACCTGACGGACGGCACCGATCTGCACGCCACCAACTTCGCCAAAATCGCCGAAGCCTGCGGCATCACCGGCATTCGCGTGGAGAAATCCGAGGACGTGAACGACGCGCTGCAGCGCGCCTTCAGCATCGACGGTCCGGTGCTGGTGGATGTGGTGGTTGCTAAAGACGAGCTGGCGATGCCGCCGCAAATCAAGTTCGAACAGGCCAAAGGATTCAGCCTGTATATGCTGCGCGCGGTGATCAGCGGCCGCGGCGATGAAGTTATCGAACTGGCGAAAACCAACTGGCTCAGGTAAAAAGAGAGGCATACCCCTGAATCAATGAAGGATATGCCGTGATCGATTTACGCAGTGATACCGTGACCCGCCCGGGGCCCGCCATGCTCGAACAGATGATGGCAGCCCCGGTCGGGGACGACGTGTACGGGGACGATCCCACCGTTAACGAGCTTCAGCGCTATGCCGCCAATCTCAGCGGCAAAGAGGCCGCCCTCTTCCTCCCCACCGGCACCCAGGCCAATCTGGTCGCTCTGCTCAGCCACTGCGAGCGCGGCGAAGAGTATATCGTCGGCCAGGGCGCCCACAACTATCTGTACGAAGCCGGCGGCGCCGCCGTTTTAGGCAGCATTCAGCCACAGCCCATTGACGCTGCGCCCGACGGCACTCTGCCGCTGGACAAGGTGGCGGCTAAAATCAAAGCCGACGACATCCACTTCGCCCGCACCCGGCTCCTGAGTCTGGAAAACACCCACAATGGCAAAGTGCTGCCCCGGGAGTATCTGCGCCAGGCGTGGGAGTTCACCCGCGAGCGCGGTCTGGGCCTGCACATCGACGGCGCGCGCATTTTTAACGCCGTGGTGGAGTACGACTGCGGACTGCAGGACATCGCGCAGTACTGCGATTCATTCACCATCTGCCTGTCCAAAGGCCTCGGCGCGCCGGTGGGATCGCTACTGCTGGGCAGCGCCGACTATATTAAGCGCGCCAACCGCTGGCGCAAAATGACCGGCGGCGGCATGCGCCAGTCCGGCATTCTGGCCGCCGCCGGGCTGTACGCGCTAAAAAATAACGTCCAGCGCCTGCGCGAGGATCACGAGAACGCCGCCTGGATGGCCGCCCGGCTGAAAGAGGCCGGCGCGGACGTGATGCGCCACGATACCAATATGCTGTTCGTGCGGGTGGGCGACGACCACGCGGCGCTCGGCGCGTTCATGCGCGAGCGAGGCGTGCTGATTAATGCCTCCCCGGTCGTGCGTCTGGTCACCCATTTAGATATCAGCCGCCAGCAGCTGGCGGACGTCGCCGAGGCCTGGCAGACATTTTTAAAACGTTAAGGAGATAACGTGCCGCAAATAATTCTGGTGCTCGGCGCCAGCGGCTATATCGGACAGCATCTGGTGACCAAACTCAGCCAGCGCGGACATACCGTGCGGGCTGCGGCGCGAGACACGGAACGTCTGGAAAAAATGGCGCTTCCCGGCGTCAGCTGCCACCACGTCGATCTCAGCTGGCCGGAGAACCTTCCGGCCCTGCTCAACGGCGTCGACACGCTCTATTTTCTGGTGCACAGCATGGGCGAAGGCAGCAACTTCATCGCCCACGAGCGCCAGATAGCGCTCAATGTGCGCGACGCGCTGTGGGAGCAGCCGGTGAAGCAAATCATCTATCTCAGCTCCCTGCAGGTGCCGGAAGCCGAGCAGTCCGATCATCTGCGCGCCCGGCAAATCACCGGCGATATTCTGCGCGATACCGCCATTCCGGTCACCGAGCTGCGGGCCGGCATTATTATCGGCGCGGGATCCGCGGCGTTCGAAGTGATGCGCGATATGGTCTATAACCTGCCGGTGCTGACGCCGCCGCGCTGGGTGCGCTCGCGCACCTCGCCGATTGCGCTGGAAAACCTGCTGACCTATCTGGTGACCCTGCTCGATCATCCCGCGCAGGAGTGCCGCATTTTCGAGGCCGCGGGGCCGGAAGTGCTGAGCTACCAGCAGCAATTTGAGCACTTCATGCGCATCAGCGGCCGCCACCGCCCGCTGATCCCCATCCCGTTCCCGACCCGCTGGATCTCGGTCTGGTTTCTGAAAGTGATTACGTCCGTACCCTCCTCAATTGCGAAAGCGCTGATTCAGGGGCTCAAGCACGACATGCTGGCAGACGACCGCGCCCTGCGCGCGCTGATCCCGCAGACGCTGATCGGCTTTGACGAGGCGGTCGCGCGCACCCTGGCGGAAGAGGCGAAGCTGGTGAACTCCAGCGACTGGGGCTACGACGAGCACGCCTACGCCCGCTGGCGCCCGGAGTACGGCTTCTTTCCGAAACAGGCGGGCTACACGGTCAGCACTCAGGCAAGCCTTGGCGCGCTGTGGCAGGTGGTAAATCAGCTCGGCGGCCCGCACCGCTACTTTTTCGGCAACGTGCTGTGGGATACCCGCGCCGCAATGGACGGGCTGATCGGCCACAAGCTGGATAAAGGCCGCCCGGAACATCCTATGCTGGCGCTCGGCGATCGGGTCGACAGCTGGCGGGTAATTATCGTCGAGCCGGAAAAACAGCTTTCGCTGCTGTTCGGTATGAAGGCACCCGGCCTCGGCAGGCTCACCTTTTCGCTAAAAGATAAGGGCGACCATCGCGAAATTGACGTTCGCGCCTGGTGGCATCCGCACGGTATGCCAGGCTTAGGCTACTGGCTGCTGATGATCCCCGCCCACCTGTTTATCTTTCGCGGAATGGCGAAGCGAATTGCGGCCCTGGCAGAACAAATCCCGCGCGAAGAGGCATGATGAACGCATTTGTTACCTGTTTCCCATTGCAACTCGCTGTGATTCACGGAAGAATGCCCACGAAATTCTTTTCAGGAACAGCAAATTGATATGAAAGTACTGGTCACCGGCGCCACCAGCGGTCTGGGCCGCAACGCGGTGGAGTATTTGCGTCGCAGGGGCGTTAGCGTTAAAGCCACCGGCCGCAATGAGGCGATGGGCAGGCTGCTTGAGAAGATGGGCGCCGAATTTGTGCACGCCGATCTCACGCAGTTGGTCTCGTCCCAGGCAAAGGTGATGCTGGCCGGAATTGACACGCTGTGGCACTGCTCCAGTTTTACCTCCCCCTGGGGCACCCAGGAAGCCTTCGATCTGGCGAACGTGCGCGCCACCCGCCGCCTCGGCGAGTGGGCGGTGGCCTGGGGCGTGCGCAACTTTATCCATATCTCCTCGCCGTCGCTGTACTTCGACTATCGCCATCACCGGGACGTGAAAGAAGATTTCCGCCCGCACCGCTACGCCAACGAATTTGCCCGCAGCAAGGCGGCAGGCGAAGAGGTGATCAAGCTGCTGGCGCAGGC
>NZ_CAJYMB010000050.1 GCF_913775985.1 uncultured Pluralibacter sp. | reverse complement strand
CCCGCAGGCGCTGTTTCCAGCCGTCCACCAGCGCCTGCGCCTGCTGGCGTTTACCGAAAATCTTGCCCAGCGTCAGCTCGTCGCTGTAAAGCAGGTCCATGCTGGCTTTTTTCCTTGTTTTACCGGCAATGGCGCAGCTCTCGCTCAGCACCAATGTTTTCACGCCGTAGCGGGCGAGGCTTGACGGCGTGACGTCTCCGCCCACTTTCATGCCGTAATTCCAGCCGGCGAAAAAGAAATCCGGGTTTGCTGCCAGCAGCGTTTCAAGCGAGGGATATTTCGGCGCCAGTTCGGGAATGCGGCCCATCGCCTGTTTAAATTCCGGCGTCATTTTGTACCAGCCGGAAATCCCGGTCAGGCCGACGATCCGATCCTGCAAATGCAGGGCAAAGGCCATTTCGGACATATTTAAATCGTTGATCACCGCGCGCTTCGGCGCCTCCGTGAAGGTAACCGGCGTGCCGCAGCTGTCGACGGTGACGGGAAAATCCGCGGCACTCGCCGCCGCACCTGCGGCCAGCGCCGTCAGGCCAATGAGGAGTTTATGCATGATTTATCTCGATTATGTTCAGGCTAAACAGGGTGTTTCGTAAATGCGCAGCGTCTTTCCGGTATTCGGATGGGCAACGGTGACGCTGGTCAGGCCGAATACCGGATAGAGGTATTCAGCGGCGAGCGCTTTTTCCGGCACATCCCAGACGATCTGGCGTCCCTGGCACAGCACCAGCATCCGCTCTGCGAACGCCTCGGCCAGCGGCAGATCGTGAAGCACTGCCACGGTAGCGATGCCCTTACTTTTAACCTGCGCCAGCAGCTCGGCCCGCCCGGCGGGATCGAGATGGTTGGTGGGCTCATCCAGCAGCAGCAGATCCGGCGTCTGGGCAAAGACCCGGGCCAGCGCCGCCCGCTGGCGTTCGCCGCCGGACAGCGCGCCCAGAGTGCGGTGCCTGAAGCTGTAAAGCCCCGTTTCCGTTAGCGACCGGAGCACCACCGCGCGGTGCTCGCGCGGGGACATCGCAGAAAGGTGGGGAAGGCGGCCGAGGGCGACGTAATCCTCCAGCGTCAGGCGTGGATCGGGCGCCTCGTTTTGCCCCAGCACGGCAATGTGGCGCGCGCGCTGAGCGGCACTCAGCGCGGATATCGGGGTGCCCAGCAGGCAAATGTCGCCTGATGCGGGCTTAAGCTGCCGGGTTATGGCGGCCAGCAGGCTGGTTTTGCCGCTGCCGTTTGGCCCAACCACTGCCAGGCGCTCGCCGCGCCCGAGGGTAAAATGAATATCCGCCAGCACCCGCGCGCCGCCGCGGCACAATGAGGGAATATTGACGCTGAGAATGCTGTCCAGGCTGCTGTTAATCATTGGATTCAAAACGGGGATTAATAATTGTTATAATATAACAATTAACGATGGGCGCGAGAAGGGGAACCGGCTGCGATCGTAAAAAAGCCCGGCGTGTTGCCGGGCATGATGTGTGGCGTAAATCTGTCTCTACAGCGTGATGTATTTTTCCAGCACCCGCACCAGCTGGGTTACGAAGCCGTATTCGTTATCGTACCAGGAGACGGTTTTCACCAGCTGCAGATCGCCCACTGCGGTAACTTCGGTCTGGGTAGCGTCAAATACCGATCCATAATGGCTGCCGACAATGTCGCCGGAAACAATCTCATCTTCGGTATAGCCAAAAGAGTGGCTGCCGTCGGCGGCTTTTTTGACTGCAGCATTCACTTCCTCAGCGGTTACCGCCTTACCTAGGATCGACACCAGCTCGGTCACGGATCCGGTTTTCACCGGCACGCGCTGGGCGTGCCCTTTCAGCTTGCCGTTCAGCGCCGGGATCACCAGGCCGATGGCTTTCGCCGCGCCGGTAGTGTGGGGAATGATATTTTCCACCGCCGCCCGGGAGGCGCGTAAATCCTTGCCGCGCGGGCCGTCCACCAGGGCCTGGGTGCCGGTATAGGCGTGAACGGTAGTCATGGTGCCGACTTTTATTTCAAAGGCGTCGTTAAGCGCCTTCGCCATCGGCGCCAGGCAGTTGGTGGTGCAGGAGGCGACGGAAATGATAGTGTCGCCCGCATCCAGCGTATCGTCGTTGACGCTGTAGACGATAGTTTTCATCTCGCCCGCCGGCGCGGAAATCAGCACCTTTTTCGCCCCCGCGTCGAGGTGGGCCTGGGATTTTTCCGCCGAGGTGTAAAACCCGGTACACTCGACCACGGTTTCCGCGCCCGCTGCCGCCCAGGGAATGTTCTTCGCGTCTTTCTCGGCGTACACCGCAATTTTTTTGCCGTCGACAATCAGCGCGTCGTCGGTGAAATCCACCGTCCAGGGAAATGGCCCGTAGTTGCTGTCGTACTTCAGCAAATAGGCCAGCACTTTCGGGGATGTCAGATCGTTGATGGCGACCACGTCTGTCGAACTCTTCACTTCCAGCAGGCGGCGCAAAACCAGGCGGCCGATGCGGCCAAAACCGTTAATGCCAATCTTACTCATCGTCGTGCTCCTTATGGGCAGGTCAATAAATCGTCTGTTTAAGAATTAAACGAGTTTGGCATGAAGGGCAACTAAAGTTATTGGCGAAACCGGGCGTTAATTGAACAGTAATGGATTATCGACAGCGGTGGGGGGAGTGCCGGGCAATGTTCCCGCCCGGCAATTAGCGCTGCGGTATTCGCTAGCGCATCAGGGGCTCTTGCTCCAGACTCTCTTTTTCACAATAGTAGGCGTAACGTTCGCAAAACCAGCAGCGGTGCTCTTCGTCCATATTGCCGGTAATGGCATCCAAGTCTACCGGATGGCCTTCTACCTGCATGATGGCAAAGGTGCGCGCCAGAAAATCAAAATTCTTCACTGAATAGATATTGTTGTCCATCAGCATATCCTCCGGTTGTATAGCGTCAGTTAAGGTCATATGCTCTTTACCCGTCGTCATACTTCAGTTGTAGAGTAGATAACATTCAGTATTTGCCTGAACGGGCCTTTTCGCTGTGCATAATGTGCGCAATTCCTGCGTCTTTTGGCTGTTCCGGAAGGGATAGTGCTCTACGCCAAAGGATATTCAGATCGGGAGCTTATTATCATCATGAACGCCCGGGTTAATATGCAAAATAAACTTTTACTGCTGCCGTCTGCTATTTTGCTGCTGCTGCGGGCAACGCCTAAATTATCCATTCTGTTTCTGGCGTTAATTATCCTGCAGGGCCTGCTGCCCACCGCGAATGTCGCCATTGGCATGTATCTGGTGGACGGTATTGCTGAGAAAACCGATACCGGGCTGGTATTTCTGGCCCTGCTGTGGGGAATAACGCTGGTGGCACCGGCAATGTTAACCCCGGTGGTAAATGTGCTGCAGAACATCCTCAATACGCGCTCGACCTGGCTTACGCAGCAAAAAATCATCAATGCAGCGTGCGAAATTGACGATCTGAAATATATGGAGTCTGCGGATATTCATAACAATCTGGAGATGCTTTCACAGCAGGCGGGATACCAGCCGCTCAATCTTCTGGTGGGGCTGGTCACTATTTTTCGCAGCGCGTTAACCGCCCTTGGCCTTGCGCTGGTGCTCTTCTCGGTAGTCTGGTGGCTGCCGCTGGCGTTTCTGCTGCCAATGCTGCCAATGACCCGGTCGGTAGCTCGCGCCAATATGCTGCTGTTTAATAAGTTATTTAATAACGGGATTCATATCCGCAAGGTGAACTACTTTGTCTCCGCGCTGCTCGACGTAAAGCTTCTCAAAGAGATCCGCCTGTTTAATCTGTCGCCCTTTTTTAAAGCCAAACATGCCGCGTCGACGCATGCGCTGGAGCAGGAGCTGAATCAGGTTCGCCGCCGGGCGCTGGCGGGACCGCTGCTGTGGAACTTGCTTTATCTCGGCTGCGTGCTGGCGGCAATATTGTGGTTTGTAAAGCATCTGGCGGCCGGTAGCGTATCGGTGGGCGGTTTGCTGGGGACCCTGCAATCTATCGCCATCTTTAATGTTTCCTGTCAGGGAATTATTTATGCGCTTGCCAGCGCAGGCGAATGTCTTGAGTTTGTTGCGCGCTTGCAAGCACTCGAGACTGCCGCTGCCGGGCAAATAAAAACATTCAGGATCGCTACCGCACCAGATATTCAGGAAATTCGCTTTGAAAATGTCAGTTTTGCCTATCACACTGGAGAACCGGTGCTGGAAAATATTAATCTGCGGCTTCGCGCAGGGGACCGGCTGGCGCTGGTAGGCGAGAACGGTGCCGGGAAAAGTACCCTGATCAAATTGCTGTGCCGACTTTATTCGCCCACCTCCGGGCGCATAACCTGTAACGGTATAGATATCGCCGACATTGATATTCAGCGCTGGCGCGAGCAGCTTAGCGCGATTTTTCAGGATTTTGGCCATTACGCGCTGACCGTGCGGGAAAACGTTGCATTTAGCGACAGTGCTGAAGCCGACGAGGCGTTTTACCAGGCCTGCAGGCGGGCCAAATTTCTGCCCGGAGCGGGGATTCAGCCCGAAACCCAGCTGGATAAAGCCTATGACGGCACCGAGCTGTCAGGCGGCCAGTGGCAGCGCCTGGCGCTGGCCCGGGCACTCTACGCAGGCGGTCAGCTGATTATCTTTGACGAACCCACCAGCGCCCTCGATCCGCGGGTGGAGGCAGAGCTGTTCGCCCAGTTTAACAATCTCGCCCAGGGCAAAACTGCCGTAATCGTCACTCACCGCCTCGGGGTGGTGAAACACGCCACCCGGGTGGCGGTTCTGAAAGCCGGCAAAATTGTCGAGCAGGGCACTCCCGCCGAGCTGGAGCAGCTGGTGGGGGAATATTATGCGCTGCTGACGCTGCAGCGGGAACAATACAATCGGGACGAACGGCCCGGAGACGAAGAGGAACAGCGTCATGCAGCACCTGACTTTTGACGGGCATAACGATCTGCTGCTCAACCTGTGGCTGCACCACCGGGAACGGCCTGTTGACGCTTTTTTCAACGGCATTCCCCACGGGCATCTGGACTATCCGCGGATGCAGCAGGGCGGCTTCGCCGGCGGGCTGTTTGCGCTGTTCGTCCCGCCAGATGATTATCTGCAAAAGCACGCGCCGGACCGCGCGCGCGAAGGGCTGTCGGCCATCGATATTCTCTGGCAGCAGCTGGCAATCCTCCGGCAGCTGGTGGCAGGATCCGGCGGCCGCGCGCGTCTGTGCCTTAATGCAGCTGACATTGCCGACTGTCGGGAAGAGGGCGTGCTGGCGATGGTGGCGCACATCGAAGGTGCCAGCGGCTTTGACGTCCGCGGCGAGGCCCTGGCCGCGTTTCACGCTGCCGGGGTGCGCAGCATCGGCCCGTTCTGGAACCGGTCCAATCCGTTTGGCGAAGGCGTAACCGGCAGTTTCCCCGGCTCTCCTGACAGCGGACCCGGCCTGACGGCGGCAGGCAAAGCGCTCATCGCCGACGCGAACCGGCTCGGGATGCTGATCGACCTGTCGCACATGAACGAAAAAGCCTTCTGGGATACCGCCCGCCTTTCCGACGCGCCGCTGGTGGCAACCCACTCCAGCGTCCACGCTCTGTGTCCCCAGCCGCGCAACCTGACCGATCGCCAGCTGCTGGCTATTCGCGACAGCGGCGGCGTGGTCGGTATTAATTTCGGCAACGCCTTCCTGCGCCCGGACGGTAGCCGCGATACGGATACGCCGCTGGCGATCCTCGTGCGGCATATTACTTATCTGGTTGACTTTATCGGGCCCGATCACGTGGCGCTGGGATCGGATTTTGACGGCGTCAGCGTGCCTGACGAACTGAAAGATGTTAGCGGATTGGCGAAAATTTACGCAATTTTGCAGCGGATTGGCTATGATCACTGTTTGCTGGAAAAAATAAGCTGGGGCAACTGGCAGCGGGTGCTCGGGCAAATCCTGCGCGATTAGCCTAAAACCCTACCCGGCGTGGTGTTGATCTCACCGCATCATTCCCGCAACATCAATACGCTATGCCGTAACGCCGGGATCTGTTCCCGGATAAAATCATCTTGCAGAGTTCACTCTGCATCCGCGTCAAAAAGGAGAAGTTTATGTGGAAAAAACCTGAGTTTGTCGATCTGCGTCTGGGTCTGGAAGTGACCCTGTATATCTCTAACCGTTAATCATCCTGCCCGCCGCTTGCGCGGGCATTTTTTATTTCCGCATCCGGTAATTTCTCATGTTTATTAAAGTGCTGGGTTCCGCCGCGGGCGGCGGCTTCCCGCAGTGGAACTGCAACTGCGCCAACTGCAGCGGCCTGCGCAGCGGCACGCTGCAGGCCAAGGCCAGAACCCAGTCATCCATTATCGTCAGCGACAACGGCACTGACTGGGTGCTGTGTAACGCCTCGCCGGATATCAGCCAGCAGATTGCCCGCACGCCGGCGCTGAACAAAAAGGGCGTTTTGCGCGGCACCGCCATCGGCAGCATTATTCTCACCGACAGCCAAATCGATCACGTTACCGGCCTGCTCAGCCTGCGCGAGGGCTGTCCGCACCAGGTCTGGTGCACGCCGGAGGTTCACGCCGACCTTACCAGCGGGTTTCCCATATTTACTATGTTGACCCACTGGAATGGCGGGCTGCAGCACCGTCCGGTAGAGCCGCTGGCACCGTTCAGCGTTGACATCTGCCCGAGCCTGAGCTTTACCGCCATTCCTATTCAGAGCAACGCGCCGCCGTACTCGCCGTTTCGCGATCGACCGCTGCCAGGGCACAACGTAGCGCTGTTCATTGAAAACCGCGCCAGCGGCCAGAGCCTGCTCTACGCGCCGGGACTCGGCGAGCCGGATGCGGTTATCTCACCCTGGCTGCACAAAGCAGATTGCCTGCTGATTGACGGCACAGTGTGGCAGGACGACGAACTGCTGGCCGCCGGGGTTGGCCGCAACACCGGCCGGGCGATGGGGCACCTGGCGCTGGCTGAATCAAAAGGCCTTATCGCGCTGCTGGCCTCGCGGCCGGCGAAACGCAAAATTCTGATCCACATTAACAATACCAATCCTATCCTGGACGAACGCTCCCCGCAGCGGCAGCTGCTGACCCGAGAGGGCATTGAGGTAAGCGAAGACGGGATGGAGATCCACCTGCAAGGAGCATCCCAGTGATCATTACTGAGGCCCTGAGTGCGGACGCTTTTGAACAGGCGCTGCGCGACAAAGGCGACTATTACCATATTCACCATCCTTATCACGTGGCGATGCACAGCGGCGACGCCACGCCGGAGCAAATTCGCGGCTGGGTCGCGAATCGCTTTTACTACCAGACCAACATCCCGCTGAAAGACGCGGCGATCATGGCCAACTGTCCCGATCCGGCGGTGCGCCGCAAATGGGTGCAGCGCATCCTCGATCACGACGGCATCGGCGATGGTGAAGGCGGTATCGAGGCCTGGCTGCAGCTTGGCGAAGCGGTGGGGCTCAGCCGCGAAGCGCTGCTCTCGGAACGCCTGGTACTGCCTGGCGTGCGCTTCGCCGTTGACGCCTACGTCAATTTTGCCCGCCGCGCCCGCTGGGAAGAGGCGGCCTGCAGCTCGCTGACTGAGCTGTTCGCGCCACAAATCCACCAGTCGCGCCTCGACAGCTGGCCACAGCACTATC
Source organism: uncultured Pluralibacter sp. (assembly GCF_913775985.1). GTDB lineage: Bacteria > Pseudomonadota > Gammaproteobacteria > Enterobacterales > Enterobacteriaceae > Pluralibacter. The sequence goes on along the minus strand of NZ_CAJYMB010000050.1, from coordinate 3,212 downwards.
CGTGGATCAAAGAAGAGGGCTACTTCTACTTCCGCAGCCGCCTGAGCCAGGCCCGCCGCGACGTGGAGCACGGGCTTGAACTGGCGCTGGAAACCTTTAAAACCGCCGAACAGCAGAACCGCATGCTGGAGATCCTCCAGTTTAAGCTCGACATTCTCTGGACAATGCTGGACGCCATGACAATGGCCTACAGCCTGCAGCGTCCGCCTTATCATACGGTCACCGACGCGGCGGCCTGGCACACCACAAGACTGGTATAACCCGCTATGGATCTAACACAAATTCCGCAATTTCGCCGCGGCTATCGCCTGCAGTGGGAACCCGCCCAGGAGAGCCACGTGGTGCTCTATCCGGAAGGGATGGCCAAACTGAATGAAACCGCCGCCGCCATTCTTGAACTGGTGGATGGTAAACGCGATGCCGCGGCGATCATCGCCCAGCTTAATGCCCGCTTTCCGGAGGCCGGCGGCGTTGACCAGGATGTCGTAGAGTTTCTGCTGGCGGCCGTTGAACAGAAATGGATCCTGTGCCGTGAACCCAACTAAACCCGGCGTTAACCCGCCCCTGTGGCTGCTGGCCGAGCTGACTTACCGCTGCCCGCTCCAGTGCCCGTACTGCTCGAATCCCGTTGATTTTGCGCAACAGGAGCGGGAGCTGACCACCGATCAGTGGATTGAGGTTTTCCGCCAGGCGCGGACCATGGGCAGCGTGCAGCTCGGCTTCTCTGGCGGCGAGCCGCTGACACGCAAAGATCTCCCGGAGCTGATCAAAGCCGCCCGGGATCTGGGTTTTTACACCAACCTGATCACCTCCGGCATCGGCCTGACCCGCCGCAAGCTCGACGTCTTTGCCGACGCCGGGCTCGACCATATTCAGATAAGCTTTCAGGCCAGCGATGAAACGCTCAACGCCGCGCTGGCGGGCTCGAAAAAAGCCTTTCAGCAGAAGCTGGAGATGGCGAAAGCGGTCAAAGCCCACGGCTATCCGATGGTGCTCAACTTCGTGCTGCACCGCCACAACATCGACCAGATTGACCGCATCATCGAGCTGTGCCTGGCCCTCGAAGCGGACGACGTCGAGCTTGCCACCTGCCAGTTCTACGGCTGGGCCTTCGTCAACCGTCAGGGCCTGCTGCCCACCCGGGAGCAGATTGGCCACGCCGAGGCTGTAGTGGCAGACTACCGGCAGAAAATGGCGGCCAGCGGCAACCTCACTAATCTGCTGTTCGTCACGCCGGATTACTATGAAGAGCGGCCGAAAGGCTGCATGGGCGGCTGGGGCGCTATTTTCCTCAGCGTCACGCCGGAGGGCACGGCGCTGCCGTGCCACAGCGCCCGCCAGCTGCCGGTGGAATTTCCCTCGGTGCTGGAGCAGCGTCTGGAAGACATCTGGTACAACTCCTTCGGTTTCAACCGCTACCGCGGCTTCGACTGGATGCCGGAGCCGTGCCGCTCGTGCAGCGAGAAAGAGAAAGATTTCGGCGGCTGCCGCTGCCAGGCCTTTATGCTCACCGGCAACGCCGACAATGCCGATCCGGTATGCAGTAAATCGCCGCACCACGATAAAATCCTCGAGGCGCGCCGGGAAGCCAGCTGCAGCGATATCACCATTGCCCAGCTGCAGTTTCGCAACAGAGTGAACTCTCAGCTGATCTACAAGCAGCGCATTCTCTGATGCAGACTCGCGCGCTGACGCTGACGCTGGCCAACGGCCTGCACTGTCGGCTCATTCATCAGCCCGACGCCGCACAGGCCGCGGCGCTGGTGCAGGTTAACGCCGGCAGCCTGCAGGAGCCGGACCGCTGGCCGGGGCTGGCGCACCTGCTGGAGCACCTGCTGTTTTGCGACAGCGCACATTTTCGCGGCGGCGAGCGTCTGATGCCGTGGATCCAGCGCCGCGGCGGGCAGGTAAACGCCAGCACCCGGCTGGGGGACAGCGCGTTTTTCTTTCAGACCGCCGCTGGCGAGCTTGAAGAAGGGGCGGCCCGGCTCGGGGATATGCTGGCGGCACCGGAGCTGGCACCTGACGACATCCGCCGGGAGTGCGCGGCAATAGACGCCGAATACCGCTTGCTGCAAATCCACGCCCCGGCGCTCTGCGAGGCGGCGCTGCTGGATCTTGCGGTGCCTGCGGGAAAATTTCAGCGTTTTCGCGTTGGTAATAAAACCGGTTTTGGTGACAACGTCACGGAACTGCGCGCTGCTCTGAGGCAGTTTCACCAGCGCCACTACGCGGCGGAGAACTGTATGCTGTGGCTGCAGGGGCCCCATTCGCTGGATGCGCTGGCGCAGATGGCGCAAGAGTGCGGCGCAGGATTTACGCGCGGACAGTCACGCCTGCCGGATCCGCCGCCGCGCGCCGGGAGCCTGCGCTGGCGCCAGCTCGTGCTTCCCGGCGAGGGCCGCTTCTGGCTAGCCCTCCCGCTGGTGGGTGAAGCCGACACGCTCGCCCCCAGCGTGGACGCGCTGCGCAGCTTCTGGCTCGATGACGCGCCGGGGAGCCTGCTGGCACATTTGCGCGATGCCCGGCTGTGCGAAGAGCTTGATATTGAATGGCTGTGGCGGGAGGGCGGCTGCGGCTGGCTGCTGTTCAAGTTTAGTGCGGGCGCTATCAACGCGCGCCAGGCCTGCGATATCGAGCATTATTTTTATCAGCACCTGCGGGCGGTGCAGTCTACCGGCAGCGCGCAGCGCGAGCATTACTATAACCTTGCCGCCGCGGAGTTTGCCCGTCGCCCCCCGCTGGCGCAGCTGCGCGCGCGGGCGCTGGATCTGGCCTCGCCGGAAGCACCGCCTGATACAGACGCTGTCATTTTGTCCCTGCTGCGCGCCGGGCCGCTGCGCCTGCTGACCACCTCGCGCCTCGACGGCGCTGTTGTTCGCCACATCCAGGGCTTCACGCTTCACACCGTGGATGGACCGGCGCAGAGCGGTGATGATTTGCAGCCGCACGCCGTTAACACTGTTAAAAACCTGCGTTCCCTGCATGAGGAAGAGGCGGTCGGAAATGCCGTACGCAACACGGCCAGCACGCCCGCGTTCTACTTCTATCCCCGGGACAGCCGCGACAATGACGCACCCGCGCCGGGGCCGGACGATGCGCGCTTTCCGCTGCTGGCGGTCGGGCCGGGCGGATCGCCGCCGGCGTTGCTGCTGCGCCCGGCCTTTTTTCAGCCGCTGCCGCTGGATGCTGCACTGATGCTGGGCCGCAGG
>NZ_CAJYMB010000049.1 GCF_913775985.1 uncultured Pluralibacter sp. | reverse complement strand
GCGGCGTAGGCGCGGCGACATTGATACCTTTAACAACGCGGCCAAGATAGCGCGGGCAAGCATCAACTGCCTCAACGGTAATCGGCAGCGTATCAGTAATGGTCGGCGCTACGGCGACCATTTCCGGCTCGCTGAGCCGCAGCTGGTTCAGCACGGCGACATCGCGCGCCACGCCGATGATGCCGAGGCAGTCGGCGCGGTTGGGGGTGACGCTGATCTCGATGGTATTGTCATCAAGATTCAGGTATTCGCGAATATTGGTGCCAATCGGCGCGTCGGCGGGCAGCTCGATGATACCGCTGTGATCGTCGGAAATACCCAGCTCAGAGAAGGAGCAGAGCATGCCTTCGGACGGCTCGCCGCGAAGTTTAGCCGCTTTAATTTTGAAATCGCCCGGCAGTACGGCACCGATGGTCGCCACGGCGACTTTCAGACCCTGCCGGCAGTTTGGCGCGCCGCAGACGATATCCAGCAGGCGCTCGCCGCCAACGTTGATTTTCGTCACCCGCAGTTTGTCGGCATTCGGATGCTGGCCGCACTCTACGACTTCGCCAACCACTACGCCGTTAAAGCTGCCGGCCACCGGCTCGACGCCGTCCACTTCAAGGCCCGCCATCGTAATCTGATCGGAAAGCGCGTCGCTGTCGATCGCCGGGTTAACCCATTCGCGTAACCACAGTTCACTGAATTTCATTGTTCTGTCCTGCCCTTATTTAAACTGTTTGAGGAAACGCAGATCGTTTTCGAAGAACGCGCGCAGATCGGTGACGCCGTAACGCAGCATAGTCAGGCGCTCCATCCCCATCCCGAAGGCAAATCCGGAGTAAATTTCCGGATCGATACCGACGTTGCGCAGCACGTTAGGATGCACCATCCCGCAGCCCAGCACTTCCAGCCACTTGCCGTTTTTACCCATAACGTCCACTTCTGCAGACGGTTCAGTAAACGGGAAGTATGACGGGCGGAAACGAATCTGGAGATCTTCCTCAAAGAAGTTGCGCAGGAAGTCGTGCAGCGTACCTTTCAGATTGGTAAAGCTGATGTTGGTATCAACAATCAGGCCTTCCATCTGGTGGAACATTGGGGTGTGGGTCTGATCGTAATCGTTACGATAAACGCGGCCCGGGGCGATGATGCGGATCGGCGGCTGCTGGTCTTTCATGGTGCGGATCTGCACGCCGGAAGTCTGGGTGCGCAGCAGGCGAGTTGCATCGAACCAGAACGTATCGTGGTCGGCACGGGCAGGATGGTGGCCGGGGATATTCAATGCGTCGAAGTTGTGATAATCATCTTCGATTTCCGGCCCCGTTGCCACGGTAAAGCCGAGTTCGCCAAAGAAGCTTTCGATGCGGTCAATGGTGCGGGTCACCGGATGCAGGCCGCCGTTTTCAATGCGTCGGCCAGGCAGGGAAACATCGATAGTTTCCGCCGCCAGACGCGCGTTAAGCGCAGCACCTTCCAGAGAAGCTTTACGCGCATTCAGCGCCTGCTGCACCTGCTCTTTGGCTTCATTGATTACGGCACCGGCTGCCGGGCGCTCTTCCGCGGGCAGGTCGCGCAGGGTGGTCATCTGAAGAGTCAGCTGCCCTTTCTTACCAAGATACTCGACGCGCACGTTGTCCAGCGCGGCGACATCTGAGGCTTCATTAATGGCTGCCCTGGCGCTGGCAACCAGGTCTGCGAGATGTGACATGATTTTCCTCATTGTTGGATATTCATAAACGGCAGATATAAAAAAAGCCTCCGCGGGGAGGCTTTCTTGGCGCTATTTTTCGTTTCCTTTCTTCACGCGCTAGCCTCCCGGTTTCAGGTGCTAAAGTAAAAAAAGAAGCGGAAAATAGCAGCATTCATGCTTGCATTACCTTGTGAGACTTATTTCATTGAAGTGCATATTGAATGGTTTTCGTCGAAAAAAGTCAATAACTTGATGATATTGAAATGAAAAGAGGGAGGCTAGCCCCCCTCTTCCAACTGGCTTATGCCAGTGCTGCTTTCGCTTTTTCGACCAGTGCGCTGAACGCTACTTTGTCAAATACGGCGATGTCAGCCAGGATCTTACGGTCAATTTCAACAGAGGCTTTTTTCAGGCCGTTGATGAATTTGCTGTAAGAAATACCGTTCTGACGTGCTGCTGCGTTGATACGCGCAATCCACAGCTGACGGAACTGACGCTTTTTCTGACGACGGTCACGATAAGCGTACTGACCAGCTTTGATAACAGCCTGGAAGGCAACGCGGTAAACGCGTGAACGCGCACCGTAGTAGCCTTTAGCTTGTTTCAAAATTTTCTTGTGACGTGCACGTGCAATTACACCACGTTTTACGCGAGCCATGATGCTCTCCTGTATCTATATTCTAATTAAAAAAGTTAAACGTAACGAGACTTATGCGTACGGCAGGCACGCGATAACCAGGCCCAGATCGCCTTTGGAAACCATGGCTTTCGGACGCAGGTGACGTTTACGCTTGGTAGCTTTCTTAGTCAGAATGTGACGCAGGTTAGCATGCTTGTGCTTAAAACCACCTTTACCGGTTTTTTTAAAGCGCTTAGCAGCACCGCGTACGGTCTTGATCTTTGGCATTTTAATAATTTCCACTTCGCATTGTTAAATAAACGAAACATAGGCGAACAAAATCTGTGAGGCCCGAAAGCCTCACGGACAATGCTACTTGAAGGCCTTACTGTTTCTTCTTAGGAGCGAGCACCATAATCATCTGGCGGCCTTCGATCTTCGTTGGGAAGGATTCGACTACTGCCAGCTCTTGCAAATCGTCTTTCACGCGGTTAAGCACTTCCATACCGATTTGCTGGTGGGCCATCTCACGACCGCGAAAACGCAGCGTGATCTTGGCCTTATCGCCTTCTTCAAGAAAGCGAATCAGGCTGCGGAGTTTTACCTGATAGTCGCCTTCATCTGTGCCAGGACGGAACTTAATTTCCTTCACCTGGATAACTTTTTGCTTTTTCTTTTGTTCCTTGGAAGACTTACTCTTCTCATACAGGAACTTGCCGTAGTCCATGATACGACAAACTGGCGGCTCGGCGTTAGGGCTGATTTCAACTAAATCGACGCCAGCTTCTTCAGCTTTCTCGATAGCTTCTCTCAGACTCACAATACCCAGCTGTTCGCCTTCCAGACCCGTTAAGCGAACTTCCAGGGCGCGAATCTCGCCATTGATACGATTCGGACGTGCCGTTTGAACTCGTTTTCCGCCTTTAATACCTTATTCCTCCAGTTGTTGAAGACTGCGGCTACGTATTTCATGTAGCAGCTTCTCAATCACTTCCTCTACGCCCATGCTCCCAAGGTCCTTACCACGACGGGTACGAACGGCAACCTTGCCTGCTTCGACCTCTTTGTCGCCACAAACCAACATATAAGGGACACGACGTAAAGTGTGCTCGCGGATTTTAAAGCCAATCTTCTCATTTCTCAAGTCTGCTTTTACGCGAATGCCTGCATTTTGTAGTTTACGGGTCAATTCGTTAACGTATTCAGACTGTGAATCGGTGATATTCATTACCACCACCTGCAACGGTGCAAGCCAGGTTGGGAAGAAGCCGGTAAACTCTTCGGTCAAAATACCGATGAAACGCTCCATAGACCCGAGGATTGCGCGGTGAATCATCACCGGCACCTGACGCTCGTTGTTCTCTCCCACGTACGACGCGCTGAGGCGCTGCGGCAGGGAGAAATCCAGCTGTACCGTGCCACACTGCCAGGCACGATCGAGACTGTCGTACAGCGTAAATTCAATTTTAGGCCCGTAGAACGCGCCCTCACCCGGCTGATAATCAAACGGGATGTTGTTCTCTTTCAGCGCCTCGGCCAGATCCGCTTCTGCGCGATCCCACATTTCATCGCTGCCGATCCGCTTTTCCGGGCGCGTTGACAGCTTGACGACGATTTTTTCGAAACCGAAGGTGCTGTACATATCGTAGACCATACGGATGCAGGCGTTAACCTCATCACGCACCTGATCTTCCGTACAGAAGATATGCGCATCATCCTGAGTGAAACCGCGCACGCGCATTAGCCCGTGCAGCGCCCCTGACGGCTCGTTGCGGTGGCAGCTACCAAATTCCGCCATACGCAGCGGCAGATCGCGATAGGACTTCAGGCCCTGATTGAAAATCTGCACGTGGCCCGGGCAGTTCATCGGCTTGATACAGTATTCACGGTTCTCGGAAGAGGTGGTGAACATCGCGTCTTTGTAGTTGTCCCAGTGCCCGGTTTTTTCCCACAGCACGCGGTCCATCATGAACGGGCCCTTCACTTCCTGGTACTGGTACTCTTTCAGCTTCGTGCGCACGAAGGTTTCCAGCTCGCGGAAGATAGTCCAGCCGTCGTTATGCCAGAACACCATTCCCGGGGCCTCTTCCTGCATATGATACAGGTCGAGCTGCTTGCCGATTTTACGGTGATCGCGCTTGGCGGCTTCTTCAAGACGCAGCAGGTAAGCATTAAGGGCTTTCTTATCAGCCCAGGCCGTACCGTAGATACGTTGAAGCATTTTGTTATTGCTATCGCCACGCCAGTAGGCGCCTGCGGTTTTCATCAGCTTAAAGTGATGGCAGAAGCGCATATTCGGCACGTGCGGACCGCGGCACATGTCGACATACTCTTCATGATGATAAAGGCCAGGCCTGTCATCATGAGCAATATTTTCATCAAGAATAGCCACTTTGTAGCTTTCACCGCGGTTAACGAAGGTCTCACGCGCTTCGCTCCAGCTGACTTTATTCTTGATAACATCGTAATTGGTCTCGGCCAGCGCGTGCATGCGCTTTTCGAGGGCATCAATATCTTCCTGGGTCAGGGTGTGGTCAAGATCGACATCATAGTAAAAGCCGTTGTCGATAACCGGTCCGATCGCCATTTTCGTGTTTGGCCAAAGCTGCTTGATAGCGTGGCCCAGCAGATGCGCGCAGGAGTGGCGAATGATCTCCAGTCCGGCCTCATCTTTTGCCGTAATCAGCGCCAGGGTCGCATCCTGATCGATAACGTCACTGGCATCAACCAGCTCGCCGTTTACGCGGCCGGCAATGGTGGCTTTCGCCAGTCCGGGACCGATATCGAGGGCAACATCCATGGGAGTTACAGCGTGGTCGTAATGGCGTTGGCTGCCATCAGGAAGAGTAATAACAGGCATTTCATATCCTTATTTGCAGTGGTGTCCCGCACCAAAGAACACATGCAAAAAAATGTTTTGTATTCATATCCGCCGCGCAACAGGTTTTGTCTGCTTCACTCTGCAGACTGTATACGTTCAGTGGGCAAACCACTGATGTATCTGCCTTAGGCTGCGAATAACGAGCTGTATATAGTACACCTCATTGCCATCTGATAAAAGAAAGTTAATAACGCGATCGCACTGGGTGCCTGTTAAATGCTTTATTCTTCAGCGGACGAAGAGTCACGCCAGCGTATATTTTCCAGCCAGCAGATCGTTAATAAACGTTCGCGCCTCGCCGTTGAGATACGGACTGTTCAGCAATCCGGGGAGTGTCTCGCCCAGCTGCGTCAGGAGCCGCAGCGGCGCGTGAGTACCGCGCTGAATAAAGCGAGTGTAGCGGTTGAGATAAATTGCGAGCAGCGTGCATTTCTCCTGCGGGCTGAGGTGTGCAAGCGCCAGAATAAACCGCGCGGCGGATAAGTAAATTTTAACCGCATCGGCGGGAGGCGTACCGGTGCGCGACAGGGATACAGCATCTGAATCGTTAACAAAATAGTATTTATTGCGGTTGCCGAGAATAGCGATATTGCGGCACAGGCTGTACATCTTCATCATGAACCAGTTGTCTTCCCTGACCCGGATATCCGGTGGAAAATCAAGCTGGTACTGTCGGATGAAATCTGTGCGCATGAGTTTACCTACCGCATTGAGGCTGTTGCACAGCCGGGTTTCTTCAAACCTTAGCCCGGTCACGGTGTCGGCGGAGCCAAACGCCGAGTCGCTGGTGGCGCGAGTGCTGCCTTCGGCTTTAAAAAACGGCATGCAGACCATATCCACCTGTGGATCGGCGTGGACGACGGCAAGCGCGTCGGCGATAGCGCCCGGCATAATATAATCATCGGAATCGACAAATAAGATCCATTTCCCCGAAGCCACGGCCATTGCGTTATTACGCGGCACGGACGCGCCTTTCGAATTAACGCCACGCTGGAGCGTAATGATGTGCGGAAACATCGCCGCGTAGCGGTGCAGCATTTCATAGCTATCGTCGCTGGAAGCATCGTCAACCACAATGACCTGAATCTTATTCACGTCATAATCTGAGAGGCTGAGCTGCTCCAGGCAGGTCATAACAGCCCTGGCGCGATTATAAACAGGAATGATGACAGAGACTTCCGGCACCTGCGCCGACGCTTTTCTGAAGGTGTATTGAGTAAACGCGGTGAGATCGCCGGGCAGCATAGTGTTCTCTTATAATCACGGGGAAGTTCATGATTGAAGATAGTGGCTAACTGCTTATTTTCAAATATTAATCACAGAGAATTCAGGAAAGTTGAGACTAAAGCTGGTCCGCCACCGGAGCCTCGAACCCCGTACTACAACCTCAAGGTTGTCGCTCTTCCCGATGAGCTAGTGGCGGTATGATAGTGATTTTGCCTGTCAGCAAGGGGCAAAATAGTACAAAAACCGGGTGGAATGCGCAATCCCCCATTTTTAGGGGGGAATGCGGGCCGGTCTCCCCCGGCCCTGCAAACTACATTTTATAGCCGAGCGTCACAGTGGTGCGCTTATCGGTATGCTCCGGCGCCGATGAAGGCGGCTCAGAGTTCCAGGTCACGTTATAAGCAACCTTAAGCCCGAAGTTATCGTTAATGGCAACATCCAGCGCCGTTTCTGAGTTCACGGTAGTATCCCCGGCGCCAAACAGCGAAACCCCCTCGGTAAAGCGAGTGGTATCGGTCATCTGCCAGGCATACGTCCCGGACGCATAACCCAGCGGCTGCGTTTTCGTTTTGCCGCCGGTATGCTCGTCATAGCGAACGCCGGGACCAAATTCCACCCGCAGGCTGTGTACCGGGCCATTCCAGTACTGATGACCATAACCGGTAGTGAAGACATCGCGCTGACGATACCCGTTATAGCGGTCCGTCAGCCAGCTGGCCTGGCCGAACAGGTAATCGAGATCGGTCATGTTATAGCGAGAGCGGCCGCCAACCGAATAGGTTTCCGACGAGCGATCGCCATTGGACGACGTATTGCTGGCATTGCCCCACAGAGACCATGCCGTTGTCATGCCGTACCAGGTAAGCGTTGAATCAGCCGTCAGCGAGGAACTTTTTGAGTTGCCTGACTGAGCAAGGTATCCACCATTAACCTTGCCTTCAAACGGTTTCTTCGCGGAAGAAGGATCGTCCATGACAGTAAAAACGGTATTATCAGCCAGCGCGTGCTGCGACGCAAAAAGGCTCCCCGTCAGCACAATAGCCGCGGGTACTGTCTTAAAAAGCTTCATTGAGTTTATGAGTCCGAACAGCAAAAAAAGAGACCATGACGGTCCCGGAAACTTTCGCGAGGATCGGTTACAGACGGTCCTTAGAAAGGCGAGGAATTATAAAAAGCCGCCTTAAACTAAGCAACGAAATCTTATTTCATTTTTTGAATAAGAAATTTTTAGCTAGTGTTTAAAATTATATGGCGGCAAAGGCCTCGCTAAGTTCAAAGCCATATAAATCAAAAAGTTATATTCAACCTTACTCTTAATCCTCACCGTTTGTATGATGTTCTGTAATAATCCGACTCCGGGCAGGGTTTTAATAAGATACATTGATGGCTAATATTTAGACATTGAAATATACCCCATCACCAGAATAGCGTGCCTGCAGCGCATCCATAGTCTGAACCATTTTACCCTCCCCCCAATATTCAAGCATTGCGGGAGAGCAAAAAGTCGCCAAATAGCCGCCATCGGCTATGCTTTCAAAATTCCTGCAATAACAATGAGGTGTTCGATGAGCGACGTAAAACGCTATGTGGTAACGGTTGACGCTCCCGCGCAGACGCTAACCGAAATTAATGAGCTGAACAATCATCTGACCCGGGCAGGATTTACCCTGACCCTTAGCGATGACGCGGGTCACGTTCACGATTTAGGCACTAACAGCTTTGGATTCGTGAGCCCGCAAACCCCTGAAGAGGTTAAGGCGCTGGCCGCCGGCCTTGCAGAAACGGCACTCGGCATAGCGGCTGACGTAAAGGTGACCACATTTGAAGAGTCGCTAAAGTAGTTAAGACACGTGCGGCCCCGGAGCAATATGTACTACCGTGCGCCAGTTCGAATTTTATACTTTGCTTCTGGGCTAACCTTATGATCTGGCAGATAACATGAGGAGAGAGAGTATGTGGCAAGCAATCACCAGCCTGTTAAAAGAGCAAGGCGACGGCGAAATCACGCTGCGTAACCCGTTACCCGGCGGCGAAATTCACTCCGCATGGCATCTGCGCTTTGGCGAAAAAGACTATTTTGTAAAAAGCGACGAGCGCGAGCTACTGCCCATCTTTACCGCCGAAGCGGATCAGCTTGAGCTGCTTGCACGCAGCAGCAGCGTGCGGGTGCCGAAGGTTTACGCTGTAGGATCCGGTCGGGACGAGAGCTTCATTGTGATGGAGTACCTCCCGCCCCGCCCGCTGGACGCGCACGGCGCCTTTCAAATAGGCGAGCAGCTGGCGAAGCTGCACCAGTGGAGCGATCAGCCCCAGTTCGGTCTTGATTTCGATAACGATCTGTCCACCACGCCGCAGCCCAATACCTGGCAGCGGCGCTGGCCCACGTTCTTCGCTGAACAGCGTATCGGCTGGCAGCTGGAACTGGCCGCTGAAAAGGGGCTCACCTTCGGTGATATTGACGCTATCGTCGGGCATGTACACCAGCGCCTGCAAAACCACCAGCCGCAGGCGTCTTTATTACACGGCGATCTGTGGTCCGGCAACTGCGCGCTGGGCCCGGACGGCCCCTATATTTACGATCCGGCGTGTTACTGGGGCGATAGGGAGTGCGATCTGGCGATGCTGCCGCTGCATCCGGAACAGCCGCCGCAAATCTATGACGGCTATCAATTCAGAATGCCGCTTCCGGCAGGCTTTCTCGATCGACAGCCCGTCTATCAGCTTTATACCCTGTTCAACCGCGCCATTCTGTTCGGCGGCCAGCATCTGGTCAACGCCCAGCAGGCGCTGGATCGGGTACTGGCCGAGTAATGAACGGCCTTAGCGTTTCTTAAAGAAGTCTCTTAGCGTGTTGCCGTTACGCAGCATACCTACCAGCGTCCCCAGCAGCGCGTAAAATGCCCCGAGAACCAGCAGGACAAGCAGGTCGTTTAATACGTCAGAGAAGCGCAGCCCCATCTGGTTAACCCCGGCAATGGCTTTGATCGCCCAGGTTGACGGCAGGCTGGCTGAAAAGGCGTGCACCCACGCCGGCATCGCCTGCAGTGGCCAGATAGTGCCGGACAGATAGAACACCGGCATGGTCACAAAAGACAGCGTGAGATAAATCAGTTCAACACTCCGCAGACATTCCGTTAGCAGTTTGCCAAGGCCGAGTACGGCAAGCACAAAGGGGAAAGTGAGTAGCAGAACTTCCGGTATCGGCGCCGTTTGCCGGTATCCCAGCACCCAGGGCCAGAGGACGAACAGCACGATAGAGAGAAACATCCAGATGGGCAGTAGCGCAGAAAGCGCGCCAAGATAAACCGGCATCGTCGCCTTGCCGGAGCTTCTGATAGCGAGACTGACCCGCACGCTGGCAATCAGCAGCGAGTGCTGCAGCAGCATCACCAGCAGCCCGGGAAAAATGATCGCCGCAAAGCTGATCCCGGGGTTAAAGATATCCAGCGTCTGTCCGATGAAAGGCTGGATAACCAGCTGGGACTGGGCCGCATCAAATCCGGCCCGCAGCAGAATGCCGTTATTGTATCGGTTAAGCAGCTGCTGGTAGGTAGCGATAACGTCCTGTTCAATTTGCCCGTTGGCGAGCCGGTTAGTGGCATCACCGTAAACGGGTACGGTAATCGCCTCTCCGTGGAGAATCTTTTTCTCCAGGTTAACCGGCATAATAATGACCGCAAACAGCTTACGCCAGGCGAGATCCCGCTGGGCATCCGGCAAATTATCATAGACTTTAGTGGCAATTTTAGGCGTAGCGTCGAGGCTGCGAATCAGCTGGAGGCTGACGGTGCTGTGGTCCTGATCGACAATGCCCACCGGCAGATCCCACACCGAATGTCTGGCGTACACCATGCTCATCAGGCACAGGGAGAGCAATAGCATCATCCACATCGGTTTATCGAGCATTCCCAGCAGCACCCGGGTAAACGTGCTCCAGTAGCTCTTCATCCCTGCTCCTCTTCAAGATGGTAGCGCTTGAGCAGGCGGCGGCGAACCAGCAGCCACGTAATCAGGGGATAAACCGTCAGCAGCGCACACACGCCGAAAATCGCAGAAGCTGGAACCTCGCGCAAAAAGACGTCAAACATCGCGTACAGGGCGTGAGTGAGCGGCTCAATATTGGAAATAATTTGCGCCGGCAGCGGCATTGACAGCTCGGGAACCGCCAGCCCGGAAAAGGTCATCGCAATGCTGACCAGAATACCGATCAGGGTGTAGGCCGTAATCACTGATTTCGTAAAAGTAAACAGCAGAATGCCGATGCTCTGGGCGGCCATCACATAGAAGAAGGCGATCAGCACCATAAACAGCGGATTACCGCTTACCCGGGCATCGAACACAAACACCAGCAGCGCAATTTCCGCCATCAGTAGCGTGGTGTAGCTGAGGGTGTAGGGCGCAAGTTTGCCGAGCACTGCCAGCCCGAACGGGCGCGCCTGCATCAGGCTTTTACGCTGGTTGAGCACGTAAATCATGCAGGTTACCGCAAACAGCTGCAGCAGGTGGATGGTAGCTGCGAACTGCTGATAGTAGATAAAGCTGCCGCTGGCGTTAAACAGACTGCCGTAGTTGAGCGATACGCTGGCAAGCTGGGGCGGCTCTTTACCCACCATTTCGGCCATGATTGAACGATAGCGGGTATTAAGCTCGGTTATCAGGCCGGAAAAGTCCTGTGTCGAATAGAGCCCGGCCCCGTAAAACAGCGCGTTGTAATACATCACCACGCTTGGCTGCTTACCCGCCAGCACGTCGGATTCAAAGTGGACCGGAATGTAGAGCAGCGCGTAATCCTGGGCGCTACGCAGCCGCTTTTGCGCCTCCGGCAGCCCGCCATCATAGGCGGAGATCTTGGCGTGAGAACCTGCGTTAAGCTTACGGATAAGCTCCTGCGAAAGCGGGCTATGATCGTTATCAATCACCGACACCGGCAGGTTCAGCAGCGTGCCCTCAGAGAAATTGCTGCTGATAAGGATGAACAGGATCAGCGGAAAGCACCAGCCGAGCCAGTGGATCACCGGCGAGCGTACGGCAACCCGCGCTTCTGCTTCAAAAGAGTGGCTGAAACAGCGCCAGCCCGCCCTTACTCTTTCCATTGCCATAGAGCACTCATTCCCTGACGCAATCCTTCCACCGGCTTCGCGGGATACAGCCGCACCTCAAAGGTTTTCAAATCGAAGTCGCCGGTAGCGCGAGTGGCGCGCTTGGTGGCGTAATCCCCCAGCGGCGCAATATATCTGACTTCGGCATCAATCATCTTATCTTTCAAAGCCGGAACCCGGATGCTGACCTTATCGCCTTTGCGCACGCCGGCAAGAATATCTTCCCGCAGGTTAAACACAAAATAGGCATCCGGCAGGCGAATCAGCGTCATCAGCGGGCTGGAAGCATTGAGCAGATCGCCTATTTCTGCCGGGATAGGTCCAACTTCACCGGGAACCGGCGCACGCACCTGCAGATCGTCAGTCTGGGCTTTAAGCTCGATGATATTCTGGTTGGCCTCGCGCACCGCGGCGGCGTAGCCTTCACGCTGCTCAATACGGTCACCGTGGATCCCTTCATCAAGGCTCGCTTTCGCCGCCCTCACCTGCTCCAGCGCAGTATCGCGCTGGCGGCGGGAAGCATCCAGTTCCGATGCAGAAACATAGCCTTTTTTAGCCACGCTGAGATTACGCTCGTAATCTCGTTGCGCGTTGGTGTATTGCGCCTGAGCCTGGGCCAGATCGGCGCGCAGGGAGCGGATGTCCTCTTCACGAGTGCCGTTTAGCGATTGGTCCAGCTGGGCTTGTGCTTTATCCCGGGCCGCTTCCAGCGAGCGCAGCTGGGCCATCAGTTCAGGACTATCAAGAGAGAGAAGCAGCTGCCCTGCCTTAACATCATCACCGCGCTCGGCATAGCGGGCAATAACCCGGCCTTTCGCTTTTGACGTGACGATGACTTCCGGCGCGTCCACCTCACCCTGTAGCAGCAGCTCCTGGCCGTGCGAGCGGAACAAAACCGCCAAAGATACCGCGATAACGATCAGCAAAATCGTTACCCACACTCTCTTAGTCATAAAATTCCCTTGCTTTAATTGCGGAGTCGTTCAATGAGCAAAATCAGCGCCTTCCGGCTGATAACATAAAATACACAGGCGGAGTAATGATAATTAACAGTTTCATAAGTTGCAAAATTTGCCACTCGGGAATTGTGTAAGAAAATAGTCGAAGGAAAAAGAGAGGGGAATAAAATTGCTGACGGAAGGTGCAGCGCCCGCCGCCAGCGGATTGGGTGAAGAGATTACTGTACCTGCACGCCGTTCAGGCGGAACACGATATTCATCGTGATGCCTTTACCCGGCTGGCCCGGCTGGTAGCGCCATTTACGCATGGCGTTGCGCACTTCACGTTCAAACATATTCGCAGGTTTAGCAGAGAGGATTTCAATATTCTCAACGCTCCCATCGGAGGTAACGTCAAATTTCACTCGTACATTACCTTCAATCCGCAGCGCCTGCGCCCGGGCCGGATAGACCGGGTCGCCGCGACGCAGCGCGCGCGGACCGGTAGGCGCTGCTTTATTTGGCATGCTGGCTGAGGTCTGGTTAGCATTCGTCGCCGGCCGACTCGGCGCGCTGCTGTTATCAAACGGCGATGCCGGACGTGGTTCGGTTGCGGGCTTGACGTCGCGCTTGGGCTGCTCGACCTTCTTCTCAATTTTCGGTTTTGGTTTCGGTTTCGGTTTTGGCTTCGGTTTATGAATCACTACCGGTGCCTCTTTCGGTGGCTCCGGAACAGGCTCTGGTACCGGCTCAGGTTCTGGTTCGGGCTCAACAACCGGCTCAGGCTGGGGTGCGGGCTGAGCAGGTTCAAGCTCGGCGGGTGAAACCATCGTGACGGAAATAGGCTGCGCGGGGGCGGGTAATTCAATAACCTGATGTACCGATGTGTAAAGCAAACCCGCCACAACGGCACCATGGATACACACGGACAGCAGGGTTGGCCACGGAAAACGGCGAGGTAAATCAAGGGTCATTGAAGTCATAATCATCGCAGTTGAAAAATGAGAGAATGATTGTAAATGCAAATAGCAATCATATTCAATAAGGCATCTTATCTTGCATCAATTTTCTCTGCGGTTTGCCGATAAAGCAGGCAGCGCGGCATAAACTGCGCTGCGGGCAACTTTGCATTGCAGAGCGTTCGGGTTTGAAATACCGTACCGGGACAATTTTGATAAGGAGCCGTGCCCGTGTTCTACGTAATTTATGCTGAAGATATCGCCGATTCTCTGGAAAAACGCCTCTCGGTCCGCCCCGCTCACCTCGCGCGCCTGCAGCTGCTGCAGGATGAAGGTCGCCTGCTGACCGCAGGCCCAATGCCGGCGGTGGAGAGTAACGACCCCGGCGCGGCGGGCTTTACCGGCTCAACCGTGATTGCCGAGTTTGAATCTCTGGAAGCCGCCCGGGCGTGGGCCGAAGCCGATCCTTACGTGGCGGCCGGCGTTTACGCCAGCGTCAGCGTTAAGCCCTATAAAAAAGTCTTCTGAGCAGCTAAAAATAATCGGGCACCGCGCGGGTGCCCTTTTTGACCATCAGAATTCGTAAAAGGCAAACAGCAGCGAATTGCGCTGTCGGTTGGTCAAACATTTTCTGATAGCGTGGATGCGCATATTGCGCCGCGACTGGGCTTCCAGCCAGCGCACTTTGCGGCGGCTCGTCTGCCGAACCATGCGCCAGCGCCCCACTTCATTTCTGCTACGCTTCATTTCAACACCCCGGAGATGAGAGGGCCATTATTATAATCTCTTGCGTTGTCGTGACCAGCGCTTTTCCTCGCTGTTTTATTTGCCAGCGGGAAGCGAGTGCGTAAACTGTAACGAACAGACTTTCAAAAGGATTTCTTCATGACAACCTTCTACACCGTTGTGAGTTGGCTGGTCATTCTCGGGTACTGGTTGTTAATCGCAGGCGTAACCCTGCGTATTCTGATGAAGCGCCGGGCGGTACCGTCGGCGATGGCGTGGCTGCTTATCATCTATATACTGCCGCTGGTTGGAATTATCGCCTACCTCTCTTTTGGCGAACTGCATCTGGGCAAGCGCCGCGCCGAGCGCGCCCGCGCGATGTGGCCCTCCACAGCAAAATGGCTGCATGACTTAAAATCCAATCAGCATATCTTTGCCGAAAACTACAGCCCCGTGGCCTCCTCGCTGTTTAAACTCTGTGAGCGGCGACAGGGCATTGCCGGCGTCAAAGGGAATCAGCTCCAGCTGCTGACCGAGTCAGAAGACGTCATGCAGGCGCTGATCCGCGATATCCAGCTCGCCCGCCACAATATTGAGATGGTGTTTTATATCTGGCAGCCCGGCGGGATGGCAGACAAGGTCGCCGAATCGCTGATGGCCGCCGCCCGCCGCGGCGTGCACTGCCGCCTGCTGCTGGATTCGGCCGGCAGCGTTGCTTTCTTCCGCAGTCCTTGGGCCGGGATGATGCGCAATGCGGGCATTGACGTGGTGGAGTCGCTGAAGGTCAACCTGCTGCGCGTGTTTCTGCGCAGGATGGACCTGCGCCAGCACCGCAAAATGATCATGATCGATAACTACATCGCCTATACCGGCAGCATGAATATGGTGGATCCGCGCTATTTCAAGCAGGATGCCGGCGTGGGCCAGTGGGTGGATCTGATGGTGCGCATGGAAGGCCCGGTTGCAACCGCGATGGGCATTGTTTACTCCTGCGACTGGGAAATTGAGACCGGAAAACGCATCCTCCCCCCGCCGCCGGACGAAAACATCATGCCGTTCGAAGAGGCCAGCGGCCACACAATTCAAACTATCGCGTCCGGTCCCGGCTTCCCGGAAGACTTGATTCACCAGTCATTGCTGACCGCCGCCTACTCGGCGCAGGAGTATCTGGTGATGACCACGCCGTACTTCGTGCCCAGCGACGATCTGCTGCACGCCATCTGCACCGCCGCCCAGCGCGGCGTGGATGTCAGTATTATCCTGCCACGTAAAAATGATTCGCTGCTGGTGGGCTGGGCCAGCCGGGCCTTTTTCACCGAGCTGCTCGCGGCCGGCGTTAAAATTTATCAGTTTGAAGGCGGCCTGCTGCACACCAAAAGTATTCTGGTGGACGGCGAGCTGTGCCTGGTGGGCACCGTCAATCTGGATATGCGCAGCCTGTGGCTCAACTTTGAAATTACGCTGGCCATTGATGATGTTGGCTTCGGCGGCGATCTGGCGGCGGTGCAGGATGACTATATTTCCCGCTCTCGACTGCTGGACGGCGCCAAATGGCTTAAGCGCCCAATGTGGCAGCGGGTGGTTGAGCGACTGTTTTACTTCTTTAGCCCGTTGCTGTAAAACGTGCCCATTATGCTGTTAAACAGGTAGCACTCATGGAAATGGATCTGAATAACCGCCTGACCGAGGACGAAACCCTTGAGCAGGCCTACGATATTTTTCTCGAGCTTGCGGGGGATAACCTCGATCCGGCGGATATTATTCTTTTTAATCTGCAGTTTGAAGAGCGCGGCGGCGCGGAACTGTTTGATCCGGCGGAAGACTGGCAGGAACACGTCGACTTCGATTTGAACCCGGATTTCTTTGCCGAAGTGGTGATTGGGCTCGCGGATACCGACGGCGGCGATATCAACGATATTTTTGCGCGCGTGCTGCTGTGCCGCGACAAGGACCACAAAATTTGCCACATCCTGTGGCGTGAATAAGAGAAAGGCTGCCGAGGCAGCCTTTTTTATTTCCCATCAACTACAGCGGATCCACCTTCAGGCAGGAGACCGCGTGGCGGAAGCTCCCTTCAAGCAGCGGCCTGGTTTTAGCGCACTCCGGCCCGGCCATCGGGCAGCGGGTGCGAAACACGCAGCCTGACGGCGGATTGATTGGCGACGGCAGCTCGCCTTCCAGCAGCTGGATAGTTTTGTTCTTTTCCAGATCCGGATCGGGGATTGGCACTGCCGACATTAGCGCTTTGGTATAAGGGTGCAGCGGGTTGTGATACACCTCGTCATACGTGCCCAACTCCACCGCGTGACCCAGATACATCACCAGCACGCGGTCGGAGATGTGCTTCACTACCGCCAGATCGTGGGCAATAAAAATCAGCGACAGCCCCATCTCCCGCTGCAGCTTCTGCAGCAGATTCACCACCTGCGCCTGAATAGAGACATCGAGGGCGGATACCGGTTCGTCGCAGATAATCAGCTTCGGCTCCAGAATAAGCGCCCGGGCGATACCGATGCGCTGGCACTGGCCGCCGGAAAACTCGTGGGGATAGCGGTTAACGAGATTCGGCAGAAGACCCACTTTCATCATCATCGCTTTAACCCGGTCGCGAATTTCCTGACGCGGCATTTTAGGATGATAGGTGCGCAGCGGCTCGCCGATAATCTCGCCGATAGTCATGCGCGGATTAAGCGAGGCCAGCGGATCCTGAAATATCATCTGGATATCGCTGCGCACCGCGCGCCACTCTTCCTGCTTCATCCCAAGCAGATCTTTACCAAGCCAGGCAACGCGGCCGTCGGTGGCTTTTACCAGCCCGATAATGGCGCGGGCAAAGGTCGATTTCCCGCAGCCCGATTCGCCCACCACGCCCAGCGTTTCCCCTTCATAAAGGCGCAGGGTCACGCCGTCTACCGCTTTCAGAGTTTTGGACGGCTGCCAGAACCACTGCTTGCCGTCTTTAATGTCGAAATGCACTTTTAAATCGGCAATTTCGAGCAGAACTTTTCTTTCATCAATTACGGTGCTCATAGCAGATCTCCCACCGGTCTAAAGCAGGCGCGCAGGCGGCCCGTTGCAAACTCCTCCAGCGGCGGCGCGCTGTTGCACACCTCCATCGCGTGCTGGCAGCGGGGCTGGAAAGGACAGCCTTTCGGCAAGCGCAGCAGGTTTGGCGGGTTGCCGGGAATAGTCAGCATCTCTTCTCCTTCCGCATCAAGACGCGGCACTGCCTTCAGCAGGCCGATAGAGTACGGGTGCGCCGGCTGATAAAACACATCCCTGGCCTGGCCGTATTCCATGGTGCGTCCGGCGTACATCACCAGCACTTTGTCGCAAATGCCCGCCACCACACCAAGATCGTGAGTGATCATGATGATTGCCGTGTTGAATTCACGCTTGAGATCGTTCAGCAGAGTCATGATCTGCGCCTGAACGGTAACGTCCAGCGCGGTGGTCGGTTCATCGGCAATCAGCAGTTTTGGTTTACACAGCAGCGCCATGGCGATCATCACCCGCTGGCGCATACCGCCGGAAAACTCGTGCGGGTACATGCGCATACGCTTGCGGGCTTCGGGCATTTTTACCGCATCAAGCATCCGGACCGACTCTTCAAACGCTTCCGCTTTGCTCATCCCTTTATGCAGCATCAGCACTTCCATCAGCTGCTCGCCGACGCGCATATAGGGATTGAGGGAGGTCATCGGATCCTGAAATATCATCGAGATCTGCTCGGCGCGCAGCCGGTTCAGCTCCTGCTCCGGCAGGTTCAGGATCTGCTTGCCGTTAAACATTGCCGAACCGCCGATGCGGCCGTTTTGCGCCAGCAGCCCCATCAGGGCGAATGCGGTCTGCGATTTCCCCGAGCCGGATTCGCCGACGATACCCAGGGTCTCCCCCGCTTTCAGGCCGAAGTTCAAATCGTTGACTGCCGTAACGTCGCCGTCCGGGGTGCTGAAGGTCACCCGCAGATCGTTGACATCCAACAGCAGGCCTGCCTGCTGCTGAACGGGAGGTTGAGCTATATCAATCGTACTCATGGCGGACTCCTTAGCGATCTTTCGGGTCGAGGGCATCGCGCAGGCCGTCGCCGATAAAGTTAAAACAGAACAGGGTCACTACCAGAAAACCCGCCGGGAACATCAGTAACCAGGGAGAGACTTCCATCGAGTTAGCGCCGTCGCTTAACAGCGCGCCCCAGCTGCTTAGCGGCTCCTGAGTGCCGAGACCCAGGAAGCTCAGGAATGACTCAAACAGGATCATGCTGGGCACCAGCAGCGAGGCGTACACCACCACCACGCCCAGCACGTTCGGCACGATATGCCGCACTACGATATTCACCGTTGAAACCCCACCCACCTGAGCGGCTTCGATAAACTCTTTACGCTTCAGGCTCAGGGTCTGGCCGCGTACGATACGCGCCATATCGAGCCAGGAAACCATGCCGATAGCCACGAAAATCAGCAGGATGTTCTGACCGAAAAAGGTAACCAGCAGGATAACGAAGAACATAAAGGGAAAGGAGTTAAGGATTTCCAGCAGGCGCATCATCACCGAGTCCACTTTGCCGCCAAGGTAGCCGGAAAGGGAGCCGTACAGCGTGCCGACGACGACCGCCACCAGCGCGGCGGCAATGCCGACCATCAGCGAAATGCGCCCGCCGATGGCTACGCGCACCAGCAGGTCTCGTCCGGAAGAGTCGGTACCGAAATAGTGCCCGGATTCCATGTCCGGCGCGCTCGACATCATGTTCCAGTCGGTATCAAAATAGCTGAACTGCGACAACATCGGCGCCAGCGTCACGAAGAGCGCAATCACCAGTAATACGCACAGGCTGGCCACCGCGGCGCGGTTATGCATAAAGCGCCGGCGGGCGTCCTGCCAGAGGCTGCGTCCTTCCACGTCCAGTTTTTCACTGAAGCTTTCCAGCGCCTCGCTGTTTTTCTTACTCAACATCATGGCGTACTCCGGCCTCAGTAACGAATTTTCGGATCGATAACGGCATACAGCACATCAACGATAGCGTTAAACAGAATGGTCAGCGCGCCCACCAGAATCGTGAGGCTCAGCACCAGCGAATAGTCGCGGTTAAGGGCACCGTTAACAAAAAGCTGACCAATACCCGGCAGGCCGTAGATGGTTTCAATAACCATCGAGCCGGTAATAATCCCAACGAACGCCGGACCGAGATAAGAGAGAACCGGCAGCAGCGCCGGCTTCAGCGCGTGGCGAAAGATAATGCGGCGCATCGGCAGCCCTTTCGCCCTCGCGGTGCGGATAAAGTTGGAGTGCAGCACCTCAATCATCGAGCCGCGGGTGATACGCGCGATGCTGGCAATATAGGCCAGCGACAGCGCCACCATCGGCAGGATCATGAACTTGAGCGCCCCGCCGTTCCAGCCGCCGCCGGGGAGCCAGTGCAGCATAATGGCGAAGACCATCACCAGCAGCGGCGCGACCACGAAGCTCGGAATAACCACGCCAGTCATCGCCACGCCCATCACGGCAAAATCCCATTTCGTATTTTGCTTAAGCGCGGCAATAACGCCAGCGGTGACGCCCAGCACGAGAGCCAGAATAAACGCCGCCGCACCGAGTTTTGCCGAGACCGGGAAGCTGGACGCCACCAGGTCATTCACCGTGTAATCTTTGTACTTAAAAGACGGGCCAAAATCACCGTGCGCCAGCTGCTTCAGATAGTTGACGTACTGCAGGCCGATGGGATCGTTAAGATGATATTTGGCTTCGATGTTTGCCATCACTTCCGGCGGCAGCGTGCGTTCCCCGGTAAAGGGACTGCCGGGCGCCAGGCGCATCATAAAGAAGGAGATGGTGATCAGAATAAAGAGCGTGGGGATCGCTTCAAGACAGCGACGTAGAATAAATTTTAACATTGCCCGTACCTTATGGCGTGTGCCTTTGCCTACCGATTATTCAGACACTGCAGGGCAGCATCTGCTGCCCTGCCGCTTGCCATTAGTGCTTAATGATATACATATCTCTGGTATAGGTATTATCCATCGGATCTTTTCCGGTGTAACCCCCAACCCACGGTTTAACAAGACGAGCGTTTACGTAATAGTAAACGGGCACAATTGCGGAATCTTTATCCAGCTGCTGTTCTGCTTTGTTGTAAAGTTCGCTGCGCTCACCTTCATTTGAAACTTTAAGCGTGTCGGCAATAATTTTATCAAACGCCGGGCTCTTATAATGAGAGGTGTTACTTGAGCTGTTAGAAACCATGATATTCAGGAATGACGTCGGCTCATTATAATCCGCACACCAGCCCGCGCGCGCAACGTCGAATGTCGCCTGATGTCGGGTATCGAGGAAGGTTTTCCACTCCTGGTTTTCCAGCTTCACATTAACACCGAGATTTTTTCTCCAGATAGCCGCGGCGGCAATGGCCAGCTTTTTGTGGAGATCGGAGGTGTTATACAGCAGATTAAATGTCAGCGGTTTATCGGCGGTGTAGCCCGCTTCGGCAAGTAACTTTTTCGCCTCCGCGTTACGCTTTTCCTGAGTCCAGGTGAACCACTCGGGCTTGGTCAGCTTCGCCCCGTCAATATAAGGCGGAGTAAAACCAAAGGCCGGTAAGTCGCCCTGATTTTTAACTTTATTGACAATAATATCGCGGTCCATGCCCAGCTTGAGCGCGGTACGCACGTGCACATCGGTAAACGGCGCTTTCTGGTTGTTTATTTCGTAGTAATAGGTGCACAGATAAGGATCGACGTGCAATTCTTTAGGAATTTCTTTTTTAAGCTTCTGAAAAAGTTCGATAGGCAGGTTGTTGTAGGTCATATCGATTTCACCGCTGCGGTAGCGGTTAACATCGGTAACTTCAGAAGAAATGGGCAGATAGGTGACCTTGTTGATGACCGTTTTGGCATTGTTCCAGTAGTTGGGATTGCGCTCCATCACGATGCGCTCGTTGACTACCCAGTCAGTTAGCTTGTAGGCACCGTTGGTAACGATATTGGCCGGCTGGGTCCATTTGTCGCCGTATTTCTCAATCACGGCTTTCGGCACTGGAGAAGTTGTCGGATGTGTCAGCAGCTTATAAAAATAAGGCACCGGCTCGCTGAGGGTCACTTCAAGGGTATGGTCGTCAATGGCTTTAACACCCAGATCGGTAACGGGCTTTTTACCGGCGATTACATCATCAACATTAACTAAATGGCCGTACTGAAGAAAGCTCGCGTACGGAGAGGCAGTCTTAGGGTCAGAAACCCGCTGCCAGCTGTAAACGAAGTCCTGTGCAGTCACCGGATCGCCGTTGGACCACTTTGCGTCCTTACGCAGGTGGAAGGTCCAGACTTTAAAATCTTTATTTTCCCACTTCTCAGCCACGCCCGGAATCGGGTGACCGTTTAAATCGCTGACCAGCAAACCTTCAAACAGGTCGCGGCTAATATTTGATTCCGGCACGCCCTCAATTTTATGCGGGTCCAGAGACTGTGGCTCGGAGCCATTGTTACGTACCAGCTCCTGTTTCGCTGCCAGCGTAACGCCCGCAGGAACCTCTGCTGCCATAACGCTTCCTGCGAATAGCGCCGTCAGAATGCCTGCGGTGATAAGACTTTTTTTTGTGATGATGGTCATTGTGTTGATACTCCGCTCATTATAATTACTGGTTCAACCAGCCTGTTTTATCCCGCTTGCGCGGCCCGTTGGCGCAGGAGTGAGAGCGTCCGCCGGGTGTTATTTTTAACTGCTGCTATCATCGACTTATTTATTACGGCCGCTCTGCTGGCAGCCTGGCGTCGATTCTTTTGCCTCATCCCCTGCCGGGATGGCATAAACGATGTTCAGACAAGAGATGATAATCACTCTCATCTATGGATCTGTTTCGCGCGTATTACCGCCGGAAAGTATCAAAGGAATATCCCGCTCGCCAATACATTTTGCAAAATTGTTAACTGATGCGCTTTTATCCCTCTTACAGCCGCGATCAGGTTAACGACACACATTAATGAATAATTGGAATATCTTTTAATAACAATAAATTATAATAAATTCTTCATTCAACAGTGTCGGCCTGTGCCGGGCGACCAATTCTTGCACAAAAAATTAACATCTGGTCATTATTTAGCACATAACTCTGCTGCCAGGGATAAATTACTATTATCATTTCGCTGAAAGCACAGCAAGCCTCTCGACGCGAGTGGAAAGAAATAGCAATGGCCGCGCCGAAAGACGGAGCAAGGAAACTCATCAACACGTTGAATATAAATAGAACATGTGAAAACGGGCGATCCGCTCAGCGGCGCTATTTTCAAATTAATTGATAGGATTTGCTAATAGTTGATAAGGGCAGCGCGCAAGTGTGGCGGCTTCGCGCTACCCAAAAGGGATTAACTAAGGAGCCCGGGGAAGCTGGATTTTATGCCGGCGACGATAAACTCGATGCCCAGCGACATCAGCAGCAGGCCCATAATACGGGTAATGACGTTAATACCGGTCTGTCCCAGCAGGCGAACAAGCCACGGCGCGATGCGAAAAAGCCCCCAGCAGCAGGCGGCAAACAGCGCGATAGCGACAGAAAACCCGATCAGGTGAGCGATGTTATGATAGCGCGTGCCCCAGACAATAGTAGAGCTGATTGCGCCCGGCCCCGCCATCAAAGGCAGCGCCAGTGGAACAACGCCCACGCTTTCACGTATGGCTGTCTCTGATTTTTCCTGCTTGTTCTGCTTATCCTCGCCAAGTTTACCGCTGATCATCGACATGGCGATGGTCACCACCAGAATACCGCCCGCGATACGAAACGAGTCAATAGAGATCCCAAATGCCTGCAGGATGCCGTTTCCCAGAAACAGTGACGTCCACAAAATGATGGCGACAGAGAGGTTCGCCGTCATGTTGGTTTTGTTACGCGCCGGCGCGGTCTGGTAGCTGGTCATACTGATAAAGACAGGGATGATCCCCACCGGGTTTACCAGTGCAAACAGGCCAATGAAAAACTTGATGTAGGTTGGAAAATCGAAAAGCGTCTGTATCACGGTATTAAAGCGGCCTTATCAAACAAAATGAGCACAATGAAACGAAGCGCAAAATTGTGCTGAAGATACGCTTTTTATTCACGTTGTTCACGCGAAATTTGCCCTGGCCGCCCGAGCACGGCGGGGCGCGTAATATTCATTAATAAACCTGTAGTGCGAACAACCCGGTCCCACAGCTCATCTGGATTTTAATAATTTACAAAACCGCACAAAAACCGCCTGCTGAAAGGTGTCAGCTTGCGTTAATCTTGACGCCGATCACGTATTTTCTACTTAGAAGTGGGTAATCTTGATAATGCCAACAGAGGATATCAATTTCTGAACTGAGGCTGAAATGGACAAGGCTTTTTTAGTAAATCAGTCGTGCGAACAGAACGTAAAAAAACGTTAATTTACTGTGTGTTACATCAGCACTACTCCCCGTCGTCTATACTGGGGCTTGCGCAACTGCTTTACTAAAAAAGTTTAACATTATCAGGAGAGCATTATGGCTGTTACTAACGTTGCTGAACTCAACGCCCTCGTCGAGCGCGTAAAAAAAGCTCAGCGGGAATATGCCAACTTTACTCAAGAACAGGTTGATAAAATTTTCCGCGCTGCCGCCCTGGCTGCCGCAAATGCTCGAATTCCATTAGCAAAACTGGCCGTTGCCGAATCCGGCATGGGGATTGTTGAAGATAAAGTGATCAAAAACCACTTTGCTTCCGAGTACATTTATAATGCCTATAAAGATGAAAAAACCTGTGGCGTCCTCTCTGAAGATGACACCTTTGGTACCATCACCATCGCCGAACCGATTGGTATCATCTGCGGCATCGTTCCAACCACCAACCCAACCTCAACCGCGATTTTCAAATCGCTGATCAGCCTGAAAACCCGTAACGGTATTATCTTCTCTCCGCATCCTCGTGCTAAAGACGCCACCAACAAAGCAGCAGACATCGTTCTGCAGGCTGCTATCGCCGCGGGCGCACCGAAAGATCTTATCGGCTGGATCGATCAGCCTTCCGTCGAGCTGTCTAATGCGCTGATGCATCACCCGGATATCAATATGATCCTGGCGACCGGCGGTCCGGGCATGGTTAAAGCAGCCTACAGCTCCGGTAAACCGGCTATCGGCGTTGGCGCCGGCAACACGCCAGTGGTTATTGACGAAACCGCAGACATCAAACGTGCGGTGGCCTCCGTGCTGATGTCTAAAACTTTCGATAACGGCGTTATCTGCGCCTCCGAACAGTCTGTTGTGGTTGTAGATTCGGTCTATGATGCGGTTCGCGAGCGTTTTGAAACCCACGGCGGCTACATGCTGCAGGGCAGCGAGCTGAAAGCCGTTCAGAACATCATCCTGAAAAACGGCGCGCTGAATGCCGCTATCGTTGGCCAGCCGGCAGCAAAAATCGCTGAACTGGCAGGCTTTACCGTACCGGCCAGCACTAAAATTCTGATTGGCGAAGTGTCCGCCGTGGATGAGTCTGAGCCGTTTGCCCACGAAAAACTTTCTCCAACCCTCGCGATGTACCGCGCCAAAGACTTTGACGATGCGGTAAATAAAGCAGAGAAACTGGTGGAGATGGGCGGTATTGGCCACACCTCGTGCCTGTACACCGATCAGGACAACCAGCCGGAGCGCGTTAAGTTCTTCGGCGACAAAATGAAGACCGCACGTATTCTGATCAACACACCGGCCTCCCAGGGCGGTATCGGTGACCTGTACAACTTTAAACTCGCGCCGTCCCTGACTCTGGGATGTGGTTCATGGGGTGGTAACTCCATCTCTGAGAACGTTGGTCCTAAGCATCTGATCAACAAGAAAACCGTTGCTAAGCGAGCTGAAAATATGTTGTGGCACAAGCTTCCGAAATCAATCTACTTCCGTCGCGGTTCACTGCCTATCGCACTGGATGAAGTTATCACCGATGGGCACAAGCGTGCGCTGGTGGTAACCGACCGCTTCCTGTTCAACAACGGCTATGCGGATCAGATCACTTCCGTGCTGAAGGCCGCCGGTGTTGAAGTTGAGGTATTTTTTGAAGTAGAAGCCGACCCAACCCTGAGCGTCGTGCGCAAAGGCGCCGACCTGGCTAACTCCTTCAAGCCGGACGTGATTATCGCTCTCGGCGGCGGTTCCCCGATGGATGCGGCGAAAATTATGTGGGTGATGTACGAGCACCCGGAAACTGCGTTTGAAGAGCTGGCGCTGCGCTTTATGGATATCCGTAAGCGTATCTACAAATTCCCGAAAATGGGCGTAAAAGCGAAAATGATCGCTGTTACCACCACTTCAGGTACCGGCTCTGAAGTTACGCCGTTTGCAGTTGTGACCGACGATGCTACCGGACAGAAATATCCGCTGGCCGACTACGCCCTGACGCCGGATATGGCGATTGTGGATGCCAACCTGGTGATGGACATGCCGAAGTCGCTGTGCGCTTTCGGTGGCCTCGATGCGGTTACCCACGCGCTGGAAGCCTACGCTTCCGTACTGGCCTCCGAGTTCTCCGACGGTCAGGCTCTGCAGGCGCTCAAACTGCTGAAAGAGAATCTGCCGGCGTCTTACCACGAAGGCAGTAAAAATCCGGTTGCCCGCGAGCGCGTTCACAGTGCAGCGACTATTGCCGGTATCGCGTTTGCAAACGCCTTCCTCGGCGTGTGTCACTCAATGGCGCATAAGCTGGGCTCGCAGTTCCACATCCCGCACGGTCTGGCAAACGCCCTGCTTATCAGCAACGTGATTCGCTATAACGCGAATGACAATCCAACCAAGCAGACCGCTTTCAGCCAGTACGATCGCCCGCAGGCCCGCCGCCGCTACGCTGAAATCGCCGATCACCTCGGCCTGTCAGCCCCTGGCGACCGCACCGCAGCGAAGATCGAAAAACTGCTGGGCTGGCTGGAGAGTCTGAAAGCCGAACTGGGTATTCCGCGTTCTATCCGCGAAGCTGGCGTTCAGGAAGCCGATTTCCTGGCCCACGTTGATAAGCTGTCAGAAGATGCTTTCGATGACCAGTGCACCGGCGCTAACCCGCGCTACCCGCTGATTGCCGAGCTGAAGCAAATCCTGCTGGATACCTTCTACGGACGCGATTATGTTGAGGGCGCCACTACAGAGGTGAAAGCAGCGGCTCCGGCGAAAGCCGATAAAAAAGTGAAGAAGAACGCTTAATATCGTAAGCCAGTAAACGAAACCCGCCTGATGGCGGGTTTTTTTGTGGCTATAACCGATATCACAATGACAGATTAAACCGCGCCAGAACCCCTCACCCGCTGCTGAACTATTGTCAGGGAGCCTTCTATCAGCGCTTCTTTATAATGCTTGCGGCAGACGGAGACATAGCGCTCATTGCCGCCGATCACCACCTGCTCCCCTTCGTTATAAGGGCGGCCTGCTTGATCCAGGCGCAGCACCATACCCGCTTTACGCCCGCAAAAACACACAGTCTTAAGTTCCACCAGCTTATCTGACAAGGCTAATAGATACTGACTACCGGTAAATAGCTCGCCGCGGAAATCCGTACGCAGGCCGTAACAGAGCACCGGGATATCCAGCTCGTCAACGACCTCAGACAGGTCGTAGACCTGCTGTCGCGTCAGAAACTGGCTCTCGTCCACCAGCACGCAGTGGATGGCCTCCTGAGCGTGCATAGCGGCGATGTCGCTATACAACGCGGTATGCTGGTTATAAAGCCTCGCCGGCGAAGAAAGACCGATGCGCGAGCTAACTTTACCGGCGCCAAAGCGGTCGTCTATCTCGGCGGTATAAACCAGAGTGCGCATTCCCCGCTCCTGGTAATTATATGAGGACTGTAAAAGCGCCGTCGATTTACCGGCATTCATTGCAGAATAGTAAAAATATAGTTGTGCCATTTACAGCAACACCCCAGAAATCATCATCGTTCAATGCAGATAATTGTACCATATTGCCCTGCGGTTGCGGACGTAAGTCTCTCCGGTATCCGATGTGGTCACACAAAACATGAAGCATTATTCGTTAATGTACATCTGGATTATGGCGTTTAACCGTTCAGATATTAATCATAAGTTAATGAATGTTTATTGATAAGAGACGCTATAGCATTTGATGAATAACGCTGGCTGTAGCGGTGCGTTATTCAGTTAAGATTTGAATTACAGGATATATAGTTGTATACCATTGCTCCTAAAAGGCATACTCCAAAAGGGTGTATGCCAGAGTAGTGACCTCGGCTGATGAGAGAGATCATGCAATTTTTAACTTACCTTTATTAATAAATATGACAGACCAGCCTGTATTTTTGATTTCATTACAATCAGCCCTATTGCATATATGAAATTAACGCTCTATTATTAGAAAAACAAACCACCCCACAATATAAGTTTGAGAATACTACAATGAGCGAAGCACTTAAAATTTTGAACAACATCCGTACTCTTCGTGCACAGGCAAGAGAATGCACTTTAGAAACGCTCGAAGAAATGCTGGAAAAGTTAGAAGTTGTTGTTAACGAACGTCGTGAAGAAGAAAGCGCTGCGGCTGCTGAAATCGAAGAACGCACGCGTAAACTGCAGCAGTACCGTGAAATGCTTATTGCTGACGGTATCGACCCGAATGAACTGCTGAACAGCATGTCCGCAGTTAAAACCGGTACGAAAACCAAGCGTGCAGCACGTCCGGCTAAATATAGCTATGTAGACGAAAACGGTGAAACCAAAACATGGACTGGCCAGGGTCGCACTCCGGCCGTGATCAAAAAAGCAATGGATGAGCAGG
The DNA here is from genome assembly GCF_913775985.1 of uncultured Pluralibacter sp. Lineage (GTDB taxonomy): Bacteria > Pseudomonadota > Gammaproteobacteria > Enterobacterales > Enterobacteriaceae > Pluralibacter. Next base: position 8,292 of record NZ_CAJYMB010000049.1, on the reverse strand, counting down.
GTAAAACTCTGGAAGATTTCCTCCTGAAATAAGCCGCTTTTCTGACTCATAAATCCCGCTTCGGCGGGATTTTTTTTACTTTTTTTATTTACAGAACTGCCACATCAGCTAAGTCTGTACAAATCCCAGGCAATAAAAAACCAGGCCATAAGCTGCTCCTGGTTTGTTATGTTATCGCTTAATGGATACTACTTAGCCAACCGCTTTTTCCAGCCAGGCTTTGAAATCTGCACCCAGCGTTTTGTGGCGAATACCATATTCGACAAACGCCTGCATGTATCCCAGCTTATTGCCGCAATCGTGGCTCTTGCCCTTCATATGATAGGCTTCTACCGTCTCTTTCTCGATAAGCATATCGATTGCATCAGTGAGCTGAATTTCATCCCCGGCTCCCGGAGGTGTTTTTGCCAGCAGCGGCCAAATTTCAGCACTCAGAACATAGCGACCTACGACGGCAAAATTGGAAGGTGCTTCTTCTTTCTTCGGTTTTTCAACCACGCCAACCATCGGTACGCTGTCGCCCGGATTCATATTTTCGCCTTTACAGTCAACAACACCGTAAGCGGTAACATCATCAACAGGTTCAACCATAATCTGGCTCGCGCCGGTTTCATCGAAACGCTTAATCATTTCGGCGAGGTTGTCGCGGGAAAGATCGGATTCGAACTCATCCAGGATAACGTCCGGCAGGATAACCGCCACCGGCTCATCACCCACGACCGGATGCGCGCACAATACCGCGTGCCCCAGGCCTTTAGCGAGGCCCTGACGCACCTGCATGATGGTCACGTGCGGAGGGCAAATAGCCTGTACTTCTTCCAGAAGCTGGCGCTTAACGCGCTTTTCGAGCATGGCTTCCAGTTCGAAGCTGGTATCGAAATGGTTTTCGATAGAGTTTTTAGAAGAATGGGTTACCAGCACAATTTCAGTGATCCCGGCGGCAATACATTCGTTAACGACGTACTGGATCAATGGCTTGTCGACCAGCGGAAGCATTTCTTTAGGAATCGCTTTCGTGGCGGGTAGCATCCTGGTCCCCAATCCTGCAACCGGAATGACGGCCTTCGTGACTTTAGAATCTATTGAAGCCATTTTAATCTCCTGAACTGTTCATCTCTTGAACGTCATTGTTAATTATTAAGAGCTTAAGTATATCAGACCCGCCGTATGAGCCGGGTCTGAAAAGAAAGGTGTAGCCAGAATTAAGATAATGACTAAAGCTGTCTGCTAATAATAACATCGCTTTGAATATGTGTTTATTGCAATATTTTGTAGTTTTGTCGAATGCTCACTCCGTGGACAACATCAGGCGTAAACGGCCTCCGCTGCCCCAGATTTGGCACTGCCAGGCGTCACAGCGCTGGCTTAGCTGGTTTAAGTAGGTGTTACCCATCGTGCCTAACGGAACACCATTACTTATCTGAATCTGTCTCTCGCCGGCGTTTAACGTGCCGTTCAGCCCTGCAGACACCAGAATGAGATTTTTGATCCCGCTGTGATAGTACCCCACCAGCAGCGGAAATTGCCCGGTCAGGCTTGCCTGACGCAGCAGATGATTTACCTGCTTAAGCAGGCTGCCCAGTTCCGGCAGCCGCTGCCCACGATGGGTTAGCTGCTCCTGAAGGAGGCTATTGAAAATTGCCCGCAGTAGCAGGGCCGCAAGAACGCCATTGTCCCCTGCCCGGGTTACATCAAGGCAATAAAAAGCCAGGTCGTTATCGGAAAGTGGCGCAATGTCGAGAACCAGCCCCGGTTTATCTGCCGCAACCAGCTGGCGGTAGTTAACCCGGCAGTGTGAAATTGTTTGCTGCACCGGAGGCTGAAGCTCCTGCAGCAGTTTAGCGGCGGCCGGCGGATTACTGACCAGCGCATCCCAGTCCTCAAATAAGCGCTCTTCCTCCTCAACCCGAGAGTTGAACATATTCGGATAGAGGCAGGCGAAAACAGTTTCACGAAGCTTTTCCAGATCCTGCACCGGCTTTAACAGCACATCCTGCACGCCCAGACGTAAGGCTTTCGCAATATCGGCCATATTTTCGGTTGCGGAGATAACAAGAATTGGCAACTGATGACCTTGATTACGCAAATGCTCTATTAACATCAGGCCATCCATTTTTGGCATGGCAATATCGCAAATCATCAGGTCGGGGTTTAGCTTCTCCATTTTGGCTGTCGCATCCAGCCCGTCTTCCGCCAGCACCGTTTCGGCGCCCAGAGACAAGAGCCAGGAATCGAGTAATGAGCGGAAAACAGGCTCGTCCTCAACGATTAGAATGAGTTTTCCCGCCAATGGCTGCGTCATGATATCTCCCCTGGCTGACAGTGCGACAATAGTGGCATCTATTCATCGTACCGCCTGTCAGATTTTGCTGAAGTCTTCAGATAAAGTGCTTAGCGCGGGCCTTGCACTAACGGTAACAATTCATCCATCTTCTTCTCGACGGCCAATTTACCGGCAGCGATTGCGGCAGCGGCACGGTGGAAATCGAGTGTGGATATTTGTGGGCAAAACGGTTGAATCAAAATATCGGGAGGATCACCTGCCATACGGTTTCGTTTCAGTCTATTTTCCAGAACCTGAATGGAAGTAGACATAATCTCCATCGCCGTAGGCGCTGCTATTTTGCGGCGTGTGGTCATCTCCCGGGTTCGCTTTCGTATGCGCTCGTACAGGGAGGCCGATGTGCCCTCTCCTCCATTATGCAATTCCGACTGCAGATTTACTGACAGCATATCCTGTTGCATCAGGTGGGCATCGTGCTGTAGATCTACCGCAATCACGATATCCGCCCCCATCGCCCGGGTTAGCGAAACGGGGACAGGATTGACGACCGCGCCGTCCACCAGCCAGTAGCCATTGTGCAAGACAGGCGCCATCAGGCCAGGAATGCTGCACGAAGCGCGAACGGCGTGATTAATATCGCCTTCCGTAAACCAAAGTTCACGCCCGGTACTTAAATTTGTCGCTACTGCCGCAAACTTGCGCTCGCAGGCCTCGATAGTCTCTGCCGGCAAAAGCTGGCGGAAGTGGCTAAATACCCGTTCGCCGCGTAATAAACCGCCGCGTCGCCATGACAGATCCATCAGGCGAAGAACGTCCCAGTAGCTGAAAGATTTAACCCAGCGCTGAAGAGGATCTAACCGATCGCAGGCATAGGCAGCCCCGACCAGCGCACCAATTGAGCAGCCGGCAACAATATCAATTTCAACGCCCATTTTTTCGAGGGCTTTAATGACGCCAATATGCGACCAGCCCCTCGCAGCACCCGCTCCAAGGGCAAGGCCTATTTTTAATTTTCTCATTACAGCAGGTGGACATCCTCCACTTCTTATCGTAGCAAGATTGCCTCTGCTCGGTTAACATATTTGCCGCCCGACGCTGTTGCGTCTTCGACATTTTATGATTTCACGAGAGGCGTCAATGCAGCAATTTTGCCCGTGTGGTAACGCACTGGAGTATAGCGCATGTTGTCAGCGATATCTCAGCGGCGCACAGCCAGCGCCAACTCCATCACACCTTATGCGTTCACGTTACACCGCTTTCGTTAAAAAAAACGCGGACTATCTGATCGCCACCTGGCACCCTGACTGTAATCCTCAGGCGCTCAGAGCCGAGCTTGAACAAGGCTTCGCCGGCACTGAATGGCTGGGGTTAACGATATTTTCCGCTGAACCGGGCCAGCATGAAAATGAAGGTTTTGTCAGTTTCGTCGCCAGATATCGCGACGGTCAAAAATCTGGCGCCATCATTGAACGCTCACGATTCTTAAAAGAAAATGAACAGTGGTACTATATCGACGGCACCCGCCCGGCAATTGGCCGCAACGATGCTTGCCCCTGCGGCTCGGGTAAAAAATTTAAAAAATGCTGTGGTCAATAAGACAGCGCGGCTAAAGTTGCACACACTTTCAACAGGATTTACCCCGCAATGCACTCAATACAACGTAAAATTTTGCGCACTATCTGTCCGGACCAGAAGGGCCTGATCGCACGCATCACCAATATTTGCTACAAACACGAGCTGAACATTGTCCAGAACAATGAGTTTGTCGATCACCGCACCGGACGCTTCTTTATGCGTACCGAGCTGGAAGGGATTTTCAACGATGCCACACTGCTGGCGGATCTGGACAGCGCGCTTCCGGCGGGTTCGGTTCGCGAGCTGAATCCGGCTGGCCGCCGCCGCATCGTTATTCTGGTGACAAAAGAGGCGCACTGCCTGGGCGATCTGCTGATGAAAGCAAACTACGGCGGACTGGACGTCGAAATTGCTGCAGTTATTGGCAATCACGAAACGCTGCGCCCGCTCGTTGAGCGTTTCGATATTCCGTTCGAGCTGGTTAGCCATGAAGGACACACCCGCGAAGCGCACGATACGCTTATGGCCGACGCCATCGAAGCCCACCAGCCGGATTACGTAGTGCTGGCAAAATATATGCGCGTTCTGACGCCCTCTTTTGTATCCCGCTTCCCGAATAAAATCATCAATATCCACCATTCATTTTTGCCGGCGTTTATTGGCGCGCGCCCCTACCACCAGGCTTACGAGCGCGGCGTAAAAATTATTGGCGCCACGGCTCACTATGTGAATGATAATCTTGATGAAGGTCCGATTATTATGCAGGACGTTATCCACGTCGATCACAGCTATACCGCAGAAGATATGATGCGCGCTGGCCGGGACGTGGAAAAGAATGTTCTGAGCCGGGCGCTATATCAGGTGCTGGCACAGCGGGTGTTCGTCTACGGTAACCGGACGATTATTCTTTAATCCTTTATAAAATGAGATGGTTAGCTTTGCAGCGTTACGCATAAAAAGCAGGCAACCGGTTCATTTTTAGTAAAGGAGTGCTTTACAGAGGCGCGTCATTTGATATGATGCGCCCCGCTCCCGCAAGGAGCAGGCCAGTGATAAGCAATACCCCGTGGTGGGGTTCCCGAGCGGCCAAAGGGAGCAGACTGTAAATCTGCCGTCATCGACTTCGAAGGTTCGAATCCTTCCCCCACCACCATCCTTTTAGAAATCCGCATAACTCAATTAAGCACAACGATTCATTTATTCTCGATCGGGAAGGATGAGAAGCTTCGACCAAGGTTCGATTCGAGCGCAGCGAGAAAGCGCTGCCGCAGGCAGCGACCCGAAGGGCGAGGAGCGCAGCGACGAGTTATCCTTCCCCCACCACCATCCTGATCTAAAATCTCAACGGCAATACCTGCACAACGTTTCATTTATTCCCAACCGGGGAAGGATGAGAAGCTTCGACCAAGGTTCGATTCGAGCTCGGCGAACATCATAACTCTCATATTCCGCACGTAAAGCCACCCGCACCCGCACCAATACCGCCCCTTACTCCTGACGCAGGCTGATGTTCGAATGGCTGTTGAAAATTTCCAGCACAATATCAAAAAATAACTCTCCGCTTCCGCTATCAAGCTCAATCAGCTTTCGCTGAAACAGAGCAGCATTAAAACGTTCGGGCTGCCTGAGTTTCTCACGATACCAGCAGCGGGTTTCCTCCTCTCCAAGATCGGTGCGGTTTTTCTCCATTTGTTGCCAGATCACCACCGCCGTGGCCGAATTGTGTAAAACGCCGTATCCGCCGTAGAGCATGTCATCCAGCGCATCGAGACTTTCACCCAGCGTCCACGTTTCGCCAACCATAAATACCCGGTTAATTTCCGTATAAAATGACGCAATATCGTGAATATTCGCGCCGTTAATGTACAACACATTCTTTGACATACAATTTCCTGAAGCTGAACTACAAAGCAGGCAACCTGCGCGTGACGGGTGAGCTTTTAATTATCGAGGTATTGCACTGCGCCATCTCTGCAAGCTGGTCCAGCTCTGTGTCGAGATGAGCAATATCTCTCACCACCATCCGCGCCACGAAGCAGTCCTCGCCCGTTACCTTGTCACACTCAATACATATGGCGAGCGCCTGCAGATATTTTTCAACTTTTTTGAGCATGCCAGGCAAAGGACGAACCCGGACCAGCACCTGCAGGCTGTAACCTAATTCAGCGATATTTATCCGGGCGCTGTAGCCCTGAATAATCCCCCTCTCCTCAAGACGCCTGAGGCGTTCGGCCGTGCTGGGTGAGGTCAGGCCGATCATGCCGCTAAGCGTTTTAAGTGACATTCTTGCGTCCTGCTCCAGGCAGGTGAGAATGGCGCGGTCGGTGTTATCAATTAAGCTACTCATATAAACAGCCTTTGAAATCAAGGTAAATTCCGGCATCCACCTTATCCTGATAATGGCCTTTGCGCCGCATATTCTTGAGAATAATCAGACTACATTCAGGAGCCCTTCCATGCGCGATTTTAAAACAGGCACTTGCCAGATGATTCTGGCGATGATTATCTCTGGCTCTATTGGCGCCTTCGAGCTCCTTTCTGGATTAGCCGTTATCGATGTGGTGTTCTGGCGTTGCGTCATCGGCGCTGCGGCATTAATGGCGTTTATCTATTTTAGCAAAACACCTTTTTCCCGATTTACCCTGCGCCAGCTGCTGCTGGCCGCGGGCGGCGGCGTAGCGCTAGTGATTAACTGGCTGCTGCTCTTTGCCGCCTACACGGACATCTCAATGGGGATGGCAACGGTCGTCTACAATACGCAACCGTTTATGCTGGTGTTAATGGGGATCGCGCTCGGAGAGCGAGTTGGCCTGCTGAAGTGGGGCTGGCTGCTGCTGGCATTTGCGGGAGTGATAATTTTACTCTCCAGCGATTTGCACACCGGCGGCAAAGGCCACCTTGCCTCAGGCATTATGCTGGCGCTGGGCGCCGCTTTTTTCTATGCCCTGACGGCAATTATTACCCGCCACCTGAAGGCGTTCCCGCCCCGGCAAATTGCGCTTATTCAATGTCTCACCGGTATTGTAATGCTGCTGCCTCTGGCCCACCTCGCGCCAACAGGAATCCCCCTGCCCTGGGGTATTCTGCTCACGCTGGGTATCGTGCATACCGGCATCATGTATCAACTGCTCTACAGCGCCATTCAGAAATTGCCGACCCCAGTTATCGGCTCTCTGTCGTTTATCTATCCCTTAGTTGCCCTGCTGGTTGACGCGCTGGTCTTCGGGCACACCCTGACGCTGGCGCAGGCCGCCGGCGGGATCCTGATATTGCTTTCTGCGGCGGGCAACAATCTGGGCTGGGGAACAAAAAAAGAGGCCCCGCAAATGCGGGGCCCCGGTTCAGCGTAACCACTATCAGCGGCGCGCGCGCACAATCTGATATTTACGGGTCAGGTACTCAACCGGAACGCTCCAGATGTGTACCAGTCGGGAGAACGGGAACAACAGGAACAGCGTCATGCCCAGCACGATATGCACGCGATAGACAAAGGCTACCCCGTCCAGATAATGGGACGCACCGCCGTGGAAGGTCACCACTGACTGCGCCCAGTTGACCAGCTTCATCATTTCACTGCCGTCCGGATGCTGAGCCGAGAAGTGAATGGTAATCAGGCCCAGCGCACACTGGATCACCAGCAGAGTCAGGATCAGGATATCCGCTGTGGTGGTTGTGGCGCGCACCCGCGGGCTAAACAGGCGACGCTTGAGCAGCAGTACGCCGCCAATCAGGCACAGCACGCCGGCAGCACCGCCGCCGAACATGGCCATCTTTTGCTTAACTTCGAGCGGCAGAAAGGATTCATACATCCAGTGCGGGGTCAGCATGCCGAGGAAGTGCCCGGCAAAGATCCCAAGAATCCCCAGGTGAAACAGATTAGAGGCCACGTGCATGCCTTTGCGATCCAGCATCTGGCTGGATCCGGCACGCCAGGTGTACTGGCCGTAGTCGTAGCGCAGCCAGCTGCCTATCAGAAACACTGCGCCTGCAATGTACGGATAGATATCAAAAAAGAACATATTCAGAAAGGGCATTAGCGCTCTCCTCCATTAGTGATATTCAGATACTGCGGCGCAACGGCGCCGGCAAAGCGGCGCTGGTGGGCAGCAATTTCAGATTCAGCGCAGCCCTGGTCGGTAAAAAACTTAACCTGCTCTTCTTCCCAGACTGCATCCAGCGCCTGCGGCGTATCGTCCCGAACCTCGCTGGCGATTTTATCCGCCACTTTCTGGCTGTCGATTTGCGTACTGGCGATATTTAGCAGCACGTCAAACAGCGCGGCGTAGCGGCTTTCACGCTGGGTCAGGCGCGCGCTGAGCAGCGCCAGAATCGGCGCCACGTCCTGCAGCCCGCCAACGGCTTCGCTTTTCGGCAGCTGGGCGAGGTATTCCAGATACAGCGGAAGATGATCCGGCAACTCGCGGCTGTCGAGC
>NZ_CAJYMB010000048.1 GCF_913775985.1 uncultured Pluralibacter sp. | reverse complement strand
TCGCATCGAGACGCGGGTCGCTGCCCATCATTTCAATAAAAGTGCGCACGCCCTGGACGTTTGCATCCTTACTGTACGGATTAGTGACTTCGCCGTTGCGCACCACGTTATCGCCAATGATCAGCGTCCCGGCGCGGGCGTAGCGCAGCGCCCAGCTCAGATAGTGAGGATTGTTGGGTTTATCGGCGTCGATAAAAATAAGATCGAACGGTGCCGGCACGTGCATGGCGGCAAGGGAGTCCAGCGCCGGGCCCTCAATAACCTGAGTTTTGTGGGCCACGCCCGCCAGCGCGAGGTTTTCCCGGGCAACGGCGGCGTGGTGCGGGCTGTACTCCAGGGTGATAAGTTCGCCGTCGTCCGGCAGGGCGCGGGCCATCCACGCCGTGCTGTAGCCGCCGAGCGTGCCGATTTCGAGCACCCGACGGGCGCCGGAAATGCGCACCAGCAGGGCCAGCAGCTGGCCCTGGTTAGCGGCGACGTCGATGGGCTGCAGCCCGGCGCGCTGGTTATTTTGCAGGATCCGGTCCATCGCCGGGTCGGCCGGGATCAGGGCATCTATAAGATAGTTATCGACATCAGACCATACTGTTTGCATGATTATTTCCCGCTGCGGATAGCTCGTTCCTGAGAGACGGCGATTGCGTCCCGGCAATCTGCATGAGTAGCCCGGCAGTGAAAAAGTTTCTGCCAGACTGGGTTAATAAATAAATCGAACCACGGAGTAACCCTGAAATGACATTCCCCGCGCTACGCGACGTTATCCTTGACGCGCTTAACCTCGTTGGCCGCTGGCTTGCGCAGGATGACTTAACTGACGCGCCTTCCGGGCCGGATGCAGAGCTGGTGGTGCTGGCCGGCAATGCGGTGATCCCCTCTATTGACGCCGCCTGCCGGCTGGCTTCCAACGGCAGGATGCTGCTGATAAGCGGCGGCATCGGTCACTCAACGCGCTTTCTCTACGACGCCGTTGCGGCGCATCCCCATTACCGGGTCATTCCTTGCGCCGGACGTCCCGAGGCGGCGATCCTCGCCGATATCGCGTACGACTTCTGGCAGATCCCCCGAGACCGTATCGTGGTTGAGGATCGCTCAACCAACTGCGGTGAAAATGCCCGCTTTACGCTGGCTGTGCTGGCGGAGCGCGGGCTGGACGCGCGGTCCGCCATTGTGGTGCAGGACCCGACCATGCAGCGCCGCACGATGGCCACCTTCGCCCGGGAGGCGTCGCCGCTCAGCATTCGCTGGCTGAGCCATCCCGGGGTGATACCGCAGCTTATTAACCGCGGAGAGGGGCTCGCGTTTGCGGATCCGGCGGCGGGACTCTGGCCACCGGCGCGCTACCTGTCCCTGCTGCTGGGCGAGCTTCCCCGGCTGTACGATGATGCGAATGGCTATGGCCCGCGCGGCAAAGGCTTTATCGCCCACGTCGATTTTCCCGCAGAGGTGCTCGAGGCCTGGGCGCTGCTGCGCGGCGATCGTCAGCTGCGCGAGACGCTGGCCGCGCGCGCGCCGGATTAAGGCTGGCTGCTGCTTGCATTTAACATTAAATTAACGTTAATGGTTCAAGGTTGCCAGATCAACAGTAGAGGTGTCGCGATGCAGGAAAAAATTAACGGCCAGTGCCACTGCGGTACGGTGAAATTCAGCGTAGTGCTGACAGACGGACTGCGCACCGCCAGGCGCTGCAACTGCTCATTCTGCCGCATGCGCGGGGCAGTGGCGGTTTCGGCTCCTCTTTCAGGTATCGAGATACTGGAGGGAAAAGAGGCGCTGACCGAGTATCGCTTTAATACCCGTCAGGCGGTGCACTATTTTTGTTCGATTTGCGGCATTTACACGTTCCACCAGCGCCGTTCTAACCCGCAGCAGTACGGCATCAATGCCGCCTGTCTTGAGGGCGTATCGCCCTTTGATTTTGCCGAGGTACCGGTAGCCGAAGGGCGGCATCATCCTCTGGACGGCGGCGGTGGTATTGCCGGATATCTGCGCTACTTTCCGGAGCCGCCGGCTAAAGCACCGCGCTAGGACGCGGCAATCGGCGCTCTGCGCCGCAATTCTCCGCCGTATCCCGCCCTGTATTGGATGCGGCGCGATCGCCAGCCGCGTCGCGAAAGCGCGACCGCTTCAGTAACCTGCAAACGTATCGCCGCCTCGTGGGGTTCGCCATATCGCGTCTCCTGAATGAAACGCCGCCCGAAGGCGGCGGGGTAGTGCTATGGAGATTACTGCCAGCCACTGCCAGCTGGCGAAATCACCTTAATATAAATGAGAATCATTATCAATTAAAAATTCATTTAAGGTTACAAAAGTTAATGAATTATCACCAGAGGCCCGCTATGTTAAGGGCCTTTAATTTTGACGGAAAGTGTAATGAGAGAAAAATACTCCGGCCTGCAAATCGCCATCCACTGGCTGGTGTTCCTGCTGGTGATTGTGACCTGGTGCGCGATGGATCTTCGCGGCTTCTTTTCCCGCGAATACCGCCCGTGGTTCAACATGGTCCACGTCTCCTGCGGCATGACGATACTGGTGCTAATGATAGCGCGGTTGGTTATCCGCCTGAAGCGCCCCGCGCCGCCCATTACGCCAAAACCGAAGCCGTGGATGACCGGGATGGCGCATCTCGGGCATCTGGTTATCTATCTGCTGTTTATCGCGCTGCCGATTATCGGCCTGTGTCTGATGTACAACCGCGGCCACCCGTGGCTGGCATTTGGCCTGGTGATGCCCCACGCGGCGGATTCAAATTTTGAGCTGGTGGACTTTTTTAAGCACTATCACGTGCTGCTGGCGAAAACCAGCTACTACGTGGTGGGGCTACACGCCCTGGCGGCGCTGCTGCATCACTATATCTGGAAAGACAATGCGCTGCTGCGCATGATGCCGAAGAAGAAGCGATAGACGATGCCGGGTTAGCCCGGCATGGATTTGCGAATGGCGCTCAGCAGCGTCTGGGCGCCGGTTGACAGCGGCGTATCCACCCGGGTCAATATGCCGATAGGCTCCGCCGCGCCCGGAGTGGGTACCGGCAGGGCGGCCAGCGTTCCCCGACGCAGATCGTCTTTCACCGCGCCGGAAGGCACAAACCACACATAGTCAAAATCCACCGTCAGCTGCCGCGACAGCGATGCCGACAGCGTTTCGATACAGCCGGAAGGAATTTTACAGCCCTGGCTCTGCACCAGCGCTTCCGCATTCTGACGCGGGACGGTCCCTTTTGGCGAGACCACCACCGGCCACTCCATGACTTTACTGAGGGTGATAGTTTCCTGCAGCAGGGGATGGTTTGGCCGCACCACCAGCTTAAGAGACTCGAGGAACAGCAGCTCGTAGTTAAGGCCACTCATCAAATCGGGATCCGACATCCGCCCGATCCCCAGATCTATCTCGCCAGACTTGAGCCCCGCCAGCAGCATGGTGTTATTCATGGTCGCCACCTGCAGGGTGGTGTCTTTCTGCTGCTTGTGGAACTGACCAATCACCGCCGGCAAAATTCCCAGCGCCGCAGTCGGCAGCGCGCCAATACGCACTACGTCTCCACCGAGTCCCTCTTTACGATTCAGCGCCTGCCCGGCGCTGTTGATAGCATCCAGCACCTTCACCGCGTGGCTGAGAAACTGTTCCCCAACCAGCGTCAGCTGCGCGCCAAGGCGCCCGCGCTCAAACAGGCGCGCGCCGGTAAGCTGTTCAAGTTCATTAAGGGTTTTCGACAGGGCGGGCTGGCTCAGGTTGAGCGTTTCTGCCGCGCGCCCGAGTGTCCCCTGCTGGGCGACGGCGACGAATGTATGCAGGTGGCGCAAACGAATGCGCTGGGTGAAGAGTGCGTTTTTTTCCATAACCGGATGTTAAAGAGAGAAGCGGGCGGCTTTCAAGATAAGTTGTTTAGATTTGCTAACTTGATAGCAAAAACTCATTAACATTAGCAGGGTTTACGTTACAGTTGGTTATGGATCCCCGCAGTCCAGAAGAATAGGCGCTGCTTTACCGCCATTCTTTGCAGAACGAGAGGCTACCGCTATGCACATGCATTTTCCGCCCGCGCTGATGCCGGGCGACTGGATTGGCGTAACCGCGCCGTCGTCAGGCGTGCCTGAGCAGTTACATCCGCGCCTTGCCCGGGCCATCGCAAACCTGAAGAAAAGAGGCTACCGCGTTAAAGAGGGCGCATGCCTGCGCTCGCAGTATAAAAATAAAAGTGCGGATAAATTTGCCCGCGCCGCCGAGCTGATGGCCTTTCTGACCGACCCGGAGATAAAAACCGTGATCCCGCCCTGGGGTGGTGATTTAGCCATTGAACTTCTTGAGCTACTGGATTTTCAGCTTTTGGCATCCGTCGAGCCGACGTGGTTTGTTGGCTACTCTGACTCATGTACTTTACATCTGCCGCTCACCGTACTTGCAGGCTGGGGAACCCTTCACGGCCCGAATTTGATGGAGCTGGGGGCCGCTGCGCCTGATAAAACGACTGCGGTACTGTGGAATATTCTGGAAACACCGCACGGGAATACTATTACCCAGTACGCTTCAGCGGCATTCCAGCGCGGTGAAAGCAGCTGGCGCACAGATCCCGACGCGGGATTCTCTTTAACACACAGTACAGAGTGGCAGCGGCTGGATGGCGAAAAGAGAGCTCTTTGCTTTGAAGGGCGGTTATTCGGTGGGTGTCTGGAGATTATCTCCCGGCTGGCCGGTACGCCGTTTGGCAACCTCGCGCGTTTTCGTCAGAGAATCGGCGATGACGGGCTGATTCTGTATTTTGAAAATGTCGAAATGCAGCCCTGCGAAATGGCCAGAGCCCTGTTTAGCCTGCGTCTGCAGGGCTGGTTCAACAACGTGCGTGGCATCGTCATTGGCAGAAGTGCCGCGCCGGATACCCGCGATCCGAACCAGCTTGCCTATATTGATGCTCTTCATTCAGCACTCGATGACGTCGCGGCACCGGTTATTTACGATGTGGATATCGGCCACCTGCCGCCGCAAATATCGCTGGTCAACGGTGCTTGTGCGAGCGTGTATTTTAGCCCGGACGGCAGCTCGGTAACCCAGCGCTGGTAGCCAGAGGCTAGCCGATTTTTCTGACGACAGGGTGCCGGTCAGTGGCGGACTCGTGAAAAATATCATCAAGCCAGCCGGGGATCTCGCTCTCGCAGAGATAGTCAGGGATCGCAAGTGCGGGGTGCGGCGAGTATTTATTCTCGTTAAGATCCACGCGAAATACCTGCCAGCGCCCGGCAACGCGCCGCACGCCAACAGTGCGGCCAAACACGTCATAGATCAGCATATTTTTCATCAGAGTGGCCCGGTTGTTATTACTGCATAGGTTACGGGAGACGAGTTGCGGGACGCTTAAATTAAAAATAGTTGTCCGATTTTCGGTTGTCTGCTTTAGCGTGAAACCCCACACTCGGCCGGTATCCTTACAACGGAGAAACCTATGGACTTTAAAGCACTTCACTATCAAAAAACACCGCTACTTCTCGCTAACGTCTGGGATGTCCCCGGCGCGCTCGCTGCGCAAGAAGGGGGTTATCAGGCGCTGGGTACATCAAGCACAGCCGTTGCGGCAATGATGGGCTACGACGATGGCGAGAATATCTCATTCGATCTGCTGCTTTTTATTGTGGGACGAATAAAGCAGGCCGTTGATATACCTCTGAGCGTCGATATTGAGGCCGGATTTGGCACGAATATCGACGATATTATTAACAATGTTCGGCGACTGGAAAAAACAGGCGCAGCTGGCGTAAATATTGAAGATAGCGTCATCGTCAACGGCAGTAGACAGCTGGAAGATCCTGAACATTTTTGTGAAAAACTGCGCGCGCTCAGGCAGGCCTGTCCTACTTTGTTTATCAATGCGCGTACGGACACCTTCTTATTGAAGAGAGATAATGCCCTTGAAGAGACATTATCAAGAGGGCAAGCATATGCAGAATCTGGGGCAGATTGCCTGTTTGTTCCCGGTATAGACGATAAGCATGATATATCGACGGTCGCACGCACGGTCAATCTACCGCTCAATGTTATGTGTATATCGGGGCTTGCTGATTTTGATCGGCTGGCAGAGTGGGGCGTAAAAAGGATCTCGATGGGAAATTTCATTCACGCAGCGCTACTCGGCGAACTGAAAGTGATTTTAGGACAAATAAAATTACAGAACTCTTTTTCGAGTATTTTCAAACATGAAAATCACTGATCAATATAAGTGCGATATCTGGTATCAGGCCCTGCTTGAGCGATCGATTGAACATACGGGTGTTTTTTTCGTCGGCGTAAAAACAACCGGCGTCTTCTGTATCTCTGTATGCCGCGCGCGAAAGCCAAAAAGAGAAAATGTCGAATTTTATGATGATGTTAAATCTGCGCTTGATGCCGGCTATCGCCCCTGCAAAATATGCCGACCTACGGAGAACTCGTGCTCTGCACCTGCTTTCATTGAGCATGCTCTGAAGCTCGTAAGCCTTAATCCTAAAGCCCGGTTGAGCGATGCGGAGTTACGTAAACAGGGGATAAGCCCGGAACGTGTTCGACGCTGGTTTATCAGCAACCACGGGATCACCTTTCAGGCTTTCCAGCGTATGCAGCGCGTGAATACTGCAATTCAGGAACTTAAAGCGGGGCGCGCGACAACGGAAGTTGCTTTTGATAGCGGTTACGAGTCCCTCAGCGGTTTTGGCTATACCTGTAAAAAACTGACCGGATACGCGCCGAGCGGAGGCCATACGGTAATTTTGATTCATCGCTTCACAACACCGCTGGGCCCAATGTTCGTCTGCGCAACGGAGAAAGGTGTTTGCCTGCTTGAATTTGTCGACAGGTGTTTGCTGGAGACTGAATTTCGCGATTTGCAGCGCCATTTTGACGCAAAAATCCTGGCGGGGGAAAACAGGCATACGCGGCAGGCAGAAAAAGAAATCGGCGAGTACTTTGCCGGTAAAAGACAGAAGTTTGACGTTATGCTCGATACACCCGGCAGCGTATTTCAGCGGCAGGTATGGGCTGCTTTAGTAGAGATCCCATTTGGTACCACGACACATTATCAGGCGATTGCCAGCGTAATTAACAAAGATAGCGCTACACGTGCCGCGGCGGCGGCGAACGGGGCCAACCGCGTGGCCATAATAATTCCCTGCCACCGGGTTATTGGCAAAGATGGATCAATGACCGGCTATGGCGGCGGCATTGCGCGTAAAACCTGGTTAATCGAGCACGAAAATAAGATGCGGAGGAGAGATTGATACCGAGTTTATCGCTTAATGACGTGGGGTTAATTCGAGATGGAATCTGGCTGCGTACGTTATTTATTAATCAGTCCCAGAGGAAGCTCCAGACTAATCGCTGATAAAACGATGGTAACTAATTTTCAACCCTGACGTACAATAATTTTGATATCCAAACTGCCTCTTGATATGCATTTTCCAACCGGTGAGCGGGTTGCATTTAACATTTGGGCTCAGATTTTTCCTTCATAGTCGATGCAGATAGAATCGCTGCCGGCACGGTCTCCCACAGACATGCCAGAATCGCCAGAATGTTTCGGCATTCCAGAGCAGCCTCTCATGAGAATGAGGGGCTTTTTGCGTCTATACAACCAGAGAGTAGTTTTTTCATCTTTTTTCTGAGGCTTTTACTGAGCTATCTAAGGCTATTTTCAGGTTGCCATCCTGGTGTTTATCGAGGGTAAATATGCTGAAGGAATATTAGTAAACATTAATATGTCAGTAATGCAGAGGAAGCATGTTTAGACTTTACCGAAACCATGAATTTCACAGGGGGTGTTCGCCGTCGGATTATGCTCTGGTAATGTCGCCGCGCGCAGCCCTCGAACAGGCTAAAAAGTATTACGATTTCAACCCGGAAAGCTACTCAAACTACGGGCCGTTTCAAACGCCAAACCTCTTATGGGGCGCTCAAACCTGGATGCCGGCTCAAAGAGGTTACACCGACCCCGTATATTCGACAGTGAAAAGTGAGCTTGAGACAGGCTGGCTGATTGGTATCGACTTGATGGAAAGCTGGATTTCAAACTCGAAGGAAAACCTGAAGACCTCTATCACCCGGATGCACTGAAATGATAACCAATATCGAATTTAATGTTTTAAATGTTATGTCCAGCAAAGAAGGTCATTGGACCTGGAGGACGCTTGATATGACACTTCATTCGAAAAACATACCAGGCTTTAGCCATGTTTTTGAGATAGTGAATAAACTTGCTGAAGAAGGGTTAGTCCATATCGAAGATGGCGGGCATCCAACTATGAAATTTTATCGCGTGTCTGAAAAAGGCTACCAACTTCTTAAAGAGTCCAATAAAGATTAAATCTGATTTCTGTGCTGGTGATCTTCTCTCACCAGCACTTAAAAATAGAATTTTCATTTACATGTCCCTTTTGTTTCTTTGTTTTTAATAATAAAAAATTAATGATGCTAATTAAGGGTGGTGATTTATATATTCCCATAGCTATTGCCTGGGGCGGTGTTCATCAGGCAATTTATGAGATACTAAGGTTCAATGCTATCCACTTCATTTTTTCTCTGGTTTTTGAAGCTATCAGCCAGAATTTATTTGTGGCGTGATTTCAGGGGTAGTTTGGATATCGGAAATTATTGTATGTTTAGTTCAATCCCTGACACCCCCGGCCTGAGCCGGGAGTCTCATTATCCTACACGTCGAAAAACACCGTCTCGTTCTCGCCCTGCAGGCGGATATCGAAGCGATATACCGTTTCTTTGCCGCGCTGCTCGCGCTGGCCAATCAGCGTCTGGCGGCGCACTTCCCATTCGATCAAGTTCAGCACCGGGTCCTGCTGGTTAGCCTCCTGCTCGTCGGAAAAATACATCCGGGTATTGAGGCCGATATTGATGCCGCGGGCGACTACCCAGAGATTGACGTGCGGGGCCATCAGGCGGCCGTCGCGGCCGATAACGGCCCCGGGCTTGATGGTGTCAAAGCGCCAGATGCCGCTGTCGAAGTCCGAACAGGCGCGGCCCCACCCGCGAAAGGCCGGGTCGCGCGTTTTTCCCGGCTGGCGATCGGCGGGATGGCTGTAGCAGCCCTCGGCGTTGGCCTGCCAGATCTCCAGCATCACGTCGCGCACCGGGGTGCCGGAGCCGTCAATCACGCGTCCTTCGATGACGATGCGTTCGCCCGCCGTCGCGTCGGTGACCAGATTCGGGCCAAAATTCTTCTCGAAAATGTGGAAGCCGGCGGCTTCAGGTGCCAGGCCGATATGCACGTACGGCCCGGCGGTCTGGGAGGCGGTTTCGGCTAAATAATCTTTCATCATGCGGCTCCCTGGGTGCGGTTTTCAAACAGCGTGGCGCGCTGGCCGCGCAGCACTAAATCAAAGCGGTAGGCGAGGCAGTCCAGCGGCACCGCCGCGTGGGTATCCAGTTCGGCGATCAGCGTGCGGATCGCATCGTCATTATTGATAGTTTTTACAATCGGGCACTGCTTGATCAGCGGATCGCCCTCGAAATACATCTGGGTAATCAGCCGCTGGGCCCAGGCGTCGCCCGAGAGTGAAAAGTGTATATGTGCGGGACGCCAGTCGCTGGCCTGGTTGCGCCACGGATAGGGGCCGGGCTTGATGGTGCGGAAAAAGTAATAGCCGTTTTCGTCGGTGAGCACCCGGCCGCAGCCGCCGAAGTTAGGATCGATAGGCGCGAGATACTTATCTTTTTTATGCCGGTAGCGCCCGCCGGCGTTGGCCTGCCACACTTCCACAAGGGTGTTTTTCAGCGGCCGGCCAAAGCCGTCGCGCACGTAGCCGTGGACGATAATGCGCTCGCCGATAGGTAGGCCGTCTTTGGCATAGTTAAGGATCAGATCGTTGTCCTGCGGGCCAAGATCGTCACTGCTGAACACCGGGCCGGTGATTTCCGACAGCGAGTTTTGCAGCGAGATGAGCGCGTTGCGCGGCGAGCGCAGCACGCTGGTTTTATAGCCCGGGGCAAAAGCGGGCGGGTGGCTGTTGTAGTCGCGGTGCACGACCTCGCTCGGGGTCCATATTTTGGCCATCGGATGCTCCAGTGATTAGGGTATGTACTTTATTGTTCTGCGGGTATT
>NZ_CAJYMB010000047.1 GCF_913775985.1 uncultured Pluralibacter sp. | reverse complement strand
CTGATGCTGGGCCGCAGGCTTCGGCCGCTGCTGGGGGCGCTGCGTCATCTGGGCGGACGCGGAGAGTGGCAGGGCGGCCAGCTGACGCTTTTCCTGCCGGAGAAAAGCGATTATGCCGGTGCGCTGGTGCGCCGTATCGCTAAAGTGCTCGGCGATGCTATCGTGCCGGGGGAACCGCCGCCGCCAGAGAGTATTGCCCTGCGCCAGCTGCTCAGCGCGCTGCCGCAGGCGCTGTATCCGTCGCCGGCTCCCTGCCGGTGGCTGGCCGCCTGCAGCGGTGGGTCCGGCGTGCAGCGGGAGGCGCTGGCGCGCGCGCTGGGTGGCCTGATGCCGCTGGAGAAACTGGAAAATCCGGCACCGGCGAGCGGTGCCAGCGCGGTTGCCTGTGCCGGCAGCGATCGGGCGCTGGTGCTGTTTATCCCGCTGGCGCAGGCAAGCAACGTTGAGCAGGCCGCGCTGCGGGCGCTGGGACATCTCTACGCCCCGCACTTTTACCAGCGCCTGCGGGTCGAACAGCAGGTGGGCTACGCGGTATTTGCCCGCTATCAGCAGGTGGCGGATATCGACGGCATTCTCTTCGCGCTGCAGTCCCCGCACCTCGGCTGGCGTACTCTGCTGCAGCGCTGTAAAGATTTTCTGCGCCAGCAGACTTTCGACGAGATCAATCTGGACGCCGTACGCCACGCCCTGCGTGCCGACCCGGCGGACGCTCTTTCGCAGGCGCTGCGCCGCCAGTTCGGGCTGGCGGTACACGACGAACAGGCGATAGCCGCGCTGCGGCTGGAAGATATTTCTGCGCTTCACAACCGGCTGCTGCGCCAGCGGCGCAAATGGCGGGTGCTTGTGGGTGGGGCGGGAGACGAAAACCAGAGATAAACCTGAATGCCTGCCGTGGGCAGGCAGAGTGAACGTTACTGTGATCGGACGTTAACTTGCTCAGCGTCTGTCTTTTATTGACTGGAAGGGGAATTTTTCCAGCTTGTTTGAAGGCGGGATACTTCGCTCAGTAATTCCTCGTCATTCAAATCACCTTCGTCAATTAACGCAGGGTCTGAGCAGTAGCTATCGAGCGATGAGAACACTGAGTCAAAGAACCGCTGCGTGCCTATATCAACACCTTTGGTACTTGATGTATCGCGGTAAGCACGCCATGCGGCGGCGTATTTTTGTTCAAAGCTGGGAGCCGTCATTTGACCCGATGTAAAAGCGTCAATGAGATCCAACATCGCTGATTCATTTTGATTAATAGACATTGCCATTACCTGTTAAGTCAGTTGCTTGAGTGTCTGTTAGTTTCCAGCCAGAAATAAAATTTCCATCTGGTTTAGTCATGACATTGAGTTTAGTTGTAGGATTGTAATGGTGATACACATCCTGATTCCATCGATACTTACCAAGTATTTTCTTCGTTAAGGGCGAGTCTATGTGGTTTTTTAACGCTTTTTCGAATGCCTCAAGCCCTTCTATATTTGGATTGCCGGAAACATTGAAGTCAGCAGCATGTTTGAATTTTTTTTGGAGCTGGCGAGGCTCGAAACTCACCAGTGCAGAAGGCGGTGGTTTGGGTACTTTGAAAAAGTTTGATAATGTCTTAATTTCACTCGCAGGGGTTAATCTTCCTATACCAAGCCCTGCCGCAATTGATGTGCCAGCAATAAGTAAGCCTTTATTTTCCATCACCTGATTGTAACCTTCTGGAGCTCCTCCACCGAGCTGCTCTGCGGTTTTCCTGAATCCTTCAATGTTGCCATTATATATTCCTCCAGCGGCAAGAAGCCTACCCGCAGCACGACTATTAATTGTTTTGGCTGCATCTACTTGCTGTGTTGGTTTCATGGAAAGAGCGTTTTGTGCAGGGCGTTTTACTTGGTGCGATATGAGATAACTTAGTCGGGAGTGAAGCAATAGAGGAAGGTCATCCCGAAGAATGCCAGTAAATGTTAATACACCCATAATAGCTGAACCAAAAATCTCGTTTTTTTGTAAAACAATTCTCCCGGCCTTTAAATCTCTCAGTGCTTCACGGTATGCCATCCAGGGTTGCAGATGATGGAATTGACGGTACTTGTTGACAAAAGTGCTGTAGTTACCCGGTAAATCCCATTGGTTGAAGACTCGATTTGATTGAGAGGTTTTCTCGAGGTTAGTTGCCGCGATCTCCGGATGAACAAGATGAGCAATGTCCTCAAGGTAGATATTGTCTAGCGTCCTGGCCTGATATTGATGAAACATAATATTCCTTTAATTGCTTTCGTAACGTAACTCGATAAAAAAGATTAATGCCGCACGGGTTATTAAAGTTATCTGGTATTTGGATGCAAGGGAAGTGGCTTGTTATCTGAAAGATATTGAGAATTACAGTTATTGAGCTCAGCAAACTTCCGCTGGAATGAGCAATACTCATAACGGTTTCTATTAAACGTGGCTTTCGATTTCTGATGTATACAGAAAATAACAAACCCCGCGATATAAAAACTTTGTGGAATTACCTGCTTTAATTTCAGAATGTTAACAGGCTATAGTCAGCATTAGTCCGTTCCGACCTTAACACTACCCATTTTGATACGGTTGCATTTAGCCAAGGGTCGATGCCCATCATTTTATTAAAAGGGCGCACGTCCTGAGGGTCTACATCCTGACTGTACGGATTGATAACTTCGCCATTGAGCACGACGTTATCGCCAATAATCAGTATCCCGATGCGTGAGTAGCGCGGCGCCCAGTACAGAGAGTGTGGGTTGTTAGGTTTATCTGCGTCGATAAGAATATGATCGAATGGTGCCGGTTCGTTCATGGCGGCCAGAGAGTGTGATGTCCGGCACTTGAAATACGCACCAATCAGGGCCAGCAGCTGGCCCTGGTTGGTGGTAGCGTCGGTGGGCGACAAGCCCGACAGCGTGAAGAAACTGTCAGATCGATATACCTATCATAATTTAAAGACGGGTCAGTCCGTTCGTCCCGTCTCTGAACGCGCTATTCAGCCCAGAATTTCTTCTTACTTGTTTTACCTATCCCCGGATTGCAGCAGTTGGTGGGATCGAGCTGCTTCCAGTGCTCTACGTGCTCGTGAGAGGCGTGATACAGGTGGCCGACGTTATGCTCGGCAGGGTATTTCGCGCCGCGCTGTTCCAGATACACTTTGACCGCCTCTTTGAACGCTTTTGCATCGACGCCGGCTTTGAGGACGTAATCCTGGTGATTAACAAAACAAAAGAAGTGGCCGCAGCAGGAGTCGACTTCTACCTGCGCGGCCAGCGACGGAGGCAGCGTCAGGCGCCAGGCATCATCGTTACGGCGCAGGGCAACGTCGAAAGCGACCAGCCGCTGGTTGGTATCGTAGCCCAGCGCGTCGCAGTAGGAGATGGTACAGCCGCCTACGCCGAAGCGGACCAGGAAAGCATCCGCGGCTTCTCTGGGGCTGCAGTGAAAAAAGTCTCCGCGATGCTCTGAGAAGAATTCTTTCAGCAGCGCGCCCAGCTCTGAGGCTTGCTCAACGTCAACTTTAATCATCAGATGATGTTCCCAGGCATCGCGCCAGGCCATGATGCGCGGCGCGATAAACGAGGGCGTCACCTGATTAAACAGCTGCAGGCAGCGGTCGACCATATTGGCCGGTAGAAATCTGGCGCGGCGAACGCCGATATCCCAGCGTGCTTTATTGGCCATCAGGCGCGGAATGGACTGCGGCCCAAGCTTGCGGATTGCCAGATACATATGTTTGGCGTAGCGCACGGTCAGGTCGAAGGCATTGCGGTGGATATACTCCGCCTGAAGCGGAAGTTGGGCCATGCGGGTGAGAAGAAAGCGGCGCAGGGCGACCAGCTCCTGCTCGTCGCTGCTGCCAATGTAAAAGGTCTCGCTTCCGCGGCTGGCGGCAAAGGTGGGTAACCGCACTGCAAATACCACCACTTTCCCGGCGCTGCCGGAACTGTCGTGCAAATAGCGGAGATCGCCGTTGAAGCGGGCGGGCGTATCTGCATCGACGTCCCGCAGTCGATCGGCATAATCATCGGCCCAGATTTTTCCCTGCCAGTCAGGATGCCCGCCGGTGGTGTAGCGGCGCTGGGTCAGCGCATCAATCATCTGTTCTGGCGTCTCGCCTAAGTCGATACCCAGATGGTTAACCAGTTCCAGCCGTCCGTCGTCGTGGATGCGCGCAAACAGTGATTTTTCGGTGAATGCCGGGCCGCGGCGAATAAGGGAGCCGCCCGAATTATTGCAGATGCCGCCGACAACGGATGCGCCGATGCAGGAAGAACCGATAACGGAGTGGGGTTCCCGGCCCAGCGGCTGGAGAGTTTGCTCAAGCTCCGTTAATGTTGTGCCGGGAAAGGCAATGGCCTGGCGGCTGTCATCAATGACGTGAATGCCTTTCAGTCTGCGGGTACTGATAACGATCACGTCGCGATCGTAGTCGTTGCCGTCCGGCGTGGAGCCGCCGGTCACGCCGGTATTGGAGGCCTGCATCAGGACAATGGCGTTGTGGGCAACGCAAACCTGCAGCGTCTGCCAGAGCTGCAGCAGCGACTCTGGCAGCACGACGGCCAGCGCTTCGCCGCGCCCAATGCGAAATCCTTTGGTGTACCAGGCCTTGTCGTCCTGATGGGTTAATAATTGCTTCTCGCCGACAACCTCGGCCAACCGGGATACAACTTCCTGAGGGAATATCATGTTTTTCTCTGTTTGTGTGTTGTTGTTAACGAACCACCGCCAGCGTAAATCCGTCCCAGCCCTTAACGCCAACGGTTTGTAATGCGGTCGCATCGAGACGCGG
>NZ_CAJYMB010000046.1 GCF_913775985.1 uncultured Pluralibacter sp. | reverse complement strand
TGAAACTCCAGATTGGACACCCGCAGCTCGCAGCCTTCCGGCAGCGCCTGAACAAAGCGCTGAAAAGTTTCCAGACCGCCTGCGTCCAGCAGCGGTACCGCATCCCACTTCATCACCACAATCCGCTTGCCGCTCAGCTGGCTTTGCAGAACATTAAACACGCCGTCGGCCGCGGCGAAAAACAGCGGGCCAATCACCCGCACCACCAGCACTTCGTCGGGAACGCTAACCGCTACCGGCGCCAGCCGCGTCATGCGCGCGATACGGCGCATAAACAGCAGCGAGGCCAGCACGATACCGACGCCGATGGCAATCACCATGTCAAACAGCACCGTTAACGACATGCACAGCAGCATGACGATAATGTCGTCGATGGGCGCGCGGCGCAGCAGGTTGACGACTTTGTGGGCTTCGCTCATGTTCCACGCCACCATCAGCAGCAGGGCCGCCATCGCCGATAGCGGCAGCCACGAGAGCAGCGGGGCGAGGACAAGCAGCGCCAGCAGCACCAGTACCGCGTGGATCACCGCAGCGACCGGCGAGGTAGCCCCGGCGCGGACGTTGGCCGCCGAGCGGGCAATCGCCGCGGTGGCGGTAATGCCGCCGAAGAACGGCGCGATGATATTGCCGAGCCCCTGGCCAATCAGTTCGTTGTTCGCCTTGTGGCGAGTGCCGGTCATACCGTCCAGCACCACGGCGCACAGCAGCGACTCAATAGCGCCGAGCATTGCCATCGAAAAGGCCGCCGGCAGCAGCGCCTGCAGGGAATTGAGGCTTAACGTGAAGCTGGCTCCGGACATTTGCCACGGCAGCACCAGCTGCGGCAGCAGCGGGGGAATACCGTTGCCCTGGCTACCGTCGCTGAGCAGATAGTGGAACCGGGAGCCGATGGTGGCGACGTCGCCGCCGAGCAGGTTCACCGCGCCCATCACCGCGCAGCCCACCAGCAGCGCGGGAAGGTGCCCCGGCAGGCGCAGGCCCAGACGCGGCCAGAGGATCAGCACAGCCAGGGTCGTCACGCCGATAGCAGTATCGCCGGGGTTAATGGTCGGCAGCGCTGCCGCCAGAGCGGCTACTTTCTGCCAGTAATGTTCCGGTGACTGGCTAAGCTGCAGGCCGAGAAAGTCCTTCACCTGCATGGTGGCAATGGTAATGCCGATCCCCGACGTGAACCCCAGCGTGACCGATACCGGAATGTACTCAATCAGGCGGCCTAACCTTGCGACGCCGAACAGGATCAGGAATACGCCGGACATCAGGGTCGCCACCAGCAGCCCGGCGAGGCCGAACTGTTGGGAAACCGGGTAAAGGATAACGACGAAGGCGGCCGTAGGGCCGGAGACGCTAAAGCGCGAGCCGCCGGCGAGGGCGATGACAATCCCGGCCACGGCGGAGGTATAAAGCCCGTACTGCGGCGCGACGCCGCTGCCGATCGCTAGCGCCATTGCCAGCGGAATGGCGATGATACCGACGGTAATGCCGGCGATCAAATCGCGAACGAAGCGGGGAGCGGTGTATTTCTCTTTCCAGCAGGCATCGATCAGCGCCCGAAAGGGCAGTATCTCTGCAATGTTATTTTTATTCACGGTGGAGGTACCTCATGCGCATCAGTGTCGGGTAAGGGCACCGAAGGAGGCATTGATCATACAAATGTTGGGCGGTGATAAAAAAACCCGCCGCGGCGGGTTTTTATACAGCACGTTGAATCTATATCCTAAATAATTCGAGTTGCTTACAGGCGGCAAGAGAGCGAATCCCCGGAAGCTTACATAAGTAAGTGACCGGGGTGAGCAAACGCAGCCAACGCACAAGCAGCTTGAAGTATGACGGGTATATCAGTGTTCGAACATCGCTGAAATAGATTCTTCATTGCTGATGCGGCGAATCGCTTCTGCCAGCATGCCGGAGAGGGTCAGCGTGCGCACGTTCGGCAGCGCTTTGATTTCCGCCGACAGCGGGATGGTATCGCACACGATCACTTCGTCAATCACCGAGTCGCGCAGGTTGGTTGCCGCGTTGCCGGAGAAGATTGGGTGAGTGGCGTAAGCAAATACGCGTTTAGCACCGCGCTCTTTCAGCGCTTCGGCAGCCTTGCACAGCGTGCCGCCGGTGTCGATCATATCGTCAACCAGCACGCAGTCGCGGCCGGCAACGTCGCCGATAATGTGCATAACCTGAGAGACGTTAGCGCGCGGGCGACGCTTGTCGATGATGGCCATGTCGGTGTCATTGAGCAGCTTGGCAATTGCGCGGGCACGCACGACGCCGCCAATGTCAGGAGAAACCACAATTGGGTTTTCCAGCTTCAGCTGCAGCATATCTTCCAGCAGAATTGGGCTGCCGAAGACGTTATCAACAGGCACATCAAAGAAGCCCTGAATCTGTTCAGCGTGCAGATCTACGGTCAATACGCGGTCAACGCCAACGCTGGACAGGAAGTCCGCGACAACTTTGGCAGTGATGGGTACACGGGCAGAGCGTACGCGACGATCCTGACGTGCATAGCCAAAGTAGGGGATTACGGCGGTGATACGGCCGGCAGAAGCGCGGCGCAGGGCATCGACCATAACAACCAGTTCCATCAGGTTGTCGTTCGTGGGAGCACAAGTGGACTGGATGATGAAAATATCACCACCGCGTACGTTTTCATTGATTTGTACGCTGACTTCACCGTCGCTAAAACGTCCTACAGCGGCGTCGCCAAGAGAAGTGTACAGGCGGTTGGCAATACGTTGTGCTAGTTCCGGGGTGGCGTTACCAGCAAAAAGCTTCATATCAGGCACGAGAAGAACCTCAGGCATGCGTCCAGTGGCGGATGAAGGAAGAGCCGGGGCTGTGCGGGTCAGGCGCAGCTTCATCCATTGGGTGTATTAGCGAGCACGATGCAACGTCTGGAACGAGGTGGCGCTGTCACCGGGACTCAGTTTGCCCCTTTAACGTCTGCATAAGCGGTGAGATGTTGACACCGCGGGCGACAAAGCCCTGCAGCCAGTCGGGGGCGCGTTCCAGCACCTGGCGGGCAGCGGATTCGGTGTCAAATTCAGCAAAAACACAGGCTCCGGTGCCAGTCAGACGCGACGGCGCGTATTCTAACAGCCAGGAAAGCGCCGCATCAACCTTACGAAATCGTTTTCTTGCGATAACCTCGCAATCATTGCTGAATTCACATTTTAATAACGTTTCTACCGATCTTTTTGGTGAGTTTCTGGGCAGATCCGGATCGCCAAAAATAATCGGGGTGGCGATACTGACGCCGGGATGGGCGACCAGATACCATTTTTCCGACACCGTCACCGGCGTAAGCAGTTCGCCCACGCCTTCGGCAAAGGCGGCGTGGCCGCGCACGAATACCGGCACGTCCGCGCCCAGCGTCAGGCCTATTTCCGCCAGCGTATCCACCGATAAGCCGCACTGCCATAAATGGTTAAGCGCCACCAGCACCGTGGCGGCATTAGATGAGCCGCCGCCGAGGCCGCCGCCCATCGGCAGGCGTTTGTCGATGCGGATATCGGCACCGCAGGAGGCGTCGAAGCGCCCGCTGCGCGTGGCTTCCTGAATAAGCAGGCGCGCCGCGCGGATAATCAGGTTGTCATCGTTGGCCACGCCGTCCACAGGCGTAAGTAGATTAAGCTGACCATCCTGACGCAGGTCGATGGTTAGGGTGTCGCCATAGTCCAGAAACTGGAACAGCGTCTGCAGCGTGTGGTAGCCGTCGGCGCGCTGTCCGGTAATGTAGAGAAACAAGTTCAGTTTTGCCGGTGAGGGCCAGCGGGTGCTCATTTAACGATCCAGTTATTCATTTTCAGCTTGATACGTTCGCTGCCGTCGGTCAGCTCCATGTTGGCCGGCATGGCCGGGGTGGTTTTGCTGTCGTAGCCGCCGTAAACCACTTTCCAGGTTTTACCGTCGCGGGCGTAGGTCAGCTCGCTCAGGCGCGCCTGGTCATCGAGTTTGTAATCCGTGGCGTCGCCGGGCAGGCCGAGGATCCACTGGCGCAGGCTGTTGAGCGGGATCGGCATCCCGGTGAGTTTGCCAATCATCTCTTCTGCATCTGTGGCGGTATAGGATTTGCCTTTATTATCCACCAGCGTCACGCTCCCCGGTTTTGCGGTGAGCGAAAGCTCCGTGCTGCCCAGCGGATTGGTCAACAGCAGGCGGTAGCTATCCTGGCCGGTTTGCTGCCAGAAAAAGTTGGCGTACACTTTTTGATCGTCAGAGATAAAAGCGAAGGCGCCGCGGGCCTGATATTGGTTCAGCTGACGCACCTGCTGCTGATGCGCGCGCCACTGGGGGGAGTCGACACTCTGTCCCGGCCCTTTAGGCACATTGTTAAGCGTACAGGCAGAGAGTACCAGCGCGGCCAGGGGCATCAGACGCAACAGTCGGGTCATGCTCATAAGGGAAAATCCTTGTTGTCCATTACAGTTATAATCTTCAATCGTAGCGTCGCCGGTTCACAGCGTCTACGTTCAGATTGTCTGAAATCATGAATTTAACGATGGCTCCAAAAGGCGCGACTCTCTTTTATTGACCTTGCGCATCCTGTATGATGCGTCCAGACTAACCGTATTCATTCTGGCACTATTCCTGTATTCATGACGCTGCTAGCACTAGGTATTAACCACAAAACGGCCCCGGTTGCGCTGCGAGAACGCGTTTCGTTTTCGCCGGATACGCTCGACCAGGCGCTGGAAAGTCTGCTTTCCCAGCCAATGGTGCAGGGCGGCGTTGTGCTGTCTACCTGTAATCGCACGGAACTCTACCTCAGCGTTGAAGAGCAGGAAAACCTGCACGAAGCCCTGATCCGCTGGCTCTGCGATTATCACCAGCTTAATGAAGAAGACCTGCGCAAAAGCCTCTACTGGCATCAGGATAATGACGCCGTCAGCCACCTGATGCGCGTCGCCAGCGGACTGGATTCGCTTATTCTCGGCGAGCCGCAGATCCTCGGGCAGGTTAAAAAAGCCTTCGCCGACTCCAGCCGTGGGCACCTTAACGTCAGCGAGCTGGAGCGCATGTTCCAGAAATCGTTCTCCGTTGCCAAGCGCGTGCGTACTGAAACAGACATTGGCGCCAGCGCGGTGTCCGTTGCGTTTGCGGCCTGCACCCTGGCGCGGCAGATCTTTGAATCGCTCTCCACCGTGACCGTAATGCTGGTTGGCGCCGGCGAAACTATCGAACTGGTTGCCCGCCACCTGCGCGAGCACGGCGTGAAGAAAATGCTGATCGCCAACCGCACCCGCGAGCGCGCGCAGCTGCTGGCCGACGAAGTCGGGGCGGAAGTGCTGGCTCTGAGCGACGTGGATGCCCGCCTGCAAGAGGCCGATATCATTATCAGCTCCACC
Organism: uncultured Pluralibacter sp.; assembly: GCF_913775985.1. GTDB lineage: Bacteria > Pseudomonadota > Gammaproteobacteria > Enterobacterales > Enterobacteriaceae > Pluralibacter. The sequence goes on along the minus strand of NZ_CAJYMB010000046.1, from coordinate 520 downwards.
GCCAGCCCGCTGCCGATCATCGGTAAAGGGATGGTCGAGCGCGCCCTGAAAGCGCGCCGCAATCAGCCGATGCTGCTGGTGGACATTGCCGTACCGCGCGATGTTGAACCGGAAGTTGGCAAGCTTGCCAACGCCTATCTCTACAGCGTCGACGATCTGCACAGCATCATTCAGCACAACCTCGCCCAGCGCAAAGCCGCGGCGCAGCAGGCTGAAACGATTGTTGAGCAGGAAGCCGGCGAGTTTATGTCCTGGCTGCGCGCCCAAGGTGCCAGCGCGACGATCCGCGAGTACCGCTCTCAGGCCGAAGATGTTCGCAACGAGCTGACCACCCGCGCGCTGGCCGCGCTGCAGCAGGGCGGCAATGCAGAAGCCATCCTGCAGGAACTGGCCCACAAGTTGACAAACCGCCTGATCCACGCCCCAACAAAATCACTTCAGCAGGCCGCCCGCGACGGGGATGACGAACGCCTGCACATTTTGCGCAACAGCCTCGGGCTGGAATAGCGCCACTTTCACT
>NZ_CAJYMB010000045.1 GCF_913775985.1 uncultured Pluralibacter sp. | reverse complement strand
TGGCTAATGATGCGGCAGATATCGGTCAGCGCTTCCGGCACGCTGGCAAACTGGCCTTCGCTGTCGATGTAGAACTGCCACACTTTGCCGTCCTGGCGCACGCTCACCTTGCTGTTTTCGATATAGAAGCCCGGGTTGGTGCTGTTTTCAAAGTCCTGCGCCAGGCTGAATACCGTGACTTTGTCCTTGTACGGACGCCCCTGCCACGGGCAGAACTGGGCGCAGTTGCCGCACTCGTTGCAGTAGGCGTCGAGGTGCAGCGTCTGGAAGCGGTTCTGGAAGCCCGGTATGGCAATGGAGATATTGGCGCGGTTCGGACAGACGTCCACGCACTTGCTGCACACGTAGTTGCACTCCAGGCAGCGGCTGGCTTCCTGCGCCACGAACGCCGCGCGGTCGTCTTTGTCCACCAGCGCGACGGCAATGGTGCCTTTACGCTGGTAGATCTCGGCCGGGTCAAAGTTGTTCCAGCGCTTGCTGCCGTGGTGGCTGGCAATGTTTTCCCGGGCCAGAATGGCGTCGGTAGCACGGCGCGCGTTGCCAATGGCGGAAACAATCGAGGACGGTCCGCGCTGCACGTCGCCAATCAGGAACACGTTCGGGCGGCTGGTTTCGCCGTCGGCGTTCACCACCGGCCAGCCCTGAGGATCCAGCGGAATACCCATTGCCGACAGCGCTTCGCCGTCCTGCTGCTCGCCGATGGCGGTGATCAGCGAATCAATCTGCAGCACGCGGGTTTCGCCGGTTTCGATCGGGCGGCGGCGGCCTTTCTCATCAGGCTCGCCGAGTTTCATTACCCGTACTTCCAGCGTGCCGTCGGCATTGAACTGCTCCGGATTGCACAGCCACTCAAAATCGACGCCGTCGTGAACCGCCTCTTCATACTCTTCCCGCCAGGCAGGCATCTCCTGTTGGGAGCGGCGATAGACAATCGTGGCGCTCTGCACGCCCGGAATGCGCAGCGCGGCGCGGGCGCAGTCCATCGCGGTGTTGCCCGCGCCGACCACTGCCACGTGTTTGCCCATCTCCAGCTTATCGCCGCGGTTAAAGTCGCGCAGGAACTGCAGGGATTTGTGCACGTTCTGGTTGTCGCCGCGCAGCTTCACGCCGCTGTTCTTGTCGGTGCCGGTGCCCACCAGCACGTAGCGGAATCCCTGAGCCTGCAGTTTTTCCACGCTGAGCTGCGGATCGCAGCCGTACTCGATTTTCACGCCGTGGGCGACCACGAAGTCGATATCCTGCTGGATGAGCTCGCCCGGAATGCGGAACTGCGGAATGATATTTTTCACCACGCCGCCGGCGTTCGGCTCGCGCTCAAACAGCGTCACCGGATGTCCGGCGCGGGCGAGGAAGTAGCCTGCCGCCAGCCCCGCCGGGCCTGCGCCAATCACCGCCACCGGATGCATAGAGCCGGAGCCTGCCGGCTTGTGCCAGCGCTGCTTGTACTCGTCCCAGCCTTTCTCCAGCGCCACCTTCTTCAGCTCGCGGATATTCAGGGCGCTGTCGTAATCAAGGCGGGTACAGTTGTACTGGCACTGGTGGTCGCAGATGTGGCCGGTGATGGCGGGCAGGGCGTTACGCTGGTAAATCAGCTCCAGCGCGTCGGCCCAGCGCTGTTCCCCGAGCAGCCGGATGTACTCAGGAATGTCCTGCTTGATGGCGCAGGCGGTGACGCACGGTGCCACGTAGCAGTCGGTCAGCGGCAGCGGGCCGCCCGCGTCGATGCGGTCATCCGGCTTCCAGGATTTCTGGGTGTACTCCATGCTCACCGCTTTCTCCGCCAGCGCGTTCAGGCGCTCGACGTTCACCGTGGTCATGTCCCAGCCGTCGGCCTGCTCCAGCTCGCGCATGCACTCGCTCAGGCGCAGATAGCCGCCGGGCTTCAGCAGGTCGGTGGCCATGGTGATCGGGCGGATGCCGGTCTCGAAGATTTCGCGGATGTTGACCTGGCTCGCACCGCCGGAATAGGAGATCGGCAGCTTGCCGTCAAAGGCGCGGGAAAGCAGGGCGGCGACGTTGATGGAGAGCGGGAACAGTGCGCGCCCCGACATATACATTTCATCGCCGGGCAGCGCGCCTTTATTGTTGACGGTGCCCAGGGTGTTGGTGAGCTTCACGCCGAAGCCGAGATTGCGCGCTTTCGCCAGCGCCATCAGGCGGGTCAGCATTTCCAGCGCCTGATCGATTTTCAGATCGTGCTCGAAGGACTCTTCGCTCAGGCCCACGTAGCCGAAGCCGCAGGTGTCGAGGATTTCGCGCACCCGGGCAAAGCCGAGCAGGGTCGGGTTAAGCTTGACGAAGGTATTGATGTTTTTCTCTTCCAGCATATAGCGGCAGATGGCTTCAATTTCGTCCGGCGGGCAGCCGTGCATGGTGGAGAGCGTCACGCCCTGGACCATTTTGGCAGGGATGCGCTGCGCCAGGGTGGCGAGCTGCTCTCTGCGCGCGCTCTGCGGCAGGCGGGCGAGGAAGCCGTTATCGTGCAGCCAGCGGTCGAGAATATCGCGGTACTCGGCGAATTTCGGCTGCGCGGAGGAGTCCTGCATATTGTGGATAAATTCCTGCATCGGCGGCTGTTTAATACCGTCGAGGTTATAGCCGACGCTCATATTAAAAATAAACGACTTGCCGTCTTTTACCGGCGTAAGCGGAAAGACCTGCTCCAGCAGGTGCAGGGCAAACCACGCCTTAAGATATTCGTCCCAGGCTTTTTTCAGGGTAAATTCCGTGGACCATTCGGTGTTAAAGCACTCATCTTCCGCATCGATACAGGGTTTTTCCAGCTCCAGCCGGTCGAGGATCTGCACGGTTTTCAGTTCGATAAAACGTCCGCCGGTTAGCCAGGCGGTAATAATGTTCTGCGCCAGCTGGGTGTGCGGCCCGGCGGCCGGGCCCAGCGGCGTGGCGCTGCTTTCGCCAAACAGGCTCACGCTGTGCTGTTTTTCCGGGGAATAGAACTGCTGCTCGGGAATGCCGAAAATAGACCGCTGTGTCTGGTATTCATCAAAAATGCGCGTCAAAAGTTCCTCAAACGGCACGGGACGCATGATATCACCCATAACCTTCTCCTTAGACTCATTGTTCTTTATAAGCGTGAGATTGCCGGAATCATTAATACCGGCGGATACAGGGGATACAGCAACATTCGCACCAGTTATTCAGAGGGCGGCGGGTAAATAAAGAATTTGTGAGGCGTGTCGAAACTCGGTGCCGGAGTGTGAATAAGTTCACAGGGGCTTAATGAGAATTAAAATCACTCCATTTTCTTATTTCGCATTATTTCTCAAAAACGGCCCTGAAATATCACATTGATAATTCTTAGCGCATATTTGGCGATTATTTCAGCGTCCGGATGCGGCGCTTATTCGCTCTGCTCGTGCACTGCGCCGGCCAATATCGCAAATTTTATAAAGCCTGCGCTGTGCGAAATGATACGGCTCACGCTTTCAGGCAAAAACCATTCAGCCAGCATGAATCTTGCATTTTGATAAACAGAAATGCCGGGGTACCGGGCGACTCAAACTGAGAATATCGCAGATAACCCGGCTAATAACTGAAAAGGCATCGGATACCGGGCCTGAGAAATGACTGAGGTGAGCATGACTATTTTCGCAGAAGCAGCACGACTCGAAGAACAAAATCGCCCCTTTGCGCTGGCGCAGATCGTCGACAGCCGCGGCTCCACGCCGCGCCACTCCGCGCAGATGCTGGTGCGCGACGATGGGTCAATTGTCGGCACCATCGGCGGCGGAATGGTGGAGCGTAAAGTCATTGCCGAAGCGCTGGAGGCCATTGAGGCGAAAGCATCGAGGATGTATCACGGGCGGATGGCGCGCAGCGGCAGCGACGCCGTTGGCTCCGACTGCGGCGGTGCGATGTCGGTGTATATCAGCGTTCACGGCCAGCGGCCCCGGCTGCTGCTGGTAGGAGCCGGGCACGTCAACCGCGCCATCGCCCGGATGGCGGCAGACCTGGACTTTGAGCTTTGCGTTGGCGATATTTACCGCGAAAGTCTCGAACCGTCCCGCTTCCCGCCCGCCACCCGGCTGCTGCACGCCCCGAGCTTCTCGTCAGTGGTGGATGACATGGCGGTTCGCCCGCAGGATTTTGTGCTGATAGCCACCAATAACCAGGACCGCGAGGCGCTGGACAAGCTCATTTCGCTGCCGTCGGCGTGGCTGGGGCTGCTGGCCAGCTGCCGCAAGGTGCAGGTTTTTGTCCGCCAGCTGCGGGACAACGGGGTGGCGGATGCGGATATTCAGCGCCTGCGCGCGCCCATCGGCTACGACATTGGCGCGGAAACCCCTGCCGAAATCGCTATCAGCGTGCTGGCGGAGATCCTGCAGGTGAAAAACGGTGCGCCGGGCGGGCTGCTGAGCTGGGAAAAACAGCAGGACGCGGCGCCCTGCGGCGCCGACGTGGTGGAGGCCTGATCCTCAGAAATCGTACTGCAGCGTGAGGCGGTTTTGCCAGAAGCTGCCGTCGTAGCGCGGGGAGGTTTGCACGCCGGCAAAATCGCTGAGGCTGAATCCCTTCAGGGCGCCGTCGAAGGCCCAGGTGGCGTACACCAGATACTCTGACTGGTTAATGCTTGACGCCGAAACCGACGATTTGAGATCCATAAACGAGTAGCGCGTGCCGAGGCCGAGATTCGGCGTGGCGCTGTAGTGCAGCGCCGTCGCCCACGCGTTGCCGGAGCCCAGGTCCTGGGTACTGGTAAAGTAGGGCTGGGCGAAGTAGGGGCCCGAGGCGGTATTGTGCGCGTAGGGCGTCACCAGCGCGCCGTTGTTCCAGCTGCGGCCGCTGCTGGCGATATGGTCATAGCCCAGCTGCCAGTTCAGGGTGTGGGTCAGGTTCAGCAACAGCTGCGCCCCGTATGAGGTGCTGTTCACTTCCCCGGCCAGCGCCTTGCCCTGCGACGTGCCGCGCACAAACTGCACGCCGATATCCGGCTGCATCGCGGTCTGCTGCCACTGCAGGTGGCTTTCGCCGTAGGCAATCCGCACGTAGTCGTTGTACTGCTGATACCACAGCTGGCCGGAGAGCTTCTTATCCTCCAGCTGCACCGCCCGACCGGCCCCGATGCCCCACATACCGTTTACCGGCGTGTCGACATCGGTAAACGCGTTGGTTTTAAGGAAGTTATCATCCCCCCAGGGCTTGTAGCGCCAGACTTTAGTGGCCCGCAGAAAGTTATCCTTGTCGCCATAGTTAACGTCAATTGCCCGGTAGAGGATCGGCGTAATGCGCCAGTCGTAGTCGCCCATAAAGGGCAGGTCGAGCCGCTGATCGCCGGCGGTGATGGTCAGATCCTGCCAGCGCCAGCTGAGCCAGGCCTCGCCGATATTATTCTGGTTCTGGCCGATATCGGCGATGGTGGTGCTGTTATCCCCGTGGTTTATCCCGCGCAGAAACAGGGCGCTGACGCCGAGGCGAAAGCCGTCCAGCGGCGCGGTAACGTATTTCAGGCTGCCGCCGTAGCTGATGGTGTCCTGATTGAGCTGATGCACAAAGTAGGCATTGTGGGTGGAGTAGTAAACCGACCGCAGGCTGCCGCTGACGGTGCCGCAGCGCAGGGCATCCATCAGTCCGGTGGCCGGGTCGGTGCAGGCGGTATCGCTGAAAGGGTGAACCGCCGCGCGGGCGTTGGGGGAGAGTACAACGAACAGGAGCAGGCATCCCCATGCTCTGCCGAGGCTGCGCGTTTTCATCATGGTTGTCCTTGCCGATATGGGTATGCGGCGGGTGAAGACGGTGAGAAAAAGGTTGCCGGGGGCCGCCCGGCAACAAGCTGCTGCAGGTTTACTGGCTAATTACGGTGCCAGTTTTCCCTTCAATGCCCTCCCTGGCCTTGCTAAGCACGGTAATGAGCGAGCGGCGTCCCGGACGCGAGCGGGCAAACGCGGCGGCGGCTTCCACCTTCGGCAGCATTGAGCCTTTGGCGAAGTGTCCCTCCTCGATAAAGCGCTCGGCGTCGCTCAGGGAAAGTTTATCCAGCCACTGCTCGTTAGGCTTGCCGAAGTTAATCGCCACTTTCTCGACGGCGGTGAGGATGATCAGCATGTCGGCGTCGATCATCTCTGCCAGCTTGGCGCTGGCCCAGTCTTTATCAATCACCGCGCTGGCGCCACGCAGGTGGTTCCCTTCGCGGGTCACCGGAATACCGCCGCCGCCGCAGGTGATCACCACGTGGCAGGCTTCCATCATCGCCTTCACGGTCTGTTTCTCAATAATGTCAACCGGCTTCGGCGAGGCGACTACGCGGCGGTAGCCGCGCCCGGCGTCCTCTTTCATGATGTAGCCCTGTTGGGTCATCCGATCCGCTTCTTCCTTGCTAAAGAAGGAGCCGATGGGCTTGGTCGGGTTGAGGAAGGCCTCGTCGTTGGCGTCCACTTCCACCTGGGTGATAAGCGTCGCCACCGGGATATCCATCTTGCGCGACAGCAGCTCTTCGCGCAGGGCATTTTGCAGATCGTAGCCGATATAGCCCTGGCTCAGCGCCACGCACACCGACATGGGCAGCATTGGCGTGTGGGCTTCGGTTTTGGCCGCGGCTTCAAATGCGAGGTTAATCATCCCCACCTGCGGGCCGTTGCCGTGGGTCACTACCACCTGATGGCCCTGGGCAATCAGATCGACAATCGCGCGTGAGGTTTGTTTGACCGCCGCCATCTGGCCGGCAAGATCGTCACCCAGCGCATTCCCGCCGAGGGCGAGAACAATTTTTTTACTCATACAATCCTCTCTTTAATGCTCTGTTCCGCCCACCGGAAGGTGGACAGGGGAAAACGGGCTGCGGCGCAGGAAGCGGCCCTGTCCTGCGCTGCCGGTAAAGGCGCCGTTGTTAAAAATGATCCGCCCGCGGGACAGGGTCTGGCGGATCGCGCCCTGGCAGATAAAACCCTCGTAGGGGGAGTAGTCGGCGTTGTCGTGCAGCATTTCGTGGCGAATAGTGGTGGTGCGTTTGGGATCGATAATTACCACGTCGCCGTCGGCGCCCGGTGCCAGCACGCCTTTCTGCGGCCAGAGACCAAACAGCTTCGCCGGATTGGCGCTGGTCAGGGCCACAAAGTGCTCGGGGCTGATGCGCCCGGTCATCACGCCGTGGGAGAACAGCAGCAGCAGGCGGTTTTCTACCCCCGGCAGGCCGTTCGGGCAGCGGCTGAAGTCGCCGCCGGAGATGGTTTTACGCTGCACCGACGAGAATGTGCAGTGGTCGGTGGCTACCGTATCAATTGCCCCGTCGCTGATGCCGCACCACAGCGCGTCGTTGTTGCTGGCGTTGCGCAGCGGCGGGCTCAGCAGATAGTTAAGCGCGTCTTCCCGCTCGTAGCAGCGGTCATCCAGCAGCAGGTACTGCGGGCAGGTTTCTACCCACACCGGCTGGCGGCGGGCGCGGGCCAGGCGTAAATAGTCCAGCCCGAGTGCGTTCGACAGGTGCACGATATACAGCGGCGCGTTGCCTGCCAGCTGCGCCAGGTTGATCATCCGGGCGATGGCTTCTGCCTCGCATTCCAGCGGTCGGCTCAGGGCGTGATAGCGGGGTGCAGTCTTGCCAGCGTTAATAAACTCCGCCCGGCGCTGGGCGATGGCGGCATCGTTTTCAGGGTGCACCGTGGTCAGGGCCCCGGCGCGGTGCAGGTGGCGCATCGCCTGCAGAACTTCATCGTCGTTCAGCTTGTACTGGTAGGTCAGGTAGAGTTTGAAGCTGCTGATCCCGGCGTCCACCATCATCGGTATGTCGTCGAGGACGCCGTGGTTTACGTGCTGGATCACGCCGTGAAAGCTGTAGTCGATCACCGCTTTGTAGGCGGCGTATTCCCGGTAGATATCAAACTGGTGGCGCAGGTTGCAGCCCGCCGGGCCGAAACCCATGTGATCGACAATGGTGGTCGTGCCGCCGCAGGCCGCCGCCCGGGTGCCGGTGAAAAAGTCATCGCAGCTGCGGGCAAGGCCAACGTCAATATTGAAATGGGTGTGTACGTCCACGCCGCCGGGCATCACGTAGCAGCCGTCGGCGTCAATAATTTCGCAGGGGTGTTCTGGCTCAATGGCGTCGGCGAGTTGCTTAACGAGGCCATTTTCGATCAGCAGGTCCTGCTTAACCTGTCCGTCGGCGTTGACAACAAGGCCATTCTTAATCAGTACGCGCATAGGAACCTCAGTATCCCGCCGCGGACGCGGCGGGAGGGATCACAACAGTGATTTAATGACTCAATTACTCGGTTGCCAGCCAGCTCAGCGGAATGGCGGCATACATCGCGGCGCAGGTGACCAGATGGGATTTCCAGGTTTTCTCGTTCGGCGCGTGGGCTTCCGGCTCTTTACCCGGACCAAAACCGATAACCGGAATGCCGTGGCGGCCCATGATCGATACGCCGTTGGTGGAGAAGGTCCACTTGTCCACCACCGGCGCTTTGCCGAACAGGCCTTCGTAGGCGTTGCTCAGGGCGCGAACGGTGAAGTGATTCTCTTCCACTTTCCAGGTCGGGAAGTAGCATTCGGTCGGATAAACCAGACCGGTCCATGACGGACGCTCGTAGTTGTACATGGAGACCACCGCACCGGATTTCTTCACCGCAGGCAGGGCGCGGATCTCTTCCAGCGCGCCTTCCCAGGTTTCGCCCCAGGTCAGGCGGCGGTCAATAGACACGGCGCAGCTGTCGGCAACCGCGCAGCGGCTCGGAGAGGTGAAGAAGATTTCAGAGACGGTCAGGGTACCTTTGCCGAGGAAATCGTCGTTGCCCAGGTTCTGCGCCAGCTGTTCCAGCTCGGTAAGTACCGGTGCCATTTTGAAGATGGCGTTGTCGCCGCGCTCCGGCGCGGAGCCGTGGCAGCTGACGCCCTGAACTTCGACGCGGATCTCCATGCGCCCGCGGTGGCCGCGGTAGATTTGGCAGTCTGTAGGTTCGGTGCTGACCACGAACTCAGGACGGATGCCGGACTGTTCGATGATGTACTGCCAGCACAGGCCGTCGCAGTCCTCTTCCTGCACGGTGCCGGTCACCAGCAGGGTGTAGTCATCTTCCAGTCCCAGATCTTTGATGATTTTGCCTGCATAAACCATGGACGCCATGCCGCCTTCCTGGTCAGACGTGCCGCGTCCGCCGATCAGCTCGTCGGTTTCCATGCCTTCGTACGGGTCAAAGTTCCAGTTTTTGATGTTGCCGATGCCGACGGTATCAATGTGCGCATCCATTGCCACCAGGCGCGGGCCGTGGCCGATATAGCCCAGCACGTTGCCCATCGGGTCGATTTCCACTTTATCGAAGCCGACTTTTTCCATCTCTTCTTTAATGCGGTGCACTACGCGCTTCTCGTCGCAGCTTTCGCTGGGAATGGCGATCATATCGCGCAGGAAGCGGGTCATCTCTTTTTCGTATTTTTTTGATTGCTCAACGATTTCTTTGAACGGAATTTGCTTAGCCATGAACGTGTTCTCCAGTTCTAACAATCCAGTGCCCGCGCGGCGGGCGGAATTTAAAAGTCGGTTATTGCGCGGCCGGGTGTTTGCCTTCCCAGACCACTTCGCGATAGTGCTTAACGTCGGTATCGCCTTCGGTGCTGATCACCAGCACCACGGAATTTTTATCGAGCTTCAGCTTGTGCATCAGGGCGTCGCGCTGCGGGTGGTAATGCACAGCAGCCAGCAGGCCGAGGCCTACCGCGCCGGACTCCCCGGAGATAACCCGCGGATCCTGACCCAGCGGATTGCCGAGCACCCGCATGCCGAGGGCGGCAACCGCGTCCTGGCAGGAGACAAACTGGCTGGCGCAGTTGCGCAGCACTTCCCAGCCCAGCGGGTTGGGTTCGCCGCAGGCCAGGCCCGCCATGATGGTGGCCATGTCGCCGCCAACGTTGACGATTTCGCCTTTCACGCCGGAGCGGTACAGGCAGTCCGCCAGTTCGGGCTCGACGATAATGGAATGCAGATTTTTCGGGCCATAGGCATCAGCCAGGTAGCCGAGCACGCCGCCGGCCATTGCGCCGACGCCGCCCTGCAGCAGAACGTGGGTCGGGCGCTTGATTCCCATTGAGGCGATCTGTTCAACCGCTTCGTCCGCCAGCGTGGCGTAGCCCTGCATGATCCAGGTCGGGATTTTGGTGTAGCCTTCCCAGGCGGTGTCCTGCACTACTTCCCAGCCGTTTTTTTGCGCGGTCTGCATGGTGAAGCGCACGGTGTCGTCGTAGTTCATGTCGGTGACGATGCACTCGGCGCCGAGGCGCAGAATGGCGTCAACGCGCTCCTGGGCGGAGCCTTTGGGCATGTAGATAACCGCGTTCTGCCCCAGCTGCTGCGCGGCCCAGGCAACGCCGCGGCCGTGGTTGCCGTCGGTGGTGGTAGCGAAGGTCATCTTCTCTTTGATGCTCGACTTCAGCTGGTCGAAAGAGAGCGCGTTGATATCCAGATGGTATTTTTCACACAGCAGCTGGGCGATAGCGTATGAGCCGCCCAGCATCTTGAATGCGTTAAGGCCGAAGCGGCGGGATTCGTCTTTCACCAAAATTTTATGCACGCCGAACAGGGCGGCGAGTTCATTCAGGGCCACCAGCGGCGTCGGCTGATAGCCGGTAATAGTTTGATGGAAATGGCGGGCCTGCTGCGCCTGCTGGCGCGAAAACAGCGGTGACGTCTCCCCGTTAAAAAAACGGTTGTCGGCAATGTCCATTTTGAGCGAGAAAGCAGACATACTCGATCCTTATTATGTATTGGCGAAAGGGAGGAGGCTGGCCAGCAGGCCAGCCGGGGGAGATTATTTAATGCGTTTTTCCGCTTCTTTAAGCAGCTGCTCCAGTACCTGGCCCGGATTCGCGTATTTGCGGCAAACGATCATCGCGGCGATGATGTACGGCTTCCAGCTGGCTTCTTTGTAGGTCGGGATGCGGTACTTCTCGAACACGCCTTCGGTCACTTCGCCCGCGTCGCAGGAGACGCCGGTGATATCCGCCGGCAGGCAGTGCATGTACAGCGCTTCGCCGTCGCGGGTGTGCTTCATCATCTCTTCGGTGCAGTGCCAGTCTTTGTGTTTGGCGTTCTGCGCCAGGCACTCTTTCTCCAGTGCTTTCAGGCCGTCGTGGTCGTTGGCGCGCAGCAGCTCGGTACGTTTCTCCATGACTTTGTACGGAGCCCAGGACTTCGGATAGACGATATCGGCATCTTTAAACGCTTCTTCCATGCTGGTGACCTGGCGGAAGCTGCCGCCGGAGGCTTTCGCGTTGTTTTTCGCCACTTCAATCACGTCCGGGATCAGGTCGTAGCCTTCCGGGTGGGCGAGAGTCACGTCCATGCCGAAGCGGGTCATCAGGCCGATGATGCCCTGCGGTACCGAGAGCGGCTTGCCGTAGCTCGGGGAGTAGGCCCAGGTCATGGCGATTTTCTTGCCTTTCAGATTTTCCAGCGAGCCGAAGTGCTCGCGCAGCCATGCCAGGTCGGCCATCGACTGGGTCGGGTGGTCGATATCGCACTGCAGGTTAATCAGGGCCGGACGCTGCGGCAGCACGCCCTGCTTGTGGCCGTCGTCCAGCGCTTCGCCCACTTCGCGCATGTAGGCGTTGCCCGCGCCGAGGAACATGTCATCGCGGATGCCGATGGCGTCGGCGCAGAAGGAGATCATGTTGGCGGTTTCACGCACCGTTTCGCCGTGGGCAATCTGCGATTTTCCTTCGTCCAGATCCTGCTGGGCCAGGCCTAACAGGTTCAGCGCAGAGGCGTAGGAGAAGCGGGTGCGGGTTGAGTTGTCGCGGAATACCGAGATGCCAAGGCCGCTGTTGAACACTTTAGTGGCGATATTCTCCGCGCGCAGGGTTTTCAGGGCCGCGGCCACATCCAGCACCTGCTTAAGTTCATCCGGCGACTGCTCCCAGGTCAGCAGAAAATCTTTTTCGCTGAGGTGAGAGTTCAGTTTGTTAATATCCTTAATCAGTTCGTTAACAGTTTTCATGTTTCAATCCTGGTCGTGAATAACAGTCTTATTGATTGCTGTGCGGTCGGATGAGCGAGATGCCGAATGGGCGACTGCCAGCGCTGTAATATCACTAACAATAAGCGTGCCAGTTCCCCACTATCGTCGATAACCGGGGTTGAAAGCGCAGTATTATGCGAAGCCTGTCACGAATTTAAGCCTGGGAGCGGCAATGTCGGGAATAAGTCCGCGCTCGACGTCAGGAAAGGGTGAGGAAGAGAAAGTTGCGGGCTGCTGAAATATCGGGATTATCGTTTTGTATTCTCGTCAATATGATAAAAGCCGCCGCAAATTTATCAGATTGATATGAAAGTGTGATAGCGACTGCATATTTAATATAAGGAGCGGTCGGGAGCATTATCTGTATCAACGTGAAGGGTGATAGTGGGTGGTATCATCGCGGAAAGAAAAAAGAAAATGAGACGTACAGGTACGTTCCAGCTGAGCAATTTTAAAAGGCCGATTATGATACCGTCTACTACACCCTCGATGTTAATGCAGATACAGCCTACCATTCAGAAGTTTGCCAGAATGCTGTCCAGCGTAGTGCAGCTGGAAGTTGAGATAGTAGATAGCGCGCTCTACAGGGTAGCTGGAACAGGGATGTTCAGCAAACAGCTGGGTCAAAAATTAAATACAAACTCAAGACTTCTTCGTTACATTATTGATACAAAAAAGGAGAAGGTGGTTACCCACTCCCGTTTTGACCCGCTTTGCAAGGATTGCACAAATAAACAGGAGTGTGCCGAAAAAGCCTTTCTCGGCACCCCGGTTATTTATCAGAACCAGTGCGTTGGCGTAATTAGCCTGGTGGCATTAACCCGCGAGCAGCAGGCGCGAATTAATGCCAATATTCAGGAGTTTTCAGACTACGTGCGCCACGTTTCTACTATTGTCGTTTCGCGCTTTTTACAGGATCAGGCCGGCGGCGAGAATATTCAGAAAATATTCTTAACCATGATCGAAAATATGGATCAGGGCGTGCTGGTGATTGGCAATGACCAAAAGGTTAAATTTGCTAACCAGACCGCGCTGAAAATTATGGGCTTTAACCAGAGCAGTGTGATTGGTAAGGAAATACAGTTTCAGCCGCTGACCTTTGAAGATAACTTCAAGCACGGCCACATGCAGCACATTATCTCTTTTGATGACCGCAAAGAGCTGATTATCGGTCAGCTGCACGCGGTGCAGGACCAGTGGCTGTTCTTAATGGCTTTCCACCAGTCTCACTCGTCGGCCGACTTCAGCGCCGGGCAGGAGGGGCCGCAAATCGAGGCGCTGGTGGGCGAGTGCCGTCCCATGCGCCAGCTGAAAAAGCTGATTACCCGCGTGGCGCCGAGCCCGTCGAGCGTGATGATCGTCGGCGAAAGCGGCACCGGAAAAGAGGTGGTTGCCCGCGCCATTCACAAGCTGAGTGACCGCCAGGCCAAGCCCTTTATCGCCATCAACTGCGCCGCCATTCCCGAGCAGCTGCTGGAGAGCGAGCTGTTCGGTTACGTAAAAGGCGCGTTTACCGGCGCGTCGGCCAACGGCAAGACCGGGCTGATTCAGGCGGCCAACAGCGGCACCCTGTTTCTGGACGAAATTGGCGATATGCCACTGACGTTACAGGCCAAGCTGCTGCGGGCCATCGAGTCCCGTGAGATCCAGCCGGTAGGGGCCAGCCATCCGGTGCCGGTGGATATCCGCATTATTTCGGCCACCAACCAGAACCTCGACCAGTACATCGCCGAGGGCAAGTTCCGCGAAGATCTCTACTACCGCCTCAACGTCATTCCCCTGCGCCTGCCGCCGCTGCGCGAGCGCCAGGAGGATATCGAGCTGCTGATCCACTATTTTCTCCATCTGCATACCCGGCGGCTGAATCTGGTCTATCCCGGCGTGGCGCAGGACGTGCTGGATCTGCTGCGCCGCTATCGCTGGCCGGGCAATATTCGCGAGCTGAGCAACCTGATGGAGTATCTGGTGAACGTTGCGCCTTCCGGAGAGATCATCGACATGTCGCTGCTGCCGCCGAACCTGCTCAGCAGCAGCGATCTTGCCGAGCCTTCGGCAGCACGCAGCAGCAGCGCACCGGCCTCGCAGGAGGAGAGCGTCACCGCGCTGGAGGAGATGGAGCGGCAGATGATCCGCGAGGCGCTGTCTCGCTACAGCAACAAGAAGCAGGCGGCGGACGAGCTGGGTATCGGCATCGCCACCCTGTACCGAAAAATCAAAAAATACGACCTCGCCGCCGGCTAGCGGCCTTACGACTTATCTTAAAGTGGCGGGCCTCGTGCCTGCCAAAGCCTTGTATGCCGCGGCTCTGCGGCCGCTTCCCTTCGTCATTCCCCTGATGTGTCCAGGGTTACGCCTATACTTTTTCTCACCCGCCGCAGGGCGGCGGGCGCGCAGCGCGCAAAACAAAAGGGCATTTATCCCGTAAGGAGAAAGTATGGATTTCGTAAAACAGACAATTGAACTGGCCATGAATAATGTTGAGCAGGGAGGGCGGCCGTTCGCCACGCTGGTGGTTCGGGACGGCGAGGTGATTGCCCAAAGCGCCAATCAGGCAGCCCAGACCAGCGACCCGACGGCGCACGCTGAGATCCTCGCTATCCGCGAGGCGTGCCGCACGCTGGGAACGGAAAATCTCACCGACTGCGATATCTATATTCTCGCCAGCCCTTGCCCGATGTGCCTGGGCGCGCTTTACTACTGCAGCCCGCGGCAGGTCTTCTACATCACCACCCGGGAGGAGTACGTGACCTGGTATCGCGACGACCGCAAGTACTTCGAGCTGGAAAATTTTTACGACGAATTTGCTAAACCCGTTGAGCAGCGGCGCCTGCCGATGATCCGCAAGGCCGATCCCGACGCGCTGAAGGTCTATCAGCGCTGGCAGGCCCTCAACGGCTAAGCGTCACCCGAGCCTGGACGGCACCGCCGTTCGGGCCGATAACACAAGCGAGAGAATAATGGATATCCCACGCTGGCAGCAGCGCTTTGATGCCTGGTTTGCCAAACATTACGCGACCGACGACCCAAGTCACGATATTGCCCACTTTCGCCGGGTATGGACCACGGCGCAGCGGCTGGCCGAAGGCGAGGACGTTGACGCGCTGGTGCTGCTGACTGCCTGCTACTTCCACGACATTGTCAGCCTGGCTAAAAACGATCCCGCCCGCAGCCGCTCCTCGGTGCTGGCGGCTGAAAAAACCGCGCAGATCCTGCGCGACGATTTCCCGGACTTCCCCGAGGCGCGCTTGCCCGGCGTGCGCCACGCCATTGAGGCCCACAGCCACAGCGCGCAGATAGACCCGCTTACCCCGGAGGCCCGCATCCTGCAGGACGCCGACCGGCTGGAGTCGCTGGGCGCTATCGGCATGGCGCGAGTGTTCGCCGTGGCAGGGCGGCTCGGCTTCGCGCTGTTTGACCCCGAAGACCCCTTTGCCGACCGCCGCGCGCTGGACGATACCCGCTACGCGCTGGACCACTTTCAGCGCAAGCTGCTGGGCCTGCCGGACACCATGCAAACCGAGCGCGGGCGCGAGATGGCGCGGCACAGCGCGGCTTATCTGGTGGAGTTTATGGCAAAACTGTCGGCAGAGCTGAAGGGGGATTTTCAGCAGCTTGACCCGGAGATTGTGCGGCGCTTCATCCCCTGAGCCGGAGGCTGCGGGGCAGAAATATGCTACTCTCGGGAAAAATGGACTGTACCGGCAACGATTATGACCCAGCAACATCCTGAATCCCTTCTGATGAACGAGAGCGCCGGCGGCGGGAAGCCCGATGCCCTTGAGCTTGTGACGCAGCTGATGACTATCTACAGCATCAAAACGCTGGTGGCGACGCTGCTTGACGCCGGCGAGCAGCACTGGACCCCGGCTATCCTCAAGCGCGCGGTTGAAACCGGTAAAATCAGCCGCCGGCTGGGCGACCGCGAGCTGCAGCGCCTGCAGGGGCTGCTGCCCGTGCCGCCCGCGTCACATCCCCATTACGGGTTTCGCTTTGTGGATCTGTTTGCCGGTATCGGCGGCATCCGCAGCGGGTTTGAAGCCATCGGCGGGCAGTGCGTGTTCACCAGCGAATGGAACAAGCACGCGGTGCGTACCTATCGCGCCAACTGGTACTGCGATCCGCAGAGCCACCAGTTTAACGACGATATCCGCAGCATCACCTTGAGCCATCGCCCGGAGGTGAGCGACGACGAAGCGGCGGCGCACATCCGCTGCCGCGTGCCCCAGCACGACGTGCTGCTGGCGGGCTTCCCCTGTCAGCCGTTTTCGCTGGCCGGCGTCTCGAAAAAGAATGCCATGGGCCGCGCCCACGGTTTTGCCTGCGACACGCAGGGCACGCTGTTTTTCGACGTGGTGCGGGTGATTAACGCCTGCCGCCCGGCGATATTCGTGCTGGAGAACGTGAAAAATCTCAAGAGCCACGACGGAGGCAAAACCTTCCGCATTATTATGCAGACCCTGGACGAACTGGGCTACGACGTGGCCGATGCCGACGACGCGGGGCCGGACGATCCGAAAATCATCGACGGCAAACATTTTCTGCCACAGCACCGGGAGCGTATCGTGCTGGTGGGGTTTCGCCGGGATCTGAATCTGGCGGCGGGCTTCACCCTGCGGGATTTGCCGTCGCGCTATCCCGTGCGGCGGCCAACCTTTGCCTCGCTGCTGGAGCCGACGGTGGACGCGCGTTTTATTCTCACGCCGGTGCTGTGGAAGTATCTCTACCGCTACGCTAAAAAGCACCAGGCCCGGGGCAATGGTTTCGGCTACGGACTGGTGGATCCGCTTCGGGAAGAGAGCGTGACGCGCACGCTTTCCGCCCGCTATTACAAGGACGGCGCGGAGATCTTAATCGATCGCGGCTGGGATAAAGCGCTGGGGGAAAAAGACTTTGACGATGCGGATAACCAGCGCCGCCGGCCGCGCCGCCTGACGCCGCGGGAGTGTGCCCGGCTGATGGGTTTCGAAGCGCCGGGGAGCTATCAGTTCCGCATTCCGGTCTCCGATACTCAGGCCTACCGCCAGTTCGGCAACTCGGTGGTGGTCCCGGCCTTTGCGGCGGTGGCCGCGCTGCTTAAATCGCGCATTTTGCAGGCCGCGGCGCTGCGCCAGCAGGAGCAGGCCGATGGCGGACGTGCATAATCCCGCCACCCGCAGCAAAAACATGCGCGCCATCGGCACCCGCGATACCGCCATCGAAAAGCGCTTGGCCGGGCTGCTGAACGCGGCGGGCTTCTCTTTTACCGTGCAGGACGCCGGCCTGCCGGGGCGGCCCGATTTTGTGCTGGCGGAGTACCGCTGCATCATTTTTACCCACGGCTGCTTCTGGCACCACCACGACTGCTATCTGTTCAAAGTCCCCGCCACCCGCACCGATTTCTGGCTGGCTAAAATTGACGGCAACGTGCGCCGCGACCGGCGCGACATCGCACAGCTGGCCGGGCAGGGCTGGCGGGTGCTGGTGGTCTGGGAGTGCGCCCTGCGCGGCAGGCTGCGGCTTGACGACGCGGCCCTGGCCGCGCGGCTCGAAGAGTGGATCTGCGGCGGCAGCGGCAGCGCGCAGATTGACACCCGCGGTATTTCGGCGCTCGACCCCGGTGCTAAAACGCCGTTTTCATCTTGATTATTCTGAAACTATTCCGTTTGATTCCAGCCCGACGTGGGTAAGCGGCATTTTTTGCTTCATACTATTGGGTATCGACTCTGAGAGTACTTATTTACGAAGGAAAATATTTTGGCCGGAAGCAGTCTGTTAACGTTACTGGATGATATCGCCACCCTGCTGGACGATATCTCGATGATGGGGAAAGTGGCGGCGAAGAAAACCGTCGGCGTGCTGGGTGACGATCTGTCGCTTAACGCCCAGCAGGTCAGCGGCGTGCGCGCCAACCGCGAGCTGCCGGTGGTGTGGGGCGTGGCGAAGGGCTCGCTGCTCAATAAAGTGATTCTGGTGCCGCTGGCGCTGGTGATCAGCGCCTTTATTCCGTGGGCGATCACTCCGCTGCTGATGCTCGGCGGCTCATATCTGTGCTACGAAGGGGCAGAGAAAGTACTGCACAGCCTGCACGCCCGTAAAAATAAAGGCGATGCCGAAGCGCGCCAGAAGCGGCTGGAGGCCCTGTCGGGCCAGGATCCTAAAACCTTCGAGCGTGACAAAGTCAAAGGCGCGGTGCGCACCGACTTTATCCTCTCGGCCGAGATCGTGGCGATCACCCTCGGTATCGTGGCTGACGCGCCGCTGCTCAACCAGGTGCTGATCCTGTCGGGGATCGCGGTGCTGGTGACCATCGGGGTTTACGGCATCGTGGGCGTTATCGTAAAGCTTGACGACATGGGCTACTGGCTTGCGGATCGGCAAAGCGCGCTGGCGAAAGGCGTCGGTAAAGGGCTGCTGGTGCTGGCGCCGTGGCTGATGAAAATTCTGACCATCGTCGGTACCCTGGCCATGTTTCTGGTGGGCGGCGGCATCGTGGTTCACGGCATCGCGCCGCTGCACCATATTATTGAGCATTACGCTGCCGGCTTCGGCGGGCTGGTCGAAAGCGCGCTGCCCGCGCTGTGCAACCTGGTGCTTGGCCTGGCGCTGGGCATGGTGCTGCTCGGCGTGGTCAACCTGATTGCAAAGCTGCGTGGTAAAAAGTAAATAACGCACGCCTCGTTACGCAAAATAGCCGGACTTACGCTATGGTGAAAACGTTTCATCTGATACCGGAGGCGGTTATGGTCTTTTTGGTCAGTGATGAAGTAAAGGTAAAAAGCGGCGGTCCCGCGATGGTGGTGACCGGTTACGCCAGCGGAATGGTCGAGTGCCGCTGGTACGACGGCTTCAGCGTCAAGCGGGAGGCGTTTCGTGAAGATGAACTTGTTCCCGGCGACAGTCCGCAGGGGCAAGCGTATATACCCTAAATAATTCGAGTTGCTTGACAAAGCATCCTTGATGCTTTGAGCAGCGCTAGCGCTGACCCCGTAGGGGTGAGGCCGCAGGCCGAATAACGCGGCAAGTGAGTGAATCCCCGGGAGCATACATAAGTATGTGACCGGGGTGAACGACAAATCTGTCAGGAACAGATTTGAACGCCGCAAAGCGGCGGCCCTTCAGGGCGAGGCTCATGGATGAGCCGAGTGATAAAGCCAACGCCCAAGCAACTTGAAGTATGACGGGTATAACCTCAACGCCCGGCCAGTGCCGGGCGTTGCTGTATTCAATCCAGTCTGAGAATAACAATGGTGTTTCTGTGTTGCTAACTGCGCGTGCCAACAATCCCCTGGCGGTGAACGGGATTAAAAATCCGGGGCGCGTGGTCAACGTCTGTTTTTTTACGGTAATTCTGTTCGCCACGCTGCTGACCTGGCGCGAAATTGTGGTGCTGGAGGATTCGTGGGTCGCCAGCCAGCGTAATTCCATCGCCGATGTGGCCCACCAGCTTGATGGCGAACTGCAGATGGCTACCGGGCAGCTCTTTTTTTACCGCAGCGGGATGCAGTCCGCGCTGGAAAATCCTCTGGGATGGTCGGTACTGCAGCAAGCTCGCGAGGCTTATCAGAGCAAGCGCGCCGAGGACAGCTGGTCCGTCTACCTCAACAATCAGCGTACCCTGAAAGTGTTCGGCATTTCCGATGCCCGGGTTGCCGCCACGCCGCTGCTCTCCCGGGATACGCCAAAGCAGGACGATGAGCTGTACGCCGCACTTGAAGGAGGTTATCTCCTGCGCCTCGCCAGCGCCTACAACAGCGCGCCGTATCAATTTTACTATGTCTCCCGGGCGGGATATTACCTGACCAGCGACACTGATGCCTCCGCGGACGATACCGTTGCCGCGTTCAGCGCCCTGATTGCGAAACCCTGGTTCGTGAACCAGACCGGGCGCCGTAACCCCGCCCGGGGCATACGCTGGTCAATGGTTAACGGCGAGGCGAGCAATCAGGACGGGCGGCAGATTGTGGCCTCCCTGCCGCTGGACTTTGAGCGCTACTGGTACGGCGTGCTGTCGATGATCTTTACGCCGGCGCAGATGAGAGAGCTGCTCGAACGTGCCATTCAGGGCGAGAAGGCAAGCGACTTCCGCCTGTATGACAGCAGCCTGACGCCGATAGCTTTTATGAACGAAAGCCGTTCAGCCGATGGGTTTAGTCCGGTGGAGAAAGCGCAGCTATCCCGCGCCTTTGAGGAGGACACCCGCGGCGGCCTGCGCTTCGATACCCGCTACGTAAGCTGGCAGAAGCTGCGCTGCTTCGACGGCGTGGTACTGCGAGTGAACTATCTTTCCGAGGGCGTGCGCAGCGACTTTGGCGAAATGTCGATCGCGCTTGGGCTGCTGTGGCTGCTGTTCACCTCGCTGCTGCTACTCTCGTGGGCGGTGATCCGGCGGATGGTGCACAACATGAGCGCGCTGCAGGCGTCTCTCCAGTGGCAGGCGTGGTACGACGGACTCACCGCGCTGTACAACCGCAACTCGCTGTTTGATGCGGCGGCAAAAGTGGCCGCCGCCTGCGAGGCGAGGGGCGAGCCGCTGGCGGTGATCCAGCTCGATCTCGATCACTTTAAGCGGATTAATGATACCTACGGCCACCAGGCGGGGGATAAGGTGCTAAGCCAGACCGCCGCCATGATGGCGGAAAAAATACGCGAGGGGGATCTCATTGGCCGTGTAGGCGGTGAGGAATTTTGCATTATTCTGCCGGATACCTCCCTCGAGGAGGCCTGCGCGGTGGCGGAGCGCATTCGCGGACGCATCTACCGCCGTGAAATACTCCTTTCCTGCGGCCAGTCGGTGCGGATAAGCGCCTCGCTGGGTATCAGCGCCAGCGATGAAAACGACAGCTACGACATTGAGCACCTGCAGTCCGTTGCCGATAAGCGCCTGTATTTGGCCAAGCAGCAGGGCCGAAATCGGGTATGCTGCCGCGACGGAATAGGTGAGTCATGCTAATGTATTATGGATAAGCAGCATAAAGCACTGATGGTATTGCAATACCCTAGAGGATATATCCTAAAAAATTGCAATATAAATGATGAAAATAACTTGCGGGACGGAACCGTTCCCGATAAAGTCTCGCCACATCGTATTTTCCCGATGTAACGAATTTTCAAAGATTTTGCGCAAGCAAATTTCTGTGCCGATCGCCCCCGCGATCGGCCTTTTTTTTGCTTTGTGGGCGGGAAAGGCGGCGGACGCGGTGCGCCCACCGGACGGTCAGGGCATGATGGGGGACGGGGTTGGCGCGCGCGGGTCATCGACAACGCGGCCAAAACGCGGATCGCCGCTGTTCCATGCGGCCACCGCCGCCTGCAGCTCGGCTTTGCTGCGCCCGACAAAGTTCCACCACATCATCACCGGCTCGTTGAGCTTTTTACCCCCGAGCAGCAGCGCCCGGCCGCCTGCCGAAAGCGATACCGCCAGCGAGGTGAGCTCTTTGCCAAGATACAGCAGCTCGTTCGCAGCGACCGGCTCGCCGTCAGCGGCGGCGCTACCCTCCAGCACGAACAGCCCGTACTCGAAATCCTCGCGCAGGAGCAGATCTGCCGAAGCCGCTTGCTGGGCCGCAATGTCGATGCCGATAAGCGGCGAAAAGTGCAGGGTAGGGGCGCGGTGTGCGCCGTAGTCGCCTACCAGCAGCGTGAAGTTAACGCCGCCGTCCTGCCAGCGGGGCAGGTCGGGATAGTGATCGAAACGCGGCGCCATATCGCGCTCCGCTTCGGGCAGGGCAATCCACAGCTGCGCGGCGTGCAGCCGGTCGATCCCGGCGGGCGTGTCTTCGCTGTGGGCGATGCCGCGCCCGGCGGTCATCAGGTTGACCTGGCCGGGGCGAATGCGCTGGCGGTAGCCGAGGCTGTCCCGGTGCAGCACCTCACCGTCGAGCATCCAGGTAAAGGTCTGCAGCCCGATATGCGGGTGCGGCGCGACCTGCAGACCCTCCTGCCCGTATTCGAACAGCGCCGGGCCGGCGTGGTCCAGAAAGCACCACGCGCCGATAGTTCGCCGCTCGCGTACCGGTAGCGCGCGGGATACGGCAATGCCGCCGACATCTTTTACCCGGGTGCTGATGCGCTGGCGGGCGGCAGGATGAATAGACATAGTGGAATTATCCTTGAAAGATAAAGGTCAGCCATTTTTAGCCTGAACCGCGGCAAAATGCCAGCGGTGGCTTTTTCCCGTGACGTACGCCGCGCCGATAAAGTCGCGCAGTGTAAACTTGTAAATTCGAAAATTGGTTCTATAGTGCGAGAGTTCTTAATGAGTATTTACAGGATGGCACGATGAGATTTAACGGAATGACCAAGGGATTCTTTATCCTTATTCTGGCATTAGTAACGTGGGCATTTTTCGAGATACTGGCACCTTACTTTTCAGCCGTATTTTGGGGGGCGATTCTTACCGTTATTTTCTACCCGGTGAAGAATAAACTGCGCGGCATGCTGAAAGACCACAACGGCGCGGCATCGCTGTTGACGGTGCTGCTTATCTGCCTGATTGTTTTTATCCCTTTAATGTTGATCCTCTCGTCGCTGGCGATTGAACTGAATATGGTTTACGAGAAGCTGCAGCACAACCGCACCCAGCTTCCGGAAGTGTTTGCCAGCCTGCTCAATCATCTTCCTGCATGGGCTCAGTCGTTCCTGGCCGAGCACGATCTGAACAATACCGCGCAGATTCAGGAGAAGCTGTCGTCGGTGGCGCTTAAGGGCGGTCAGTACCTGGCAGGCAGCGCCTTCCTGATTGGTAAGGGCACCTTTGGCTTCGCGGTGAGCTTCGGCATCATGCTCTACCTACTGTACTTCCTGCTTAAAGACGGCCCGTGGCTGGTCAGGCAGATCATGGAGTCGCTGCCGCTGTCGAACTTTGTTAAGCACCATCTGTTCGTGAAGTTTGCGGCGGTGTCCAGAGCCACGGTAAAAGGCACCGTGGTGGTCGGCATCGTGCAGGGGATTCTGGGAGGGATCGCCTTCAAAATCGTTGGTATTGACGGCAGCATCCTGTGGGGCGCGCTGATTGCGTTTCTCTCCCTGGTGCCCGCGGTGGGATCGGCGATTGTCTGGGTGCCGGCAGTCATCTACTTATTCTCAACCGGGCACATCTGGCAGGGGGCGTTCATTATCGGCTTCTTCGTGATTGTTATCGGCCTGGTGGACAATATCCTGCGCCCGCTGCTGGTGGGGAAAGATACCAAAATGCCTGATTATCTGATCCTGATTTCAACCCTCGGCGGGATGGAAATCTACGGTATTAACGGCTTCGTGATCGGGCCGCTGATCGCCGCACTGTTTATCGCCTGCTGGAATTTACTCTCCGGTCGCGATCATCAGGGCAATATCGAGGAGATTGACGATACCTTTATTAAAGAAGGTGAAAATCCTCCGGAATAACCGACAGTTAACGTTTTTAAGCCCGCCTCGCGCGGGCTTTTTTTGTGGCTTAAGGCTGACTACCTGATGCATTTTACACGCGGGCTGCTTTGTACAATTGGCGTGAAAAAATGATTAAACCTGGCTCAATAACATTAGCAAAATAAAGGGTTAATCATTTGAAACAATGTTTTAAGAATTTGCAATATTGATGTTTTCTGTACTAGATTGAGGCTGGCTGCTGAAATAGTTCATCCATGCCTTATTTCAGTCGCTATTAAATCACCAGGAATGCAGGAAATTCTTCCTGCCCTCTGCGGATGTAAAAACCGCAGAAATAATATTGGCAATACTCCCTGTCGCACCTGCGAACTTAATTTCCATAACAACAGTAAGGAGAGGATATGTCCACCAGCCGCTATCAGCGTGTTCTTTTTTCAATTATTGGGGTAATGGCGTTACCCTGTACCGCAATGGCCAGCGATTATTATGTTGCCTGTCAGGCCACTACCGCCGGGGACGGCAGTGCGGCCTCTCCGTTTAACGCGCTCGATCAAATTAACAAGCAAACGTTGAAGCCCGGCGACAAGGTATTTTTCGCCAGCGGCAGCGTCTGTAAAGGTTCTTTCAAGCCGAAGGGCGGCGGCAGCGACAGCCAGCCGGTGATCATTGGCAAGAGCGGCAGCGGTAAAGCGCCGCTGATTGACGGGAACGGTACTCACGATGCGATCCTGATTGAAAATATGGTCAACGTCACGCTTCAGGATCTGGAGGTCATCAACGCCGCCAGCCCCGGCAGCGAGCGCAACGGCGTACAGCTTCGGCTGGCAGACTACGGCGTGGCTAAAAACGTTACGGTAAAAAATCTGACCATTCACAACGTGCGCGGTGGCGACAATAAAAAAATCACCGGCTCGGCAGGGATCCTTATTTCTGTTATGGGGACCAACTCTCCCTCTAATTTCGATAAGCTGACCATCGACAATAACACCATCTATGACGTGGATCGCTCCGGCATCTATTTTAAATCCCTGTGGAACAAGCGCGCGGAAGTGGGCAAGCAGGATACCAGCGGCGTCGGCCCGTGGACGCCGAGCACCGGCGTAGTTGTTCGCGGCAACAAACTCAGCTCTATCGCCGGGGACGGCATTAAAATCGATACCGTGCAGGGCGCGCTGATTGAGCGCAATACCCTGGCGGGCTTCCAGCTGCGTTCCAAAGAGAACAATGCCGGGATCTGGGCTTTCAACACCCAGGACGTGACGGTGCAGTACAACGACGTCTCCGGCGGCGGTAACTCCCACGACGGGATGTCCTTTGATGCCGACGGTGGGGCAATCAATACGCTGTTCCAGTATAACTACAGCCACAATAACGCCGGTGGCCTGCTGCTGCTCTGCCCCTACAGCGGCGCGGTCACTAACAACACCATCATGCGCTATAACGTCAGCTACAACGATAAGGCGCGGCTGTTCCAGGTCTGCCCGGGCGTCTCAAAGGGTAATAAAATCTACAACAACACCATTTATCACGAGGGTAAAGATACCGTCCTCTTCTTCCAGAACGACAACTCCCCGAATGTCGAAGTGGAGTGGGCCAACAATATCGTGGTGAATAGCGGACCGGAAATGAAGCTTTCAACCCGCGCGGGCCAGCAATTCAGCTTCTACAATAACGACTTCATCGGCGTCGGCACCCTGCCGAATAACCCGGAAGGCGGCAACAATAAAGACGGTCTGTCCCTCGATCCGCAGTTCGTGGGACCGGTCAGCGAAACCAATCCTGCTGCATTCGCGCTGCAGTCCGGCTCGCCGGCCCGCAACGCCGGGAAAGTGATTGCTGACAACGGCGGCAAAGATTACGCCGGCACTCCGGTCAGCGCCACGGAAGTGCCAACCCTGGGCGCTTTCGCTCAATAATCCCCGCAATTATCTCATCGAGGAAGACGGCGTGCTCTGGCATGCCGTCTTTTTGCGCTTAACAATTGAAATGATGATTTGTCACAAGTCGCCACAGACTCCGGTTCATTTATAAGGGTATACTATGCCGCTTTGGGCCTTAGCGGGCGGCGGCGCGGGCGATGAGCCGCGTTTTTGAACGGCCTGCGGGAAACTGACCTTAACGTAATTCCCGGCTCGGTGAAATGGACGATCGAAACAAACCTACTCTGATGCTGAATGTCACTGATATTGCCTGCGAGCGCGGCGATCGCCTGCTGTTTAGCGGGCTCTCCTTTACGCTGCAGCCGCGCGAAATTCTGCAAATTGCCGGCGATAACGGCGCCGGTAAAACCTCGCTGCTGCGCCTTCTGGCGGGGCTGGCGCAGCCCGGAGCAGGGCAGATCCTGTGGCAGGGCGAACCGGTATCCCGCCAGCGTGAAGCATGGCACGGGCAGCTGCTGTGGCTGGGGCACCGGGTTGGGATCAAAGGGATCATGACCGCAGATGAAAATCTGCGTTTTTACCATCCTGGCCGCACACTTAACCAACGCTGGCAGGCGCTGGAGCAGGTGGATCTGGTGGGATACGAAGAGACGCCGGTTGCTCAGCTCTCTGCCGGCCAGCAGCGCCGGGTGGCGCTGGCGCGGCTGTGGCTTACCCGCGCCAGGCTGTGGATCCTCGACGAGCCGTTTACCGCGCTCGACAAAACCGGTGTCGAAACCCTGACCCGGCACATTGAACAGCACGTCTTGCAGGGCGGAACGGTCATCATGACCACCCACCAGCCGCTGCGCCCGCTCGACGTACCGCTGCGCACGCTGCTGCTGAGCGAAAACGGAGCGCCGCCCCTATGCTGAAATCCCTGTTTTTACGCGATCTGCGTCTGGCCTTTCGCAACAGCGCCGAAATTCTCAACCCGCTGTGGTTTTTTCTGATCATTATTACCCTGTTCCCGCTGGGGATCGGCCCGGAGCCGCAGACCCTGACCCGCATAATGCCGGGCATTGTCTGGGTTGCGGCGCTGCTCGCCGCGCTGCTGGGCATGGACAGGCTGTTTCGCGACGACTATCTGGACGGCTCCCTGGAGCAGATGATGCTGATGCCGGTACCGCTCTCCGGGGTGGTGCTGTCAAAAGTGCTGGCCCACTGGACGGTCACCGGCCTGCCGCTGCTGCTAATTTCACCGCTGGTGTCGCTGCTGTTTGGCCTGTCGTGGCAGGGCGGCCAGACGCTGGCGCTGACTCTGCTGCTGGGCACGCCGACCTTAAGTTTCCTCGGGGCGATTGGCGTCGGGCTGACCGTCGGGCTGCGGCGCAGCGGCGTGTTATTGAGCCTGCTTGTGCTGCCGTTGACGATCCCGCTGTTAATTTTTGCCACCGCGGCGGTGGATGCGGCGCAGATGCTGCTGCCGGTGGACGGCTATCTGGCTATTCTTGGGGCGTTTCTGGCGGGCTGTGCCACGCTGAGCCCCTTTGCAACTGCGGCGGCGCTGCGCATCAGCGTGCAGTAACCACAATCACAATTTCAATCTGGCAATTTGAGCAATGACAGTAATGACTATGAAGGGATTACATCAACTGGCAAAACCAGAGCGCCTGTACGGGCTGTGCGGGCAGCTGATACCGTGGCTGGCCGTTCTCAGCGCGCTGCTGCTGGCGGCGGGCTGCGTTTGGGGCTTCGTGTTTGCGCCCGCGGATTATCAGCAGGGGCAAAGCTACCGGATCATGTATCTGCACGTCCCGGCGGCCATGTGGTCGATGGGAATTTACGCTTCCATGGCGATTGCCGCCTTTATCGGCCTAGTGTGGCAGATGAAGATGGCAGATCTCACCGCGGCGGCGATGGCGCCGGTGGGGGCGGTTTACACCTTTATCGCCCTCGTTAGCGGCTCCGCCTGGGGCAAGCCGATGTGGGGCACCTGGTGGATCTGGGACGCGCGGCTTACCTCCGAGCTGGTGTTGCTGTTCCTCTACATTGGCGCTATTGCGCTGTATAACGCCTTTGACGACAAGCGCCTTGCCGGGCGCGCCGCCGGGATCCTGGTGCTGGTGGGCGTGGTAAACCTGCCGATTATCCACTTCTCGGTGGAGTGGTGGAATACCCTGCATCAGGGCTCCACCAATATGCAGAAGACCATCGATCCGAGCATGCGCACTCCGCTGCGGTTGACCATTTTCGCCTTCCTGACTCTGTTTGCCACCCTGACCCTGATGCGCCTGCGCAACCTGATTTTGTTCCAGGAGCGCCGCCGCCCGTGGGCTGCAGCCCTCGCCGAGAAACAAGGAGCCTCTCGTGAATAGCGCGTTTGCCTCATGGCACGATTTTTGGCTGATGGGCGGCTACGCCTTTTACGTCTGGCTGGCGGTGGCCTTTACGCTGCTCCCGCTGCTGGCGCTGGTGCTGCACACCCGCTGGCAGCGTGCCGCGCTGCTGCGCGACATTCGCCGCCAGCAGGCCAGCGCCCGGCGCATGTCCGCCGCCCGCCGCCGCGCTGCCGCGCAGGAGGCCGGAAATGAATAGCCGCCGCAAAACCCGGCTCTGGCTGGCAATAGCCGTGCTGCTCGGCATCGGCCTGACCACGGTGCTGGTGCTGTACGCCCTGCGCTCGAATATCGATCTGTTTTACACCCCCGGCGAAGTTATCTACGGCAAGAATGAAGACGGCCGCAAGCCGGAGGTGGGCCAGCGTCTGCGCATCGGCGGAATGGTGATGCCGGGCAGCGTCAAGCGCGACAGCCGCTCCCTGAAAGTGACGTTTAAGCTGTACGACGCCCGCGGCGTGGTCAGCGTCAGCTATGAGGGGATCCTGCCGGACCTGTTCCGGGAAGGGCAGGGCGTTGTCGCCCAGGGCGAGCTTGACGCGCCGCTGCATATCCGCGCCAGGGAAGTGCTGGCCAAGCACGACGAAAATTACACCCCGCCGGAAGTGAAGCAGGCGATGGAAGAAAATCATCGTCCGAACTCAGGAGAACCGCGCTCATGATGCCGGAGATTGGCAATTTTTTACTCTGTCTGGCGCTCGGGATTGCCGCGCTGCTGAGCGTTTACCCGCTGTGGGGCGGGCTGCGCCAGGATACCCGAATGATGGCGCTGGCCCGGCCGCTGAGCTGGGCGCTGTTTCTTACCATCGTCGGGGCATTCCTTATTCTCGTTCACGCCTTTGTGGTCAACGACTTTACGGTGGTCTACGTCGCCAATAACTCCAACACTCAGCTCCCGGTCTGGTACCGGGTCGCGGCCACCTGGGGCGCCCACGAAGGCTCTCTGCTGCTGTGGGTGCTGCTGATGAGCGGCTGGACTTTTGCGGTGGCGCTGCTGAGCCGCAACGTGCCGCTGGAGGCGGTTGCGCGGGTGCTGGCGGTGATGGGGATGATCAATACCGGCTTTCTGCTGTTTATTCTTCTTACCTCTAATCCCTTCCTGCGCACGCTGCCGGCGTTTCCCATCGAAGGGGCGGATCTGAATCCGCTGCTGCAGGATATCGGGCTTATCTTCCATCCGCCGCTACTGTACATGGGCTACGTCGGCTTTTCGGTAGCCTTCGCTTTTGCTATCGCCTCGCTGATGGTGGGACGCCTCGACAGCGCCTGGGCGCGCTGGTCGCGCCCGTGGACTCAGGCGGCCTGGCTGTTCCTGACTATCGGCATCGTGCTCGGCTCCGGCTGGGCCTACTACGAGCTGGGCTGGGGCGGCTGGTGGTTCTGGGATCCGGTGGAAAATGCGTCGCTGATGCCGTGGCTGGTGGGCACTGCCCTGATGCACTCCCTGGCGGTGACCGAAAAGCGCGGCAGCTTTAAGGCCTGGACGGTGCTGCTGGCTATCTCCGCGTTCTCTCTTTGCCTGCTGGGCACTTTCCTCGTGCGTTCCGGCGTGCTGGTGTCGGTGCACTCTTTCGCCTCGGATCCGTCCCGCGGGATGTTCATCCTCGCGTTTCTGATTATTGTCATCGGCGGATCGCTGCTGCTGTACGCCGTGAAAGGGGGCAAAATCCGCGCCCGGGTGCGCTACGAGCTGTGGTCCCGGGAGACGCTGCTGCTGGGCAACAACGTGCTGCTGGTGGCGGCAATGCTGGTGGTACTGCTCGGCACGCTGCTGCCGCTGGTGCACAAAGAGCTGGGGCTGGGCAGTATTTCTGTCGGCGCGCCGTTCTTTAACTCGCTGTTCAGCGTATTGATGGTGCCGTTCGCGCTGCTGCTGGGCGTCGGGCCGCTGGTGCGCTGGCGGCGCGACAAGCCGCAGCGCCTGCGCGCTCGCCTGCTGCTGGCTCTTGTCGCCACCGTGGCGCTGGCGCTGCTGCTGCCGTGGCTGCTGCAGGACCGCATTGAAGCCATGACCGTGCTCGGGCTGCTGATGGCGGTCTGGGCCTTTATCCTGACGCTCACGGAAGTGGTCGAACGGGCCACCGACCGGCACGCGCTGTGGCAGGGGCTGCGCAAGCTCAGCCGCAGC